>NZ_CP087998.1:0-631180 GCF_021044585.1 Sulfurimonas sp. HSL-3221 | reverse complement strand
CGCTCAACTGGAACTATCGTGACGACAGTCTGGCCACCATCGAAGGCGTCGCCGCACACCAGTGGGACCGTTACGATGCGGAGAACGGTGAACAGGCTATCGGCGCCTGGGCGGTCATGAACCTCAAAATCGATCACCGCATCAACCGTAACTTCGGTCTGATCGCCGGCGTCGACAACGTGTTCAACGCGACCTACGCCGTTTCGAACACCTATAAAGACCTGACGCTGCTCAGCCTCGATCCCGCCGGGGACGTCATGCTGCTGAACGAACCGGGGCGTTACTTCTACGCCAACGTCTCTTATAAATTCTAACGCCGCAGGAGCCAAACAAGGGTACCGCTCGCAACGCGATGTTTCCTTGAAAGCCCCTCCGGCTACGCTGACGCTGTGTCCGCTTCAGCAGCGGGCTCATACCCCAAGGGCACTTCCTCCGGGGCGCGTGCAGTCAACCGCACTTCATTTATTTTTACAAACTGTAAAAGCGACCCTTCGCCTCGCGAGATTTACTTGAAAAGCTCGGCTACTTCGCTGACGCCATGCCTGCTTTAGCAATGGACTCATGCCATAAATGTACTCCCTCGGGGGCATGCATCTATGGCGCTCTTCCGCACCGTCAAATATCAATGATCTTATAGAAATGTTTACAAGGGAGCCAAACCCTTCAATGAAAAATCAAAGAAGGATAATCTTGGCGAGTCCGAGGAAGCTGAAGAAGCCGAAGACGTCCGTCGCCGTCGTCAGCAGGACGGTCGAGCCGACCGCCGGGTCGATGTTGAGGCGCTTGAGCAGCAGGGGGATGGAAGCACCGAAAAAGCCGGCGATAAAAAGGTTGATGATCATCGCCATCCCGATGACCATTCCCAAGAGCGGAAGCTGGAACCAGGCCCAGGCGATCAGCCCCATAATCAAAGCAAAAAGCAGCCCGTTGAGCAGCGCAACGGCGATCTCCTTGTAGAGCGCCGATTTGGCGTTGCCGAACTCGATGTCCCCCAACGCCATCTGGCGTACCATGACCGTCAGGGTCTGCGTGCCCGCGTTGCCCCCCATCGATGCGACAATGGGCATCAGAATCGCCAGCGGGACATAGGCCGCGATCGTCGCATCGAACAGGCCAATGACCGCCGAAGCGAGGATGGCCGTCAGGAGGTTAACAAAGAGCCAGCTTGCACGGTTTTTGAAAACCCCTTTGATACCCTCTTCCTGCTCAACCTCGTCGTTGACCCCGGCGAGGTTATAGATCTGCTCGGTGGCACGCTCTTCGATGACGTCGAAGATATCGTCCGAGGTGATCCGCCCGACAAGACGGCTGTCGTGGTCGACAACCGGCAGCACGGCGACGTCGTACTGTTCGAAGATCGTTGCCACTTCGTCGATGTCGTCGGTCGCCTCGACCGATCGGAACTCTTTGGGCCCCATCTGCGCACGGAACGTCTGCTCGAAATCCATCAGGATCATGTCTTCCAGTGCAACGGTCGCAACCAGGCGGTGCTCGTCATTGACGATGTAAAGCTGGTGGACATTCTCCAGTTCGCCCTCTTCTTTGAGCCGTTTGAGCCGGGCGATCGCATCGCGTACCGTCTCGTCAAGGGTCGCTTCGAAAAGCTCCGTCTGCATCCACGCACCGGCCTGGTCATCTTCGTAGCTGCGGATCTTGTCGATATCTTCGCGGTCTTCCTCGTCGAGCTGTTCGTAAACGGCCTCGGACTTATCTTCGTCGAAATCGACGATATCCTCGATCAGCTCTGCGGCGTCGTCCGAATCCAGCCCTTCGACCGCCTCGGCGAGCTCGTCACTGGAGTAGTGCTCGATCGCATCCTCTTTGAGCTTTTCGGGCAGTTCGAGCAGGACCTCTCCCCGGACATCCTGGGGGATCCGGCCGAGCATTCCGCGGAAATCCTCCGGGTTATCCTTGTGAACATTTTTAAGCAGGTAAGCGATCTCGCTGGCGTGGGGAAGATGTTCCGTCTTGGCCAGCAGGAACTGCTCGAACGCATGCTTGATCTCACTGATGTGTTTCATTAATCTCCCCCTTTTTCAGCGGACGGCAGCTTTCGGGATCGATATAGCAGGCGTTGTCGATCGTCTCCACTTTCACAGCCTCCGTCGGGTGCGCAAGCACTTCCTCGACCTTGGTATCAAGACTTGCCATCCGGCCTTTGAAGGCTTTAAGTGCCTTGCCGCCGAGCTGTTTCGTTGTCACCTGGACCACCCGTGCCGGATTGATCGCCCGGCCGTTCTTATAGAGGCCGAAATGGAGGTGCGGCCCGGTCGAAAGCCCCGTGCTGCCCACGTAGCCGATCACCTGGCCCTGCTTGACCGGTTTACCGCTGCGGATACCGCCTTTGAGTGCCTTCAGGTGGGCATACAGCGTCACATACCCGTCCCCGTGACGGACCTTGACAAGATTGCCATACCCGCGCGTCCGTCCTGCGAAGATAACGGTTCCGCTGCCGGCAGCCAAGACCGGCGTGCCCCGCGGCGCGGCGTAATCCACCCCGAGGTGGGCACGGTAGCGTTTGAGAATCGGGTGGAAGCGGCGCAGCGTAAACCCGGAACTCACCCGGCCGTTTCGAACGGGTCTGGAGAGCAGGAATCCCTCTACCTGGCGCCCTTTTTCATCATAATAGCGCTCATCGCTGTTCAGGTAGACCGAATGCCGTTTCCCCCGCATTTCAATCATACCGACCTTCAACTCCGGCATGCCGAAAGGGCTTCCAAGACGGTACTTCTGCGTATAGACCATCACCAGCCGGTCCCCTTTTCGCAGATCCCGGCGGAAGTTCAGGGAGTTTTTGAACCCGGCGACGAAGGTATGCGCCAATGAGCGGGAACCTGTCGCTTTGAGAATATCGTAATAGGGGGAGTTTTCAATGGAGAGCGTGATCGACTCCTGCTCAGTCGACGCGATCACCGGGATTGCTTCAAATGCGTAAGTGGCCGCTTTGCGGTAAAGATGCAGCTGCAATTCGTCGGAGACGGGAATGAGCACCTGTTCAATCGTGCCGTTTCGGTCATGCATCACCTGATAGGGCATGCCGGTTCGAAGTTCCTCCGTCAGCTTCTGGTCGTCGCTGTCGATATCGTAATAAAGCGCCTGCGGAAGATGGAGACGCTCCAGGAACATCAGATAGCTCTCGCCCTCGCTCCATTTGTACGTTTCCACCGACGACGCCAACAGCACCAGGGGCGCCAAAAGCAGCCAAAAGACCCGAACCAAATCTCACCTCCATCCAACGGATGTGAAAGGGTAGCAGATTCGTCCTAAAGCCCAGCTCTAAAGGGTATAAAGAGCCCATTTATCAACGCTAGGCTATAATTTTTGCCCATTTAGATTGCAAGGTTTTCAGTGATAAGAGTCTTCTATATTCTTCCGTTATTTTTAGGGTTTCTTCATGCCGGCGCACTGCACCTCTCCCTCGAAAGCGTCTCCGCCGAGAATGCGTCCGGTACGATCAAGACGGCGCGCGTCGAACCGGGCGTCAGCGGTTTTGTCGTCCGCCACTTTACGCCGGAGCACAGTGCGATCATCGCCAATGCCGTCGCCGAGCGCTATGACGACGCGGCCGGTGTCCTGACCGTCGCCTTTTCCGAATACAGCGGTCTGCAGCAAAACTCCCTGCCGCGCGGCGAGTGGCAGCCCCAAGCAGGTGACGAGGTCATCCTCGCCTTCGCTTATACCCGCGGTGTACTGATCGCCCCGACGCGTGCCACCTACTTCAAGTTGACGGAACAGCTCGGCAGTGTCGACTGGATGCATCCCGATACCCTGGCAACCTACCTCTCCTACCGGGGACATCCGACGCCGCTCAAAGAGGACCTGGCCGGATTCTGCACCGTTGCCACGACGGGTCTGCTCTTCCTCTACCTTGACGACACCCTCTTCACCCTGGACTGCCAGAGCCTGAGCCTGCTGCAGGTCACCCAGGCCGGTCTGAGTTATGAGAAGCCGCTGCTCCCTTTCTACACCCGGGTTAAAGAGATCGACGCCAACTGGTTCGGCAGCGGCAGCGGCAGGCTCGATGCCTATGAACCCTATTACCTCGAACTGCTCGTTGAAAACAACCCGCACTCGCAGAAACTATACGACTTTATTCAGTCGCATCCAAGCGCCGATAAGCAATTATTAGACGAATTTGACCTGAAGGGCCAGCCATGATCGATCCCAAGCACCTGCAGCACTTCGCCGCCGTTGTCGGCGACGACAACATCTACAGCGACAAAGCGCATCTTCTCGCCTACTCCTACGATGCGACCCGCGAACGTTTCGAACCCGATGCCGTCCTCTTCCCGCGCCATGAGCAGGACGTCAGCGACATCCTGCGCTACTGCGACGAACACGGCATCGTCATCGTTCCCCGCGGCGCAGGAAGCGGCTTTACTGGCGGGGCGCTTCCCAGCCACGGCGGGATCGTCCTCGCCTTTGAAAAGCATATGAACAAGATCCTCGAGATCGACATGCAGAATATGGTCGCCGTCGTACAGCCAGGGGTCATCAACATGGACCTGCAGCGCGCCGTCGAAGCGGTCGGGCTTTTCTATCCGCCGGACCCGGCCAGCCAGGACTACTCCACGATCGGCGGCAACGTCAGCGAGAACGCCGGCGGTATGCGGGCGGCGAAATACGGCATCACCAAGGACTATGTCATGGCCATTAGGGCGGTGCTCCCCAACGGCGACGTCATCAAGGCGGGCAAACGGACCATTAAGGATGTCGCGGGCTATAACATCGCAGGGATCCTCATCGCCTCGGAGGGGACCCTGGCCGTCACGACGGAGGTGACCCTCAAACTGATCGCCAAACCGAAAATGACCAAGACGGCAATGGGGGTTTTCCCCTCCGTCACGGAAGCGATGGAAGCGGTCTACAAAACGATGGCCTCGGGTGTCACCCCGGTGGCGATGGAGTTCCTCGACAACCTCACCATCCGTGCCGTCGAGCAGACCTTCAACAAGGGCCTTCCCGTCGATGCCGGTGCCATCCTCGTCACCGACGTTGACGGCAACCTCGAACCCGACCTGGACTTCCAGCTCGCCCAGATCGAGAAGGTCTTCCGCGAGAACGGCTGTTCGGACTTCGTCATCGCAAAAGACAAAGCCGAAGCCGCCGACCTCTGGTTCGCGCGCCGAAACGCCAGCCAGTCCCTCGCCGTCTACGGCAGCAAGAAGCTCAACGAGGACGTCACCGTCCCCCGCTCCGCCCTGCCGGGACTGCTCGAGAAGTTCTACGCCATCGCCGACAAGTACAACATCAACATCCCCTGCTTCGGCCATACGGGCGACGGCAACGTCCACACCAACGTCATGGTCGACGGCAAGGACCCCGAACAGGTCAAAATCGGCTACAAGGCAATCGAGGAGGTTTTCCAGGCCACCATCGACATGGGCGGGACGCTGAGCGGCGAGCACGGCATCGGCCTGGCGAAGGCCCCCTACATGGGCATGGCTTTTACCGACGAGGAGATGAATCTTTTCAAGGCGATCAAAAAGGCCTTCGACCCCAACAACATCCTCAACCCGAACAAGATGGGACTCGACTAACCCATACTCCCCCGGTGCGCCCCTGCGCACCGCTTCCGTAAAGCGCTTTGTGCTACAATCTTCGTATGCAAGAGAACATCCACCGCTACTCCTGGAAACGCTTTAAGCGGCACGCCCGCTACTACTGGAACCAGCTCCTTGACTCCGAGCTGACCTACTACGCTTCGAGCCTCAGTTTCTACACGATCTTCACCGTCATACCGCTGCTGATGATCATCCTCTCCATCGCGGTGACGATGCCGAGTTTCCAGGAGTATTACGCGGATCTGAAAACCTTTCTCATCGAGAACCTCCTGCCTGTACAGTCCGAACAGATCTCCCAATATATCGACGAGTTTCTCAGCAACGCCGTCAAACTCAGCGTCGTCGGTTCCGTGATGATCGTCGTCGCCTCCATGCTCTTTTTCGAAAACTACGAGTACATCGTCAACAAGATCTTCCATACAAAACGCCGCTCCATCTGGCAGTCGGTCACGACCTACTGGACCCTGGTAACTTTGAGCCCGATCGCCTTCGGTCTCTCCATCTACCTCTCGACCCGGGCCGCCGCCGTACTCGGCGAATACGGGGCGACGGCATGGTTCAACCTGGTGAGCCTCTTCCCCTATTTCATCGTCTGGATGCTTTTCTTCATCATCTACAAGATCTCGCCCAACACCAACGTCGACACCAAGGCCGCCTTTATCACCTCCTTTATCATCGCCGCCGTCTGGACGCTGGCCAAGAACGGTTTTGTCTACTACATCTTCTACAACAAAACCTATTCAACCGTCTACGGCTCCTTCTCGATCGTCCTCTTCACCTTTATCTGGATCTACACCTCGTGGATCATCTTCGTCTACGGCCTCAAGCTATGCTACCTGATAGACCGCGCCTACAAATACCGCCGTGGCCAGAAAGGGCAGGAGCATTTTGACCGTCTTGGATGGAAGCGCAAGCAGGCTTAGAGCGCCCCAGGAGATCAGCAGCCACCACCCTGCCTCCACCCTGACCGCAGATACTGGCAGTTCGAGAATCCAGACGATCGGTGCATCAAGAACGCCTCCAGCACCGGCAGCGTGCAGCAGCAGCGTCAGCGGGTAGAAAGGGATAAAGAGCATTGTCCAGAGGATAGAGAGCGGGTGAAGGGCCGAGAAGGTACCGAAAATCGTCAGCGCGATCGGCAGCATCATCAGGTAGACCCACACGTGCATCCCGACGAAGGTGAATATTTTGCCCCGGTCGGCGAAAGTGTGCAGGAAAAGAAAAATATAATAGACCCCCGCTACGGAGAGGCAGAACCCGACGGAAAAGAGCAGCCGGGGCCAGATAGCAATCAAGAGTACGGCGGCGATGAAGAGGGATTGGAACGAGAGCAGCCGGAGGCCGCGGTCATAAAGAAAAAAACCGATGAGCATCATCGCGAAAGCGCGCAGCACGGAGGGCGGCAGTTGCAAAAAGAGGGCATAGCCCAACAGGATCATTGCCGTGACAGCGAACAGATCCCTGTGCGCGTTGCGCCAGGGAAACCAGCGCGACTGCAGGGCGCGGTAGGGAAAACGCAGCAGTGTAAACAGAAGCACACTGAGCAGTCCCAGGTGGAAGCCGCTGATCGCCAGCAGGTGACTGATGCCCAGCTGCCCCAGGGACGTTCGCAACTCGGTTGGCAGCGGCGTTGCCGTAAAAAGTGCGGCAAAAAGCGCTCCGCTTCGTCCCTCGTCATGCTGGGCGGCGAACCACTCCCCCGCCCGAAACTTCCACTGGCGTCGCGGCAAGACGGCATCGACAGCGCCATGGGCGAAAAAGCCGCTGAGATAGTGCCTGAAATCCAGACGGTCCGTTCGCAGCCAGACCCGTACCGCATACCCCTGCAGGTTCCGCAGGGCCGCCGGGGCCGTCATATAAAAGAAGGCACCCGCCTCGCTGCGCAGCTTCAACACCTGGTAGGTCCGCTCCGCCTTGCGCTTTTCATACTGCTGCTCGACGGTCGCAAAGATCACCGCATCGTCATACCGGGTCAATTGCGTATAAGCACGATACTCCCCGCCAAGGGAAAGGAGAAAAGCAGCGAAAACGAAACCCAGGAAAAGGGCAACTTCCCGTGGGGAGGTTAAAAGAGAAGGGGGCTCTAGTTTCATATAGAATAACTATTTTGGTTTATAGATATTCTATCAAAACTTATTGAAGGGAGTAGTGGGGTACGGGTTGATCAGATCGTCGGCATCGAAACGCTGCCGACATCCATCTCCGCGCTTTTCGTATCGACGTTCTCGTAGACGATCTCCGTTGCATTATAGGTCGGCATATCGACAAAACGGGTCAGCCGCTTCTGGAAGAGCAACTTGACATGGCCCGTCGGACCGTTACGCTGCTTACCGATGATGATCTCGGCCTCTTCCTCCTCTTTCTCGACATAGGTGGGCGTAAACTCCTTGCCTTCGGCCTTTGCCGCCTTTTCACGCTCTTTCTCCTCCTTGTAGAGGTAGACGTCGTCGCGGTAGACGAAGAGGATGATGTCGGCGTCCTGCTCGATGGAGCCGGATTCGCGGATATCGCTGAGCATCGGGCGCTTGTCGTTGCGCGACTCCAAGCCGCGGTTGAGCTGGGAGAGCGCGACGATGGGCATCTCCAGCTCACGCGCCAGCATCTTCAGCCCCCGGGACATTTCGCTGACCTCCAGGTGGCGGTCCCGCGTGCCCGTGCCGCTCATGATCTGCAGGTAGTCGATAACGGCCATCTCGATCTCGGGATGCTGCCCCTTGAGCTTGCGCAGACGGGAACGGAGCTGGTTGATGTTGACCGAGCCCTGGTCATCGACAAAGAGCTTGCTCGACTGCATCCGTTCGACCGCCTGTCCGAGTCTTGTCCACTCCTCGTCATTCATATCCCCGACACGCAGTTTCTGCAGCGGGACGGAGGTATCAACGGAGAGCAGACGTAGCATCAGCTGCTCCGCCGGCATCTCCAGGGAGAAGAAAGCGACGCCCTTCCCTTTTCGCAGCAGGTTCTGCACCATGTTAAGCGCAAAGGAGGTCTTCCCCATTGCCGGACGCGCCGCAACGATGACGAGGTCCCCCTTGCCGAAACCCGTCGTCATCTTGTTCAGTTCAGCGAACCCCGTATCGACACCGACCAGTACGGAATTACCGCGCGCCTTCATCTCTTCGATGTATCGCATCGTATCGATCGTCACCGACTCGGCGTCTTTGAAATCGCTCGTCTGCGAATCCTGGGTGATCTCGTAGAGCTTTTTCTCGACCATGTCCACGACTTCGCTGCTGGGCCACTCCTCTTCGAGCGCGACCTTCTTGATCTCCGTCGTCAGGGTCAGCAGGTGCCGCTTGAGGGATTTATCCTTCAGCTCTTTAATGTAGGCCGCCGTATTCGAGATCGGGTTGGCCGAGAGGATCTCGAGCATCACGTTCTCATCGAACTTCTTCTTCGCATTGAGCTCTTTGCGGATAAACTCTTCGTCGATCGGCTCGTCCCGGCGGGAGAGGGAGACGATGGCACCGTAGATATCCTGGTGTGCCGGCAGGTAGAAATCCTCCGACTTCAGAATCGCTTCGAGCTCCTCGAACTGGGAAGGTTCGAAGATGATCGAACTGAGTACGGCTTTTTCAAAGGCGAGGTTGTAGAGTTTCTCTTCCATTATTCGTTCCCTCCCGCCATCTTTTCAACCTCGTCGACGAACTTGTCCACCAGCTCCTTCTCCTCCAGGCGCGCAACAACTTCGCCCTTCACCATCACCAGGCCGCTCCCCTTGCCGTAAGCGATCGCAACGTCGGCATGCTGCGCTTCACCGATGGCATTGACGACGCAGCCCATAACGGAGACGTTGAGCGGGGCCTTGATATGCTTGGTGCGCTTTTCGATCTCGTCCACCGCGCTCACCAGGTCCGCTTCGATCCGGCCACAGGTCGGGCAGGAGATAATATTGAGCCCCTCCCCCGCCGCGCCGGAATCTTTGAGAATAGCGCGGCCGACGTTGATCTCCTCTTCGAGTTCGCCGGTGATGGAAACGCGCATGGTATCGCCTATCCCCTCCAGCAGCAGCGTGCCCAGACCGATGGCACTCTTCACCGTCGCGTGGAACTTCGTGCCTGCTTCGGTCACCCCAAGATGGAAAGGGTAATTGTTCTTCGGACGCAGCAGGCGATACGCCTCGACGGTACGCTGCACGTCGCTGGCCTTGAGGGAAACCTTGATATCCGTAAAGCCGAGGTCTTCGAGAAATTTGATGTTGTACTCCGCCGAGGCGACCATCCCCTCCGCCGTCTGGCCGTACTTCGCATCGAACTGTTTTTCCAGGCTGCCCGCATTGACGCCGATACGGATCGGGATGTTGCGTTCCTGGCAGGCTTTGACGACATCCTTTACCCGGCTTTTTTCACCGATATTGCCCGGGTTGATGCGGATACAGTCGACGACTTCTGCCGCTACGAGGGCCAACTTATAGTTGAAATGGATGTCGGCGACAAGCGGCAAAGATATCTGTTCCTTGATCGATCTGAGTGCCAGCGCATCTTCCATATCCGGGACGGCGACACGCACAATGTCACACCCCGCGAAATGAAGGCGGTTGATCTGTTCAACCGTCGCTTCGACGTCGCGGGTACGGCTGTAGGTCATCGACTGAACGGAAATAGGCGCATCCCCGCCGACGGGGACATTTCCGACATAAATCTGCTTGGTAGGATAGCGCTTAATCATAGAGGGATTTTAGCCAGATGGCCGTTAGTTTGAGCTTTCAAATCGATATTAGCCGAACTCGATGGGATCCATATCGATCTCGGCCAGCGGCACCTTCGTCGTTTTGAGCGCCCGGATCAGGTCAGTGCTCTTATCGGAGCGCAACAGAATCTGATAGCGGTATTTCCCCGCGATCTTTTCAATCGGTGCCTTCCCGGCCCCGACGATTTCCACCGTGTCGAACACTTTCAGTCCCGTTTCCATCTGACGCATCGCCGCTTCGGCAGTCTCGCTTTTTTTGTGGGCAAAGAGCACGCGGCAGAGCTTTTTGTAGGGCGGGTACATCCCTTCTCTGAAGAGTTTCTCCTCCTCCAAGAACCGTTCATACGCATCGACATAGGCGGAAAAGAATTCGGCATTGAAAGTCTGCACAATGACGCGTGCCGCCTTTTTCCGGCCGCTGCGCCCCGCGATCTGCAGCAAAAGCGACAATGCGCGCTCCCGAGCTCGGTAATCGCTGAGACTGAGAAGGTTGTCCAGACCCAAAACGACCGCGAGCGTCACTGCATGGTAATCATGCCCCTTCGAGAGCATCTGCGTCCCGACAAGCAGATCAATCTCGTGTTCGTTAAAAGCGTGCAGCAGCTCTTTGAGCTTTTTCTGGGTTGTGATCTTGTCCCGGTCGAACTGCGCCACCCGCCACTGCGGCTGCTGCTCATGGAAATATTCGACCGCTTCCGCCGTGCCCAGACGCGAACTGACAAGGTCACCCGTCTGGCATTCGGGACAGTGCTGGGGAATCGCCTCGGCAAACCCGCAGTAGTGGCAGCGTACCTGACGGCGGTAGCGGTGTACGCTCATCCCGACACTGCAAAAAGGGCACTCATAGGTATAGCCGCAGCTGCTGCAGATGAGATATTTGAAATTCGCCCGGGTCGGGATAAAAAGCATCGCCTGCTCTTTTTGCGCCACGGTCGCCTCGATGGCCGATTCGATCTTCGGCGTAATCCCCTCGGCATGTGCTTCAAACTCAAACGCGCGCTCGCTCTGAAAATGCCCGCCTTTGAGCCGGTAGTGGGGGAATTTCACATAGGAACTGAGTGAAGGGGTCGCACTGCCAAGCACCACCGGGATCTTGAGCAGTTTCCCGTAATAGATCGCCATATCCCGGGCATGGTAGCGCGGGCGTGAGGAGGATTTATAACTGTCGTCATGCTCCTCGTCAACGATGATCACGCCAAGATCGTCGATCGGCAGGAAAAGCGCAGAGCGCGGGCCGGCGATGATCCCCGCCTCTCCGCTACGAATCTTGATCAGTGCTTTCTCTTTCTGCTTCTTCGTCAGTTTCGAGTGCCACATCACCACGGCATCCCCGAAATGCGCCTCCAGGCGCTTCTGCATCTGCGGTGTCAGCGAGATTTCCGGCATGAGGAACAAAGAACGTTTTCCCTGTGACAGCATCGCCTCAAAATATTTCATATAGATCTCTGTCTTGCCCGAACCGGTATCGCCGAAAAGCAGTGAGACCGGATGCTTTTTCAGAAAAGTCAACACCTCTTCCTGGCGTTTCGAAAGTGCAATTGAGCCATACAGCGTCTGATCTACCTCGTTTGACAATCCGTCATAAGGGACAAAGAGCCCCAGCGCTTCCCCCAGGGAACAAAAATAGTATTCGGAGATAAATCTTGCGAATTCGATTTGCCAATTTTTGAAATAGGCGCTTTGTAGTGCAGTGATCTTTTCGGTTTCAAAAGCAGGTTGTTCCACCTGCTTCATTACGATACCGAGACGCTTTCTCGTCTGTAGCGACACCTCAATGATTTGCCCCTTCTCCAAAGGTGTATCAGATGCGTAAGTCAGTGCACCAAGCGGGGTATTTAAAAGAGAGAGTTCAAAATAGGGCATTGGCTATCGTGAAAGGAGAGAAAAAAGTTTCACAATAGCCGTAGCAACATCAGTTACCGACAAGCCCGTCACAGTATATCTGACCGGTTGTCGTTAGATTAAACGTACCGTTTGCATTATTATAGGTAAAGCCGCAGTTCACCGTTCCTACTTGGTAGATATAATTCGGGTCGGTACCCCGCCAGTGCCCTCCGGCCGTCTTGGGTGTTACTGCGTACATCAGGATCGTCCCTGTTCCGTTTCCGTCAAACAGTTTCCCGCTTGCAACGCCTGCACCGCTCAACGAAGAGGGATAGGATGTCTGCCCTCGCAGGAGGTATTGCTGCCGTACAGAAATGATTCCGGAACGGATCGCAGCGACATCAGCCGCCCCTTTGGATATCTGCGCATCCTCTCTTGTCGCTGCAAATTTTGGAATGGCAATAGCCGCCAAAATTCCCAGTACAACAATAACAAAAACAAGTTCAATCATTGTAAATCCATATCGTTTAGCGTACAATGGTTCTTCCTTTCAATGGAATGGGAAATTTCCCTTCGTCGATAACATCATGTAACCCGAGACAGAGATCATCGCTACCAGCATTCGCATAACTGAGTTGGATCTCTTCAACATTTCCATCACTACTTTGATTAATGTCAAGCATGACACAGTTTGGAATCGTTCCCATAATAAATGAGACATGCCTTGGAGATTCGGTCGCTTTTCCAGCAATAACAACATTTTTGATCGCTTGAGACATATTTGACATCGTTGGATCGACCGCTCCCCTCGCCACAACATGAGCAGCACATTCAAAGCTGCCCGTCATAACATCGCTCGCCATTCTCGATATTTCTGCATCATCACGCACCGCCGCTAATCTTGGGATCGCGATGACTGCAAGAATTCCTAACACCAACATGACGAATATCAACTCAATCATCGTAAAAGCGGCTTTTTTCATGGTTGATCCCTTAATATCCATGTTACACCTTTAATTCTAATTGCATTCTTAAAACAAAAAAGTGCGATAATAAACAGCAGTAGTATACATGTGTATAGCGAAGGTTGAAAAGGGGATTACTCCCGAGCTTAAGCCCGGGGGGTTGTTAAGAAAAATTAGCGAGTAACGGTTGATCCACCCATATTGATCGGTGTTGCTTTATACGCAATGATCGCCGGGTCAGCAGCGACACCATCACAAACAGTAGTACCTGTATTTGTGCCAACTGTAATTGTGGATCCGTTCGCATCAACTTGGAGCGTTACACATCCAGTACCAGCGTCAGAGTCGCACAAATAGGCAGTCGTACCTGCAAGCTTATCAGCTGCAGCATAAGCAGTACCACACGCCCCTTTATTAGCAGGAACACTGGAAACATCTGAATAGAGAGCAAGTTTAAAGTCTGCCTCACCCAGTGCAGTACGCTTTGCAGTAATATCACCGATCAGTGTACGCGCATTTCCGATGATGGCAGAAATTTTCGCATCATCACGTGTTGCAGCAAGTTTCGGGATGGCGACAGCCGCCAAAATACCAAGAATAACGATAACGAAGATCAATTCGATCATTGTAAAACCAGCTCTTTTCATAAGAGACTCCTTAACATAAGTTTTGGCCACACTCGTAACCTGATGTTATTATGTAATCTTCTTACTTATAGAAAGATTAATGGAAATACTCAATTTTTAGCATCTATCGTGTTCAGCATCTCTTCAAGCCTGCCTGCCTGCTCAAAAAGCTCATAGTTTTTCCGGACGTACGCCTGCAAAAGCACTTTCAGATCATTATTTGCATCAAGTTTGAAATCTTTATCGAGTTGTTCAAGTAAGAAATCCGCAAAGGCGTCGTCGAGATCGATGTCGAAACGGCTGCGGTTGACGGTGAGGGAGACTTTTTTGCTCATGCGCTTGCCGGATCCTCCGGCTTACCCGAGAATACTCTCGATCTTGTTGACGATCTCTTCGATCTCGCGCTCTTTGGCTGCGTTGTCCGCTTCAAGGCGTTCAATCTGGCCGCGGTAGGCGTCGTTTTGCGTCTGCTGGTTCATCAGGTCGTTTTTCAGGACCTCATTTTCCTCTTTCAGTGCCTGCAGCTGTGCCATCACCTGTGAAATTTTTCCGCCGAGTCTGTCAACGACGCTTTGTCCTTGCTGTTCCATAATTTCTCTGTCCTGTTTCTCTCGTTTGTGCGGCGGGAACGCTCCCTGCCGCGCTTGGCTATAATTCTATCACAAAGAGATAAGAGTAAAGGATGATGCGTGGGCAGATTTGAAGTCGTCACCGAGTATGCACCGGCAGGAGACCAGCCCGGAGCGATTGACACCCTCTCCAAGAGCGTCCTCCAAGGGCACCGTTACCAGACCCTTGAAGGTGTCACCGGAAGCGGGAAGACCTATACGATGGCGAAGGTTATCGAAAAGACCCAGCTGCCGACGATCATCATGACCCACAACAAGACCCTTGCCGCCCAGCTCTACAGCGAATTCAAGGCCTTCTTCCCCAACAACCACGTCGAATACTTCATCAGCTACTACGACTACTACCAGCCAGAGGCCTACATCCCGCGCCAGGACCTTTTTATCGAAAAGGACAGCTCCATCAACGACGAACTTGAACGTCTCCGCCTCTCGGCGACGGCCAATCTGCTCAGCTACGACGACGTCATCGTCATTGCCTCTGTCTCCGCCAACTACGGTCTGGGGGACCCGGAGGAGTACGCCAAAATGGTGCAGATCCTCGAGGTCGGACAGGAGATTGAGCAGAAGGAGCTGCTCTTGCGCCTCGTGGAGATGGGCTATAGCCGCAACGACACCTACTTCGACAGCGGGCACCTGCGCGTCAGCGGCGACGTGCTCGACATCTACCCGCCCTACCTTGAGGACGAGGCGATCCGGGTGGAGTTCTTCGGCGACGAGATCGAGGCCATCTACACCTTCGAAGTGATCGCCAACAAAAAGCTTGAGGAGAAGGAGAAGGTCACCGTCTACGCCACAAGCCAGTTTACCGTCGGGCAGGAGAAACTCTCCCGGGCCGTGAAGACGATTGAGGATGAACTCGGTGAGCGGCTGGACAACCTGCTGGCCAACGAGAAGATCGTCGAGGCGCAGCGCCTCAAACAGCGCACCGAGTTCGACCTCGAGATGCTGGAGACCGTCGGCATGTGCAAAGGGATCGAGAACTACTCCCGCCACCTCACCGCTAAAAAGCCGGGCGAAGCCCCCTACACCCTGCTGGACTACTTCGCCATCAACCATGACAAGTATATGATCATCGTCGACGAGTCGCACGTCTCCCTGCCCCAGTTCCGCGGGATGTACGCCGGCGACCGCAGCCGCAAAGAGGTACTCGTCGAATACGGTTTCCGTCTTCCCAGCGCCCTGGACAACCGCCCGCTCAAATACGAGGAGTTTATCGACAAGGCGCCCCACTACCTCTTCGTCTCCGCCACCCCCGCCGACGTAGAACTGGAGCTCAGCGCCGTCAAAGCCGAGCAGATCATCCGCCCGACGGGCCTGCTCGATCCGCAGATCATCATCAAGGACTCCGACAACCAGGTCGAAGACCTCCACGACGAGATCAAGAAGACCGTCGAAAAAGGGGACCGCATTCTCGTGACGGTGCTGACCAAGAAGATGGCCGAGTCACTCACCACCTACCTGGCCGACCTCGGCATCCAGGTGCAGTACATGCACTCCGATATCGATGCCATCGAACGCAACCAGATCATCCGCAGCCTGCGTCTAGGGGAGTTCGACGTCCTCATCGGGATCAACCTGCTGCGCGAGGGCCTGGACCTTCCGGAAGTCAGCCTCGTCGCCATCCTCGACGCCGACAAGGAGGGATTCCTGCGCTCAGAGACCTCCCTGATCCAGACCATCGGCCGTGCTGCGCGGAATGCGGAAGGGCGCGTCGTCCTCTACGCCAAGAAGATGACGCGTTCCATGAAAGCCGCCATCGACACGACGACCCACCGCCGCGAAAAACAGATGGCCCACAACGAGGCCCACGGCATCACACCGACGACCGTCAAACGCAAGCTCGACGAAAACCTCAAGCTCGAAGAGACGGGCGAACTCTACAACAAGCGCAAGAAAATGGAGAAGATGCCGGCCGCCGAACGTAAAAAGATCCTGGCCGAACTGAATCAGAAGATGAAAGAAGCGGCCAAGAAACTGGAGTTCGAAGAGGCGGCCCGCCTACGCGACGAAATCACCAAGATCCGGCAGCTCTAGGCGCGCTTTTTCGTGGCCCGACTGAGATAGAACCAAATAAGCCCACCCAACACAACGATGATGAGCGGTGCGATATAGGGACGTTCGACGATTGCCTCGTAAACTCCCATGATCGGTTTGCCTGCCAGGTAGCTCCCCAGCCCCACAACCAGCGTCCAGAGCAACGCCGCGAAAAAGTTGAGAACGGAGAAGCGGGTAAAGTCATACTTCGTGATGCCGATGGCCAGCGGAATCAGCGTTTTGATGCCATAAACGAACTTCTGCATAAAGATGATCCAGCTGCCGTGCTTTTTCATCAGCATATGCGACAGTGCAAGTTTGCGGCGGTGTTTGTGAAAATAGTTCAACACCTCTTTCTTGTGGTAGCGCGCCATGTAAAACAGCAGGGAATCGCCCAGAAAGTTCGAAATCATCGCCACCGCCATGGCCGTTGCAAGATCCATCTTGCCCATGTAAGAGAGGACCCCCGCCGCCATCAGGCCTACAAAGCCGCCGCCGAGCGAGTAGAGAAAAAGGGCAATATAACCGTACGTCGTCAGGTTGGAGAACATATCTTCCATATAGTATCCGAAAAAGAAATTTGGGGGATTATACTCTAAAGAGGAGAAGGAAAGGTCAACGGGGAGACCCCGCCCACATGTCAGGACTCGATCTTCGGTCCCGCTTCGTGGTAGTCGAATTCATGACCGCTTCCCTCTTCATACTTGTGGAAGTTGTCGATGAACATCGCTGCCAGGCGATCGCGAGCGGCATCGAATTCCGCTTTGTTTTCCCAGGCGTTGCGCGGGTTCAGGACCTTCGGATCGATATCGCCGAGGGCTTTCGGTACCTGGAGACGGAAGGTGCGTGTCGTATCGAACTCGCAGTCATTAATGGAACCGTCAAGAATCGCGTTGATGCAGGCGCGGGTATCCTTGATGCTCATGCGGCTTCCGATGCCGTACGGGCCACCCGTCCAGCCGGTATTGACCAGGTAGACATTGACCCCGTGCTTGTCGATCTTCTCGCCGAGGAGCTTCGCATAGACCGTCGGGTGCAGCGGCAGGAATGCTTCGCCGAAACAGGCCGAGAAGGTCGCGACCGGCTCGGTAATGCCGCGTTCTGTACCTGCGACCTTTGCCGTGTAACCACTGAGGAAGTAGTACATCGCCTGCTCTTTGGTGAGCTTGGAGACCGGGGGCAGAACTCCGAAGGCATCCGCCGTCAGGAAGATGATGTTTTTAGGATGCCCTGCCATCAGGTTCTGCTGGCGGTTCTCGATGTGCTCGATCGGGTAGGAAACGCGGGTATTTTCCGTTTTGCTGCCGTCGCCGTAGTCGACTACACCCTCTTCGTCAAAGACGACGTTTTCCAGCAGGGCACCGCGGCGGATCGCCGCGTAGATCTCCGGTTCGTTCTTCGGATCGATATCGATAACTTTGGCATAACAGCCGCCCTCGAAGTTGAAGACACCTTCATCATCCCAGCCATGCTCATCGTCACCGATCAGCGCGCGGTTCGGGTCGGTGGAAAGCGTCGTCTTGCCCGTACCGGAGAGGCCGAAGAAGAGTGCCGTATCGCCATCCTTCCCGACGTTGGCGGAACAGTGCATGGCCATCTTGCCTTCAAGCGGCAGCCAGTAGTTCATCATGGAGAAGATCCCTTTTTTCATCTCCCCGCCGTAGAAGGTACCGCCGACGATGGCAATGTTTTCTTCAACGTTGAACAGGACGAATACCTCGGAATTGAGCCCATGTTCTTCCCACTTTTCGTTGACGGCTTTACAGGCATTGAGCAGTGTGAAGTCCGGTGTAAAGCCTTCAAGCTCCTCCGCCTGCGGAACGATGAACATGTTGCGGACGAAGTGGGACTGCCATGCAATTTCGGAGACGAAACGGATGTTGCGGCGGCTGGAGGCGCTGGCACCGCTGAAGAGATCGTTAACATAGAGCTTTTTGCCGGAGAGCTCATTGATGGCGACGGCATAGACCTCATCAAACACCGCTTTGGAAACCGGCTGATTGACGTCGCCCCAGGCGATGTACTTGTTGGAAGGCTCTTCAAAGACAAAGAACTTGTCCTTGGGGCTGCGGCCGGTGAAGATACCGGTATCGACCGTGGTCGCACCGCTGCTGGTCATATGGCACTCGCCGTTCTTCAGCTCATGGTCGATCAGATCATCCATGGAAAGGTTATAAAAAATCTCTTGAGTATTCTTAATGCCTAATGCTTCCAGTGCTTCCGCATTTATCATCTTGTCTGCCTTCTCTCTTTTGCTGTTCTTATATGGTATTGAGCCTGCCGTTTGCTTTCGCTTAAGACACTGTGTGCGGGCCGCATACAAAAACGAAGTGTGGAATTATACGTCGTTGAAGGCATAACCATCCTGAAAGAGCAAAGTTAAGCTTATCCATACCGTTTCCAACAGCCCTATTCTCCCTTATTATAAAGGCGTTGAACCTATAGACAATTTGTCGTCTGTCGGCATATTCTTGCTCCCTCCGGAAGCTTCACAATCCCTCCACAATGGTTTCCTATACTGCCTATATCAAAACATTAGGAGATACACAATGAAAAAGTCACTGTTACTCATCACCATCCTCGGTGTCGCGCTCAGCGCGGCGGACGGACAGGCCCTCTTTAATAAATGTGCCGCCTGTCACGGTGCCAACGGCGAAAAGCATGCCCTGGGTAAAAGCAAAGTCATCAACACGATGACACCCGCCGAGATCGAAACCGCCCTCAGCGGCTACAAAGACGGAACTTACGGCGGATCGATGAAAGCGCTGATGAAGGGGCAGGCCGCTTCCCTGGACGAGACACAGATCAAAACGATCGCCGAATTCATCGGGGCCAAGTAAGCACGAACTGCGTCGCTTTCCCCTCCGTTTCCACCGCGATGCGGATACGGTAGCGCGCTGCGATCTGTGCTACGAGGTGCAGGCCGATACCAAAACCGCCCCGGCTCTCATCGGCCCGGGCGAAACGCTCAAAAATGTGAGAGAGTTTCGCTTCGGGGATCGGCACCCCGGTATTGGCGATCCGCAGAACATTCTTCCCGATCTCTACCGATACTTTCGTCTCCCTGTCACTGTATTTGACGGCATTGGACAGAAGATTGTCAATCAAACGCGCCGCCAGAGTCCGGTCCATGACAACACCCATCGGCGCATCCACGCTCATATCAAGCTTCAGCCCCTTCGCATCAAAACGGGTCTGGAAATACTCCAGGCGTTCATGCACAAAAGACTCCATGTCAATCGGAACGTCTTCAATACGGACATCCCGGCGCAGCAGCAGAAAGGTCAGATCATCGTAAATCGACCCGATCGTCCGCGCGGCCGTTTCAATGCGGGCAACCTTTTTACGCTGTTTTTCATCCAGTGCCGCCGTCTCAAGACGCTCGACGTTCGTCAAAATTGCCGTCACCGGCGTATTGAGCTCATGGGTCGTGTCTTTGATAAAACTGTCGAGCAGCGCTACCGCCTCCTTCATCGGACGGAGGAAAAGGCGTGACAGTCCCACCCCGGTCAACAGCAGCAGCACAAACAAAATCGCACCGTACATGGCCGCACTGCGCCAATAGAGCTGACGCCACAGCCCGTCGTCCTCTGTCATCATCACCGTTTTGCCGTCTTTGAGTCCGTAGGAGCCCATCGGTATGATCAGGTAGATCATGCCGCTGCTTTCGTGAATACCGGGTGCGAAATCCGGCGGCGGCATCGGCAGATCGCCTCCGACCCGTTTGCCCCCGAGATAAAAGGCTGTATCGTAGGCGGGGTCTTCCGGAAAATCCGACTGTTCCCCTTGCATCCATTTGATCAGGTTCGGCAGGTAGCTCTCCCCTTCGAGCTGCATCGCCAATCGGTGTGATGAGAGCATTTCCGCTTTTGAGGTCTGAAAGTAAAGCAACCCCAGCAGTGCCAGGATGGCAAGTCCCATCAGGGTATAGAGCAGAACGAAAGCGCGGAACGTCCGGTTCTCAGCGAAACTGATAGCCCGTACGTTTGTGACTGATGATACGGTCTTTGCCAACAGCACTCCTGAGGGTTTTGATGTAGGTGCGAAGCGCCTCCTCGCTGGGGCTCTCATCAAAGCCCCAAAGGTGCGCGTTGATCACTTCGTGGGTCACGACATCGCCGCGGCGCTGCAGCAGCAGTTCCAGGAGTCTTCGAGGTTTTTCGGCCAGTTTGACCGGTTCCCCGTTGTCGTAGAGCAGTGCGTTTTGCAGGTCAAAGGCCAACCCTTTTCCCAGATCCATCTTCTCGCTGACGGGGTGGGAGAAGCGGCGGCGGAGCATGCTCTGCACCCGCAGCAGAAGCTCTTTGAGTGAAAAGGGTTTGCGCACATAATCGTCCGCCCCGCTCTCGAACCCCCGTTCCGCATCGGCGGCACTGTCGCGCGTCGTCAGGAAAAGCGCCGGGGTCTCAACGCCGCGCTCCCGGGCCTCCCTCAGTACCTCGAAACCGTTCTTCCCCGGGACGTTGACATCCAGGATCAAAAGATCGAAGGTGCGCTCATAAAGCTGATCTTCCGCGCTCTCGCCGTCGAAACAGCCAACCACGTCAAACCCCTCCTCTTCAAGGTATTCACTCAGGGTTTCATGCAGGGCCGTATCGTCTTCGAGCAGCAGTATCGTCGCATTCTTCATACGGTTGATTGTATCAGGATATGGTAAAATTGTCGACAATGCAACGAACACTCATCCGGTTACTCCCGCTTCTTATTATCCTGCTTGTTACGGGCTGTGCCAAAAAACCGGTGCCGGAGTCCGTGCCCGATCCCATGACGGAAGCGTACCTTCTGGAGCACATGCAGGTCTCCTATCCGGAAAGCAACCTTGTCAGCATCGTTCCGCCAAGCCGACTCTCCTCCCCCCGCTTTGTGGGAGAGCGTGCGGCCATCAGCACGACGTTTACCGTCCAACTCACCCTGGACGACTCGGGCGAAGTGACCGATATCATCCCCACGCGCTATCTGCTTCTCTTCAGTCTCAGGGCAAAGGCCTGGGGCGGGTTCAAAAAAGCCATCGATACCGCCGGGAAACAGCATGATGTCTTCCCTTATACCTCCCAAATCCGTGACGGGCTCTATTACGACAACTTTTACATCAGCGTACCGCGCTCCTGGCTTGAATCTGCGGCCCAAACGGAGACGACCCTGCTCTTCCTGGGGCCCAAAGGCGAGCTCACCGTTTCCATCCCGCCCGTCTACCCAAAAGCCCTGCTGCACTATATCGACAGCGGTGCATACCGTAAAGTAGCTGCTTTTCCCGACAACGAATAGATCCTATTTTCTCCATTGTTTCCGGCTGTGTTCTTCCCCGTTTTTTTGCATTTTGAAAACAAATCCGCTACAATGAACAAAACCGAACAGGAATGCGGAAAATGACCCTGGTACGCAAAAACAACCGGTCCCTCTCCTACTACAAGATCGTCCTCTACCCGACGCTGTTCAACGATTACCTTGTTATCCACCACTGCGGGCTTCACTGTTCAAAATCATCCAAAAAGCATTACTTCAGCAGCAAAAAAGAGGCATTGCTCGGTTCGCTCAACATTATCTCCGCCAAAAAAGCGGAAGGCTTCGAGCTCCTCTCCTCCTAAAACCCTTCGATACCGTATCCAGCCGCCAGGAACATAACAAGCGCTGCACCTCCGGCCAGCAGTGCATAAGGCAACTGGGTCCGTACATGGTCGATATGATCACACCCTGCCGCGAGGGATGAGATGATCGTTGTATCGGAAATGGGGGAACAGTGGTCGCCGAACACTCCGCCGGAGATCACGGCACCGATCAGTAGGGGCATATAGCTCTCCCCCGCGGCCCCCATTGCCACGGCAATGGGCAGCATCACACTGAACGTTCCCCAGCTCGTCCCCGTCGCAAACGCCATAATCGACGCCAATACAAAGACGGCTGCCGGCAGCCATACATGGGCCATCCCCGCCTGCAGAAAGCCCGCCAGATAGCTCCCGGTCCCGACGAGATCGATCACTTTCCCGATGGCAAAAGCAAAGAGTAGAATGGTCGCGATCGGTATCAGTGCGCGTGCACCGTCCAGAGCGGCGTCCCAGTACGTTTTCCACGACATGACACCCTTCAGACGGTACTGCAGCGCGATCCCGCCCAACGTCAGCAGCATCGTATAAAAAACGGCACTGCTTCCGCTCCCTTTGAGCAGATCCCCACCCCCCGAGATCCATAAAAAGAGAAACACCCCCGCGACCATCAGCAGCAGCGGTATGATCATCAAAGAGGCATCCCCGTGACTCACTTCCTGCTCATAGGCTCCATGCGGTGCACTAGTGTGCCGCATGGGCCCGATATCCCAGTCAAACCAGATAACGGAGAAGGTCACTGCGAGCGCGATCATGGCGTAGAAGTTGAATACCACCGAATGCACGAGAATATTAACCGCCTCGCCGTGAAGGTACCCGGCGGCAATCTGCGTAGTAATCAGTCCCAACAGCAGCGCCCCCCAGCCGTTAATGACGAGCAGGGAACAGACCGGGGCCGCCGTAGAATCGCAGACATAGGCCAGTTTTTCGCGGCTAAAGCCGAAACGCCCGGCCAGCGGTCTGCCAATGGCACCGGCAATCAACGAAGTTATGGAAGATTCAATAAAAATGACGATCCCCGTCGCGAACACCAACAGCAAGGCGCCGCGCCGGGAACGGAGCATCTTGTAACGCTCCTGCAGCAGATGAACGAAGCCGTCAATCCCGCCCGATCGCCGTACAAGCTCCATGACCGATCCCACCAAAACGGCGAATGCGAGGGTCTTTAAGATCCACGGCGTCGTAAAGAGCCCGGCAAAAAGCGCTACTATCTCTGTGACGGCTGCTGCCGGGTCGAAATGGGTATAGACCAGAATACCTGCCAGGGTGCCGACCGCCAGGGAGAGCAGCACCTGCCTTGTCAGCAGAGCCAGCACGATTGCCGCAACAGGCGGCAGCAGTGAAAAAACGTCAGGCGTGTAGGTCACAGGGCCATCTGCAGTCGTTTGATGCCGGCCCGCCCGAACTGATCGTCGTAAAGCTCGCTTCGCTTCTCGTCCATCACTTCGAAGCCGAGCTTTTCATAAAGGATCTGCGCGTCCGAAGAGCCTATTTCCACCATCGTCTGTGCCTTCCGATACCCTTTCAATCGCGCGGAGAGCAGGCTCTTTTTGATCAACTCCGCAAAAACGGTAAGGGGGTTGTACCCCTCATTCACCGTCATAAAATCCACGACCCAGGTCTGACGGTCGATCTCCGGTTTGACCAGCAGAAAAGTAGCAATCCGTTCCTGGTAGCCTTCATCGACGCCCAATTCGGCCAATGCTTTTGTAAAGACGTCATGGGTCGCTACCCGGGGTTCATATCCGCAGATCGTTCCGGCAACGGCACCGCCCGACACCGCAAGAAGAAAATTGCTGTAATGGCAGTAGCTTTTGGTCGCGGACAGCGCCAACGCACGCAGACGCTCTTTCAAAACCCCATTGTCCGACGTCTCGAAAATCAGGTCGAAAATACCGATCTTCTTCCCGGCTCTCGAGCTTGTAAGCATAGCGTCTGCCACGATATCAGCGTCATTTTCCGTCGCTTTTCTGACACTCAAATTCATCTGCGTCCCTGCCGTCTATGTTATGATGTAATCACCATTTTATCGTTATGAGGTAAGTGTACCACGAGATGTTACGTTTTGCAAATATGATTTATCTGTTTTCTTATGTGATAAGTGTGACAGTCTACGCGCACGACCAGCTTCTGCTCGTCGTGTCGGAAGACATGAACCGTTCCACTGCGCTCCTGCAGCGTTACGCCGCTGTTTCCGGCGGATGGGAACCGGTCGGCGAAAGCATCACCGTCAACCTCGGTCGAAACGGACTCGGCTGGGGCATCGGGTCCATAGCGCTGCCCCATGCCCCCTCCGACCCGGTCAAACATGAAGGGGACGGTCGGTCACCCGCCGGCATCTTTGCCCTGGGTCCGGTCTTCGGCTATGCGGACAAAACCGCAACAGCTATGCCCTACCTCCAGGCCACGCCGGACCTCATTTGCGTCGACGACAGCCGTGCAGAAGCCTATAACAGTATTGTCCGCGTTCGGCCGGAACACGCCTTCGGAAGTTTCGAGTGGATGCGACGGGAAGACGGGCTTTACCGGCAGGGGGTTGTCGTCGAGCACAATAGGGGAGGCGAGGCCGGGCGCGGCTCCTGCATTTTTTTGCATATCGAAAGAGGCGCCGGTGCCGGAACCGCCGGATGCACGTCGATGCCGGCGACTTCGCTCGCAAAGATCATCCGCTGGCTCGATCCGGCGAAGAGCCCCGTTCTCGTGCAGATCCCCCGCAAAAGTCTGCCCGACGCCCGGCACTATTTCAAAGGCATCGGCGAATAGTCCCCACCCGCACATTCTGCCGTTTCGGTCAGCCTATTGCATTGGCTGAACCCCGAATCTTCTAATGTACGTCTGCCAGATACTGCAGCACCGTACGGCGCGATACGGTTTCCCCCCGAAGCAGAGCGCGAGTAAACCCATCCGTCTCACCGACGATCAAGCAGTGCTCTTTCGCACGGGTGATCGCCGTATAGAGCAGTTTCCGGTCCAGCATCGCGTAGTGGCTGAAGGTCAACGGCATCGCAACGGTGCCGTACTCCATCCCCTGGACTTTGTGCACGGTCAGGGCGTAGGCAAGCATCAGATGGGAAGTGAGCTGCGTGTAGTCGTAGCAGACGACCATCTCTTCAAGGGGATAGACGACGTAGACCTGCTCCGCCTCCTCGTCGATCCGGAACAGCAGCCCCAGCATCCCGTTGAAAATGCGATGCTTCTCCGAAGGGGCTTCCGCTTTGTACCCCTCCTGGCTCCAGGCGGGCATGTTGTCGTTTTTCGTGTGAACGACCTTGTCCATCAGTGCAAACCGTCTGTCGCCCCGCTGGACCGTCTGGCGGGGAGAGGGGTTGAAGTATTCCTGCAGCACCCGGTTGAGATTTTCCGTGCCGAGGGTCCCGCCCTTCATCGGGCTGATCACCTGGAAGGCCGTAAGGTAGGCATAGAGCTCTTTTTGTTTCAGGTGTTCGCGGCATGCCGGGATCGCCTGCACCGCTGCTTCCGCCAATGCGGCCAACACCGCCCCGGCATGCGCCTCGCGGTCAGGGAACTCCCGCGAAGCGATCGGCAAGAACCGGAAGTCGTCGTAATCACCGAAAAGTGCGGGGATCTCGCTGTGCCGCACGGCATCGGCGATGGCCGGGATCGCCTGTGTCTCGCTTTGGCGGTAGATCTTCGTCAGCGTCACCACCGGCATCAGATTGAAACGGATGATGTCACCCAGCACGTCCCCAGCACCGATCGGAGGGAGCTGGGCGTCGTCACCGACAATGATGATCGTCGCGTCCCGGTGGCACTTGCTGAGCAGCCGGGCGAAGAGCGGCGCGTTGATCATAGAAGCTTCATCAATGAGAACGACCTTGTAGGGCATGGCGTCGCGGCCTTCGAAGCGCACCAAAAGGCTCTGGATCGTCGCACTCTCGTACCCGCTCACCTCCCCGATACGCTGCGAAGCAATGCCGCTGAGCGCACAGGTGATCATCTGTTCATGTCCATGCCGCTCTGCCAGTAGGTCCAGCAGCAGCTTTGCCGTCGTGCTCTTCCCCGTCCCGGCGTATCCCACCAGACAGAGCAGCCGCGTTCCTCCGTTAAGCGTCTCGAGCGCTTCGCGCTGCTCCGACCCCGGCGTAAAGGACGCCTCCGCCAAAAAGGCCTCGAGATCGCCTGTCAACGGTTCGTCGTGCCGTTTCAAACGGCGACGAAACTCCTCGTGAATGAAGCGTTCGGCCTCGTACAGCCGTACCGGGGCAAGCAGTTCTCCGCTCAGCGGACGTATCGACTCGTCCGCGATATGTTCTCCCAGCACGGCCTCATAACGCTGCGGGACCGCCCCCTCCTGCAGCAGGACATCCAGTTCTGCAAACAACTCCGCTTTACCCAGGCAGCTGTTGCCTTCGCGTTCGCAGCGCTGTGCGATCGCATACTCCATGGCGCAGGCGAGACGCCGTTCATCCGCTTCGGAGACCCCCATTTTCAGCGCCAGCTCATCGGCACGCCTAAACCCGATCCCCTCTACATTGGTCAGGATATAGGGATTCCTTCGGATCGCCGCAACAGGATCGTTGACCTCTTTCATCGCGCCGGCGATTGTCGTCAACATGGCGGGGGTTACATTATAGGGGGCCAGAAGGCTCCCCAATTCGCGCATGGAACGGAACTGCTTCCAGCGCCCCTGTATCCGTTCAAGACGCTTCTGTTTGATGCCCGCGAATTCCGTCAGTTTTTCGATGTCGTTGTCGAGAATTTCGATCACTCCCTCTTCACCGAAGCGCTCGATCAGCTCCGCCGTCACCTTCTTCGGGAATCCCTTTACGACACGGTTGAGAAAGAAAAAAAGCTCATGCTGATTGACGTTGAGGGTATGGAATTTAAAGGTGCGGCCGTATTTGGGGTGCTCAACATACTCACCCTCAAGGGTGACGGCCGCATTTTCGATGCTGCCGACGCTGCTTTCAAAGTAGTGGCCGCTGATCTTCTCGCCCGTCCCGAGTACGCCGACAAAGAAGCCCTCGTCCTCGTAGAAGATCTTCTCGATCTGGCCGATGAGTTTCATAGGAAAAAGATTACGCCTTTACGCGTGCGAGCCGCTCCGCTTCCTGGGCTTTGTAGAGCTCCGCGCACCCCTTGGCCAGTTCACGGATCTTGAGGATGTAGTTGGCACGTTCGGTCTGGGAGATCGCCTTACGCGCGTCAAGGGTGTTGAAGGTGTGGCTGGCCGCCATACAAAGGTCATAGGCCGGGAGGGGAAGTTCCGCATCGAGGGCACGCTTGCACTCCGCAGCCTTCGCATCGAAGTCGGCAAAGAGCATCGCCGTGTCCGCCACTTCAAAGTTGTATTTGGAGAACTCGATCTCCCCCTCTTTGTGGATATCGCGGTAGAGCGTCTTGCCGAATGCGTTTTGCCCCAGGGCACCTTCTCCGGCTCCGCCGTTCACCTTGTCGTTCCAGACAATGTCAAAGACCGTATCAACGCCCTGAAGATACATGGCCAAACGCTCCGTGCCGTAGGTGATCTCGACGGCAACCGGGTCGCAGGCGACACCTCCGACCTGCTGGAAGTAGGTGAACTGCGTCACCTCCATCCCGTTGAGCCACACTTCCCATCCAAGGCCCCAGGCCCCGAGTGTCGGTGATTCCCAGTTATCCTCGACGAAGCGGATATCGTGCTCTTTGAGATTCAGTCCGAGGTACTCCAGGCTTTTGAGGTAGAGTTCCTGGATATTGTCCGGGCTCGGCTTGATCAGGACCTGAAACTGGTAGTAGCTTCCCAGGCGGTTGGGGTTCTCGCCGTAGCGCCCGTCCGTCGGACGGCGGCTGGGGGCGACATAGGCTACCGACCACGGCGTCGAATCAAGCGAACGGAGGAAGGTTGCGGGGTGAAAGGTCCCCGCGCCGGCCGGGATATCGTAGGGCTGGACGATATTACAGCCTTGTTCCTTCCAAAATTGCTGCAGTTTGAGCAGCAGGTCACTAAATGTCAACATCGCAATCGCCTTGAAAAAAATTACGCAATTATAGCCACTCCTTTCTGAGGCATCGATGGCGACAGCTCAGTAGGTCACGCACTGCTTTCCTGAAAGGTAGTCTTCCACAATCCGCTGATGATCAAAGACCAGTGGCAAGGCCTGCGCTTCATCGCGTGAGACGACTCGAACTTCTTTCGCATCGTCAGCCGCCCGCGGCACTCCCGTTGCCCTGCAGACGAAAACGGCCGATACCGTATGAAAACGCGGATCGCGGGTAGGGTCCGAGTAGACACCCAGCAGCCGATCCACCTGTACATCCAGGCTTATCTCTTCGTTCATCTCGCGGCGCACGGCCTGTTCGACCGTTTCACCGATATCGACGAATCCGCCGGGAAGTGCCCAACCATAAGGTGGGTTTTTCCGCGATATCAGCACGATGCCGGAAAAATGCCCCTCACTGTCAAAGAGCTCGACGATGCCGTCGACACTTACATACGGCGTTTCGATCATCGGAAGAATCCCTGTGGCATATCATCGCAACGGAGCATCTATCAACTCTCCCCGAACTTATAGATGACGGCTAGAAAGAGTTGAGAAAAGTCACGGAGACATTGATCATCGCTGCCTTCGTCGACATCGCCGTACCGCCCGCCTGCCTGCAGCCACCACCCTCCAGAAAGAGCCACGTCAAGCCCGCCTTCCGCGCCGTAATAGAGATTGACGTTCGTCCTCCCGACGGAATTCGCGCCCCCGAAATCCGCACCGAAAAAGAGGTCGAACGTTTTGGACGGACGGTAGACGTACTGCAATGATCCCCCGATGCGGCCGGCGTAGTTGTAATCGTCAGTGTGCCAGATAGCTCCGTCGAGCAGAAATCGGACGTCACCCTCCTCGCCGCCCAATTTCCAACCGACATACCCTGTTGAAACGTTTTCGGACACCGTACCCGCCGAACCGGGAGCATTATAGTTCGTCTCGACATAACCAGCTTCTACACCGAAAATGGAGGAGAAGCTGTTCTCTTCGGCCATGATGTACGGACCGACAGCGAGCAAAAGCCCCAGGGCAATTTTTCGAATCATTCTATGTTCCTGAATCGTGATGGGAAGTACGGTCTCTATAGCCTATTACCGCCTCCCTGAGATAGGGAAGAAACCGTCGCATTATGAAAAAATGCTTTGTAGATGCAGTGCAGCGGAGCTACCGCTGCACTGACAGCGCATTAATAATCGCTGTCGAATTTGAAGATTGCAGAGACATATCCCTGAATGAAGTCTGTCACAACACTGTCTTTGTTCGAATTCGCCACGTCGCAAAAGCGTCCGCCCACTTCGATCCCGAAACTTTCGCTCAGGTTGAGGTTGAAACCGAGGTCCGCACCATAGTAGGGATCAACGTCCGTATCGCCAGCAGAGTTAATCACACCACCGTTGAGGCCCATGAAAATATTGAACACATCCCCGATCGGCAGAAGATACTGCAGTGCCCCGCCGACCTTGCCGGCTTTCTTGTACTGGTCATCCGCATACCAGAAACTGCTGTCGATAAATACGCGGTAGTGGCGGCTCTCCGCCCCCAGTTTCAGACCGCCCGACATCATACCCACTTGACTTGTTTCCGTACCCGCGGTCCCCGGCGTGTTGTACTTCGTATTAATATAACCGACTTCCACACCGAGAAGACCTTTTGCGTCCTCGGCATAGGCATTCATTCCCAGAACCAATAACGCCGGCAGCATGATTTTTTTAAGCATAGTACACCTTTTACTACAGTATAACACCTGCTGTGTTTCCCTGATTATACCCACTGCGATTTTAACGCAACTTTAAACCGCCCAGATGTGATCCGCCGCACACCGTCCACTTGCAAAGGCCCACTGAAAGTTGTAGCCGCCGAGTTCGCCAGTAACGTCGACGACCTCCCCGACAAAATAGAGCCCCCGTACGCCTCTGCTCTCACATGAATAAGGTTTCAGCGCACTGCAGGCGACACCGCCCTTGCTCACCTCCGCTTTCGTAAACCCGAAGGTCCCGGCCGGGGCGAACGTATAGGTGCTCAATGTTTTGAGCATTACTTTTTCTTCTGCTGTCACTGTACTGCAGGGCTTATCCGCCACCCCGAGCATATCGAGAAACGCTGTTACAAAACGTTTCGGCAGCGGAATAGCAGTGGCAATTTTTTTGTTCCCACCCCGTTTCAACACCTCTTCGACAGAAAGGCCGTCTAGGAAATCGATCGTGATCGTCCCCTTCTCCCAGTAGAGCGACGCGGACAGGACGGCCGGACCGCTGATGCCACGGTGGGCAAAAAGCATATCCTCCCTGAGACGTTTTTCGCTGACATGTATCGTCACCGGAAAACTGATTCCAGTCAACGCCTTCATCCAGAACTGCTCTTTTTGCAGTGTCATCCCCGCCAAGGCCGGACGGAAAGGCACCGTCTCGATCCCGAAACTTTCAGCGATCTTCAGGCCAATGTCCGTCGCGCCCACGGAAGCGTAACTGACCCCTCCCGTGGCGACGATCACGTTGCGTGCCTTGAGTGTCGTTTTATCCGTCGTAACGATAAAGCCATTTTCCTTCTGCCGGACCGTCTCGATTCTGTGTCCGAGGAAGAAGCGGACCCCTTCGGCGGATTTGATCAGGATATCGATGAGTTCCTGGGCACTGCGGGGGCAGAAATAGTAACGTGCTTTGCGGACAACAGGCTCACAGCCCCGCATCCGCACCCATTTCAGCAATGCATGCTCGTCAAAACGTTTGAGAACACTCCTTACCAGTGTCTCATCTCCGAGATAGTTGTTTTCGGAGACCGAAACATTGGTAAGGTTGCACTTCCCGCCCCCGCTGATGCGGATTTTCGCCCCGGGTTTCGCATTGCCCTCAACGACACAAACAGAGAGACCGCCCCGTTCGCTCAGGCGTGCCGCGGCCATCAGACCCGCCGCGCCGCTGCCGAGAATGGCTACATCAAACTCCACGCGTCCCCTTTCGGTATAATTGCGTAATTATAATAAAGGGCATGGGGAAAACCGCTGTGCCCTCTCACAGGCAAAGCATGAGTACAAAAAAACTGCATATCGTCTCGTTGGGGTGTACGAAGAACCTCGTCGACACCGAAGTCATGATGGGACGGCTCCAATCGTATGAACTGACGCCCGAAAGCGAAGACGCCGACGTCATCATCGTCAATACCTGCGGCTTCATCGACGCGGCAAAGGAGGAGTCCCTCAATACGGTCCTGAGCCTCGATGCCTCCCGCAAGGAGCACTCGGTCCTTGTCATGGCCGGCTGCCTCAGCGAACGCTACAAAGAGGAGCTGAGCAAGGAGCTCAGCGAAGTGGACATCTTCACCGGCGTCGGCGACTACGACAAGATCGACGAACTCCTGGCCGCGAAACAGAGCCGCTTCAGCGAGGAGGTCTACCTCATCGACGGCGCCGAGCGTGTCGTCACCGGCTCGACCTACCATGCCTACATCAAACTCTCCGAGGGGTGCAACCAGAGCTGCTCCTTCTGCGCCATCCCCTCCTTTAAAGGCAAGCTCCACTCCCGTACCCTGGAGAGCATCGCCGCCGAAGTCGAAGGGCTCGTCAAAAAGGGGTACTACGACTTCAGTTTCATCTCCCAGGACTCAAGCTCCTTCCTGCGCGACCAAGGGTTCAAAGACGGGCTTATTCAGCTCATCAAGCGCATTGAACTGATCGAAGGGGTTAAGAGTGCACGCATTCTCTACCTCTATCCAACGACGACATCGATGAAACTGCTGGAGACAATCGCGAAGTCAACGACCTTCCACAACTACTTCGACATGCCGATCCAGCATATCGACGACGCTATGCTCAAAATTATGAAACGCGGTGCCGGTCGGGAACAGACGCAGATGCTGCTCGATTACATGCGCAAGCTGCCGGAGAGTTTCGTACGGACCAGCTTCATCGTCGGCCACCCCGGCGAAACGGATGAAAGCTTCCGGGCAATGTGTGATTATGCCCGCGATTTCGGGTTTGACCGGATCAATGTTTTCGCCTACTCCGATGAGGAGGGCACAAGTGCCTATGAGCGTACGGACAAGGTCGATGCGGAGACGATTGCGGAACGCGCCGAGATCCTGGGCGCCATCGCCGAAGAGGCCAAGCTTGTCTCCCTCCAGAAGATGGTCGGCCGCGAGATCGTTCTCGTTATCGACGGCGAGAGCGACGAACACGAGTACCTCCTCAGCGCCCGCGACCTGCGCTGGGCCCCCGAGATCGACGGCGAGATCTACGTCAACGACAACGCCCTCGACGAAGCACTCTCTTTCGGCGTACCTTACCGCGCCAAGATCACTGAGCTTGTCGGGGAGACACTGACGGCAACCGTTACGGGCCATGCTTGAGGCACAGACCCTCGAACATTTAAAAGCAGGGAAGAATCTGCTGGCCTTCTCCGCCGGCATCGATTCCACGGCCCTATTCTACCTGCTGCTGAACGAAAAGATCCCTTTCGATATCGCCCATGTCAACTACCATTCGCGTGCACAGAGCGATACGGAAGCCGCCCATGCCCTTGCCCTCGCGGAAGAGTACGGTAAGGCATGCTACGTCCATGACGCCGAAACGATCCGGGAAAACTTCGAGGCGGAAGCCCGCCGTATCCGCTACGCCTTCTTTGACACACTGATCACAGAGCACGGCTATACTGTCCTACTGACGGCACACCAACTCGATGACCGGCTGGAGTGGCTGCTGATGCAGCTGTGCAAGGGGGCCGGACTGCCCGAGCTGCTGGGGATGGCCCCGGTTACGCAGCGTGAGGGGTACCGGCTGGTCCGCCCTTTGCTGAGTACCACTAAAAACGATCTGCAATCCTGGCTTGACAGGCAAGGCTACCGCTACTTTGAAGACAGTTCCAACGGTAACCCGCGCTACAAACGCAACCGCTTCCGGGAACAGCATGCGGGACCGCTGCTGGAGCAATACCGCAGCGGAATTCAAAACTCGCTGGCATTTCTCAGCCGCGATGCAGCGGCCCTACCGCCGCTGCCCCTTCCCGCCATCGAGGCGGAAATACTGATGTATACCGGGCAGCAGGAACGTGCGGCACTGATGCGCGCCGTCGACCGTTGGCTGAAACAGAGAGGGTACCTGCTCCGCCAGGGGGAAAAAGAGCGGATGATGACCGAAAACGATCTGGTCATCGGACGCCGTTACGCACTGAGCATCACACCGCAATGTACATTGGTGACGCCGCTGACAGCGCGAACGATGCCGAAAGATTTCCGTGAGGAGTGCCGAGTGCTGGGGATCGGCGCAAACGTCCGCCCCTACCTCTGTACGAACGAGGAATACTTTAACGCCGTAAAGAGAGAGCTGGCTGCGGCAAAGGGCGAAGCGCGAACGTAACCTGTACCGCCCCGTGATCGGCCTGCATGGAAACAGAAGGCCCGACCTTTAAAACCCACGGAGCCGTATCAAGGCTGCCGATCAGCGTATAAAATGCCATCGGAGTTTTCACCCGCGCCGCGATCTCAAAGCCTCCGTCCGTTGCCGTGACGCTCACTGGGGCATCGCCCAGTACCGTTGCAACCCACCCCTGAAGCTGTGCGGCATCAATACTGTTCTCGAAACGCTCCGAAAGCCGGGTATCTTCCGCAGCCAGTTGCTCTTTTGCTTCATAAAGACGGTCATATTCCATCTGAAGCCTGTCGCTGTGCTCCACCGCACGCTGGACGTCATCCTGGAGTTGCAGGTAAGCTTTCGCCTCCGGGATCAGCACACCTATCGTCACGCCGAGGATCAGGAAAATGACCGCGAAAAGCGAAAGGGTCAATTCAAAGCTCGTACTCTGGCGTCTCAGTATCACTGCAACCCTCCCGTCACGTTAAACCGGAGAGTAAACCTGCCGGATTTCTCCGAGGCGGAGGCCAAAACATAGCGCCCCGACAAGCCCCGCTCGAGGTCCGCCTTCAGCGCATCGAAACGGCGGCATGTTCCTTCGAAAAGGATCCGCTTCTCATCATACGCGAAACGCGACAGCACCGCGTCATCGGGAATACGGTCAAGCAGATCATAAAGCTGATCCGCGAGGAGCTTGTCCATGGCCACGATCTGCTGCCACGCCTCTTTTTTCTTCGTGAACTGCGCCTGCTGGGCTTGCAGCTGCGTCGTCTGCAACAGGATCGTCCCCTGGGCGTGCTGCTCTTTCTGTGCCGCAGTACGCAGTTCCCCGTTCATCAGGTGCAGGGCCGCCGATGCCGCCAGCAGGAGCCCGATCAGGAGAGCCCCGCCGATCCACACCCGGCGGACAGCGGCTGTAAAGGGGCTTTTGACCGCCTGATCAATAAAACTATAATCCATAGCCGTTCTCCTTCATACACGTTTGGGCGCAAAGCGCGGCGGCATCGACCATGCGGTTCTGCGCCTCGACCAGCAACGTCTCTTCCAATGCTGCTGCAAGTTCCTCTCCCGACCCGGTGGCGTCGAGGATATAAACGGCCTCGACAAATTCCCCGCGGCAGCACGGTTTGCCGTAGTAGGTATCAAGCGTCGTCGTGATTTTCTCCACCATCGGGGCCGCGGAACCGTTCCCGTCACAGCGATACTGCTCCGCAAAACGCAAATGGCTCTCTTTGACAACCGCAAGGCTCATCCCCCCGGGCGTAATCAGCACATAAAGCGCGTGCGCGCCCGCCATTATCGATTCGAAATAGGCATGCAGCACGGCAAAGGGGGTGTAAATGGCATCGGGTGCCAGATCCGCATATCCCGCCTGGATACCGTAAAGCACCTCTTCGTCGCAGTAATTCATCCACTCTTCATCGATGCAGAGCGTCCGGCTTCGCTCGACGATCGGCGCCATCTCCTTCGCCTTGGAGAGTGAACAGGTCGGCAAAGCACCGCACCGTTCATGATCGGTCAGCACAGCGATATAGTTATAGGGGGTACGATCGACCGCCTCTTGCAAAAAGGCGATTGCCTCTTCGTCCAGACCGGCGAAGAATACCCGCTGCCGCACCTGAACCTCCCCGCGTCTCGTCTGCGTCACGACACCGACCTGCAGGGTATCGTCATGCGCATAGAGGCCGATGAAGACCTTGTCATAAAAGCGGGCGAGAAAATCAGCCAATGCCATCGGTCTCCTTGCACAGCGGATGGGCGGTCCGATAATGCTTCATTTTTAGGGCACTGCCCAGTTTTGTATAGATCTGCGTCGTTGCCATCGACGCATGGCCCAGCAGTTCGCTCACGTCCGCGATCCGAGCATCATGGTTGAGCAGTTCGGTCGCATAGGCATGGCGGAGCTGATGCGGTGTCACCTTCAGGCCGACCCGCGCAAAGGCCCTGTTAACGAGATATCTTAAACTATTTTCGCTTAAACGCCTGCCGTTACACTCGCAAAGGAAAGTTCGTGGAGAACACGTTTGCCGGTGGGCCGCTATCGCCTCAGAGGCGGCAGGCGGCAGCGGAACATCACGGACCTTGTCTCCCTTTCCACGGATGCGCACCCACTCCCGGCCGATCTGATCGAGGCTTAAGCCATGAAGTTCCGAAAGGCGCAGCCCGAGGGTATAGAGCAGGGTCACCACGAGCCGTTCCTCCGGTTCAGCAACCGCAAGAGCTTCCATGATATGTGCGTGGGAGACGGGTTTGGGAAGGGTTTTGGGGACTTTGATGCTTTCGTCCGCGCGGAGTTCCACCGCCAGTCCCTGTTTTTTCAGGTAGGCGACGTAGCTGCGCCAGGCGCTGAGCTTCTTCGCGATCGTCCTGGGCTTCTGCGAAGCGATCATCAACCGGTAGGGCATCAGGTCGACGACCGAAATGCCTGACTCTTCCACCACTTCGACCCGGGGGAGCGCCTCCCGCAGCGCCTCGTCGTAACTCTTGACCGTCAGATCCGAATAGCCCCGGATATCCAACAGATAGTCAAGAAAGTCAAGTCGGTTTTGGACGAGGTCGACTTTGGTCATTTTTTCTACTCCAGTGCGTGTTCCATCAGTTTCGATTTTACCACGTCTTTGGCCGCGTCCAATTCCAGCCCTTTCAGATCGATCGGCTCGGAAGCGTAAAACGCCAACCGGCTGAAAGGTTTCGGAACGACGAAGCGGTCCCAGCTCTTCAGACGCCAGCAGCGGCTCGGCACGCAGTTGAAAACAATCACCTTCGCCCCGGTCTTCTGTGCCATGGCAACGATCCCGTCCGCTACTTCATAGCGCGGCCCGCGGGGGCCGTCGGGGGTGATGCCGATATCCGTCCCCGCTTTGAGGGTGCGCATCGCCGCGATCAGCACCTTCGCGGCCTTGCGGTTGGAAGAGCCGTGGATGGTGCCCAGGCGGAAAAAGCGCATTACCTGCGCGATGATCCGACCGTCAAAATGGTCCGAGATCATGACGTTGGCATTGGGGATCTTGCGGAAATGGTAGTAGAGGTAGGGCATCAGCAGCAGGTCCCCGTGCCAGAAGGCGAAGATGACGGGGTCCTCCGGCACATGCTGCGGAAGGTTGAACTGTTTTTTGGAGGTGTGGTAGATGAGACGGATCAGCAGGGCGCCGATCGGCGGGAGGAGCCAGAGGCCCAGCTTCTGAAGCAGCGCCTTCTTGAACGACTGTCGCTTCGTTTTTGCCGCCATCTTATTCGCCGACCAGCTCCCCTACCTGGCCCATGCGGTAGGTCTGGGTAATGCGGACATCCGCGAACTGCCCCAGCAGCTCCTCGCTGCCTTTGACTTTGATAAGAATGTTGTTGTCACTGCGCCCGGCCACATAGCCGTCACTGCGCAGCTCTTCAAAATAGACGGTGAAAGTTCTGCCCAGATACGCTTTGCACTTTTCGTCCAGCATCGCGTCATGCATGCTCTGCAGGCGCATCAGGCGCTCCGAGGCAACCTCCGGGTCGACCGTTTCGCTGTACTCCGCCGCCTCGGTTAGGGGACGGGGCGAGTATTTGAAACTGAACATCTGTTCAAAGGAAGATTGGCGAACAACGTCCATCGTCTCTTCGAAATCCGCCTCGCTCTCCCCGGGGAAAGCGACGATGACGTCGGTACTGATGCTCACATCGGGTACCATCGTGCGAAGCTTCTCAATGCGGTTGAGGAACCACTCCTTGGTATAGCCGCGCTTCATCGCCTTGAGAATGGGTGTCGAGCCGCTCTGCAGCGGAACGTGAATGGACTTGCAGATCTTCGGGTTCGAAGCGAACTCCCCGATAAACTCGTCATCCATGTGAAAAGGGTGCGGGGAGGTAAAGCGGATACGCTCGATCCCCTCGACGGCACTGACGCGGCGCAGCAGCTCGGTGAAGTTGATCTTCTCATGCTCACCTGAAAAACGGCGGCCATAGTTGTTGACGTTCTGCCCCAGCAGGAATATCTCTTTGGCACCGGTTGCCGCCGCTTTCTCCGCCTCTTTGACGATCAGGTCGGCGGGAATGGAGATCTCGTCGCCCCGGGTCTTTGGCACGATACAGAAGGTACACTGTTTGTCACAGCCAATGGAGATATTGATGAAAGCCTTCCACGGCGAACTGCGGAACTCGCTGAAAGCGAACTGGGACTCGTCGTAATCAATTTCCGTTTCGACGGCCTTGTCGCGGTGCAGCACATCGGTGATCTTGGAGACGTTACGCGCCCCCAGGACGAAATTAACGTAAGGGGCCTTTTTAATGATCTCTTCGCCGAGGTGCGAGGCTGTGCAGCCGCAAACGCCTATCTTCGCATCGGCCTTTTTCTTTTTGTTGAACGCGCCCAGTTCGGAGAAGAGTTTGTGCACCGGCTTTTCGCGGACGGAACAGGTATTGATCAGGATCAGGTCCGCCTCTTCGGCCGTGTCGCACAGCGCATAATCCTCTTTTTGGGAGAGTTCGGCAATCATATGTTCGCTGTCGCGGACGTTCATGGCACAGCCGAGGGTTTCGATAAACAGTTTTTTCACGGGAATGCTTTGGGTGCCCGGGAGGGCTTAGAGGATATGCACTTCGTACATATATTCGTTATCGGCAAGGCCGAAACGTACTTCGCGCATATAAACGCTTTTACCTTCGTTCTCGAAGTGTTCCTGCAGAGCCAGCAGGTCCTTGTGCGAGTTTTCACGGTCAAAGTAAAGGATCACAGAACCCTCTTTTTCGACCATTCCCTCGATCTTATCGACATCAACTTTCTTCGGTTTCTTATCGGTGTGACTGCGAGCGATTTTAAGCTCCATACTCATCCTTTCTCCCGCCTCATATCAGCGCTATTAATATTGACGCGATTATAGCCCGCGTTTGATTAAGCATGCATTAAGTTGTATGCTTAGTGGCAACTTTAGTGTTTTTTGGGTATAATACTACCCTTCTATAAAAAACAATCACACCTCATTTTTTTATGGAACGACTAGCGAATACACACAGGGATAGTTATGGAAAATATTCTGGACATTATTGAATCGATCGCACACGAAAAAGGGCTCTCCTCCGAAAACGTGAAAGAGGCGGTCAAAGCGGCATTTATCCAGACGGCCAAGCGCCTGGTCAACCCGGAGTTCGCCTATGATGCGGAAATCGATCCTGAGACAAAAAGCATCCGCGTCTACCAGACCATTACCGTTGTGGAAGATGACGACGAACGCCTTGAAGGCGAAGAGGCCGCCGCCTACATCGGGCTGACCCGTGCCAAAGCCGAGGTCGACCCCGACGTCGAAGTCGGCGACGAGTTCCAGATCGAGCACGACATCGAATCCCACGGCCGTACCGCGGCCGCAACACTGTTCCGCGAAATCGAGTTCCATATCCAGCGCATGGTCGAGAACGAGCTGTACAACAAGTACAAAGAGAAGATCGGCACCATTGTCTCCGGACGCGTTACCCGCGTTGACGGCAAGCAAAACACCTACATCGAAATGGAAGAGGTGAAGGCCGTTCTTCCGATGAAGAGCCGTATCAAGGGCGAGCACTTCAAAGTCGGCGACGTCGTCAATGCCGTTGTCCGCCGCGTCAATATCGACAAAGTGAACGGCATCTCCATCGAGCTGTCGCGCACCTCTCCGAAATTCCTCGAAGAGCTGCTCCGCCTCGAAGTACCCGAGATCAACGACAAGCTCGTCATCGTCGAAAAGTGCGCACGTATCCCGGGCGAACGTGCCAAGATCGCCCTGCTCTCGACCCACCCACAGGTTGACCCGGTCGGCGCGACCGTCGGTGTCAAAGGGGTTCGTATCAACGCCGTCAGTGACGAACTGCTGGGGGAAAACATCGACTGTGTCGAATACACCTCCGTTCCTGAACTCTTTATCGCCCGTGCGATGAGCCCGGCGATCATCAGCTCCGTTACGATCGAAGGCGACCCGGAGGATGAAGAGAGCGAAGCAAAAGCCATCGTCACCCTGCCGAGCGACCAGAAATCCAAAGCGATCGGCAAAAGCGGTATCAACATCCGCCTGGCCTCCATGCTCACCGGCTACGCCATCGAGCTCGTCGAGCAGGGTGGGACCACCACCGAAGAAGGTATGCCTGCCGAAGAGAAAAAAGAGGACCTCTCCTCCCTTGAAGCGCTGTTCGGCGAATAAGGCACTTCGTGCCTGTCGACCGACGATATAACATCCTTTACAGCGTATTTACTACCAATTTAATATCAGCGTAACCCTCAGACCGTCAATCATTCACTGCTACAAGCCTTCGACGCCGTTAACTCCGATCTCCAGACACAAACCCTTGCCACTTTTTTAAAAAAAGTAGCACAAAAATCGTCGTTTCGCGAATCGCTCATCCCTCCCGGCTTTGTGCCTCCGGGATGGCTTTCAATGAACGCTCAATGACAAATGCAATTTGACTTAATGCGCTTCAGCGCGCCGAAGCTCACAACGCTCATTCGGCGCAACCATCACGCTTACCCCCGCTTCGCGTAGGGGTTCAGCTTCAGCAGGAGCATATCCGCCAGCATGTTCCCCAGCAGCGTCAGAAACGCCGTGATCATCAGAATCCCCATAATAACGGGATAGTCCCGGCTAAGTGCGCTCAAGTAGAAGAGCTGTCCCATCCCCTCGATCCCGAAGATCTGCTCCAGAATAACACTACCACCGATGAGCCCGGGCAATGAGAGCCCCAAAAGCGTAATGACGGGTGGCATCAGGTTCGGCAAAATGTAACGCCGGAAGAGCGTCCGTTCCGGCAGGTCTCTTGCCTTTGCGAAGAAGTAGTAGTCGCTTTTGAGGATCTCCAGCGTCAGAGAGCGGACGTAGACCGTCATAGATCCCAGGGCCAGGAAGACCATGACGAATACGGGGAGGATCAGGTGCCACGCCGTATCAAGCCAGTAGGCCACCCCCTCTTCCGGTCCGCCGATGCTGTGCAGTCCCGTGATCGGCAGCCACTCCAGCTCGACGCTGAAGAGCAGGATCATCAGCAGCGCCAGGTAGAACGATGGCATCGCGAACGAGACCAAAGAAAGCTGCCGGATGGCGTGGTCGGCTTTCTGCTCGAAACGCATCGCCGCCTTGATGCCCATCCAGAGCGACAGGGCGAAGACGAGCAGCAAGGAGACGATATTGATCCCCAGTGTGATCGGAAGACGCTTCATGATCTCGGCGGTCACGTCCTGCCCGCTGACAAAGGAGATGCCGAAATCGAGCTGCGTCATGTTGACGATCCAGTCCGCATACTGCTGCCAGAGCGGCTTATCAAGTCCATAAACGGCTTTGAGGCGATCGATAGCCTCTGCGGACATGTTCGGGTTGAGTTCACCGCCGCTTAGAAAACTGTTGGGAGCAGCATGGATGGCCAAAAAAGAGATGATCGTAATGAGCAGGAGCATCAGCAGCAGGTAACCTGCTTTGCGCAAGAGTAGGTTCAAAGCGTGTACTTTTTGTTGGGTTGAAAAATTATAGCGGGAAAAGAAAAAAGAAAAGAAAGGGTTCCGCCCGGAGGCGGAAGAAGAACTTCCTGAATTAGAAGTTCAGTGTCAGGTAAGCCTGAACAGTGTTGTAAGCGTCGCCATTGTTTTGGTCGTCCGCAGTTGTGTTGATGTATACAAGTGTAGCATCAAGAGCACCCAGCAGTGTAGTACCTGCAGAGAGAGTCAGTTCGCTCATGTCAACATCGCCACCGTAGAAGAAGTCGTTGTTGGTTGACGTGCTTGTATAGAACGCACCGAGATCGAATCCGCTAAGTGCAGCTGTCGCAGTCACGTTGAAAGCAGTTGTATCCGGGCGAGTAACATACCCGTAGTTCCACCATGCTTCTGTGTACAGTTTAGACTGAGCATAACGAATATCTGTTGCAGTATTGAAACCTGCACCAACGATACCGTTGTCATCGCTTACAGAAGAGTAAGAGCCTTTGACTGTGAACGCATCAGTTGAATAACCGAGCATTGCAGCATAAACGGTATTCGCATCCAGGGTAGTAAGGTCGCCTGTATCTGTACTGTTGTACTGACCGCCGAGCAGGATGCCTTCCATGTTCAGGTCAGCCTGGATCCAGTAAGCCTGTGCCATGCGCGTAACGTCATAGTACCACGCCTGAACCGTCAGCGGCTTGAACGAGTTGTTGACGATAGCGAATGCGTATGCACCGTCTGTACCGTAAGTTGCAAAACCACCATCTGCATTTACAACACCGCCTGTTGCCAGTCCAAGCTGATAAACGTTACTTGTATTTACACCAGGGCCGAAGAGCGGGCTGTCACCGTACCACTCAGTACCGTTACCGTTACCGACGTATGCAGCGACCAGTGTTGTATCCGGGAGGTCTTGGTTAAGAAGAACTGCCGCTTCAAAGGTGTTCTGCTCGATAGACCAAGTTTCCGTGAACGCCATCGGAGTATCGAGTGCCATACGACCGACTTTTGCAGTTGTGTGACCAAGTGTGATCGCCGCCCATGCTTCGCTGAACCAGCTAGCGTTTTCAACTTTAGCACCGCCAAGAGCAGAACCATAGTTATTGCCGTTACCAGCTACAGCAGTGTGAGAACCTGCCCAAACGTTGGAAACGAAGTTGTTTTCGAGTCCGAGGCTTGAAATAGCCGTATAAGTAGCACCGGCAGAAACGATCGGCAGCAGATCAGCACTAACGCTCAGGTGAAGCGCAGCATCTGCAGCAGAAGAGTCTTTATCGAAAAGAGCACCACTCGGATCAGATGCAACCGCATCGTAACCTTTACCATCAGCATCCCATGTGCTATAGAAAACCTGAGCGTCACCGCTGATCTTAACATTGTCAACCGCAAACGCACTAACACCCATCAGCATAGCTGCTGCCAGGCTCATTTTGACTAACTTCATTCATTCTCCTTCAAGTTAAGCTTGACCTATGTTTAAGTTTCGTCGCCGTCCATTCTAACACACAAATCTTAAAAAATTCTGTAATTCAAAAGAAATTTTCATACCCCCCAAAGCCCCTGTACAGCGGGCTTGATAGCTTTGTGATAATATTAAAAAAGACTATCATTCTCCCAAAGCTTCGATTATGTTTAATATAACTATACTATGCAAGAAAACTCAAAGGTAACAAGTATGAAACTTTTTGTGCCCATTATATTGACAGGTTGTATCCTTCATGTATCGGCAGGTGCCACTGACATAGACACTAGCTCTCCCTCGCAGAACACTCAACTCAATGCCATTACCCCCTCCGGGAAGATCGACCCTGAAAAAAAAGGCTTTCTCCAGCGTGCCTATGAAGAAGAGGACGAGACAGCTGCGCCGTCCGATACCGAGCCGGAGTCGGCTGCCGAACTGGAGAGCTCGCCGGTCAATACTACTGATCCGGAAAAAGTCAATGGTAATACGGCTCCTCTGATGGATACGAATGCTACGGCAAAAGTAACCACTGCTGGAGAATCGGAAGAGAAGACGGAGGAAGAAGCCGACTCTGAATCTGATTTCCGTAAATGGTTCACACTACAATACTATTATGACAAATGGGACCGCTACCTTGATGAGAAAGAAAAAAGACGTACGAAACCGTTGCACTCTGACAAACTCAATGAAATGCCGGTCATAGGAAAATGAATTAGGATGGGTTGGCACCGTAGAGGGCACCTTCTATAAATAAGATGAAGAGAGCCTAACGCTCTCCTCGGTAAAAGATTACTTGTTTTCGTCCCAGCAGAGGACCGTTCTGCCCTCAGCGTTCTTCTCGACAGCAGCCATCCCCATAATATTATAGCCGGCATCGACGTAGTGGATCTCGCCCGATACGCCTGATGCAAGGTCGCTCAGCAGGTACATCGCCGAATTCCCTACTTCTTCGATTGTAACATTCTTCTTCAGCGGAGCGTTGAGTTCGTTCCAGCGCAGGATCTGTTTGAAGTCGCCGATGCCCGCCGCAGCAAGGGTCTTGATCGGACCGGCGCTGATGGCGTTGACGCGCTGTCCCTTCGTCCCAAGGTCGACCGCCATGTAGCGAACCGTTGACTCCAGGGCCGCCTTCGCGACACCCATTACATTATAGTTGGCAACGTATTTCGGTCCGCCGAGGTAACTCAGCGTCAGGATCGATGCATCGTCCGCCAGCACCGGCTGGAGCTTGTTCGTCAGGTCGATCAGCGAATAGACGGAGATCTCCATGGCGATGTTGAACGCGCTTTTGGTAGTCTCCAGGAAACTGCCGGTCAGCGCTTCTTTCGGTGCAAAAGCGACGGAGTGAACGAGGAAATCGATCTTGCCCATATCCTTCTCGATCAGGCCTGCAATCGCATCCATATGATCAGGGTTGGAGACGTCAAGCTCATAGACTTTGTCCGAGCCGAACGACTCGGCGATGGGTTCTACACGTTTTTTGAGCGCATCGTTGAGGTAGGTGAACGCCAGTTCCGCCCCCTGCTCATGGCACGCCTTTGCAATACCGTACGCGATAGATTTGTCATTTGCCAGTCCGACGATCAGACCCTTTTTGCCTTTCATCAACATATTAAACCTCCTGTTTATTAATTTGTTTCGCCGTGGCGATCATTTTGCAGAAATCATCCGGATCGAGCGCGCCGCTTCCGACAAGTGCCCCGTCCACATGCTTCAGTGCCAGAATGGAAGCCGCGTTACCGACTTTGACGCTGCCGCCGTAGAGCAGCGGAGCCTTCGTCAGTTTCGCCAGGGCACCGTGAATCAGCTCGATCTCGTTTTCACTGGGGACCCGTCCCGTTCCGATCGCCCAGACCGGTTCATAGGCAACGACCAGGTTCTCATAGCCGAGATCGATCCCTTCGAGCTGTTCGGCAAGATAGGCCATCAACGCTTCATTCCCCGCGTCGCGTACCTCCAGCGGTTCGCCGATGCAGTAGACGATGCGGTAACCCAGCGATTTGAAATAGGCGAATTTCTCGGCGACAAGTTCCTGGGACTCTCCCAGGATATGTCGGCGTTCCGAATGGCCGATCAGGATGGTCCGGATCCCGAACTCGTCAAGCTGCTCCGTTCCGATCTCGCCGGTGTAGGCACCGTTTTCGGTCGGCCAGGCGTTTTGTGCGCCGACAGTCACATCGCCTTTGCTGCTGCACAATGCCGTCGCGGGCGGAAAGACCATCACCTCATCGGAAATCTCCGCATCGGCGATATAGGTCGTCACTTTGGCCAGATACGCCTCGGTGGCGGCACGGGTATGGTTCGTCTTGAAGTTGGCCGCAATGATCAATCGTGTTCCTTGATCACGAGCGGCTTGACACCCGGAAGCACTTTGCCTTCAAGCAGCTCCAGGGATGCCCCGCCTCCCGTGGAGATAAAGGTCATCTCTTCGTCAAGACCGATACGCTGAACCAAGTCCGCCGTATCCCCGCCGCCGACGACCGTCGTTGCGTAGGAGTCGGCGACGAAGTGGGCGATCTTGCTGGAGCCGCGGGCGAAACGCTCCATCTCGTAAACGCCCATCGGGCCGTTCCAAAGTACCGTCTGAACGTCATTGAGGACTTCGCGGTAGAGACGGACTGTTGCCGGCCCGATGTCGAGGCCCATCCACCCCTGCGGGATCTCCTGAGCGGAAACGAGTTTGCTCGTGGCATCTGCGGAGAAGGTCTGCGCAGCAACGACGTCGACCGGCAGATAGAACTTCACCTTGCGGCGGCGTGCCTCGTCCATGATCTTCTGCGCCTCTTCGAGCAGGTCGTCTTCGACAAGGGAGTTTCCAATGTCATAACCGAGCTGTTTGAGGAAGGTAAAGGCCATCCCTCCGCCGATGATGATCTTGTCGACGCGCGGCAGCAGGTTGATCAGCGCTTCGAGCTTGCCCGACACCTTGCTCCCGCCGACGATCGCCGCGAAGGGACGCACCGGCTGCTTGATCAGCGTACCGAAGAAGCGGATCTCTTTTTGCAGCAGGAAGCCCGCCGCCTTGTGCTTCTCATCAAAATGTTTGGTGATCGCCTCAACGGAGGCATGGGCGCGGTGGCTGACGCCGAAGGCATCATTGACGTAGAAATCCGCCATTCCCGCCAGCTTCTCGGCAAGAATGTCGTCATTTTTCGTTTCGCCCTTTTCAAAACGGAGGTTTTCCAGAAGAAGGACTTCATGGCGCGGCAGTTCGGCTGCTTTGGCAATGGCATCTTCACCGACAACGTCCTTTGCCAGCGCGACACTGCGCTTGAGCAGCTGCTGCAGACGCAGGCGTACCGGTTCGAGGGAGTACTTCGGATCGACCTCGCCCTTCGGACGTCCCATGTGCGATGCAAGGATGACGGCGCAGTCTTTATCCAGGCAGTAGTTGATCGTCGCTATCGCCGAACGGATACGGCGGTCATCGGAAATATTCCCGAATGAATCCAGCGGCACGTTGAAATCACAGCGGATAAATACTTTTTTGTCCTGCAGGTCCAGATCTTTGATATTGAGAAGCTCCATGCAGTGTCGTCCTTCACTAGAGTTATGATTGTGCGTGATTTTACCCAAGCTAAGATATAATTTCGTTAAAAAGCGGGGCCATGGCGATAGCGATTTTCGGCGGTTCTTTCGATCCTCCCCATGCCGGGCATGCCGCCGTCGTTACTCGGGTACTGGAGACCCTGCCGATCGAAACGCTCTATATCGTTCCGGCATACGTCAACCCTTTTAAAAGCGGCACGCATGCCCCGCCGGAACTGCGTCTGAAATGGCTTGAGCGCATTTTTGCCTCTATGGATGGCGTCCGTGTCAGCACCTTCGAAATCGAAGCGGGGCGTCCCGTTCCGACGATCGAGACCGTCCGCCATTTCAAAGCGCTCGATCCCGACATCTTCCTCATCATCGGGGCGGACAACATCGATACGCTGACGAAGTGGCATGAGTATGAGGCATTGAACCGGATGGTCACCTGGGTCGTGGCCAGCCGGTCGGGCAGTCACGTTCCCGCTAACTTTCTGCGCCTGGACGTCGATGTCGACGTCAGCTCGACCGAACTCCGGGCGCTGGAAAAGACCCACCTCATCCCCGACGGCGTCCGGGAAGAAATTGAAAACTATTACAAGGATATTCAGTGCAAAAACGCTTAGAGAAAATTATTGACGTACTTGACCGCAACAAAGCGGAGGCGATCGAACTCTTCGATCTCCGCGAGCGGGACTACTTCGTCGACTACGTCATCATCGCCACCTCCCTGGGTGAACGCCATACCCACGCCCTTCTGGACTATCTGAAGAAGGACCTCAAGCCGGGCGAACAGTTCAACCAGGTGGATGAAAGCGGCGAATGGATCGTCGTCGATCTCGGTGACGTTCTTATTCACATTATGACGCCGGAATACCGCAGTAAATACGATATGGAGACTTTTTTGACGGAATTGGCTCAGAAGCAGGATTTTTAAAAAAACTATAAGCTTTTACAGCTATAATTTCAGCCTCCTTAAACGGATAACTGGTGTGCGCTCGTAGCTCAGCTGGATAGAGCACTGGTTTGCGGTACCAGCGGTCGGGCGTTCGAATCGCTCCGGGCGCACCATTTACTTTCAAGAATACAATCCACACAAACATTCTTACTACTGTTAAACGATTTTCCAAGTATCCAACACGTACGTCATGTGTCATACCGATCTTGATTTAGCTAAGGTAAGCTATTTCACAACGTTTCAGAAAATCAACGACGATCGACAACACCTGTGATCGGGGTGTTGTCTCTTCTATCCCAACGCCACTCCCCGCAAAAAGCAAATGCCGACTTTACGACACTTACCCTATAGATATTCATCAAAAATAACGTTCAAAAAAACAGAGTGAAAAAGATCGCTTTAAAACCCGACAAGTTAATTGATCATCTGCTAACCATCACGCACCTTTGTCAAGCGGTGACTCACCTCGACCAAAATTAAAGGAGCATTAGCATGAAACATTTTGCACTGTTTTCCAGGAGTGATGAAAACCTGACGAAACTAATTGATATGGACAGCAGTGTTACGTCGGTCGAATACAATGGTACGACTGCATTGCAAGACGGTGCGATCTACCGCTGGAAAGTCTATGCGAGCAAGGATGACAGTAATGAAACCATAGGCTGGAAACTCATCAGCGCTTCCGAAGAGGCACAGGGCGTCTTTAAAATCAATCTAGCCCCGTAACCTTTCACACCCGGCCGCTCTTTTCTGTAAGGGGAAGGCGGCCCACTTCGATTTTCATCTTTGACCTTGATACCTTACTGGCCATCCTTACCGGTTCATCACTTTTTGGCGATGATGAAGGTACAATAGCGCAAAAATTGCGCGGAGCTCTCCCGATGTTCGAAAAAACCAAAACCTTTATGGAAGACCACCTCAAAGCCTTCGGGGTCGATCCGCTCCCGCCTATTATCGACGTCACGGGAAAGGGCATCGCGTTTCGGAATGAACGGGTCGGGCCTGTTATCATTATCGGCCGCGATGCGGAGATCGATACGCTTTCCATGGCCGAATGGCTCGTCGTGATCGGCAGCGCCCTGCTCCACCAGGCCGGGAGTGATATCGCATCACTGAATTTCGGCCCGGAGGCTGACCGGGGTGAAGCCTACAAACAGCTCACCGACGATCTCTTCTATATTGCGGATCTCGCATCCATCTACCAGTGCTACCTTCAAAACCCCCTGGAAGCCTACTGTATCTACGACGAAGCGATAGAGCGCAAGGACGAAGCGAGCCTCCACTCCATCGCCGTGGCACTCGGGCTTTCTCACCCAAGGGGGCTGGTATCGATGGGCTTTGAGCAGGATACACATGCCGAGATCTTCGAGGAGGCCGAATTTTTCAAGCCGGTCATCACGCAAAAACGCCCCGATCTTGCCCTCCTCGTTGCCCTGCACAACGCATGGCAAAAACAGAAAGGGACAGGGATCACCATTACCAAAGAGGGGAAAATCATCCACTTTTCAAAGGCGGATTAGGCATTCGCCCAACCTCCATTGCGCGCCCTTTACCTCCCTTAAAGATTCTAGGCTATAATTTCGCTCTTCACTTATAAATGCGTCCGTAGCTCAGCTGGATAGAGCACTGGTTTCCGGTACCAGGAGTCGGGGGTTCGAATCCCTCCGGGCGTGCCACTACTTTCTCTTCAGCTGATTATACAGAGGGATTGAGTAAGCTCATCACTATCAGTAAAACTTCACTGGACTCTTCTATGCTGCTGGCATAAAATGTATTTTGAATAAAAAAAAATGACACTAAATAAATCAATTGAATATATATCCCGTTCAGGTTCAAGTGACAAACCCAACGAAGATGGCTTTGATACTAATGATGCCTACTATTTGCTGTTAGACGGCGCGACAGGATTGGGGATGAATCATATTCCTCATGCTGAAAGCGATGCTAAATGGTTTGTCCAGATGTTTATAAAATTATTCAAAGAAAAGTATGCCCGCGGACTTACTACAAAGATATTAATTGAAAATGTATTGTCCGAAATCCAAAAACTTTACATGGGGATAGTAGGGACATTCACATTACCGAAGTATGAACTGCCTTCTGCCAGCATGGTTTTAATTAGAAATTTGGACAACGGGCAAGTCGAAGTAAGCAGATTAGGTGACTGCAAAGCATACTATTCCACAAAGGGTGACGAATACTCCATTTTCAATGAACCGAAAATTTGTGCACTCGACAACCTCATCCTAACAAAAATGAAGATTGCCCCAATCTCTGATGATGAAATAAAAAGTTTGTTGAAGAAGCATCGATCATTGATAAATACCGAAGATGGGTACGGTGCCTTGACGATTGACAGTGAAGGGATAAAAAAATGTTCAAACTTCATCGACAAGACCGTATTAAATCCTCAGCAAAATGATAGAATCCTCTTGAGTACTGACGGGTTTAGTGCTGTTGTGGATACGTATGGCTATTTTTCAATCGGAGATTTGTTCGGGCATAGCCTTGTTGATATCGTTGAAGCAATCAGAAAAATTGAAGAAGACGACTCCATGCTGCAAAAGTTTCCAAGATTCAAAAAATCAGATGATGCGAGTGCTATCCGTCTTAACTACTAAAAGGGTGTATTTGAAAACAAGGGTGAATTTAAAAATGATGTCTTGTCTTGACAAAGATACATTTTTTGCGACGATATCTCAATACAGTCAAAAGAAAAAGAGATCAATATTGTGGATCTATTTTATTCTGATCATTGCTGGATTCATTGTTCTGTTTCAGTCAGGAAATACAACACAAGTCAACACAGATACGAATGTTTCAATGATGGCTCAAAAATCATTGCAACAAGCTCTTATTGACGATGACATGAAGGTGAATGACACAGAAAGTCCAATACTCCAAATAACCCGTATAATGGCTAATTTCGCTCATAGGGTTTCCAGTGTTTTCGAAAACAATCTGTACGTATTGTTTGTATTATTTTTCCCTACACTGTGGTACTTATTTTGCAAGACCAATAAAGATGAAGACCAATTATTTACAACCAGTCACAAAGAACTCATTGAAAAATATGAGGCACATTACCCTGATCTGATTCGGATTTTATCGAATGAAAATGACGGCAGCCGCTATACGGCGGAGGCAATCACTGACATTATGGACAGTAAGAATCAGGTTTTAACCAGATCAATTTATTTGATCAAACCTCAATACCCCTCTTTTACCATTGATAATCTTCTATTCCACAACGATAACAACCACTACGCTTTACCATGGATTATTGCAGCATCGGCCAAAGTGAAGCTAGAGGAAAAGTTTTACCATCAGGCGACAAATAAATCCAATTATAACGGAGTGACGTTACGCGTAAAGGGGATTGAAAAGAGTGCCGATAACATTACGATAAAAATGGAGAACTCTTTTTATTTTAATTATCTTGTTACGAATATGATGGCTGATGTCGGCATCATCCACAACACAACGGTACGTGATGTTTTGGAACCGGGCATGCCGGGAAAAAGACTCAATCAGCTCGAAGAAACAATGGTTGAAAATCATTTAGGGTTGAGTTGTCTGGTGATTTGCCGTAATGGTGAAAGTTCCAAGCTTCTTGTGGGTAAACGAAGCCAAAATGTATCTGTTTTCAGAGGAAAATATTCCCCAAGCGTATCGGGAGCGGCGAATGCCGCCACCTGTCGCAGAGAAGATGATATCAAAATCAGTCCACTGAATTGGCTCATGAATGAAATGCAAGAGGAGCTTATGCTGCCCGATGTCAAAAACTATATCGATTATGAAGAGATTGCCGCAAATGCATTGTTTTTGGGCATGTCCCGGGAACTGATACGACTAGGAAAGCCTGAAGTGTTTTTTGCAATCGAGTTGGACGAAGCGTATTCTAAAAAATTCGATTTGCATGTCAAATGCATGAACAAGATTTTTGCGTTCAAACGTCGGATGAAAAGGGAGACGAAAAAGTACAAGTCTATAGAAGAAGCCAGCCAAAGTTTAAAAAGCGAATGTATTGCCCTGAGTGATCATCATGATTACAAACTGCATGTGGAAGCATGCATAGATAAGAACTTTAATTCCTGGCAAATTGACGATAACGAACATGAAGAATATCTGTGGCTGGATTACAATGTGGTACCGAGACAAGTGAGATATGAAGACAACCTAAAGGATTTCGTCATTGATCACGGTGATGACAGCATCCACGTCCTGTCAGAATCACTGTGGGTTAATTGGATCATGTATCGGAAATATATGGATGAGAAAAAATCTAAAATCAATGGCAATGCAAAACCATAGTATCCCAAGATTTTGTGTAGAAGTCCGCTACCGAGGTATCGGGGATCTGAATTCCTCCGGGCGTGCCACTTTGTTACCACCCTATTGATCCTCAAAACTTTTTTTGAAACACTAGACCGAATTGTTTATTGCCAACCACGGGGACAAGAGACATCTCCCGCTTGAACCTCTTGGTAAACAGGTACGTGCCGATGATCCCGATTGCGGCTCCGGCAAGCACATCCTCAACGGCGTGGGCCTTTACCTCCACACGGCTCCAACCGACATAAACGGCTGCCAGATAAGCCGGAAGTCCATAAGGCGTGCCATAACGTTGTTGCAGAAATGAGGCCCCGGAAAACGCGGCAGCCGTATGGCCGGAGGGAAAGGCGTCTTGATCGCTGCCATCGGGACGCCTTTTATCAATGCTGTACTTGAGCGCGTAGGTGACCCCCATGGTCGTCGCGAACGCTTCCGTGAACTGCAGCGCCCCCTCGCCGTCATGATGGTAGGCGGTTGCCGCCGCCGCGCAAAGCGGAAGCATGATGCTAAGCGCATCTCCCGACCGTTCGATGGTGTCAGTGGCGCTGCCCGGCGCTGAACTCAGCAGCGCATACACCAGGGCAAGAGAAAAAAAGCGTCCGGTGCGTTTCACAACACTCCCGACCCTACTCCGGCCGGTACTCCTCTTTTTTCTTCTTCATCGCCTTTTTCTTTTCCGCCTGCTTCGCGGCGTCATTGAGTTCGTCCTCTCCGTCGTACTGTACCTGGTTGAGGAACTTCTCTTTGTCGTCGAACTGCCCGGTCCGGATAGCCCACATGATCCCCAGCAGTGCCAGCGATCCCAGAAAGACCGAGACGGCCAGCATCATGATAATCACCCAACTGTCCATGTCTCTCCTTATTCAGCGGCGCTTCGCCGCGCGTTTCCAGCTGTAGGCGATGCGCATCGAGTTGCCCACGACCAGCAGGGAGCTCAATGACATCGATATCGCGGCGACCAGGGGGATGATGTAGCCCGCCATCGCCAGCGGCACGGTAACGGCATTATACACCAGCGACAGGCCGAGGTTCTGCTTGACCAGGCCGTACGTCGCCCGTCCGATCCTGAACGCCTCCTCCAAAGAGGTGAGCGAATCGTTCATCAGGACCACGTCGCTGACATCAATGGCAATATCGCTGCCGTTGCCCATGGCGATGCCGATCTCGGCCTGGGCCAGCGCGAGGATGTCGTTGACACCGTCGCCCGCCATCACGACCTTATGCCCTTCGCTCTGCATCTGCGCGACCAAAGCCGCCTTCGCTTCGGGGGTCAGCTCGGCATGGTAGTGCTCGATACCGACTGCCGCAGCCACCTTGCGCGCGGAGCGTTCATGGTCCCCCGTCAGCATGATGACGTCGATGCCGGCATGGGTCAACGCACGGATCGCCTCTGCCGCATCAGGGCGGGGTTTGTCCGCCAGTTCAAAACGGGCGACCAGCGTCTCGCCGACGGCAAAATAGAAGAGCGTATGTGCACTCTCGTCGGTAGGAGCGATCCCCTGGTCGCGCATCAATGCGGCATTGCCGCCGCTGAGCATCTGCTCCTCGCATCGCGCGACCATCCCCTTGGCTGCGATCTGGCGCACCTCATCGAGGATGGGCAGCGCCGTCAGTTCCGTTTCGCCGCTGAGGTATTCGGAAACGCCGATGGCGACGGGGTGTTTGGAGGCGTTGAGCAGGGCCTGGAGTTTCAGGCGATAGCGCTGAAGCTCGGCCTCCGCAGCATACCACTGAACATCGACGACCTGCGGCCGCCCCTCGGTAATGGTGCCTGTTTTATCAAGCACAAGGGTATCGGTCTGCGCCAGGGTCTCGAGCTGGGCCGCCTCTTTGAAGAGGATGCCCCGCTTCGCTCCCTGCCCCAGGCCGACCAGGGTTGCCACCGGTGTCGCCAGCGCCAGGGCGCAGGGGCAGGCGATGACGATGACGGAGATGCCGACCATAAAGGCGATATTGAAAGGGTGCGGCCAGAACCACCAGACGAGGAAGGTGCCGAAAGCCAGCAGCAGAATCACGGTGGAGAAGTACTCGGAGAGCCTGTTGGCCAGCTGCTCAATACGCGGTTTTTTCGCCATAGAGCGTTCGAGCATCGTCAGGATGTTCGACAGGGTCGAATGTTCGAAATCTTTCGTCGCCTCATACTGTACGACGGCATCGATGCTCGTCGTGCCGCTGACGACGCTGTCGCCTGGCCGTTTATAGATAGGGTCGCTCTCCCCCGTCAGGCTCGATTCGTCGAAGCTCCCCTCGCCCGAGAGGATCTCCCCGTCGATGCCCGCCTTCTCCCCGGCCTTGAGCAAAATGACGTCGCCGACGACGACCTCGTTAACGCTCACGTTCACCTGGGTACCGTCTTTAAGAAGGGTCACTTCGCCCGGTACATGCTTGGAGAGCACATCAAGGGTATCGGCGGCGCTTTTTTTACTGAGCACCTCCAGGAACTTGCCGACAAGTACGAAAGTGATGATCATCGTCACCGAGTCGAAATAGGCTTCGCCCAGCTCGAAGAGAGTGATATAGATGGAGTAGAGATAGGTCAGCGACGCCCCGGTCGCGACGAGGATGTCCATGTTGACCGACCGGGTACGGATGCCATAGTAGGCCCCCCGGAAGAAGACCCAGCCGCTGTAGAAGAGCACCGGCGTCGAGAGAATCCACTCGGCGACGTTGAGGATGTTCTTGATCCCCTGCGTCATTCCCGTAAAGAAGCCGGCGTACTGCGCGACGGCGATGGTCATGATGTTCATCATCGCGAAGACGGCGACGGCGATACGGAGGTAGTAATCCTTGCGCTCCTTCTCCGCCCGCGCTTCCTGGATCTGCGGATCGTACGGGAAAGCGTCGTAGCCGATGGCGCGGATCATGTCGATAATGTTGGAAAGTTTGACCACCTCGTCGTCCCAAACGATGCGCGCCTTGTTGTTCGTGTGGTTGATGTGCGCCTCGACGACGCCCTCCATCTTGTGCAGCGCTTTCTCATTGAGCCAGACACAGGCGGAGCAGTGGATCCCCTCGATGATGAGTGACACCTCGCTGAACCCTTCGCTGTCCGTCTTAACGTAGCGGTCGTAGAAAGCCGGCGAGTTGAAGTTGCCGCTGTCCTCGAACTGCTCCGTCGGCGGCACGAGGGTCTCCTCGCCGAGCTTGTCGTAGAAGCGCTCCAGCCCCTCGTCTTTGAGCAGGTGGTAGATCCCCTGGCACCCTTTGCAGCAGAAGTGGAGGTCACCCTCCTTGATCATGACCGATTCATCGAACTGCAGATGGCAGTGGTCGCACTTAACGTTAGACAATCTCGAAAATCCCCTCTCCACGGTTTTTGCGGATGCGGTCATAGGGCGCGATGATCCCGCTCATGCAGATGTAGACCCCCGGCGCGGGCTGCGTCGCAGCGTATCCCAGCGCCATACCCAGGTTGACGCTGGCTTCGGTCTTGTCGATGCTGTAGGGCACCATGGCACCGGTGAGGACGATGACCCGCTCCTCTTCATCCTCCTCCATCCACTCCGCCAGGGCTTTGGCCGTCAGGTCCATCGTGTCGGTGCCGTGGACGATGACGTAGACCTCCTCGTCGTCGACGTCGATGATGTTGATGAGCTGCTCGCGATCCTCCTCGGTCATCTCCAGCGAATCTTTATAGAGCATCCCGGCGATCTCGACGCTGTAGGCAAAGCTCTCGACGATATCCTCGACCGCTTCGTTGTCGAAGGGGACCTCGAGCACCCCGAGGATGGGATCGTAGCGTTTGTTGAACGTCCCGCCGGTATTGAGGATCTTCATATCAGCTCCCTTAATGATTTGATAGTGCGCGATGCTTCCGTCACTTTCGTTTCGCCATCGAACAGGTAGGTTTCCCGCACACCGGCACGATGGGCCGCGACGATGTCGCGCTCCTTGTCGCCGACCAGCACCGAATGCGCCAGGTCGATGCCGAGCTCTTCCGCGGCCTGAAGCAGCATCCCAGGCTCGGGTTTGCGGCAGGTGCAGGCCCCCGTCACCTCCGGATGGTGAGGGCAGTAATAAACCCCGGATATCTTGACGCCGTGTTTGCCGAACTCCTCTACCATCCACTTCGTCAGGCGGTCAAAATCCGCTTCGCTGTAGCGTCCGCGGGCGATGCCGGACTGGTTGGTCACGACGACGATCATGTAGCCCCGTGCCTGGTAGGCGGCGCAGAGCTCGAAGATGCCGTCGATGAACTCGAACTCCTCGATGCGGTACAGGTAGTCCGTGTCGACGTTGATCACGCCGTCGCGGTCGAGGAAGAGGGCCGGTTTACCCATTGATGAAAACGCCATCCGAACTAAGTCCGGACAGCTACGCCAACGCTGAGTTCGCCTCGGCGGCGTGCCCTCGCGCCTTGCGCTCTTTGTGAATTCTCAGACATACGCATCGTCTGTTTACCTACGCTCCGACGCCGTCGCCGAAGAGCTCTTTTTCGATCACGTCGCAGATGATGTGCCCGATCAGGATATGCGACTCCTGGATACGCGGCGTCGCGTTGGAGGGCACGATGATGGCGATATCGGCCATCTCTCCCATCTTACCGCCGTCGCGGCCGACAAGTGCGATGGTCGTGATCCCCTTCGCCTTGGCACTCTCGAACGCATTGACGATGTTCTGGGAGTTGCCCGAGGTGGAGATACCGAAGAAGATGTCACCTTCGACGCCCATGCCTTCCAGCTGGCGGGAGAACACTTTGTCGTAGCCGTAGTCGTTGCCGATGGCCGTCAGGTTCGACGTATCGGTGGTGAGCGCCAGTGACGGGATAGAGGGGCGGTCAAAACCGTAGCGGCCGACGAGTTCCGCCGCGATGTGCTGGGCGTCCGCCGCGCTGCCGCCGTTGCCCGCGAGCAGCGTTTTGTTGCCGCGGCGGTAGGCCTCGACACAGGCCGTGGCCGCTGCTGCGATCGTGTTCAGCAGGGCGTCGTCGTTCAAAATCTTCTGTTTGGTCTCTATGGAAGCTGAAATTTCGTTTTCAAGGTAGGCTCTCATCAATAGCTCTTCCTTCCTCTCTCTATTAGTAGTGATGCCATTGTACCGCCGGGATGGTAAAAAGCGCGTTACTTGTTGACAAGTAAAACGCAAATAGTATAAAATACGGGAAATCTTTCACATTAACGACCTCGATTTCTTCCTTAGAAAAATCCACTCAGCAGACATAGAGGAACACCTTCATGAGCGATACTTCGCGCAGCAACAATTCACGAAACAATAAAAACAGGACCCATAAGCCCGTCGAAGGCTACACTGTAGAGGCCCTCAGAGAAAAGACGATCGACGAACTCGTCACCATGGCCGAAGAGCTCGGTGTCGAGAGCCCCAACGAGCTCAAACGCCAGGACATCATCTTCGAAATCCTCAAGGCGCAGACGGCCCAGGGAGGCTTTATCCTCTTCACCGGTATTCTCGAAGTGATGCAGGACGGCTACGGCTTCCTCCGCTCCGTCGACAAGAGCTTCAGCGACTCCCTCAACGATGCCTATGTCTCCAGCACCCAGATCAAGCGCTTCGCCCTGCGTAACGGGGACGTCGTCACCGGCCAGGTCCGTGCGCCGAAGGACCAGGAGCGCTACTACGCCCTGCTGAAGATCGAGGCCATCAACTACGTACCACCCGAAGAGAGCAAGAAGCGCCCGCTCTTCGAAAACCTCACGCCCCTCTATGCCCTGGAGCAGCTCAAGCTCGAGTACCAGCCGACCCATCTCACCGGCCGCATGATGGACCTCTTCGCCCCCATCGGTAAAGGGCAGCGCGGGCTCATCGTCGCCCCGCCGCGTTCGGGTAAAACGGAGCTCATGAAAGAGATCGCCCACGGTATCAGCCACAACCACCCGGAAGCGGAACTGATGGTCCTGCTCGTCGACGAACGCCCCGAAGAGGTCACCGACATGGAGCGCTCCGTCAAGGGCGAGGTCTACTCCTCCACCTTCGACATGCCGGCAAAGAACCACGTCAAGGTCGCCGAAATGGTCATCGAGCGTGCCAAGCGCCGCGTCGAGATCGGCAAGAACGTCGTCATCCTGCTGGACTCCATTACCCGCCTCGCCCGCGCCTACAACACCGTGACACCGAGTTCGGGCAAAGTCCTGTCGGGCGGTGTCGACGCCAACGCCCTGCACAAACCGAAACGCTTCTTCGGTGCCGCCCGTAACATCGAGAACGGCGGCTCCCTCACCATCATCGCGACAGCCCTGATCGAGACCGGGAGCCGTATGGATGAGGTCATCTTTGAAGAGTTCAAAGGGACGGGTAACTCCGAGGTCGTCCTCAGCCGCAAGATCTCCGACCGCCGTATCTTCCCGGCGATCGACATCCTCAAATCCGGTACCCGCAAAGAGGAGCTCCTTATCGGGCCGGACGTCCTGCAAAAGGTCTTTATCCTCCGCTCCATGCTGCACAAGCAAGAGGACGAGGTCGAAGCGCTCCGCTTCCTCTACACCAAGATGCAAAAGACGAAGTCCAACGACGAATTCCTCTCTATGATGAACGAGGGCTAAGCCCGTGCGTGTCGGTGTTTTCGACAGCGGTATCGGCGGCCTGACCGTCGTCAAATCCCTGCTGGAACACCGCCTTTTCGACGAGATCGTCTACTACGGCGACACTGCCCGTGTCCCCTACGGGGTCAAGGACCGCAACACCATTATCCGCTACGCCCTCGAAGCGGTAGAATTTTTCAAAAACTTCGACATCGACCTGCTGATCGTCGCCTGTAACACCGTCAGCGCCTACGCCCTGGACGAAATGCGCGCCCAGGCCCCCTTTGACGTCGTCGGCGTCGTCGAACCGGGTATCCTCGCTGCAAAAAACGCCCTGGCGAACAGCGACGCGGAGGTCCTCGTGCTCGGCACGAAGGCGACCGTCGGCTCCGGGGCCTATCAGCAACTGCTCCAGACCCACGGCTACCGCAACGTCGAGGCCAAGGCGACCGGCCTCTTCGTCCCCATCGTCGAGGAGGGGCTCTTTGAGGGCGAAGTCCTTGAGAGCACGATGCACCACTACTTCGCCGGTTGCAAAGCCCCCGACGCCGTTATCCTCGGCTGCACCCATTTCCCCCTTATCGCCGGGGCCATCTCCAACTATTTCGGGGATAAAGCGCTGATGATCCACTCCGGCGAAGCGATCGTGGAGTACCTCGAAGCCCATTACGGCATCAAAGAGAGCGCCGCGAACACCGAGATGAAATTCTTCGCCTCGGAAAACCCCGACGGGCTGCGGCAGGTCGCCGCGCAGTGGCTCGGCCTCCCGACCCCGTAAGCCCGGCTAACTGCCATAAATAACCCCCGCTTCAACCATCGTGTGTTAAACTCAAAGACATTAATCGTCAAAGGATTCCCAACGTGAACGAGCGCTCGCAAGTCCTGGCCCTGAAGTACCGTCCCCGCCGTTTTGAAGACCTGATCGGGCAGGAGACGATCGCGCAGACGCTCTCCCTGGCGCTGGATTCCAAACGCCTCTCGCACGCCTACCTCTTCTCCGGCCTGCGCGGTTCGGGCAAGACCTCGACGGCGCGGATCTTCGCCAAGGCGCTGATGTGTGAAAACGGACCGACTTCGCACCCCTGCGAACAGTGCGAACACTGTGTCACCGCCAACGAGGGGCGCCACATGGACATCATCGAGATGGACGCCGCTTCCAGCCGAAAGATCGACGATATCCGCGACCTCATCGAACACACCAAGTACCAGCCCGCCAGCGCGAAGTTCAAAATCTTCATTATCGACGAAGTGCATATGCTCACCAAAGAGGCGTTCAACGCCCTGCTCAAAACCCTGGAGGAGCCCCCGCCCTTCGTCAAGTTCATCCTCGCGACGACCGACCCGCTGAAACTCCCCGCAACGATCCTCAGCCGGACCCAGCACTTCCGTTTCAAGAAAATTTCGAACCAGGATGTCAGCGCGCACCTGCGCCACATCCTCAACCTTGAGAATATCACCTACGAGCCCGAAGCGCTGCAGATCCTCGCCCGCAGCGGTTCGGGGAGTCTGCGCGACACCCTGACCCTGCTGGACCAGGCTATTATCTATTCCAAGCACCACGTCGACGTCTCCACCGTCACGGAGATGCTGGGCCTTATCGACCCGCAGTTTTTCGAGTCGCTCTTCGGTGTCATATTCTCAAAGGACCGCGCACTGCTCGTCAACACCCTCCGGGAGCTGGAGGCCTACGAAGCGGAGATGGTCGTCGACGAACTCACCTCCTGGCTCAAAGAGCGCCTCTACGACCATGACGACTCCCGCTTCTCTCCCCTGCTGCTGGAGCGCTTTTTCCGCATCCTCAGCGAGGCAAAGTCCCTCTTCGCCATCAATGCCGAAGGGAGCTTTGTCCTGGGGCTGATCTTCTTCAAGATGATCGAAGCGCTGAAGGTCAAAGAGATCGACCAGATGATCGAATCCCTCGAAGCCCAGGTCGCCCGCCCCGACAGCGTCGCCTATGCGTCCGCTCCCGCTGCCACAGCCGCCCCTGCTGTCCCCACTGCCACCGCAGCACCAGCCGCAGTCAACGAAGAGGCGCCGGAAACGCCGGCCGCAGCCGAACCGGAGCCGGTCGTCGCACCGGCGCCCGACCCCGCGCTGGCGAAGTTCGAAGCGCTCTGCGCACGCATCGAGGACCGCAGCGCGGATCTCGGCAAATGTTTCCGCGAACAGATCACCTTTATCGCTTACGGCGATGACACCCTCACCTGGGAGAGCTGCGCCGACGACGACTGCCGCGCCAAGCTCAAACACGGTTTCCCGGTGATCAAACAGCTGGTGCGGGAGGTGTTCGGATTCGAGACGAAAATCAAGCACAACCCCTGCTCGCAACCGGCAGAGGAAGCTGTCCCAAAGCCTGAACCGGTTTCCGGACCGGTAAACGTAGCGGGTACGGTACCGACACCAGAATCTGCTCCGATGCCAGAAAGCGCTTATGGTTCAGGGGAGAGTGTGTCACCGGTAGAAGAGATGGAAGAGCGCCCCGCCTATATGGAGAGCTACAGTGCTGCGGAAGAGGCGCCCCAGAGCGCCTCGATGACCGAAGAGGTCGAAACGGGTTCGGGCAGCTGCGTTACCGGGAACTGTGAACCGGACCTGAGCACCCGGGAGATCGACGGCAATGCCATTCTCGACGAGCCGATGATCCAGAAAGCGACCGAGCTCTTCGAAGCGACGAAGATCACGATCCAGAATAAGGTATAGGCCGCCGGCAGCTTAGTGCTGTTCGGTCACCTTTTCACCGAAATTCTTGATGTCCGAACCGATGCTGTCCGCCGTCTCGTTGATCTGTGCGGATGAGCAGCCTCCGAACGCCGCCATAACTGAAAGTGCCAAAGCCAGAAAAACCGTAATGCGCATGCGTACACTCCTTTTTTTGCGTTGATTATAGCCACGCCCCTTTTAGAATCAGCTTGCCGCAGACACGCTACAATGCCGTTATGCATACCATCGTTCTCGCGACCTTCAACGCCCGCTACAGCCACGCCTCCCTCGCGCTGCGCTACCTCTATGCCAACCTGCGCGAACTGCGCCCCCAGAGCGTCATCCGCGAATTCGTCATCAACGAGAACATCCAGCAGCTCGCCGAACGCATCCTCGCCGAAGCCCCCAAGATCGTCGGGATCAGCACCTACATCTGGAACGCCGGCGACGTCGCGGAGCTGATCGGCATCCTCAAGAAGGTCTCCCCGGAAACCGTCGTCGTCCTCGGCGGACCGGAAGCGTCGCACCTCCCCCACCGCGTCGATTTCTCACACGCCGACTACATCATTAGCGGCGAAGGGGAGATCGCCTTCTACGAGCTCTGCCGCGACCTGCTGGCAGGCACGGAACGGAATGAAAGGATGATCAAGGCCCCAATGGTAGACCTCACTGCCATTGCCCTCCCCTATGACGACTACGATAGCAACGACATCCAAAACCGCTATGTTTACCTGGAGACGTCGCGGGGCTGCCCCTACCTCTGCGAGTTCTGCCTCTCGGCCATTGACGACAAGATGCGCTACTTCGACATCGACGTTATGACCGCGGAGTTCGAGAAGCTCTGGCAGCGCGGGGTGCGCAGCTACAAGTTCATCGACCGCACTTTCAACCTCAAGCTCGCCTACGCGAACAGGATCCTCGACTTTTTCCTCGCCAAAGATGAACCCTACTTCCTGCACTTCGAAGTGATCCCCGACCACTTCCCCGAAGCGCTGCGCGGCCGCATCGCGCGGTTCGCCCCGGCCGCACTGCAGCTCGAAGTCGGCATCCAGACCCTCAACCCGGCGATCGCCGAGAACATCCACCGTCCCCTGCGGCTGGCAAAAATAGAGGAAAACCTCCGTTTCCTCGAGGAGCATACCCGCGCCCACCTGCACCTCGACCTTATCGTCGGCCTCCCCGGCGAGACGCTGGAAAGTTTTGCAAAGGGACTCGACACCCTCGTCTCCTGGAGCAGCGGGGAGATCCAGATCGGCATCCTGAAAAAGCTCTCCGGTACGACGATGGCCCGCCACGACGACCCCTTCGGCATGGTCTATTCCGACGCGCCGCCCTACGACGTCCTCAAGACGACCCATGTCTCCTTCGAAGAGATCCAGAGGATGAAGCGTTTTGCCCGTTACTGGGACATCCTCTACAACAGCGGCAACTTTGCGCGCAGTGTCGCCCTGCTCTGGCCCGAGGGGAAGGTCTTTGACGGTTTCCGGGATTTCAGCGCCTGGGTCTACGGTGAGACCGCGGCGACCTGGAAGATCGCCCAGGAACGGATGGCCCGCCTGCTCTTCGACTACCTCGTCGATGTCAGGCACTGTGACAAAGAGCGCGTCGGCCGCGCGATGGCCGCGGATTTTGCCAAGAGCCACGGCAAACGCCTCCCACCCTTTCTGCGCACCTACGCCCCGGAGGAGAGCAGCGGCGGGGAGGCCGCACAGGGAAGCGCATCGACAAAACGGCAATCGATGCGGGCCTGATACAGCAACTATCGAGCTCCACGCATAACCCCTTGCCACTTTTTTAAAAAAAGTAGCACAAAAAGCGTCGTTTCGCGAATCGCTCATCCCTCCCGGCTTTGTGCCTCCGGGATGGCTTTCAAAGAACCGCTCAACGACAGACACTATTTAACTTAATGCGCTTCGGCACGCCGAAGCTCGTAACGCGCCTACGGCGCACTACCCACTACCCACTACCCACTACCCACTACTTAACTCTTAACTCTTAGCACCCTTCATCCGTTTACACCGGTTTACACCCCGTTGCGCGAGCGCTTACATTGACGTCCTATCATGGTAAACGTAAAGAGGATTTCCTCTTGAAAACTTCTCTAAAGGATAGACCATGAAACGGACACTTCTCATCGGAGCACTGCTCGCAGCCGCCGGCACGAGCGCCTTCGCAGGGCCGCACGGCGGCGACCGCATGCTTTTTAATTCCCTCGACCTCACAACGGCGCAGAAACAGCAGCTCAAGACCATCCGCAAGGAAGCGCGGGACGAACGGTTCAAACTGAGAGACCAGATGGACGATCTGCGCGATAAAACTAACGACCGCATCCTCGCCGTCCTCACCGAAGACCAGAAGAAAGCCTACATCGCCGCGCGCAGCGACCGTATGCAACAGCGTATGGATAAACGGTGCGATCGTGATAAAATGCCAATGAAGAGACCAAAATACGACTAGGAAATGGCAAAAATACTGCTGATCGAAGATGACACCGAGATCACCGCACTGCTTGAACGCTACCTCGGGCAGTACGGGATGGAGGTCGTCTCCTATACCCATCCCGAAAGCGCCCTGGCATCGCTCGGCATCGAATCCTACGATGCCGTGCTGCTGGACCTGACCCTGCCGCAGATCGACGGGCTCGAGGTGTGCCGTCGTCTTCGCGAACGCAGTGACATCCCCATCATCATCTCCTCCGCCCGGCATGACCTCAGCGACAAGGTCATCGCCCTCGAGTACGGGGCGGACGATTACCTCCCCAAGCCCTACGAACCACGCGAACTCGTCGCCCGCATCCAGAGCCACCTGCGGCGCTACGCGGGCACCGTCACGCGCCAATCCTCACGGTTTTCGGTCGATGCCGCGCGCATGCGCATCGACAAAGAAGGCGAGCCCCTCTCCCTCACCGTCGCCGAATACGAACTTCTCGCCCTGCTCATCAAGCATAAAGGCGAAGTCGTCTCCCGCGATTTCATCGCCAACAACGTCGACGCCATCGGCTGGGAGAGCACGGAACGTAGCATCGACGTGCTCATCGGCCGCATCCGCCGCAAGATCGAGACGGACCCGAAACACCCCGCCTTCATCCACTCCGTCCGCGGCGTCGGCTACAAATTTACGGAGTGACCATGCCCCGCCATAGCTCCATCTTTTTCAAGCTCAACCTCTTCTTCCTCCTCGCCCTCTCCACCCTGGCCCTGCTCTTTGCCCTGTTCCATGTCACCGCATCGCATATGGAGGATCGCCGGGAGGTTTTGCGGGGGATGGAGCTGGGGCGCCTGCTGCGCCACACCCGCAGTGCAGGAGAAGCCGAACGCGCCGCCGCACTCCTGGAGGCGCAGTTCACGCTCCTCGAGCACGATGCCCTCCCCGCAGGCGCCCGGGAACTCCTACCGCCCCGCCGCGACAAGGAGCATGAGGACGATGAACACCGGGAAAAACCGCATCTGAGGCTCTACGAGGCGGACGGGAGCTACTACTTCCGTTCCACGCTCCGCCGCGACCCTTTCGTCATCAGAGACGAACGGAGCGCCGAAAACTTCGGCGGCCTGCAGCTGATCTTCGTGCTGCTGCTGGCGGGGCTCGTCACCCTCTATATCCTGCTGCGCCGCAGCCTGCTGCCGCTGCGCGAACTCCATGCCCAGATCCGCCGTTTCGGCCAGGGCGAACTCGAGATCGACACCTCCAGCACGCGCCGCGACGAGATCGCGGCGATCGCCAACGAGTTCAACGACGCCGTGGAGCAGCTCCGGCAACTGCGCGCGTCACGCCAGCTCTTTCTGCGCAACGTCATGCATGAGCTGAAAACCCCGCTGACCAAGGGCAAACTCTCCCTGGCGATGATGGAAGAAAACGAGCAGACCGCTTACCTCAACCGTCTTTTCAGCCGGATGGACGACCTCATCAACGGCGTCGCACAGGTCGAAAAGCTCCAGAGCATCGGGCTCGACCGCACACCCCAAAAGCTCGGTGCGCTGCTGGAAACCGCAGTGCATCAGCTCTACCTTTCCGCCGAGCGGCGCCAGGCGCTGATGATCACCATCGAACCAGACGTCAGCATCAATGCCGACGCCCCCCTCTTCATCAGTGCCCTGTCCAACCTCCTCGACAACGCCCTAAAATACAGCAGCGCGCCCCCGGTCACCGTCACCGCCGACCGCCAGGGGATCTGCATCGCCAACACGGGTGCACCGCTGGATGTCCCTTTGGACACGATCATGCAGCCCTTCTCCAGCGCCAATCCGGCTGGCGGGCTCGGGCTCGGCCTCTCCATCACCGATACCGTCGTGCAGGCGCACGGCTTCACCCTCGTCTACGACTACCGCGAGGGGACGCACCGCTTCTGCATCCGCTTCTAAAAAGAGCGCTAAACGTTATTGCTTCGCGTTGCCGCCGAAATAGCGCTCGGTCTCGCCCACAATCACCTTATGCAGCAGCAGGAGGCCGATCAGGTTCGGGATGATCATCAGCCCGTTGAAGAGGTCGGAGATGTTCCAGACCAGCTCCAGCTTCAGCACCGCCCCGACGAAGATCATCAGCACGAAAACGACGCGGTAATAGCGGATGTGCCCTTCGCCGAAGAGGTACTCAATCGCCTTTTCGCCGTAGTAGCCCCAGCCGATCAGCGTCGAGTAGGCGAAGAGCACCGTCGCGGCCGTCACAATCACCGTCCCGGCAACGCCCAGGAAGTGGGTGAAGCTTGCCATCGTCAGCTCCCCTGCCGCCACCCCTTCTTGCCACTGCGGCGCCATCAGGATGACCAGTGCCGTCATCGTACAGACGACCAGGGTGTCGATGAAGGTCTGCGTCATGCTGACCAGCGCCTGACGGGTCGGCGAATCCGTCTTGGCCGCCGCCGCGGCGATGGGCGCGGAACCGAGGCCCGATTCGTTGGAAAAGACGCCCCGCGCGACCCCGTACCTTATGGCCGCCGCGACCGTCGCCCCGACGAAGCCGCCCCCCGCGGCAATCGGCGTGACGGCATGGGTAAAGATGAGCCCAAACGCCCCCGGCACCTTGTCAAGGTTCAGCACGATGATGGCGAGCGCCCCCAGCACATAGCCGGCGATCATAAAGGGGACCAGCACACTCGTAAAGCGGGCGATAGACTTGATGCCGCCGAGGATGACGACCCCCGAAAGAATTGTCAGGACGATCCCGGTCACCCAGGTGGGCAAAGCGAACTGGCCCTGCAGCGCCGACGCCACAGCGTTGGACTGCACCATGTTCCCGATGCCGAAGGCCGCCACCGCCGTAAAGACGGCAAAGGCCGCCCCCAGCCACGGCAGCCCGGCGCCCTCGGAGATGTAGTACATCGGCCCGCCCTTCATGCCGTTGCTCCCCTTGACGCGGTACTTGACCGCCAGGACCGCTTCAGAGTACTTCGTGGCCATCCCGATGAGCCCTATCGTCCACATCCAGAAGACCGCGCCGGGACCGCCCAGCGCGATGGCTGTCGCGACCCCGACGATATTCCCGATGCCCACCGTCGCGGCCAGGGCCGTCATCAGCGCGGCGAAGTGGGAGATGTCCCCTTCGCATTCATCATTGCGGTGCCAGATAAGCTTGAAAGCGTGTCCCAGCGCGCGGAACTGGAGCCCACGCAGCCTAATGGTCAGAAACAGCCCCGTACCGACCAGCAGTATCAGGACCGGCGCCCCCCATATAAAGCCCGCCGCCGCCGCGACCGCCTGTTCAAACATCTCCATCAAACCTCCTGATTACACCTTGAAATCGTCTCACATTTATGCCTTGCTGCGGAACTGGACCTCTGCCGCCTCCAGCCGCTCGTAGCGCCGCACCCGTGTACGGTGCGGACGCCACTCCAGCAGCACGAGGGCCACCCCTTCCCAGAGCGACACCCAGGCTGCCACGGTCAGCCCTTCGGCGAAGACCTCCCCGACGACGGAGGGGCTCTCGCCTATCCACTGCCGTACCCAGACGGCCAGGAACATGATGGCCACGCCGACGGCAAAAAGCAGCCCCGCCTTGCGCAGCATCTCCGCCGTCGTCTCCCGCTCCAGCTCGGCCATGTACTGAAAAAACGTGCCGATGCTCCGGCGGATGCGGGCATACTTCTCCTCTGCCTGCTCCTCGGGGAAGGTAAACCTTATGACCAACGGCGTCTGTCGCGGCAATTCCCTGGCGCACGAGGTGAGGTAATCCGTCAGATCCTGGTCCAGGTCCCGGCGCAGGTAGTCGGCGTACCTATCGAAGTCGTCATAGAGCGCCTCCGGACGCTGTGCCGCCACATCGATGATATACCGCCCCTGCGCATCACGCTCGTAGCGTCCGAGGTAGCTTTTGTGGTTCGCCATGCATCCGACCTTGGCAGATTTTGCACTATCATAGCGCATTTCCGGCCCCGGTTCGCTTCATTCCCTTTGACAAACGCTTTGCGATTGGGCTAAAGTTATAGAATGTTGGATGATCCCGTTACCAGGGCCGCTATGGTCGTCTTCGTCACCGTCTTCTTCGCCACGCTGATCGCGATCGCCGTGATGTACCTGCTCATCCGCGCCGGGGAGAAGGGACCGCCGAAACCGCCCCACAAAGGGCAGATGTGGCTGGCGGGGGTCATCGGCATCGGCGTTCCGCTGCTGATGCTCGCCTACGCCCTGCTCTTCTCCCCCTCCGCGCGGCTTACCCCGCATCAGCTCCACCAGCAGCAGATCGAAAAATCACTAGGCGGTTCACAGCAGGGGCGCTAGCGCCCCCACGTCCACCTCTCTCCCCTTTTTGTACCGTTTGACGTACTCGACGATCATCCCGTGAAAAAGAGCATAGATCATGGGCAGCTCCTGCGACTCGAAACGCCCCGCAATCCCTTCAACGCACCACGCCTGCAGCGCGTCGTAGCTCTCGTGCTCAAACCCGAAGGCCCGAAGCAGCCTGGATGTGTAGGCGTCCACGACCATCGCGTCGCGCCCGCAGGCGTAGCAGAGGATGGAGTCCGCCGTCTCGGGGCCTATTCCCTTCCGATCCAGCAGCCACTCCCGGCTGACCTCATCGCGGAAGGTCTCAAAGCCGCCGTACGATTCCAGCAGCGCCGCCGAGAGGGCCTGCAGCACCTTCGCCTTGTTCTTGAAAAGCCCGCTGGGGCGGATCAGCTCCATCAGCGTGTCAAGGTCTGTATTCGCAATCGCTTCGGCATTGAGTACCCCCGCCGCTTCCAGATTGGCCAGCGACTGCTCCACCCGCGTCCACTGGCTGTTCTGCGTCAGCACCGCCCCCACGACGACGGAAAAAGTGCCGTACTCCGGCCACCACATCGGCGGTTTCCCTTCGAGCAGGTTCAGCGCCTCCAGGGCGCTGTAAAGGGCATTGGCATCGGGCAGTTCCACCATTCGTTTCTCCCTGTTTTGGCAATTAACGCATTATACACGGGAGATCATTTCCAGTCAGGGAAATCAAAAGCATATAGAAGCAACAATCATTTTAACTCTTTCACAGTAAAATATATAAAAGCGTGCTATTTTGTTTTTATTATTGATGTCTATCAAGAATCTCACAGATAGGTACGTTGTGATAATAAACAACTTGTTAGGGCAACAGGACAAACTATGAAATCAAAACTATTTGCTATCACATTTTCTTTATTACTTACACTGGTCATATTCTTCGGGATTGATAATTTGACTTGCACAATTAATCCTTGTTTAGATGACGATGCTTCACGTTTAGCAATGACAATGTTAGGAATTCCATTACTGATTCTATATATTTTGATTACTTGTGGAATTATGTACCCAACTATGCTTTCATCACGAAAGCATCTTGGTCAATTTGTGTCACCTTTGGTTGTTACCGTTTCAGTTACATTTTTACTGGCGCTCATATTCCACGACCCACAAGTCGATGACACTATGATGGATACGATATTTGTTTTTTTATCACCCTTGGGCATAGCTTGGTATTTTGGCGGTTTAACTGCAACATCATTGTGGCCAAACAAATCAGATGGGACTAATCAAAAACCCGAGGGGGCTTTTTGATTGCTCATTTTAAACGTAAGACGATCAGGAAACTTTCATGAGATTCGTAGCACGAGCCCTTCTATTAGTGACACTTACAACACACGTCTATGCCAAGCCAATTTACATTGGGATTTTAGATGAACCTCAGAACCAAACAGGAACTTCCTCCAAAGTATTATTCGTGAAAAAAGAAGGGAAGTGGCTTTCCTTTGCAGATAGATATTATCGTGAATACAATACTTCAGTGCCCAACTTACAGTTGATGAAATGGATAGTCGCATTTAATGGTCAAAAGTTAGGTGAATTAAAGATCGAAGATCCCGATCCCAAAAAGAAATTTATTAACTCATGGTTCTATGCCCGCGATAAATTCTTTAGCGTTAGTGCCGGACAGAAGACACCGCAAATCAAAAATGTTTCAAAAAAGTTTGGTGGTTGGGTGAAAGTACCGAACAACCGGCCATTAGTACTTGTTTCAGAGCCCAATTTCAATGATCCTGAGCATTGGAAGCCATTCGCAGTGGATGATACAATGAAAAAGCGCTTATACGTTCCACTGAAATTGGTCATTGGAAAACTAAATGCGTATCGCTGCCCAGACGGCCCTTATGTTAATGAGCCCGAACCTTACAGCTTTACGTCTGACGACATCGTAATCTATAGCGCCTATACCTCTTCGATTGGTCAAAAGATTGTATCTGCAGGATTGAATGACAAAAAGTTTGGTTGTGATGGACTCTTACCGCCAGAGTGGTCGAATAACTGGTTCTTGCTAGAAGGAGAGAACGTCGAGTACATAGGCAGAGAGATGACATTAGTGGATGCCGGTGACTATGATGGTGACGGTCAATCCGAACTCTTATTTTGGCACAACAGTTATAATGAAGATGGTTACATCCTCATATACAATGCATTTCAGAACAAGTCAGAATACTTGTGGGGTTATCATTGAATCATCTGACAAATCATCAAAATCCAATCCAAAACCGGCGTGCGTTTTTTCATTGCTCATTTCATCGTTATACAAAGGACAGATTTGCTAAAAACTATTACTAAATATATCGGCATCGGTTTTCTCCTTGGCGTAGGCATTTCAGTAGCCGATTGGATTTATATTCAAATAACGATGAAAGAGCGGGAAGCACACCTGAAACTCGTAAGAGATATGTTCTACGTTGAAGGGTTTGAAACTATTTTAGACGGTTCCAAAGAATACGAACCATACATGGGATTAAACTTCAACCTTGAGAGAGCGAAACTGCTTGACAATCATACGATTCAGGTCACAGGTATTGTTTCCAACAATGGCGTTGATATTTGGAGGTCTGCATGGGTTGAAGTAGAAGCCTTTAACAAGCGTGGCGAGATCATCGCAGAATGCCACGACCTGGTAAAGGGTATCAAGCCAAAAGATTGGGAGTCGATCATCATGGAATGCCCTGTGATCGAAGGCGTCACCCTTAATGGATTGCCTGAAGTCTCGTTTCAAATCAAACAAGCTTTTCATGACAAGCGTGTCATACCGAAGAAGCAATGATATGCAACAAATCAGAGGAAACACCAGGCACCTTTTTGATTGCCTATTTTAACGTTAGGAAGAAATCATGAACAATGAATATGGCTTATGTACCAAGTGTAACAAACCATTGAAAAAAATCAAGTGCCCCAAAGACAAGTGGTGGTACGAAATGTGGTTTATTCTAATGATCTGGTTTCACAATATCTTTCTCACCATCATGGCTCTATTCTGGTACAAAGATGTTGAAAATATAGAGAATAAAGTCATTACCTGCACCAATAAAAAATGTATCAACTATTTAAAAGAATGCAGATCTTGATTCAAGGGGTCTTTCCTATCAAATCACTGTAGACCAATCAAAAATCCGCAGACAACTTTTTGATTGCTCATTTCAAACATTACACGTACATGTAATGTGAACATTCCCCAGGGCCTTAGCCCTGGCAATCACTTCCAGCTCTCCTCGACGATCTGCTTCGAGCGTTTGTAGGGGTAGCGCTCCAGCAGTTCGTCTATCGGCAGAAGCATGTCGAAGTTCTTCTGGCGCATGAAGTGCATCAGGGTGACCGATGCCCAGTAGTCATGCTCGTACTCCGTGCCCGCCAGGGACGTCGGGACGCCCTCTTTGTTGACCGTATGGCAGGCGCTGCAGGTGACCGGGCCGGCGTACTCGCCGTCGGGGCTGTACTGCATGGCCTGGTCGTGGGTCGTCTGGTCGATGCTGCGCGTGCCGTCGAAGCGGGTCGGGTAGAGGCCGTGCGTCGACTCGTGGCAGCTCTGGCAGGAGAGCTTGCCGTGCCCTTTCGAGTGGCGGTAGAGGGCGTACTTTTTGTTCTGGTCCATCGGGAAGTAGTCCCCGCCCTCGTCCTCGACAAAGGGCGCCGCGTGGCAGTCGGCGCAGTGCGGCTCGCCCGACGCCAGCCACCAGTCGGAACCGCCGCTCACGGCGTCGTAGCCGACCGCTTTACCTTTCGGGTCATCCCACTCGCCGAGAATAGGAGTGCCGTCTTTTTTCGTCCCCTTCACCGTGGAGAGCACCGCGCCCTCATGCTCGGTGTAGTAGGCCTCCGTCTCCGCGACTTTCGGGTCCGCCATCGCGGCGAACTTCTTCATGCTGCCGCCGGCGAGGGCGGAGACGACCGTTTTGAGGTCGCGGTTGCGCAGGGTCTTACCGGACTGGTACTTGGGGTCCTTGATGGCGTCATAGGCGTAGAGCTCCTGCGACAGCGTGTTGTGGCAGTGCGTACAGTAAAGCCCGCGCATCTTCTCGACCTTCTTGCCCTTTTCGTCCTTCATACTGACCTCTTCAAGATAGTAGCGGCCGACGCTGTTGAGGAAAAAGGGCGGTTTAACGTCGGGGTTCGTGTGGGCGTCGCGGCCGTTGTAGCAGCCGCCCCCGGCGATGCGGAGGTCTTTGTTCTTGACCATGTTGCGGCCGTAGGCGTCGGTGAGGCGGAAGAGCATATCGGCATCGTTCATGCTCTTGTCCTGCCCGTGGGTCGGGTGGCAGACCTGGCAGTTCGCCGGGCGGTCGGCGCCGTCGGGCACCGGGGCCGCTTTCATGTGGAACCCGTGGACCGCTTCGGCCAGCGGTTTCGCCTTCATGACTTTGTAGCTCGTGACCCCGTCACGCGGCGTCTTGAGGTTGCCGGAGATGTTGTCACCGTGGCAGTCCGTACAGTTGACGGAGCTGACCGTCCCCAGGCGGAAGTTCGGCGTGTCGGTCTTGAAGTCGCGCAGAAAATCGGTGCCGTGGTGCTTGTCGTGCAGGGCGAGGATGTTGATGAGCCCCTCGGCGAGCCGTGCCATGTACTCGGTCACGTCGGGGTGGTAGCCGATCCAGTAGTCGTACTCGGTGTCGCTCTGCCATACCCCCTCTTCGCGGGACTTGACGGCGGCAACACCCTGGCGGGAGTGGCAGACCTGGCAGTTGGGAATGTCGATGGGGTTGGTACCCATAAACTCGTAGATCCTTTTTTCGTCGTCCAGGATCGCTTTGCCGTGCTTGTCGTGGACGCGCACTTTGGAGACCTGGTAGGGCTGGAAGGTGCGGTCGTCGACGCCGCGGATGGTCCCCTTGCGCTCCGTGTCCGTAAAGGCCGTCAGCGGCAGCCCCAGCGCGTCCCAGGTGTACTCGGCGCTGAGCTTCAGTTTCACGTCCTGCAGCTCGGGAATGAGGGTCTCGGTCATGACAACGTTGTCGCCGTGCTCGTCGGCAAAGTCGAGGTAGCCGCCGTACAGCGGCTTGTTCGTCGGGCCGTGGTCGGTCTTGATGGGCATATCGAGGCCGAGATACTTGCGGTCCGCCTTGGTCGCGCCCTTGGGAATCGTCCCCAGGCTGTCCTCGTAGATGTAGAGGTGCTTCCAGACGTAGTTGGGGAGGTTGTCGTTGTTGTCGTCGGTGCGGCCGTTGCCGTTGACGTCCTTCTTGACGCCCCAGTAGCGCATCTTGTTCCCCTCGGAGTAGCTGTTGTCATCCACGTAATAGTAGAGCTGGATCTCGTTGTCCTTGCGGATAAAATAGGGAGACTTGCCGTCCTTGCCGGTGATGACCCCCTGCGCCTGGATGCTGTTGTAGGGCGGGATGATGCAGCAGTAGCTCTCGTCGAACCCGGCGCAGTGCATACCGAGCTCGTAGTTGATGAAGACGTTGTATTTGTTGAAGGGGTTGAACGCATCAACTTTTTTGCCCTGTTGTTCGATCGTGGTCGGTATCAGTCTGTCCTGCGCAAAGGGGGGCTGGGCGTTGTAGGCCAGCGCCGCCGTGCCGAGCAGGAGTGCAGCGGTCATCATTCGAAACATTTTTTATCACTCCGACGAAAATTTTAAACGATTCTACCGGAGAAATATCACAGAGTTATTATAATTTTTTCTTTTTTGTCAAGTTCAACTTTACGTTTTTAGACGAAAAAAGGGGGGATTTTATAAACGGGTGTCGGCCTTGGGCGGCAGCCCGAACATTCTAGCGTATTCCCTGCTGAACTGCGACGGGCTTTCGTAGCCCACTTCGAAGGCGACCTCCGCCGCTTCGACGTCCCGCGACATCAGCAGCTGGCGCGCTTCCTGGAGGCGGAGACTCTTTTGGAACTGCAGCGGGCTCATCCCCGTGATCTTCTTGAAATTCGCGTAGAGAGATGATTCGCTCATGCCGACATGGTGTGCAAGCTCTTTGACCTGAAGCGCCTCGCGGAACTCGTCTTTGATCTTCGTAATCGCCTTGACAACCCGCTGGGTCGCGCTCCCGTCCATCACGTACTGCCGTATAAAATCGCCGCCCTCGTCGCGCATGATGTTATAGAGGATCTCCTTGGTAATGAGGGGTGCCATGACCGGGATGTCCTCGGGGGTGTCGAGGAGCCGTACCAGCCGTGTAACAGGGTCGAGGAGGCGCGGCTGCATGTCGCCGAAATAGAGCCCCCTTCTGGGACCCTTCGACGGGTTTGTCGACCGCCCCACCTCTTTGAGCACGTCGAAGATCTGCTCCATGCTAAAGGTAATGGTCAGCCCCATATAGGGGCGATCTTCCGATGCCTCGGTGATGCGGACCTGCGCGGGCATATGGACGGAGGCCAGCAGGTACATATCGGGATCGTAGGGGATAAGCTCCCCGTCCACGCCCACCTCTTTGGCACCCTGTGCGATGACACAGATGGAGGGTTCATAGATGGTCGCCAGCATGTTCGTCGGCGTCGTACTATAGTAAAAGGAGAGCGCATCGATAGGGGTAGATATGGCGTTTTCGCCCCGGAATGACGCCCCGATCCGGCTTTTGAGTTCCTCGCGATAACGGTCAAGCTGCAAAGTCTGCATCGTCACTCCTTATTTGGGCCATTATACAACTTTTGGAGAAATAGGCAATCAATAGAAAGGATCGTTCTATCCCCGGTTGGGAAATTGCTATACAATAAACTTATACAGGCGCTGCGTTTGGCAGCCAACCAATCCCACGCAAGGAGCCGCGGATGGAACACAAAACGAACGATCAGTCCAGAAGGGACTTTATCAAGAAATCGGCCGTGCTGGGAGCCGGTCTGGTTTTTATCGACCCGGCCACACTCTTCGCAGATGAAAAAGGAAAAACGATGAACGGAAACATTAAAACAAAAGGGTATGCGGTATTCGACACCAGCGGTGTTTTCAAGCCGTGGGAGTTCGAACGCCGTCCCGTCGGCGACAACGACGTCCTGATCGACATCAAGTACGCCTCGATCTGCCACTCGGACATCCACCAGATGAAAGGGCACTGGGGACCACAGCAGTACCCGCAGGTCCCGGGGCATGAGATCGTCGGTATCGTCGCCGCCGTTGGCAAGAACGTTACCGAGTTCAAAGTCGGCGACAGGGCCGGTGTGGGGTGTATGGTCGACGGCTGTACGACCTGCGAGAACGAAGAGCAGTACCAGCCCGACACCCTCTTCACCTACGGCTATCCGGACAAAAGAGAGCCGACAGGCATTTCTCAGGGCGGTTACTCGAAAAGCATCGTCGTCAGGGATCACTATGTGGTGCACATTCCCGAGAACCTCGACTTCAAAGTCGCGGCACCGCTGCTGTGCGCGGGGATCACGACCTACTCTCCCCTGATGAAATTCGATCTTAAAAAGGGGGACAAGGTCGGCGTGGCCGGCATCGGCGGTCTGGGGCATATGGCAATCAAGCTCGCCGTCTCCAAGGGTGCGGAGGTCTACGCCTTCACGACGTCGCCGGACAAGGCGGATGACATCCTGAAGTTCGGGGCGAAGGAGGCCATTGTCGTCGATGACCTCTCGAAAATTCAGCCCTACGCCGGAACGCTGGACTACATGGTCAGCACCATTCCCTACAAGCACAACATCGCGGCGTATATCGCGGCCGTGAAGCCGTACGGTGTCTTCACCTACGTCGGCATGCCGGATAATTTCGAGATCATGATGAACAACCTCGCCCTCTCCGCAACCCGCGTCAACTTCAATGCCTCGCTGATCGGCGGGATGAAAGAGACGCAGGAGGTGGTGGATTACTGTGCGGCCAACAAGATCTATCCCCAGATCGAGATGATCGAGGCCAAAGCGATCACCGAGGCGTGGAAAAAAGTGGAGAACAAAGAGGCACGCTATCGATACGTGATCGATTCGGCCACGATCTAAAGAGTCCAAACGATGGCAAAAGTATTCATTACCGGCTCCTCGGACGGGCTCGGGCTGCTCGCGGCGCGGATGCTCGTCGATGCGGGGCACGACGTCACCCTGCACGCCCGCAACGCCGAGCGCGCGGAAGATGCCAGGCGGCAGCTGCCCGGGGCCAGTGACATCCTGATTGCCGACCTCTCCGAGATGGGGGCCACCGTGAAGCTGGCCGAAGCGGCCAACGCCATCGGGCCCTTTGACACCGTCATCCACAACGCCGGCGTCTACCAGGCGCCGAAGCCCGCGATCTTTGCGGTCAACGTGCTTGCCCCCTACATCCTGACGGCGCTGATCGAGCCACCGAAACGGCTTGTTTACATCGGTTCCAACATGCACACGCAGGGCAGCGCAGACATACATGCTCTCTCGCCGGAGACGGGTGTCACCTACTCCGACTCCAAGCTGCTGGTATTGATGCTGGCCAAAGCCGTGGCGCGCCGATGGCCGGGCGTCCACGCCAACACCGTCGACCCCGGGTGGGTCCCCACCAAGATGGGCGGGAAAGGCGCGCCGGACGATCTGCAGGAGGGAGCACGGACCCAGGTATGGCTTGCCTCGGGCGGAGATGCCGCCGTCAGCGGCCGCTACTTTTTCCATATGGAAGAGGCGTCTTATGCCTCAAAAACCGACGACGCCGTCGCGCAGGAGGCGCTGCTGGCACGCTGCGAAGCGCTCAGCGGCATCCGCTTTCCGGCGGGTTGAACCCTGCCAATAAGGAGCAGACATTATGAAATACATGGACAAAAAACAATTCGACAAGACCAATATGTTCGGAACGGGCGTGCCCAATGAGATGTATGCGGAATACTTCATCGGGGACTCCTTTCTGAACCTCGCGATCAACCCGGAGGGCTCCCCCGCTTTCGTCGCCAACGTAACCTTCGAGCCGGGGTGCCGCAACAACTGGCACATCCACCACGCCGCAAGCGGCGGCGGGCAGCTGCTGATCTGTACGGCGGGCGAAGGGTGGTACCAAAAAGAGGGGGAAGAACCCATCAGCCTGAAAGAAGGATCTGTTGCCTTCATTCCGACAGAAGTCAAACACTGGCACGGCGCCAAGGCCGACAGCTGGTTCAGCCACATCTCCGTGGAGATCCCGGGGACGGAAACGAGCAACGAGTGGCTGGAGCCCGTAGACGATGCCTACTACAACACGCTAAAAGCGAAAGGATAGAGATGCGAACCGGAATGATCACTTTTCTGTTTTCCCTCTTCAGCGTCACCTGCAGTTTTGCGGCAGAGATGGGTGGCCCCAAAGCAGTCGAAGCGCTCACTGCAAAAGAGCAGGCCATGATCCCCATCGCCGCGTTGACGGCAGCAGGCGACATGGAGCGGCTCAAACCCGCGTTGGAGAAAGGGCTGGATGCCGGTCTCAGCGTCAACGAAATCAAGGATATCCTTATCCAGCTCTACGCCTACTGCGGGTTCCCGCGCAGCCTCAACGGCATCAACACCTTTATGGAGGTCATGAAAGTGCGCGAGGCAGAGGGCATCAAGGATACGGTCGGCAAAGCGGCTTCGCCGCTGCCGAAGGGTATGGACAGGGACGCATACGGTGCAGAGATACGCCGAAAACTTATGGGCGTTACAGAAGAGCCTCCGGCCCAGGGCTACCAGCTCTTTACCCCGGTGATGGACACCTACCTTAAAGAGCACCTCTTCGCGGACATCTTCGCCCGGGACGTTCTGGACCACCGTAGCCGCGAGCTGGTCACCATCTCGGCGCTGGCCGCCATGCCCGGGACGGAGGGGCAGCTAAGGTTCCATCTGGGTGCCGCCATGAATACGGGATTGAGTGCCGATCAGATGGCGGCGTTCGTCGCCGTATTCGAGGCGAACGTTGGAGTGCGCGCAGCCGAGTCAGTACGACAACTGCTCCGAGACCTGCTCACAGCGGGGGACGGCTGAAAAAAGCGGCGTCACCCTTCACAGACGAGCTTCTCGAACCTCTTCAGGATCGCCGTCGCTTCGGCGGTTTCGCGCGCCGCTTCCAGCAGTGCCGCCCTCTTCTCCTCCCCGAACGGTTCGGATTTGGAAACCTCATCGATATAGGAGCGCATGACGGCCCTGTCGAACTCGGGGTGGAACTGCACACCCCAGGCACTCGGTCCCATCCTGAAGGCGTGGTTTTCATCGTGGGTGTTGAACGCGAGCCGCACGGCGCCTTCGGGCAGGGTGACGACCGTCTGGGAGTGGATGGTATGGGCATCAAAACGCTTCGGCAGGTCGCAAAAGAGCCTATCGTCCCGCGCGTTGTCGGTCAGGTCAATAGCGACCGTCCCTATCTCCATGCCGTTGCGGTGGTAACCCGAGACGCCGCCAAGGGCCTTGGCCAGGAGCTGGTGCCCGTAGCAGATCGCCAGCATCGGGATGCCCCGCGCCACTACTTCCGCCAGCCACGCCGCCGTCTGACGGCTCCAGGCCTCCTCTTCGGTGACCATAGAGTGCGAACCGGTGACGATCACACCGTCGCACCACGCCAGATCCGGCAGGGCGTCGCCCCCCTGGACGTTCACCGTAAACGGGCGCGATTGCGGCAACTCCAGCTTGTCAATGATCCAGTCTTCAAAATCATTATACGCGCTTCGGGTTGTACCGAACGTCGATCCTGTTTTGATAATGCAGATCTGCTTCACGCCGCCTCTTTTTTTGCGCTATTGTAATCGATGCCGAAGGGAGTTTCAGCCCGGCGCTCGCCCAAAATTTATGCAGTGCACTCCCCGTCTTCCTACAACAGGAACGGAGGCTACACGGCATTGTCTATACGGTACTGTTTCGGGCTTTTGCCGACTTTCTGTTTGAAAAATTTGGTGAACTGGGAGGCGTCATGAAAATTGAGCGCCGCGGCGATGCTGCCGACCCTCCTGTCGGTATAAACGAGCAGGTACTCGGCCTCCTTGACGATGCGTTTATGGATGTAGTGCAGCGCGCTCTTCCCCAGGTTTGCCTTGACCGTTTCGCTGAGATATTTCGGGGTCAGGTCGAGCAGCGCCGCGTAGTCGTCGACGCGCTTCATGGTCTTGAAGTTCTCTTCCAGCAAAGAGAGGAAACGGCTGCAGATGACGTCGCTCCGCGTTCTGGGCGCGTCGCTCCCCAGTTTCAGCTTCTCCCGTTTCAGGATCAGCAAAATCAGGTCCAGCAGGTGTTTCGCATAGAGGCCGCTGTCGATGTCGGACTTTTTGAGCTCGCGCTCGATCTCCTCAAAGATCTCTTTGACCCTGCCGAACAGCACCGGTTCCAGGTCGACGCTTTCGAGGTGTTTGTCATGAAAGGCCAGCAGCGACGGCTCTTCGGGGAAATCCTTCTCAAAGAGAATCACGTAATACCGCGTCGTGTCAAAAGTATCACGGAAGGAATGAATCGAACCCGGTGGCAGCAGGTGCAGGGAGTGCGCGTTGATGGTGTACTCGAACTGGTTCACGTAACGGATCGAGCCTCCCGCCAGGCAGAACACCATCGTGTAAAAATCGCACCGTACGGGCACCCCCTCCTTGCGCTGGGAGTTGCTCTGGAGGATGACAATGTCTGCGGGCCGGAAATCGTCCGCGAGGACATTCATGCCGAATACGGGGGCTTCGAGGTGGATCTGCCTGTAGCGATCGAGCGCCTGGGACATGCTCAACAGTTCCATAATAAATCCTGATCATTTCGCTAGGAAGTCATTTTAACGATTATACGTGCTTTTGTCCATTAGACAGTCAAAATATAGCGTTTATATTAAGTTTTTAAGCTCATTAATTTTTTAAATAAGAAAAATTGACAATAAATAGGAAATTTTACTCTTACACGGAAACAGGCCCACTGCTACAATAGTACCCAACAACCCAATTATGAAAGGACCTGAAATGTCTAAGAAAAATGTTCTGATTACCGGCGGTGCCAGAGGCATCGGTGCGGCCACGGCCAAAACCCTCGCCAGCGACGGCCACCGGGTATTCATCAACTACGTCAACAGCACCCAGGTCGCCAATGACCTGGCCTCGGCCATCAACGGTGCCGGCGGCGAAGCGTACCCCATCCAGGCGGATGTCCGGGACGAAGAAAGCATCAAAGCGATGTTCGACAAGATCAAAAGTGAACACGGCGGCGTCGACATTCTCGTCTCCAACGCCAATATGAACTTCACGCAAAAGCCCTTCATGGAGCAGAGCTGGGACGAATTTTCCCAGAAGCTCAATGACGAGATGCGCGCCTCCTACCTCTGTGCCCGGTACGCCGCGGCTTCGATGGTGGAAAAGAAGTTCGGCCGTCTGATCTTTATCTCCAGTACCCTCTCCGAGAGTCCGGCGCCCTCTTTCATCGCCCACGGTTCCGCCAAGGGCGCGCTGGACACCTTCAGCAAGTACCTTGCGCAGGAGCTGGGTGCGCACGGCATCACCTCCAATATCGTCGCGCCGGGCCTGGTGCTGACCGATGCGACAGAAGGCGCCCCGGAGGCGTTCAAGGAGTTCATCCGCTCCATGACGCCGACGCAGACGATCTCCAGACCCGAAGACGTCGCGAACGCCATCGGTTTTCGCCAAAGAGGAGAGCGGCCAGGTGACGGGGGCCTATCTCTCCGTCAGTGGCGGGGCTTACATGTCTTAGAAACCACTTTTGTAGTATCGGGCAATCCTGTGCCGGTATCGTGCTACCCCCTTACCGGGGTGGACTGCTAAAATAGACTCTATGCAAAGGAGAGAAGATGCAAAAATACGATGTCATTATCATCGGCGGCGGGGTTTCGGGCCTCTCGTGCGCCATCACGCTGGGATCGGCGGGGCCGAAAATGGAGGTCGCGAGCGCGAAAAATATCCTCGTCATCGACGCCGGCAAGTCCCACCTGAACATGGCGGAGCTCCATAACGTCCCGGGCGTCGCCGAGGGGACAAAGGGGCCCGAGCTCCTGGCCTCTTTGGCAGCGCGGGCGGAAGCCTATGAGAACGTCGTCCTCATCAAAGACACCGTCACCTCCGTCTCCGGGAGCGCCGGGGCCTTCACGGTCACGACCGAAGCAGGCGAAACCTTCGAAGCCGACACCGTCGTCTTTGCCAACGGGATGCAGACTATCAGTGTCGAGGGCATCGGCGCCCCCGTCGTCGACCACGTCCGCGCCCCGCGCCCCGGCATGGTGATGATCGAAAACAGTAACGGCGTCATCGGCGAAGGCAAGTATGTCACCGGCTGTGCGGCAGGCGCCACCTCCATGTTCGCTTCGGCCGCGGGCTACGGCGCACAGACGGCGACCGACATCATCAGCGCATGGGCCGGCAAATACACCGTCATCCACGACGTGCTCAAAAAGAGCTAAACGGCACTGCCGGAGGGAGGACACGACATGAGGGTACTGTTCATGATGATCTTCATGGCGCTCTTCGCCTTGCCTCTGGCCGCCCGCGACGGAGGTGACCCCATGCAGATCAGCGTCCACGCCAACGGAAACACCACCCGCTTTCAACTCAACGACTCCCCCGCCTCCAAGGCCCTCTACGACCAGCTTCCCCTGAGCATCGAGGTGGAGGACTACGGCAGCAACGAAAAGATCTTCTACCCCCCGAAGAAGCTGGCGACTGAGGACACGCCCCCGGCGGATGCCAAGGCCGGTACCCTCGCCTACTACGCCCCCTGGGGCGACGTCGTCATGTTCTACAGGGCGTTCGGAAAAGCAAGCGGGCTGTACGAGCTGGGACATGCGCTAGAAGGTGGTGAGCATATTCAAACGATGAGCGGGGTCATCACGGTCGAAGCGGTAGAGTAGGCCGCGACGAACCCCCTGCCCTCACTGGTTTTTCAGCTCCGAAGGAGGGAAGCCGAAATGGCTTTTGAATTCGCGGCTGAACTGGGCGGGGCTTTCGTAGCCCACTTTGGACGCGGCGTCCGAGATCTTCATCTTGTCGAACATGATGTACTGCCGCGCCTTGTTGAGCCGGATCTTCTTGATGTACTGGATCGGCGAGTCGTTATAGATCTCTTTGAATTTTTTATGGAAATTCGCCTTGCGCATATTGGCCCTCTCGGCCAGGTCGTCGATGTTGATCTCCTGGTCGAGCTGGTTCTGTACCTCGTCGACGATGGTCGAGATCCTTGAAAAGTGGGTGAGCTGGCAGCAGAGCTGCAGCAGGTGCTCCCCCGCGCTCGTATTGATGATGCGGTAGTAGAGTTCATCGAGCACATTGTCGCCGAGGATTTTGGACTCCTGGGGATCGAGCAGAATTTTCATCAGCCGGTTGAAGGCGGACTCGATCTCCTCGTTCATCGTGCCGGTGACGACGTTCTTAGGCGTTTTAAAAGGGTCGGCCGGCGGCTGTTTTTCCATCAGCGTATGGATCTTCTGCAGCCGCTGCAGGTCCAGGTCGATGTAGACGCCCTTCATCACCTTGTCAAAGAGGAAGGTTTTGCATTCGGCGGGGTGGACGGTGGCGATGATCACGTACTGGCCGCTGCCGAGCGTCACCTGCTCGTCGTCGATGATCCCCCGGTTCTGCCCGCTGGCAATGAGGAAAATGCCGCGGTTGTAGAGGAGCTCCTTGCCGTGCTCATAATGGTCGCTTTTAAGCAGTTTGACCTTCTCGATATAGGTGGGTTTTACCCCCACTTCATGCTCGAAATCATACTTTTTGAAAAGCGCCTCGATGAGTTTTTCCTTCATGGTTGAAAGCTCCTTTTGTACAATTAGGCAACATTTTCGTAGATTTACCCATTCAAATCCATTAATAAATAGACTATTATTCATAGTGAAAACTTTATTGAAGGAAACGTAATGATAAAAGGTCTGATGACTTCACTGTTCGCGGTTGCCCTCACAATGCTGATGAGCGGCTGTTCTACGATGCACATGGGCTGGACTGCCGTCACGGGTCAGCACAAGCTTGACGACAACGCCATGGAAGCCTATGACAACATGTTCACCAAGGTTGTCGAGTACGGCGACCCTGCACGTGCCATGATGCAGGAGTGGCTGGTCAACGCCGACATCCCCAATGACGACGTCGCAGAGACAATCAAGTCCCTCGCGGAAGAGTACAACATGCGCGTTACCGGCGACATCAAAATGTACACCAAAGACGACGCGGCACCCGAAGAGGTCAAGCACGCGCGCATCTTCTCCCTGTGCAGCCTGCCGATCGCGAAGGTCTTCCTCAACCATTCACGCTACTACGGCGGGTTCATGCCGTGCCGCATCATGCTCGTCGAGTACGGCAACGGCGACCGCTGGCTCGTTAGCATGGACATGACCCTGGCGATCCACGGCGGTTACGAGCTGCCCGAAGATATGCTGAAGATGGCCCTCTCCGTCAAAAAGGCGATGGATGAGATCCCGGCTCGCGCGGCGATCGGCGACTTCTAATTTACTCCCTTTGCACTGCGGCACCCTCCGACGCCGCGGTGTTCACAATCAATTCACATTAGTACGCTACATTAACACTGTGATTACATCATGCTCCGCAAGAGCAATTTAGATCTCGAACCAAAGGATAACCCTATGCAAAGAAGAACATTCCTCTCCATGGCAGCCGGCGCCTGTGCCCTCGCTGCGGTACCGGCAAGCGTCCTGGCGGAAGATTTCCGTAAATCCAAGCCGACAGTTTGGACAGCGAAAACTGTCGACGACGCCCTCAAAGCGATGTACGGCACAACGGCAACTGTCGCTGAAGGCGTCACAGTCGTCGCTCCGGACGTTGCAAGCAACGGTGGTGCGGTTCCGGTTGATGTCAAGTCTGACATCGCTGCAAAATCCGTCATGATCGTCCAGAACGTCAACCCGGAATCTGCGGTTATCGTTTACGACCTCAACGAGTACAGCATCATCGACTTCTCCATCAAGATCAAGATGAAAGCTTCCGGTACGATCACAGCAATCGTACAGGGTAACGACGGCAAGCTCTACAGCGGATCCAAAACACTCGACGTTGCACTCGGTGGTTGTGAGGGCTGATCGCCCCCACTTGCAGAAAATAGAAAGTATAGAAAGGTAATATCATGAGAATCAAAGCAAAACTCAAAGGTAATGTTGTTTCTGTAAAAGCGATGGCGAAGCACGACATGTGGACATACGATATCGCTGAGAAGAAAACCGGCGACCGCAACAACGCGAACTTCATCACGCACATCGACGCTAAAGTCGGCGCGGCAACTGTTATGGATGCTTCTGTCAGCCAGTTCCTCTCCAAGAACCCGATCTTCAAATTCGCGTTCAAAGGCGACTTCAAAGCGGGTGACGAACTCGTTATGACTTGGGTTGACCTCAAGGGCAACACCAAGACTTCCAAAGCCAAAATCAAATAATTTTCCAGTGGGCGCCCCGCGCGTCCCGCCCCTTTCCCACTCTCACCTTCACAAATCCGTCACATTTATGAAACGCTTGGAGAATCAGGCAACTCCCGCATAGCATCGTTCTACCGCGTAAACGCAAATCCCCCTATAATTATCCAAAAGCATCCAGGAGAAAAATATGACCGATTTTACCTATCATAACCCCACCAAGATCGAATTCGGAAGAGACAAGGAAAAAGCCATCGGCGACCACATCGCCGCGGCGGGCATCAAGAAGGTGCTGCTCACCTTCGGCAGCGACCGCATCAAAAAAGACGGCCTCTTCGACACCGTCGTCGCCAGCCTGAAAGCGAACGGCATCGAGTACGTCGAACTGGGCGGCATCGTCAGCAACCCGCTGCTCTCGAAGGTGTACGAGGGGGTCGAGGCGGCGAAGAGCGAGGGCGTCGGGGCTATCCTCAGCGTCGGCGGCGGTTCCGTTTTGGACAGCTCCAAGGCCATCGCGGCAGGGAGCCTCTACGACGGGGACGTCTGGGACTTCTTCATCGGCAAAAGCGTCATCGAAAAAGCACTGCCGGTCTTTGACATCATCACCCTCGCCGCGACGGGGAGCGAGATGAACACCTACGCCGTCGTCACCAACGAGAAAACGCAGCAGAAGTTCTCCATCGCCTCGCCCCACGTCTACCCGCGGGTCTCCGTCGTCAACCCGGAGCTGCAGAAGTCCGTCTCCAAGGAGTACCTCGTCTACTCCGCCGCGGACATCATTGCCCACTCCATCGAGGGGTACTTTACCGCCTCGTACCACCCCGACATCATCGCGAAGTACATCGAGGCGAACATCTCCACCGTCATGAGCACGACGGAGACGCTTCTGGCCGACCCGGACGACTACGACGCCCGCGGCGAGTTCGCCTGGGCGGCGACGCAGGCGCTCAACGGCACGACCACCCTCGGTGTCGCGGGCTACAGCTTCCCCAACCACATGATCGAGCACAGCCTCTCGGCGCTCTTTAACGTCGCCCACGGCGCGGGCCTCTCCGTCATCATGCCCGCGTGGATGAAGTGGTACCATAAGCAGAACGAAGCCCAGTTCGAACGGTTTGCAAAGAATCTGTTTGGAAAAGAGAGTGCCATGGAGGGAATAGAAGCGCTGGAGCAGTGGTTCGACAAGGTCGGCACGCCGACCAAGCTGTCGCAGTTCTCGATCAAAGAGAGTGACATCGACGCCATCGTCGAAAACGCCGCGGCGAACGCGAAGATGTTCGGCCTGGCCGACACCTACACCGAGGACGTTCTGAAAACGATCCTCAAACTGGCGCTCTAAACTTCCCAGGCGTCGGTGACGATCTCGCGCCCGTCGTCGAAGGTCTTGATCTTCCTGGCGCTCACGCAGCGCCCCTTCTCGTCCAGCTCGAACACGGCCGTCTGCAGAATCTTTTTACATTTTTCCGGGACGTTGAAGTGGCCGGGAAGGCCTGTCAGGAAGCGCTGCAGCGGGATCTTGGGGTCCATCCCGATGACGTTGTCGCGGCAGCCGCTGAGGCCCAGGTCCGTGACGTAGCCCGTGCCGCCGTCGATCTGCAAATCGTCCGTCGCCACGTGGGTATGGGTGCCGATGATGGCGCTGACGTGGCCCTTTAGCATCATGAGCAGCGCCCTTTTCTCGCTCGTCGCCTCGGCGTGCATATCGACAAGGATGACTTCGGCCCCCTCGCGCCGCAGCGCCTCGACGCTCTTCTGCGCGCAGATGAAGGGGTTGTCGACCATCGGCATGGCGTAGTAGCCCATGACGTTGAGCACACCGACTTTGACGCCGTTCACCTCGTACATGCCCGTGCCCTTGCCCGGCATCGCCTCGGGGTAGTTGTGCGGACGCAACAGCGGCAGCTTTTCAAAAAGGGGGATGATCTCTTTCTTGTCAAAGCTGTGGTTGCCCCCGGTCATAACGTCCACGCCTGCGCCGAAGAGCTCGTCGGCGTTCTTGGCGGTCAGCCCGAAGCCGTGGCTGGCGTTCTCGTAGTTGGCCACGACGAAGTCGATGCCGTGCTCCTTCTTGAGCCGCGGCAGGTGCTGCTTGATCATCGACCGACCCGGCCGCCCGACAACGTCACCGATCATTGCTACTGTAATTGCTTTCATAAACGCTATTCTACCCTGAACGTTTTAAACCGAACGCGCAGTGCCGGCTGGGAAACGAAAGTAACAGAGGGGCTTCTGCTTTTCCATGTAAGGAGAAGGGTTCATGACGCGCGGCAAACTGAAAAATCTTTTTTAACCAAATTTAATCTACAATATGACCACCGATGAAATTCCAGGAAACAATCATGAAAAAAACTTTGCTATTACTCTGTCTGACAGCTTTGCTCCACAGTGCGGAGCGCGAGACATGCTTTGAGGCGTACCGCGCTGAAAAAATCTCGAAGCAGGCGCTGGTGAAGTGCCTGGATTCCCTACCCGAGGCAAAGCCGGAAGAACATGCAGAAAAAACGCATAAAGAAACTACAAACGCATTGGGACTATATCTCGCCAACACGCTTCCCTATCAGGCGACCCGATACGTAGAATCATTCGACTGCTTCAACAAAGACGACAAGACGATGCTCTATACGTACACACTTGCACTCAAATACCGGATGCAACATGTCGAAAGTATGGAAGATCTTGAAAAGAGCGATCTAGACTACTGGAGGCTTTGGCATATTGTGAGCGACATTGGGAGTGCCTGCAAGCTCCATTATTCATTTGACAATGTTCTCGAAGCGATCATCACCCCGACAGAAAGCGATCGAAAAGTACTGAAAAAACTGCGCAGGGTGGAGGGACGCATTCACACGGACGGATCATCGGAGTCGTCAAAACGGATGCGCGAGTATGACGCCAAACTCCGCGCCCGTGTTTTAGCGAACAAGCCGGTATACAGCGTCGAACCGAAAGGTGACGACAAACGCGATTATGACCTCACATCGCTCAAGCAGCTGCCTGAAAATACGATACCGCGTAATGTTTATGAAAGTATCGACCATATGGAGACTACCCGCAAAAACAAGGAGATGCTGTTCAGACTTGCCTATCTCAAAGAGGAGATACTCCGCAATTACGACCGTCCCAAAAAGCGGCACGCGATGCAGCAGGAGATCGTCTATCTCGAACAGTGCCAGCGGCGGCTGGATCTGTATCAAAAGAGCGGTGACAGACTGAACGAAAAGCGCAAGCTGGTATCTTCAATTACTTCCTATTCAAACTATTACCCACTGAAAACCGACTTTCTGCCCAACGAGATCAGCGCATACTGTGAGAACAATATCACGGCGATGACGCTTGCTCCCGTCGACGTCGCTATTGAAAAACCGGCGCCCAAACATAACAAGATGCCCGTATTCGCCACATCCCAGGCGTACATCAACAGCTACGGCAGAGCCCCCGGAACCAAGACGAAGATGCAGGCGTACCTCAACGAGATCAGAGCGGCGATAGGGAAGCAGAACGGCGATATCGGCACGGGCCTGAAGGTACTCCGCCTGCAAGACTGCATCAAAGACGAAACGCCTTTTCTTCAGTTGCTGAAAACTGACATCGAACAGGAGGGGCTCAAAGAGGCGTTCGGCACCTATGTGGTACAGCCGATGTTCTGGTGGGCGACAACCATCGGTATGAAGATGAAGCAGGAGGGAGAGAGTGAAGAACTCAAGCACTTCTTCGACTGCAACCAGACGGCGCTTTTACAACCCAAAGCCGCCACGACGGTCCGGAAGACGGCGGCACAAAAGCCCGGTTTCACAAGAGCTGCCATGGGAGCCGGGATCAGTCAGAAAGACAGCATCCTCAAGTATTACGCCAAGGTCTTTGAAAACAGACCTACTCACGACCTGACCAACAGTAAAGCCGTTGAAGCCGGGATTATCGACAGCAAATGGATCGATCAGGAGAACAAGATCATTCCGGCTTTCGGCAGCAGCGTCCGTATCGAGGGGATGCCCCAGGGCGGCATGAAGCTGACATACGAAGGCGTTCCCGGCGGAAACCTCTGCAGCGGTTTTGTGACTATGAACAAGAATGACGCCATCCATTTTGACAGGAAAAGGTATCAAGGCATCGACTACATCCTCCTCAACAACCACAAGCTCCGGATCAACCATATGGTCGGCAAGCATGTAGAGCGCCTGTGCGGCGAACAGGAGGAAAACAGCGTTTCGTTTGTCAAAGAACGGACGACCAAAGAGTACCAATACGGCCCCCAACCCATTGCCAGCGCTTTTGACGTGGCCCAAAAAGCCGACGTGATCATGGAGACACGCCATGCTCCATACGGTTTCGCACACTCCGATAGAGGCAGCAGTTTTTTTGTCAGCGGTCAGGACGCCAGAATATTTGACAAAGAACGGAAGCTTCCTCCCAAAGCCCTCCCCCGGGACATGGCTTACAGTTTCCAACCCGTGATGTCACCCGACGGCAAAACGCTGGCAGTTGGGAGCAGGGACAAAATATACCTTTGGGATATTCAGGGAAACAAACTTCGGAAAACACTTGACGGTCTGCCCAAAGGTGCCAAGAACCTCATGCATTTTTTGTCAGACAATAAAACCCTGGTGGCCGGGGCAGGCAAAAGCATCTATTTTTTCAATACGGAGAATGAAAATATCATAGAGATCACTCCGAAATTCATTGAAAAGGAGAAGAAATATTTTACACCGAGGATCAGCGCTGTCGGGGAATCGCCGGATGGTACGACGATTTACATCGGCAGCAGCAACGGGCATGTGGAGCGTTGGCAGAAAAAGGGAAGTGGTACGGGAAATATGAAATTCACCTACTCGGACACCATCGAAGACAAACAGGTCCGCGATATCGGTGCCATCGCCCACGATCCGAGGAACTCTGATCATTTGATGGTCTGCAACGGGCAAAACATCCGTTTTTGGGATGTGAACAAAAAATCGATCGTCGAGACCCTTGACGCCGATTTTTATATGCAGTGCAAGCACCTCGAAATGAGCAAAGACCACAGGTATCTTATGGCGTCAAGCCAATCTGGCGTATTTCTATGGAAACTGGGCAGCAAGGTCCAGTATGAGGTTCTCACCGGCGGGGACATCAGAGGCGCCATCTTCATAGACGAAAATCATATTGCCACGATCGGCAGGGAGATTGCGTTGTGGCAGCTGGAGGCAAAATAGCTGCTACCGCAACCATACTGAAGCATATGCGATCTTTACAGTAGCCGCGGCAGGTGCTGTTTTATCATCAACCGCCCCGGCCGCCCGACGACGTCACCGATCATTGCTACTTTCAACCTATTCATGGGTAGCAATGTAGCTGTATCGGACTGAAAAAGCTGTTGTTTGGCTTTCCCTGCAGGATACGCCTGCGCGATTCCCTGATTTCAAAAGATTCGATAAATGTTTTTTATGATAAAAACAATATAATTTTTTTATGTTTAAAAATATTTCTATTACAACCGCACTCACGAGGATTGTCGCATTCCTCTCCGACATCTTTCTGGTAAGCCTGGTCATCGTACTCTTTCTGCCACTTCTGCCGAAGTCGTATGTATCACTCTTTCCCTACGCCCTCATAGGTTTCTTTTGGCTTTACCGCGTATTTCTCCCGCTTTCTCCCCTGCGGGGCACCCTTGGGAAAAAACTATTCGGCCTGACCCTGGAGAGGGATAATTCCGAGCCACTGACATTTCGAACATTGGCCATTCGTGAAACAATCGTACTGGGATATTTCCTTTACGTGTCCGCTGCACTCAAAGTCTCTGAGCTTACGCACGGCAACCCGTCAATCCTCCTGTTTCTTAGCCTCTCGCTCCTGCCGGTACTGCTGATAATTCTGAGTCGGGACAAACGGTCCTTGCATGACCGGATCGCCCTTACTGTCGTCCTCGATACGATTGAGAGCAGTGCTCCGCCGCTACGCACTTTCAGAAGACTTTTGCGCACTGTCGCCATCCTGGGCTTACTGATCATCACAGGCTACTACATGCTCTTTGCCAGCGTCATGTGGCGAGCGGCTCAACAAGCACAGGCGCTATACGATCAATCATACCAACGGACCTATCCCACAAACGACTATGGCGATGCTCGTATCCGCTTCTATGCCGATGCGCTGAACGTCTATGTCCCGCGCTACATCGATGCCGAAGACGAATATGACATTTTTGCCAATGACATCAAATCGGAACTCGCCCAGAACTGTATCGACCGTCTCCAAAAACTGCACGATCCGGAAAGTACCGGTGAAGGCCGCTCCTTCTACAAAAATGCGCGAAACGCCTATGTCGCGAATGATAAAATTGATCTCGCCCAGGAGCAGGAAGCGTACTCAAGCAGCCGCTTTTATGTCGTCGACACGAACTTGATCAACGAGATCGAGAGAGATATTACGGGACTTTCAGCGCGGAGCCTCCATAGCCCGTGCGATGACAGCGTCAATGTTGAAATCCTCTATGACAGCTTTGCCAAAAAATATTTCGAATCATTCGAACATCAGCTCTTTCTCGAAGACGAAGATAAACGATGGTATGAAACCTTCAAGGAACACCATCCGGAGCTGATACTGCTGCAAGAACAAAAAGCGCTGGAGGCTAAACTAGATGACGAAGAACGTCTTATCAGAAAAAAAGAAGCCCGCAAAAAGATGTTGGCACGCTTGCGCTACGATCGTTCTCTCAAACGAGGACCTTCCATTTTTTACGTCATTGCCAACGATCAAGAAAAGGTATTGGATGAACTGCTTCGCGACCGTTCCATTCTTGAGGTACGCAACGGCAACAGCTTTACACCGCTGTTTTATGCCGTCCGACTGCGCAAAGAACAGAGTGTAAAAAAACTACTACTCAACGGTGCAGACATGTACGCGGATTTGCACAGGATGACTCCCTTTGATGTCGCGGTCACCGATGGAGACCGATCTATTCCGATCATCAAGATGTTCCTGGAACACGGTTACGATGTGAATTATCAATATCTTAGAGGCTCAACGGCACTGACAATTGCCGCCAAGAAATGTAGGAACTTTGCACTTGTCGAATTACTTCTGTCCAGTGGAGCCGACCCTGCTCTCAAAGACAAATTCGGCGGAGACACATTGACCCGCATACAAGCGTCTTGCAAGGGGAAAAATCTTGAGCGTATGCAGGAACTGATCGCTAAATACCCGTGATCGATCCAAACTGGCTATACTCACTCTTAGTATGAAAACAGTGACTGCCGCCGTGATATCGCTTCTGTTGTTGCAAGGGTGCAGTCCAACGCTGTCGCCGATGGCCAAGCGTCTGCTGGACGAAACAGGAGACGGCGCCGCGGTGACTATTTGCTACCCAAAATCATCGAACCTCATCCTCTCGGTGCATAGTGTCGGCATCATGGTGGACGGTACCTTTGCCTTTTATCTGCACGGCGGAGAGCGCATCACCTTTCCTATCCCGCCGGGAACGCACGAGCTCGGCGTTTCCGATTCATCCTCCCCCTATTTCACGCACCTGGAAAGCCTTGCTTTCACGGCAGAGGTGAACGGTTCGAATTTCTTTGAGACCTACCCTGTATTTGAAGGGGTCACCTTTGTTCCCTACGGATTCATCCCCATTCCGGGGCCGGATATCCGTTACAAGCTTTTTGAGGTGGACAATGAGCGTGCCGCGCTGCTAAAGACGAAGCAGGTCGACGCGAACGACAGGATAATGCCGGAGCAGTAACCGACTTGAGATACCGCTATATCTTGAGCCGCAGCAGGTGCTGTTTTATCATCGACCGCCCCGGCCGCCCGACAACGTCACCGATCATTGCTACTGTGAGATTTTTCATAATCGGCACTGCATCGCTTTGCGGGTCAATCCGGCTGCTTGCGTTGATATCACCATGTATCACATACCAACAGTTTGATTTTTTTTCATGATCAAAGGTTGTTTTACATAGAATATGCACTAATGAATAGTAGGTAAAAAAGGAAAAGTCATGTCAAAAACGTATAGATTGTTTATCAGTCATTCATGGGCCTATAGTGACGCATATGACAAGGTTGTTCAAATGATTGCGAATCAAGGGATTAGTTTTTACGATCACTCCGTCCCAAGACATGACCCAATTCATACAAATGGCACGGACAAGCAACTCAGAGAAGCGATTGATGCCAAAATCAAAGGAACTAGTTGCATATTGATCCTTGCTGGAGTATATTCAACATATAGCAAGTGGATAAACAAAGAAATTGACATTGCTGTCGCATATAGAAAGCCAATAATTGCTATCGAACCATGGGGTGCAGAAAAGACTTCGACAATTGTCAAAGATAACGCGGATGTAATTGTAAAATGGCAATCTAGCTCAATTGCAAAAGCAATTCGTGACTGGGGTTGAATATGAGAAAAGCATTAATTGTAGGAATTGACTACTATGAAAATCTTTCATCACTTTTTGGTTGCGTCAATGACTCATATGCAGTCAAAAGTATTTTAGAAAGACATAGTGATGGATCATTAAATTTTTCTGCTCGACATGAAACTGCATCTAACCCAACAAATGCAATTAGTCGAGCTAAATTAAAAGATAGTGTGGAAGAACTTTTCAAAGACGATAATGATATCGCACTTTTTTATTTTGCGGGTCATGGATATATTGAGAATACTGGTGGTTACCTTGTTACTTCTGAATGTACGCGTGGAGACGATGGCTTTTCACTTGACAACTTATTGACTATAGCTAATGACTCACCAGCTAAAAACAAGATCATAATTTTAGATAGTTGTCATTCAGGCATCGCAGGAACTCCAGCATCTACAGGAAACAGCGCTTTATTGAAAGAGGGTCTTACCATTTTAACGGCATCAAGCAGTACTCAGTATGCTGAAGAAAAAAATGGATCTGGAGTCTTTACAACTTTACTAGTTGATGCTTTAAACGGAAGTGCTTCAAACTTGGTTGGAGATATAACGCCTGGCAGTATTTACGCGCACATTGATCAGTCACTTGGTCCGTGGGAACAACGTCCAATATTTAAAACCAATGTAAAAACCTTCACCACTCTGAGAAAAGTACAACCACCAATCGCATTAACAGATCTCAAAAAAATTGTTGAGTTATTTGATGAACCAGGAGTTGAATTTGCTTTAGATCCTAGTTTTGAACCTGATAGTGACAATCCGGATGATGAAAACATTGAAAAGTTTAGAATTCTTCAAAAATATAATCGTATTAATTTAGTCGTTCCTGTGAAAGAAGAACATATGTACTATGCAGCAATGCATTCGACAGGTTGCAAATTGACGGCACTCGGTGTCCATTACTGGAATCTTGTCAATAATAACAGAATATAAATATGATTTTTTGGTATGCAAGTGAAAGAAAGTATTTGCCACAATGAAATTCCGCGATGAACAGAAGCTCAAAAAAGAATTAGATAAACAACATATCGAGAGCTATGAGCACAATCTTAGATTACATTACGATGCTATTCGAAAAGAATTGGACCTTTTACTAGGTTCCTCCATTCCACATCAATTTAATATAATCAAAACCATCCTTTGGCTCAATGTTGTTTTAATAGGCATCTCGTTCAAAGTTACAGAAAATGGCGCATTACTTTGGATTGTAATTCCATTTTTTGTTATGTCGCTTACGAGTATTTTAATAGCTCTTTTTGGAATGCGACTTGGAAAGTTTACTAATTATGGAGTAGATCAACGAATTTTTCTAATGTCCAAAATTCCTGATAATTCTTGGACAAAAACTCAAGGTCTTTTAACGATGATGCATGGTGCAGAACGTGCGGTTCGATATAATGGAATTAATATCATACGTAGAGCTAGATTAATTAGAAAAGCTGTTGTTACTACGATTCTATCATTGCTCTTATTACTAATACTAGCTGCAAGTACAATGATTACAATTCAGCAAAATGGAGAGAATATCATGGCAGATAAGAAAGAGAAGCCTACGAAGCCAATTGTTAAGCCAGGAACTGGCTATGGTCAACGTGGACTTGATAAAAAACCTTCTGAATCAATGGGTGGTGGTGACTCAAACAAGTCAAAAGGTAAATAACTTTTCCCCCATCTCTTCAGAGGTGGGATGAAGGTTAGGGTCACTCTAATTAAACGTCACAACACCTTCGGCTTCACCGTCCTAAGACAGTGCAGGATAGCCTTAATGATGTCGTCGTCTTTGCTATCTGCCGTGACATACTCTTTTGAACAGCCCTGCCAAATTCGACGACCCTGCTCCTTAAAGAAAAAACACCGAACGTTTGTACCAAACCTCATTAATAGCACTTTTTAGAATAGCCTGCAAAAATGCCCGTTTGAATATAGGGCACCTCCAAAGAGAGATAACCGAACCATTTTTGCATGCCCGACGTAAAGGCTAAAGGAAACAACCATGAAAGCAACATTTGAAAACCCTACAGCGGTAAAGAGCCTTGACGATCTCGCGGCGCTGGCGGATTATTCGCTCATGGACACGTTGACATCCGACCCCGAGGCGACGGCGGACGGCGTTGACCACGCGCCGCGGCAGGTCTTCAGCGGGCATTATGTGCCTGTGAACCCTACGCCCATAGAAACCCCCGTGTACATCGCGCACAGCGAGACCTTTTTCCGCGAACTGGGCTTTAGCGACGCGCTGGCGACCTCGGAGGAGTTTATGCGGATGTTTACAGGCGACAGCTCGCAGCTCCCCGAGCCGCTGCGCCGCCGGGGCTGGGCGACGGGGTACGCGCTTTCCATCTACGGGACCGAGTACTACGAGCAGTGCCCCTTCCGTACGGGCAACGGCTACGGCGACGGGCGCGCGGTTTCCATCCTTGAAGCGGTCATAAAAGGGCAGCGCTGGGAGATGCAGCTCAAAGGCGGCGGCAGAACACCCTACTGCCGCGGTGCCGACGGCCGCGCCGTCCTGCGTTCCAGCATCCGCGAGTTTCTGGCGCAGGAGCACATGCACGCCCTGGGCGTCAAGACGTCACGCTCGCTGAGCCTCTACACCTCACAGACGGAGACGGTCGCGCGGCCGTGGTTCAACAACGGCTCCTACTCGCGAAACCCCGAGGTCATGCTCGAGGAGGCCGTGGCCATCACGACGCGGGTCGCCCCCTCTTTTATCCGGGTGGGCCAGGTCGAGCTTTTCGGCCGGCGGGCGCGCAAGAACGAGCACCCCAAAGCATTGGAGGAGCTCGAGCAGATCGTTTTGCACCTCTGTGAGCGCGAATACAGCGACACCATCGACGCCACCCTGCCCCTCCGGGACAAAGTGCTCCTGCTGGCAACGGCGTTCCGCGACCGTCTCACCACGCTGGTGGCAGAGTGGATACGCGTGGGCTACTGCCAGGGCAACTTCAACAGCGACAACACTGCCGCCGGCGGCTTCACCCTCGATTACGGCCCCTTCGGGTTCATCGAGATGTTCGACCCGCGCTACCAGCCATGGACGGGCGGAGGGGACCACTTCTCCTTCCTGAACCAGCCCCAGGCGGCAGAGACCAACTTTGCCATGTTCTGCAGCGCGCTGAAGCCGCTGCTGGCTGCCGATGAAAAGGCCGTGAACGAGCTGGACATGCTGACGCTCAGATTCGCACGAGCGATGCAGGGGAAAATGATCCCCATGTGGGCATCCAAGCTGGGACTGCGTAAGCTGGATGCACCGCTGTTCAATGAACTCATCACGCTGATGCTCGAGACGGGGGTGGATTACACCATCTTCTTCCGCGAACTCTCATCGGTGCCCGAAGATATCGCCCCGCTGACGAAGAGCTTTTACGGTGACGGGGTCAAAGATGCGGCGCTGCTGAACCGCTGGAGCGAATGGCTGGAGAAGTGGAAGAGTGTCGTACAGGCGACCAACCCCGACGACATCAACGCCGCTTCGCCGGAATCGCGCGAAGCGCTCTCACGCCAAATGAAAGCCGTCAACCCCAAGTACACGTTGAGGGAGTGGTTCCTCGTCCCGGCCTATCAGCAGGCCGCCGACGGGGACTATACGCTTATCAAGGAGCTGCAGGCGGTTATGACCGACCCCTACGCCGAGCAGTCCGAAGCAGTCGCGGCGAAGTACTACAGGAAAAAGCCCACCGAATACTTCGAGATCGCCGGTATCTCCCACGTCACCTGTTCGTCGTAAATGCAAGCAATAGTGCGCGTGTAACGGCGCCACCGGCTTTTCCGCGGCCGTCTTCCGGCCGTAGCACGGTATATGCATTCGTTTTGTTCTTCTTACAAGCGTAACGGCAGCTATCTCTTATTCCGGTGCTCGCACACAACTTGAACGAAGCACATCTCGAATTGCATTGCAAAGATTTCAGAACGCGGAAGCAGAGATAATATTTCGTTCATTCATGACTTTTTTACGATGGGTTCACACATAGGAACTCCCATGGGAACACCGATCGATTACATCTATGAAAACAAACTCGAATGGCAGCCGTCATTCAAAGGCGCACTCGGCGTAGCAGGCCGTTACGGCTACCGCGGCGCGCTCGTCGTCACCGAGGGCAAGACGAAGCCCCTGACCGTCCTCAAGCAGGCCATTGCCGTCGCGGACGACGATAAGATGCTCTTCTTCGCCGGAGAGCTGGAAAGTTTCGACGACTTCGAAGCGGCCTTCGCACGCTACAAAGGCCTCTTCTCCCCCGAAACCCTGACGGCGTTCTACTTCACCGACATCGCCGGCGATGCCGTTTTCGACTACGAGGGCATTAGCGTCCACGCCTTTTCGCTGGACGAAAGCTCCGTCTGGAACGAGCTTGTCGAGGCCGCCGACCTGGACAAGAAAGAGCTCAAGCGCATGGATTCCGAAGAGAAACTCGACACCATCTACGACGAGCTCAAAAGAACCCCCCTGCGCGCGGCGTCCAAAAGCTTCGAAGAGGCGCGTGCGCTCAAGATCGCCTAGGTTGCCGCTTCTCCCGCAGCCGCCGGGGCCCCGGCGGTCAGCCCTCTCCGCTCTCTTTCAGCACTTTCCCCGGCATCACACTCTGTTACGCCGAGAATCCAGACCGCTTTACAGCACCTTCGGCTTCGCCGTGCGCAGGTAGTGCAGCACGGCCTTGATGATGTCGTCGTCGTCTTTGCTGTCGGCGGTGACGTACTCTTTAGCGCCGCTCAGGTACTCTACCGTAATGTTCTGGCCGTAGGAGCTGAGCATCTTGATGTGTTTCTCCAGCCCCATCAGTTTGATGACCATCAGCTCGAAGAACTGCTTGGTCGGGCCGTCCGGGCGTCCGAAGCGCTCCGTGACCTCCTCCTCGATCTCGTAGACCTCCGTCGGGGTCTCGCAGAGGCTGAGGCGGCGGTAGAGCTCCAGGCGCAGACGGTCTTCGGCGACGAGCTCGTCGCTGATGTAGGCGCTGACGGCGAGCTTGAGGTCCACCTTCGCCTTGGGGGTCTCTTTCTTGTTGCTCAGCTCCTTGATGGCGTCCTCGAGCATCCGCAGGTAAAGAGAGTAGCCGATGTTCTTGATGTGCCCGCTCTGCGCGTCGCCCACGAGGTTCCCCCCGCCCCGGATTTCCAGGTCATGGTAGGCGAGCACGGAGCCGCTGCCGAGGAAGGAGTTGGACTCCAGGGCGACGAGGCGCTTCTTCGCCTCCTCGGTAATGAGCTCCTTGTCCTCGACGATGAAGTAGGCGAACCCCTCCGTGTGGCCCCGGCCGACGCGGCCACGGAGCTGATGCAGGTCCGCGATGCCGAAGCGGTCGGCCCCGTCGATGATCATCGTGTTGACCCGCGGCATGTGGATGCCCGACTCGATAATAGAGGTCGCCAGCATCAGGTCGTACTCGCCGTCCTGGAACTTCAGCAGCTCCTTCTCCGTCTCGACCGCGCCGACCTGCGAGTGGAGCATCAAAATGCGCAGGTCGGGGAGGATCGCCTTGAGCTCGCCGAGCTTTATGGGCATATGGTCGATGGAGTTGTAGACGTAAAAGACCTGCCCGCCCCGGCGCAGCTCGCGCAAAATGACCTCTTTGACGAGTTTCTCGTCGTAGGCCTTGACAAAGGTCCGCACCCCCTGCCGTTCGCCCGGAGGGGTCATGAGGGTGCTGAGCGTCTTGATGGAGCTGAGAGCCTGGTTGAGGCTGCGCGGGATCGGCGTGGCGCTCATGGTGAGCAGGTGCGTCTTCTCATAGAGGGTTTTGAGCTTCTCTTTCTGCTTCACCCCGAACTTGTGCTCTTCGTCAATAACGACGAGGCCCAGCTTGGCGAACTTCGTCCCGAAGAGCGCGTGGGTACCGACGACCATGTCGATGGTCCCCTCGGCCAGCCCCGCCTCGACGGCCTTCTTCACCTTCGGGGTGACGAAGCGGTCGATCTTGGCGATGTGGAAGTCATACTCGGCGAAGCGCTCTTTGAGCGAGGCGAAGTGCTGGGAGCTGAGCAGGGTCGTCGGGACGATGACGGCCGACTGGTAGCCCGCGGAGGCCGCGGCGAACATCGCGTTCATTGCCACCTCGGTCTTGCCGAAGCCGACGTCCCCGCTGAGGAGCCGGTCCATCACGTGGCCGCTGCCGATCTCCGCGATGATCTCGGCGATGGAGCGCGCCTGGTCCTCCGTGTACTCAAAGCCCGCGCGGGACTGGAACGCCGCCAGCTCCTTCGCATCGGTCTCGATGACCGGGGCGCTGATGAGCGCGCGCTGGGCGGCGGTGTTGACGATCTCCGAGGCGATCTCGAAGAGGCGCTTCTTGACCTTCTCCTTGAGGCGGCCGAAGCTCCCCTTGCCCAGGCGGTCGAGCACCGGCGGCGCCCCGGCGCCCGCGATGTAGCGGTCGATGGCGTCGAGGTTCTCCACCGGCAGCAGGACCCGTTCGTCGCCCTGGTACCTGATGGCGATAAAGTCGCGCACGCTACCCAAAATCTCCGCCTGTTCGATGGCCTCGAAGATCCCGACCCCGTGCTCCTCGTGGACGACGTAGTCGCCCGGTTTGAGGTCGTCGAGGAGCAGGCTGCTCTTGCGGCGGCGCTTCTTGCGCACCGGCTTGTTCAGGGAGATGATAAGCTCGGTGTCGGTAATGAGGTTGACGATCTCGCCGGAGCGTTTGACCGTCATTCCCTTCGTGTCGAAGATCCCCGCCTGCTTCAGCTGCGCGTCGCTGCTGGCGATAATGGTCACCTTCTTGTTCGGGTGGACCTCCAGCAGGGTTTTGACGTCGGTGACCGCAAGGGCCTTGACCCGGTCGTCCTCGGGGAGCACCGCGACGGATTCAAAATCCGTTGCCTCTACCTGCGGGGTGTTGAGGGTGTAGGCCTCGCCGATCATCGCGTCGAGGCGTTTGACTGAGGCGACCTTTTTGCCCGCGAGGAAGTTCTCGGCGTCGTCTCCCAGGTACCAGAAGCCCAGGGAGTCGATGTCCTTGACGAAGCTGTCGCTGGCAGACGCCTCAACGGCGCTCACGATACGCTCGTACCCGGCCTCGTCGAAGGCGTAGGGGGCGCTGTGCAGCTCGAACCCCTCCAGCTCCTCGCCGACGGTGCGCTGGGTCTCCACCTCGAAGGCCTTGATCTGCTCGATCTCGTCGTCGAAGAGGGAGATGCGGTAAGGGCTTTCCGTGCCGGGGGCGAAGACGTCGATGATGTCGCCGCGGAAGGAGACCTCCCCCTCCACCTCCACGAGGTCGACGAAGCTATAGCCCCAGTGCAGCAGCTCCGTCTTGAGGCCGGAGAGGTCGAGGCGGTCGCCGAAGGCGATGGGCTTCGTGCGCAGGAGGTTCGTTTTGGGCAGCGGGAAAAGGAGGCTCTTGAAGGGGGCGATGACAAGGGGTTTTTTATCTGCTTCATAGTAGCGGCGCAGCGCCTCGGCCATCTGGCTCAGCTCTTCGCTGAAGGGGCGGAGATCGTCGAGCCAGGTCGCGCGGAAGTCGGGGAGAACGACGGCCTCGATCGCCTTGAATCGGCAGAGGTCATGCAGCTGCTGCGCTTCGGCGGCATCTTCGCAGATCAGTACGTCGGGGAGGCTACCCTTTTTCAGGTAGGCGTAGAGCTTGGCCTGCATCTCAGCGTGCCGTATCGTTGCAGAGAGTTTTCGGCGCTATGCGCAGGGGCGCCTTGTCAACTTGGTTCATTTCAATCCCGTCATTTTTATAAAGGCCTCCGCCACGCTGAACGAGCCGAAGACCAGATACATTTTCTGTGCCTGCACCCCTTCGAAAGTGCCGTAGGGGATCTGCAGCGCTTCGAGCGCCCCGACAAGCGCATCGCGGGCGGCGGCACGCTCGCTCTGTACCTCGATCAGCTCGACGCGCTCGATGTTTCCGCGGAGCGCGGCGAGGATGGATGCGTAGTCCTTGTCGCCGTAGCTGTTGTAGACGAGGACGACCTTCTGCGCCCCGAGTGTGCTGGCGATGGCACGGGCGGCAAGGACGTTGTGGCCCACGTCGAGCCAGACGTTCGGGGCGATCCGCGAGAGGCGGCCGAAAAGCGGCGCGCTGAAGCTCTGTGCGTCGAAGGGGACGCCGAGCACCTGCAGCGCGGCGGCGGCGAGCAGGAGGTTGTCGCGGAGGTACTCCGGCAGCTCCAGACACCCGGCCGTCTGTTGAAGCGCCATTATAGCATCTTGGTCTAACAGCCGTTCACAGCGCAGCAGGGTCGCACCCCGCTCGGCGGCGATCTCCGTGGCAACGCTGTAGACGACCTCATGGGGCTGCAGGCCCAGGATCACCGTGGGTCCCATCGCCCGCAGTTTTGTCGCGGCGATCGCTTCGACGGTGTCGCCCAGGAAGGCCTGGTGGTCGAGGTCGATGGGGGTGACGAGGGTGAGCGTTTTGGGGAAAACGGCGGTCGCGTCGAACTCGCCGCCGAGGCCCGCCTCCATGACGACGTAGTCGCAGTCTTCATAGAGCGCCGCGGCCATCAGGGTCGTGAACTCGAAGTAGCTCAGCGCATCGGCCGTCGCCGTATCCAGCCACCCCATCACCTTCTCGAAAGCGTGCTGCAGCTGCGCGTCAGTGGCGTCGCTGCCGTTCAGCCAGAGGCGCTCGTTGAAGCGCAGGATGTGGGGGGAGGTGTAGTGGCCGATGCTGTATCCGGCATGCAGGAGCGCCGAGGCGAGAAAACGCCCCGTCGTCCCCTTGCCGTTGGTGCCGACGAGGTGGATGATCTTCGGCAGCGACACACTCGCTTTGACCCGGTCCCAGGCCCGCGGCATCCGCTCCAGGTCGATCTTGTCGTAGTAGAGCGGTTTCGCGTCGAGAAACTCAGCGTACTTCAGCAGAGGCCCCCTCGCCCGCGACCTGGGCGACAAAGCTGTCGAGTGCCTTCTCCGAACCGTACTTGATCGCTTCGAAACGGACGAGGTCGGAGATAATGGCGTTGGGTTCGATGGTGAAGAGGTAGCTTCCCCGCGCGTTGTAGCGGCGTGTCTGCTCCCCGCTCTCCCGGTCGATATCGAGGGTGACGATGGCGCGGTAGGCGACGATGTAGCCGTTGGTGTCGTACTGCACCGGATTGAAAACGACCTTCCGCAGGGAGATGACTAGGTGGGTGCTGGCATGCGCCTCGTCGGTCAGGCGGGTGCGGAAGCGGTTGACGACGGCCTCGTCGAGGGCGTCTTTGATGTAGACGGTGTTGTCCGGGTCCTGCATGGAGATGACGATCTTCGTGCTCACACTCTCCTGCAGCACCGGCTTGACGGCCCGGCTCGTCGGCTTGTAGCCGCAGCCAGAGAGCAGCGCCGCGGCGATCAGTACCGAACCAATCCGCTGCAATCCACCCATAATCTTTTCCTTACTTGACGACGATGTTGACGAGCTTGTTCGGCACGACGATCTCTTTGACGACCGTCTTGCCCTCGAGCCACTGCGGGATGATCGCCTTGGCGGCTTCGATCATCGCCTCTTTGGACGCATCCGGCGCCACGTCGATCTGGCCGCGGTTCTTACCGTTGACGGAGACGCCCAGGGTGATCGTATCGAGAGCGAAGACCTCCTCTTTGACGATCTGGGCTCCCAGGTTCTTGCGGCCGAAGAGACGGTCGCTGATCTCCCAGCAGACGTGCGGGACGATGGGCTCCATTAGTGAGGTGAGGACCCAGTACGCTTCCGTCCAGACCGCTTCGTTCTCCTGGTCATTGAGGGCGTTCATCGCCTCCATAACCCCGGCGATCATCGTGTTGAAAGTGTAGCGTTCGCCGAAGACGTCGTTGGCGCGGGCCAGCGCTTCGTAGACCTTCTTGCGCGCCGCTTTCTCCTCTTTGGAGAGGGCGGCGTGGTCGATCTCGGGGAGGGTGTCCGTCACGGCCGCTTTTTCGCTGCGGTCATAGAAACGGCGCAGGAAGCGGTAGGCCCCCTCGACGGCGCTGTCGTTCCACTCCAGCTCCTGGGTCGGCGGCGCGGCGAAAAGGATGAAGAGGCGGGCCGTGTCGGCGCCGTACTTCTCGATGAGGGCGTCCGGGTCGACGGTGTTGCCCTTGGACTTGCTCATCTTCGCGCCGTCTTTGAGGACCATCCCCTGGGTGAGCAGCCGCTCGAAGGGCTCCTTGACGTCGACGTAGCCGAGGTCGCGCAGCGCCTTGGTAAAGAAGCGGCTGTAGAGCAGGTGCAGGATGGCGTGCTCGATCCCGCCGATGTAGTGGTCGACGTTCATCCAGTAGGCGAGCTCCTCCTTGTCGAAGGCCTCTTTTTCCCAGGTAGCGCGTCCCGCCGTGTAGCGCAGGAAGTACCACGACGACTGGATAAAGGTGTCCATCGTATCGGTTTCGCGCTCGGCCGCGCCGCCGCACTTGGGACAGCTGCACTGCTTCCATGTGGGGTGGTGCTCCAGCGGGTTCCCCTCGCCGGTGATCTCAACGTCGTCGGGGAGTTCGACCGGCAGGTTCTCTTTTTTCTCCGGGACGATCCCGCAGGTCGGGCAGTGGATGAGCGGGATCGGGGCGCCCCAGTAGCGCTGGCGGCTGATGCCCCAGTCTTTGAGGCGGTAGTTTGTCACCCGCTTGCCGATGCCCTCGTTTTCGAAGTGGGCGATGATCGCCTCTTTCGCCGCGTCGCTCATCATCTCGCTGAATTCGCCGGAGTTGAAGAGCATACCCGCTTCCGTCATCGCCTTGCCTTCAACGACACCCGCTTCGGGGTGGGCGATGACCGGGGTGATCGGCAGATCGTACTTCGTTGCGAAGTCGTAGTCGCGCTCGTCGTGGGCCGGGACGGCCATGACCGCGCCGGAGCCGTAATCCATCAGGACGAAGTTCGCGACCCAGACCGGTACCGGCTTGCCGGTGAGCGGGTGCACGACATTGATGCCGAGGGCGACGCCGTGCTTCTCTTTCTGGCGGTCGATGGAGCTGCTGTTCTTCATCGCGTTGATCTCGGCGGCCGTCTCCGTGGAGAGCAGGCCGTTGTCGATCATGTAGGTGACCAGTTCGTGCTCCGGCGCCAGGGCCGTATAGCTGACGCCGTAGATCGTATCGGGGCGCGTCGTGTAGACCTCGAAGCCCTCAAACGTGTCACGCAGGCGCTTCTTGGAGTGCTCTTCGAGGTGCAGCGTAAACTCGAGCCCGCTGCTGCGGCCGATCCAGTTCTCCTGCATGGAGAGTACCTGCTTCGGCCACCCCTTCTCCAGCTGTTCGAGGTCGTCGATTAGCTCGTCGGCGTAGTCCGTGATGCGCAGGTAGTACTGGTGCATCTCTTTTTTGACGATGGGGGTGTCGCAGCGCCAGCAGCAGCCGTCGACGACCTGCTCGTTGGCCAGGACGGTGAGGTCGTGCGGACACCAGTTAAGGAAAGCCTTCTTGCGGTAGAGCAGCCCCTTCTCGAAGAGGTCGATGATGAAGCCCTGCTCGAACTTCGTGTAGAGCGGGTCGGAGGTGGCAAACTCGCGCTCTTTGGAGAAGGAGAGCCCCAGGGTGGCGAGCTCTTTGCGCATGTAGTCGATGTTCTCGTAGGTCCACTTCTTCGGGTGTACCCCGTGCTTGATCGCCGCGTTCTCCGCCGGCATCCCGAAACTGTCCCATCCGATGGGGTGCAGGACGTTCAGGCCCTGCTGGCGGTAGTAGCGCGCGAAAGCGTCACCGATGGTGTAGTTGCGCACGTGCCCCATGTGGATGCGCCCCGACGGGTAGGGGAACATGCTGAGAACATACTTTTTCGGTTTCGTAAGATCATCGGAGGGTTCAAAACTGCGCTCTGCGTCCCAGAACGCCTGCCACTTGGTTTCGATATCGGACGGGTTGTATTGCAAGGTAACTCCTCGAAGCGGTGCGATCCGCCTCACTGTATTTCGGAAATCGGCGCCGTGGCGCCTACTGTTAGTACTCTTCTCTCGTTTTGGAGCTTTCGATATAGACCAGGCCCATGGAGAAGACGTTGGCAATCAGGGCGCCGATGGTCAGGGCGACCGCGATGTCCATGTTGCCGACGACGACAAGATAGATGAACGCCGGGATCAGGTGCAGGTCCGCCACGAGCGAACTGGCGAGCAGTTCGGCCGAAAGCAGGTTGCGCACCCCGATCTTGAGGATCGTCGACACGAGGTTCAGGCTCGCCGCGACGAAGAGGGAGACGGGACCGTGCTCATAGAGGAAGCCCGCCGTCGACGTCAGACTCATCAGCGTAAAAAAGACGTAGATTACTTTACCCCAATCCATAGATTGCTCCTTTTAGACGGTTTACACCGTGCCTTGTTCGTACATGGCGCGCATCTTCTCTTTTTCGGCGCGGCGTCTGGCCGCTTCGGCCAGTTTCGTACGGTAGTTGCCGACATTGAAGCCGAACCACATCAGAATCGGCGAGGCGACAAAGATGGAGGAGTAGGTCCCCACGATGATGCCCACCAGCAGCGTAAAGGCGAAGGCGTGGATGATCTCCCCGCCGAACATGAAGAGCGTCAGGACAACGAAGAAAGTCGTCAATGACGTCAGCGTCGTACGCGACAGGGTCTTCGTGACCGACTCGTTGATGACGTCGGCGAGCTCGATACTCTTCGACGCCGTCACCCCTTCGCGGATGCGGTCGAAGACGATGATCGTGTCGTTGAGCGAGTAGCCCAGCAGGGTCAGCAGTGCCGCCAGGACGTCAAGGTTGACGTCGATCGCGAAGAGCGAGATCGCCCCCAGCGCGATGGAGACGTCGTGGATCAGGGCCGCGATAGAGGCGACGGCAAAGCGCCATTCGAACCGCACAGCAACGTAGATCAGGATCCCCAGGATCGCCAGCAGCATCGCCATGACGCCCTTTTCGCGCAGTTCGCCGCCGACTTTCGGCCCGACAATGTCGACCCGGCGGACTTCGAAGCTTCCCGTGCCCTTGAGGGCCTCGCGAGTGACGTCGCCCATATCGGACTGGACGTCTTTGCTGGAGGTTTTGAGGCGGATGATGATCTCTTCGGGCGAACCGAACTCGGTGATCTGCGCCCCCTCGTAAAGCGGGTTGGTGGCCAGTGTGTCGCGGACCGTGTCAATCGGGGCGGCCCCTTCGTATTTCACCTGGACGATCGTACCGCCGGCGAAGTCGATGCCGTAGTTGAGGCCCTTCGCGGCCAGAATCCCCCAGGAGATAAGGACGAGAACGATGGAGACCGCGATGGCGATCTTCGACTTGCCCATAAAGTTGATGGTTTTCGTCTGTTTGAAAAATTCCATTATGCAGCCGCCTTCTTATTACTGACGCCGAACCAGAAGCTGACGTTCTTGCTCTTGGCGATGCGGGATTCGAGCATTTCGTAGATGCCGTGGGTGCCGAGGATCGCCGTCAGCATGGAGGCGAGGATACCGATGCTGATCGTGATCGCGAAGCCCTTGATGGCCCCCGTGCCGTAGACGTAGAGGACGATGGCCGCAATGAGGGTCGTGATGTTCGCGTCGAGGATGGCGCGCATCGCGTTGGCGTACCCCTCTTCGATCGCCTTGTGGATGGAGACGCCCTGGTAGAGCAGTTCGCGGATCCGTTCGGAGATGATGACGTTGGCGTCCACCGCCATACCGACGGTCAGGACGATACCCGCCATCCCCGGCAGGGTCAGCGTCGCGCCGAACATCGCCATCACGGCGATGATGAGGAAGAGGTTCGCCACCAGTGCGATGTTCGCGATAATCCCCGCCATCTTGTAGTAGACGATCATGAACGCGAAGACGAGGACGAAACCGCCGATCAGCGCGATCAGGCTCGCCTGGATGCTGTCGGCACCGAGGCTCGGACCGACGGAGCGTTTCTCCAGCATGAAAATCGGGGCCAGCAGGGCACCGGAGCGCAGCGCGATCGCGAGGTCCTGGGCCTGCTCGACCGTGTAGTTCCCGCTGATCTGGCCGTGACCGCCGCCGATGCGTTCGTTGATGACCGGCGCGGAGTAGACCTGGCCGTCGAGGACGATGGCGAGGTGGTTGCCGACGTTTTTGCCGGTAAAGTCGCCGAAGATCTGCGCACCCTCGGAGTTGAGCGAGAAGTTGATAACAGGCTGGTTGTTCTGGTTGAACGCCACCTGGGCGTCTGTGAGCATGGAGCCGTCGAGAATGGGGATCTCGCGGACAAGGTACTTGCCGCCCGCCTTTTCCGCATCAGGAAGAACAACGTCGCCGAAGCGCGCCGCCTCCGCAGACGTCATCGTATAGGCGCGCATCTTGCGCTCTTCATCCACCGCCATCAGCTCGAGCTTCGCGGCGCGGGAGATCAGCTCGCGTGCACGCTGCTCCTCTTCGGCGCTCTTGATCCCCGGCAGTTCGACGAGGATGTTGTCGACGCCCTGGCGCGCGACCGTCGGCTCGGCAAGGCCGAACTGGTCGAGGCGGTTGCGGATCGTCTCGATCGCCTGGTCGACCGCCTGCTTCTGGGTTTTCAGCACCGCTTCGGGCGTCAGGGAGACGTGATAGCTCTCCCCGTCGTGAACGACTTTGCTTCCTTCGATCCCGGCGAGCATCTTGTCCATCGCCGGCGCGTCGTCGTTGTCAAGCAGCGTAAAACGGACCGATTCGTCGTCGGCCGTGAGACCGTCGATCAACACCTCTTCGCGCTCGCTGAAGTGGTTGATCCCCGAAGCGATCGCCTTGAGGCGGGAGCTTACCGCCTCTTCGGTCTTGACGCCGAGCAGCATGTGCAGACCGCCCTGCAGGTCAAGCCCGAGGGTGATCTTCGTACCTTTATCCGTCTGCAGCAGCGACGGGATGGAAAAAACCACCCCGAATAGGATCGCTGCGGCGAAGACGAGTACTCTAAAGTTCAGTTTCATTTACATCCTCTCAAAAAGCTACCGGCCGCATGCATACCCCAAAAGGCACTTCCATATCTGGCACACAACGGTAACGCGGTCTCCGGGCAAAAGCCCCGGGGACCTAAACGAACAGGCGGGTTACGCCTCGTCCTCGTATTTGCGCGCGACGGCGTCTTTGGTCAGTTTGACGGTCACGTTATCGGCCAGTGTCACGGTGAAAAAAGTCTCTTCCACTTTCTTGACTTCGGCGATCAGGCCGCCGGAAGTGACGATCTTGTCCCCTTTTTTCAGGTTCTCGACCATCTCTTTGTGCTTCTTCGCCTGCTGCTGCTGCGGGCGGATGATGATGAAGTACATGATCGCGATCAAAAAGATAAAGGGCAGTAACTGTCCGATGATTTCCATTGGGTGTATCCTTACGTGTACGGGGTCGTGCCCCAAAATTCGTGCCATTATACTAAAGGGCACCTCTTAGAATGCTGTACTACACAGCCGTATTACACGATCGGTCATTTGCCGCACGTTTCAGGAGTTCGTATCTGCTATAATCCGCAGTAAAGAACATCCACGATTCAAGGACCCGCTTATGATGCCGCGCGCCGCCGGACTCCTGCTCCACCCCACTTCCCTGCCCGGCCCCTACGGCATCGGCACCCTCGGCAGCATCGCGCGCCGGTGGGTCGACCGGCTCGGCGCTGCGGGAGTCGGCTACTGGCAGATCCTGCCGCTGGGCCCGACGGGCTTCGGACACTCCCCCTACCAGTGCTACTCCGCCTTTGCCGGCAACGCCCTGCTGATCGACCCGGACCTCCTTGTCGACACGGGCTTCCTAAAGGCGGACGAACGCCCGCCCCGCTCGGCCGAGGGCTCCGCCGTCGATTTCGATACGGTCATTGCGCGCCATACGGCGATGCTGGAAAGCGCCCACGCCCGCTTCCGTCCGACGAAGGCTTTCGACGCCTTCTGCACCGCCCACGCAGCCTGGCTGGACGACTACGCGCTTTTCATGGCGCTGAAGAGCTATTTCAACGAACGGGTCTGGAACGACTGGCCCGAAAACATCCGCCTGCGCGAGCCGGAGACCCTGGCCTACTACGCGAATATTCTCAAGGACGAAACAGGCTACCACCGTTTCGTGCAGTACTGCTTCTACACCCAGTGGGAGGTGCTGCGGGAGTACGCGAACGCGAAGGGGGTCAGGATCATCGGCGACCTGCCCATCTACGTCGCCATGAACAGCGCCGACGTCTGGGCCCACCCCGAGTACTTTCAGCTCGATGACGACCTGCAGCCCACAGCGGTCGCAGGGGTGCCGCCGGATTACTTCAGCGCTACGGGCCAGCGCTGGGGCAACCCGCTCTTTGAGTGGGAGCGTATGGAGCAGGAGGGGTATGAGTGGTGGATTGCACGCCTGAAGGGGTCGCTGGAACTGTTCGACTGGGTACGCATCGACCATTTCCGCGGGTTCGAGTCCTACTGGTCCGTTCCCGCCGACGAAGAGACGGCGATCAACGGCGAGTGGATCACCGGGCCGGGGGGCAAGCTCTTCGATGCGTTCCGCAGCGCCCTCGGCCGCGACCTGCCCATCATCGCCGAGGACCTCGGCATCATCACTCCCGAAGTGGAAGCGCTGCGCGACGACTACGCCCTGCCGGGGATGAAGATCCTGCAGTTCGCCTTCGGCAGCGATGCCGGCAATCCCTACCTGCCCCACAACCATATCCAGAACTGCGTCGTCTACACGGGCACCCACGACAACGACACGACCAACGGCTGGTTCTATGCGGCCCCGCCGGAAGAGGCCGAACGCGCCCATACGATGCGCTACCTTCACTGCCCCTGGGAGGCGTTTCACGAGAGCCTCAACCGCACGGCGCTCGCCAGCACGGCCAACCTCGCGGTACTGCCGCTGCAGGATCTGCTGGGGCTGGGCTCGGATGCGCGCATGAACACCCCCGGCACGGCCGAGGGGAACTGGCGCTGGCGTGTGACGCCGCAGCAGCTCGAAGAAGCCCCATGGGAAGGACTGAAAAGCATGATCGAACTTTACGGAAGGTCCTGACATATGCTTTTTGGCACCGGACAAAGCACGCTTTTCAAAACGACCCGGAGGCAGATGCCCTTTATGACATCGCTGGCCGTCGCCTTTGCGATCGCCCTGGCGTTCTCGACCTTTATCTATGTCGACTATTTCGCCCTGCCCCACATCGCCGCCGTTGAAACCCTCCTCGCCCTCGGCGCTTATTACGGGCTGCTGGCCGCCCCCCGCCGCACCGTGCTGCAGGCGGGCTTTCTTATCGGCATCTTCTGGTTCTACTGGATCGGCTTCAGTTTCCGCTACTACGGCATGCCCTGGGCGATGCCGCTGATGACCCTGCTTTTCGGGGTCGTCTACCTCCTCTATTTCGGCGTCCTCGCCCTAAGTGAACAACCATTAATACGTGCCCTTCTGCTCTTCGGGCTCACCTTCGTCGCCCCGATGGGCTTCAACTGGATGGTCCCGGAGCTGCCGCTGCTGCACAGCTATCTCGGCGTCGAAAAATGGCAGTTCGCCCTCATCCTCTTCGCACTCGCCGCCGTGGCCGCCTTCCGCTCCCCGCTTCGGTTCGGTGCACTGCTGTTTGTCGCCTTCGCCTACGCGCCCGCCTACACGCCACCACCGCCCCCGCCGCTGAAGATCAAGCTCGCCGCCACCGCCGTACCCCAGGAGCTCAAGTGGGAGAAGGCGTACCAGGTGCCGACCATCCTCGGCAACTTTGCGCGCATCGACGACGCCGCCGCGGAAGGGTATGACCTCATCATCCTCCCCGAATCGGTCTTTCCCCTTTTTCTCAACAAGGCCCCGGAGCTGATCGACGAACTCAAAGCGCGTTCGGAAAAAATCGCTATTGTGACAGGAGCCCTGCTCTTTGAGGACGGCAACAACTACAACGTCACGTACTTCTTCCATAAAGGGCAGATGCAGGTCGCCAAGAAGATGGTGCTCGTGCCCTTCGGCGAATACATCCCCCTGCCCAAATGGATGGGCGGCTGGGTCAACGAAGTCGTCTTCGACGGCGCCTCCGACTACCTCGCCGCCGACCACCCCACCGACTTCCTGATCGGCGGCACCCTCTTCCGCAACGCCGTCTGCTACGAAGCGACCACCGATGCGCTCTTTACGGGGGACCCGGAGTACATGATCGCCATCAGCAACAACGCCTGGTTCACCCCCTCGATCGAACCGACGCTGCAGCGGCTGCTGATGACCTACTACGCCAGACGCCACCACACCCGCATCTTCCACTGCGCCAACGCCGCGGGGACGGGGATCTTAGAGTGATCACGTCAAAGCTACTCGCCGAAGCAGAAGGCCTTTCGCACGGCTTTAGCGACCGCGCCGAGGGAGAGAGCACCGCGCCCTATGCGTCGTTGAACCTCGCCTACCACGTCGGGGACGACGCCGCCGTCGTCGATGCGAACCACGCCCTGCTGGCCGGGCAGCTCGGGTATGCCCCCGAACGTCTCGTGCATATGCGCCAGATCCACTCGGACCGCATTGTCCACTGCACCCCGGAGATGGGCTTTCATAGCCGGCCGGAGTGCGACGCGCTGATGACCGACATCGCGGGCCAGCCGCTGATGGTCATGGTCGCCGACTGTACCCCCGTGCTCCTGTATGATCCGCGCCGCCGCGCCGTCGCCGCCGTGCATGCCGGCCGTGCCGGAGCCCTCAAAAACATCGTCGGCAAAACCGTGGCCGCGATGCACGACGCCTACGGCAGCGACCCCGCCGACCTGCTGGCGGTGCTGGGGCCTTCTATAGGGAGCTGCTGCTACGAGATCGGGCCGGAGGTCGCGCAAGAGGTCCAGGCTGCCGGCTGCGAAGGGGCCCTCTCCCGCCGGGACGGCCGCACTTACCTGGACGTCAATGCCATTCTCGAAAAGCAGCTCGAAGCCGCTGGCCTTACGGCCGGGCATATCGACCTTCCCGGCAGCTGTACCGCCTGCCGTACCGACCGCTTCTTCTCCTACCGTGCCGAAGGGGGCACAACGGGGCGGCAGGCGGGGATCATTATGATAAAATAGTATTCAAAAAGGCTCCTGCTTGACCCTCTTCCAGATTATCCTCTTCGCCGCTGCCGCCTTTTTCGCCTGGCAGATCTATAAATTTGTCCAAACCCTCGGTGAGGGGGAGACCAAACTCCCCTCCCACAGTGACGTACCGCCCCCGTCCGAACCGGAGCGCCCCGCCTATCCGGGCACCCAGGAGATCGATGCCCTCATCGACAAGGCCGACAACGCCTACGGCGACGGCAAGCTCGCCGAAGCGCGGGTCTACCTGGAGCGGGCCGAAAAACAGGACCCGGACAGTCCGGAGGTCCTCAACAAGCTCGGCTTTGTCCTCTTCAAGGAGGGATCGAACGAGGAGGCCCTGCAGAAATACAACCGCTCCCTCACGCTGGACCCGGGCGACGACCTGACCCACAATGCCGTCGCGGGCGTGCTGCGGAAACTGGGGCGGCTGGATGAGGCGCAGGAGCACTACAAAAGCGCCGTCGACATCGACGACGCTTTCGAAGAGACCTACTACAACTACGGCCGTCTGCTGATCGAAAAGGGGGACATGGAAGGGGCGCGCATGATGTTTGAAAAAGCGCTGGAACTGCGTTCGGACTACCCCGAAGCGGCCGAAGCCCTGGAGCGCCTGCCGTGAAGCAGCAGCACCTTGCCGTCCTGATCGACGCGGACAACTCCCAGCCCTCCATCATCGAAGGGCTCCTCGACGAGATCGCCCAGTACGGCGTCGCCAGCGTCAAGCGCATTTACGGTGACTGGACCTCGACGCAGCTAAAAGGGTGGAAACCCCACCTGCTCGAACACGGCATCCAGCCCATCCAGCAGTTCGGCTACACGACGGGCAAGAACGCCACCGACAGCGCCATGATCATCGACGCGATGGACCTGCTCTATACCGGGAAGTTCGACGGCTTCTGCATCGTCTCCAGCGACAGCGACTTCACCCGCCTCGCCAGTCGCATCAGAGAGAGCGGCGTCAGCGTCTACGGCTTCGGGGAACGCAAAACCCCAAAACCCTTCGTCAGCGCCTGCGACAAGTTCGTCTACACGGAGAACCTGCGCAAGGACCGCATCGCCAAGGAGCAGATCGACGTTACCAAAGAGAAGAAGCTCATCGCCCTGCTGCGCGACGCCGTCGACGACGCCGCTGATTTCTCCGGTTGGGCCAACATGGGCATGATCGGCCAGATCGTCGCGAACAAGCAGCCCGATTTCGACCCGCGCAGCTACGGCTTTACCAAGCTCGGCGAGCTGATCCGCGCCACCGGGGCCTTCGAGTTCAAAGACGACGACCCCCTCAGCAACACCCGCGGCATCTTCGTGCACAACAAACGCCAAAAGAGGAGATACAACTGATGACCCTTCACGCCCTCTACGAAGCGCTTGATGCCCTCTCGCCCTTTGAGCTGCAGGAGAAGTGGGACAACTCCGGCCTCATCGTCGGCGACCCGGCGCAGGAGATCACGACAATAGTACTGAGCATCGACGTCGACGAAGCGCTGCTTGAAAGCCTCGAGGAGGGAACCCTTCTCATCACCCACCACCCGCTGATCTTCGGCGGACTGGGCGCGCTTGATTTCACGCAGTACCCTGCCAAGCTGCTGCAGATAATGGTCAAAAAGAACATCGCAAACATCGCCATGCACACCAATTTCGACCAGACCCATCTCAACCGCTGGGTCGCGCAGGAGGTCCTGGGACAGACGGCCATAGAGCAGGAGGGGTTCCTCGCCTGCTTCGACGTCGATACGGATTTCGAGACTTACGCCTGCGACGTCGCCGAACGCTTCGGGCTGGCGCAGCTCAAAACCGTCCAGTGCCACGAACGCCTGAAGCGCGTCGCCCTCGTGACGGGTTCCGGCGCCTCCCTGATGCACGGGCTTAAAGCCGACTGCCTGCTCACCGGCGACATCAAGTACCACGACGCTATGGAGGCCAAAGCCCTCGGGCTCTCCATGATCGACATCGGCCACTTTGAAAGCGAACGCTTTTTCCCCGAGGTCCTTGCCCCGCATTTGAAAAATTTCGGATTAACGGTTATAATTTCGTCATCGAAAAACCCGTTCACATATTATTGATCGTAGTAGCCCCCGACGGCAACGGGTAGCGGCATTGCAAACAATGCTGTTTCAAACTTTCCCACGGATAAAGGAATCTTCTGTGAACAAGCACCTCAAACAACTGATCGACCTTTCCAAGATCGACAAAGAGATCGACGCTTTCGACCCGCAGATCGAGGCAGCCAACCATAAATACGAATCGGCCCTTGTCAAAAAAGAGGGTCTCGAGAGCAACATTGAAGGCCTCGAAAACGAGATCAAGGACGAGCAGCTCAAGCACAAGAAGAATGAGCTCCACCTCGCCGAACTCTCCCAGAAGCTCGAAGAGAACCGCAAAAAAAGCGCGGAGATCAAGACCGAGAAAGAGATGAAGTCCCTTCAACTCGAAGAGGAGATCGCCAAGGAGCAGATCAGCTTCGCCAACGAAGAGATCGAACGCCTCGACCGCATCATCGAGAGCAAAACCGAGCGCGTGAACGAGCTCAAAGCACAGATGGACGAGCTCGATGCCAACCTCGGCAGCGTCAAAGAGGAGGTCGATGCGAAACTGGCAGAGATCGACGGCGAGCGCCAGCAGGTCTTTGCCCGCAAACAGGAGCTCGTCTCCCAGATGAACCAGAAGGGGCTCTCCTTCTACCAGAAGATCCGCCGCTGGGCGAAAAACACCACAGCCGTTCCGGTACGCAACCAGGCGTGCATGGGCTGTTTCATGGTCATCAGCGACAAGGTCTACGCCGACGTCATCAAGGGTGAAGAGATCACAACCTGTCCGCACTGCGGACGTATCCTCTACCTCGAAGAGGAAGCAACTGCCGAAGCGTAAGCTTCGCACCCCCCATTGCACGGCACTGTCATGAAGCCGTTTTCACTCATCTATTTCCTGCTCAGCGCCCTGCTCTACGTCGCCGCGCTTCCGCTGCTGCTGCTTTTCAGCCTCCGCTCGAAATACCGCGAATCCCTGCCGGCCCGCTTTTTTCTCAAAGGCAACCCGCCGTTTACGCCCGGAGGGATCTGGTTCCATGCCTGCTCCGTCGGCGAAACGCGTGCCCTGAAACCGCTGTTGGCGCCCCTTTCGCCGGAAGAGGTGCGCATCAGCACCATCACGCAGACCGGCCAGGACGTTGCCAGGGGGTACGGCAGCGAGCACCGCTATCTCCCCTATGAGCTCTTTATGCCCTTCTGGGTCAAACCCCAGCGCGCGCTTGTCGTGCTCGAGGCGGAATTTTGGTACCTGCTCTTTGCCGTGGCCCGCGCCAGGGGGGCGAAGGTCGTGCTGCTCAATGCCCGCCTCTCCGAACGCAGCTTCCCCCGATACCTGAAGCTGCGCTGGTTCTACCGGCGGCTGTTCGCACGGGTCGACAAGATCTTCTGCCAGAGCGCAGCCGACAAGGCCCGTTTTGAACAGCTCGGCGCTTCCAATATCGAGGTGATCGGCAATATCAAGCTGGCGCAGAGCGTCACCACCACGAAGACGTATGCCAAACCCGAAGGCGAAACGATCGTCGCCGCCAGTACCCATGAGGGGGAGGAAGCCATGATCCTCGAGGCTTTTCGCGCCCGCCATGCCGAACACCCCGACAGCCGCCTGCTGGTCGTCCCCCGCCACCCCGAGCGTTTTGACGCCGTCTGGGAGCTGCTGCACGGCCAGTGCGACGGCGAGCGCATCGCCCGGTGGAGCACGGACGGCGGCATCGACGCGCTGGGGGAGCACCCTGTCGTCCTCGTCGACGCCATGGGCGAGCTCAACAACCTCTACGCCATCAGCGACATCGCCGTCCTCGGCGGTGCCTTCAAGGCGGACGTCGGAGGCCACAACCCGCTCGAACCGGCCCATTTCGGCTGCCGGACCCTCAGCGGGTCGCACTTTTTCAACCAGCGCGAACTGATGCGCTATGTCGACAACATCGCCGTCGTCGAGAACGATGCGCTCACCGAAGCGCTCCTGCACGCCGAAGGGCTCCGTCCCGCATCGATCAACGGCAGCGTCGATCTCCAACCTTTTTTTGACTACCTCACCAAGGAGAGCGCCTCATGAAAAAATCACCGAACGACTACCGCGGACAGAGCAAGAAACTCGAAGCCAAGAACAAGATCAAGTCCAAGGCCTTCGCCAAAAAAGACGCCGGCCGCAAAAACCCGGGAGCCCAAAGAGCCAAAACCGCGGAGCCCGAAGAGAGCCGCTACGTGCAGACACGCTCCAGCGGCCCCTCAGACAAGGCCTACAAACTGCTGGCGGCCCAGGAGGATATCTCCAACGCCAAGGCCAAGGAGCTGATCGACCGCGGGCTTGTCTACGTGGGCAACCAGAAGGTGATGATCGCCCGGGGCGAACTGCCGCTGAAGACCGAGTTCAAAGTCCAGCGCGTCGAGCGCATCCGCCCGATCTTCGAAAACGACGACCTCATCGTCGTCGACAAACCCGCCTTCCTCAACGCCGATGAAGTGGAACGCCAGTTCAAAGGGACCCACCTGCTCCACCGCCTCGACCGAGAAACGAGCGGGGTGCTGATGCTGGTCAAGAACGAAGCGTTCCGCGGGAAGGCAATCGAGGCCTTCAGAAAAGACGAGGTCTATAAAGAGTACGTGGCATGGGTCGAAGGGGTCGTGACCGAAGAGGCCGTCATGGACGAGCCTATTCTGACGGAAAAACGCCACGGCAAGGCCCACTCCAAAATCTCCAAAAAGGGCAAGCCGGCCGTCACGGAGATCTACCCGATGGAAGTATCGGGCAAAAAAAGCAAGCTCAAGCTCATCATCCACCACGGCCGGACCCACCAGATCCGCGTCCACCTGCGCGCCTTCGGCCACCCGATTGTCGGGGATGAGCAGTACGGCGGACGCCGCAGCCAGCGGGTTATGCTGCATGCGAAAAAAGTCGAGCTGCTCGGCATGACCTTCGAAGCTCCGGAACCGAAGCTTTTCATCCACTTCTCCGCCTAGGCCCTCCTTCGCACGCCAAGGCCGCACGCGGAAGCGGCGGGAAGCCTACAGCTCTTTTTTGGGAGCGGCGTAGACCTCGATCTCGACACGGCGGTTCGCGGTACGCCCCTCGTCGGTCGCGTTCGTCGCCACCGGCTGGCTTTCGCCCATCGCACGGGTTTCGATCATTCTCGGCGAAATACCGAGGGCGACGAGCTTGCTTCTGACGGCATTCGCGCGGCGCTGCGAGAGTTTCATATTGTACACTTCCGTCCCGACGCTGTCCGTATGGCCGACAACGACCAGGCGGTCATTTTTCTGCAGCCTTCCGGAGAGCTGTTTCAGCGCGGCATCGCCCTGCGGCTTCACAATGGACTTGTCGAAATCGAAGAGGGTATCCGATGCCAGGACCACACGCTCTGTCGGTTTTTTGATGATAACAGGCTTGGGTACCTCTTTGATGACCTCGACCTTCTTGACGACTTCCACCTCTTTGACGACCTCTTTTTCCAGAACCGTGCCCTCGCCGGGGACCGGTACCTCTTTGACCACGACGATCTTTTCGGGTTCCGGCTCTGGGATGCCGAATCGGTAAACAACCCCCAGAGAGTAGAGGTTCACGTCGTAATCGGACCTGGACCCGGCTTCGGCGAGGTGATACCCTTCCCATTCAGCGCGTACGCCGAGGGCAGGGGTGAAATCGTACTGCACGCCGGCACCGAGCTTGTAGCCGACGTCCCATTCGGTCACATGCATATCTTTGGGCGCGCCGTTGACGAGCAGGGTGCCCCCGCTGTAGGTGTAGTTCTTGCTCATCCCCGCGTACAGCACCCCGATACGGGCAAAGACGGTGAGGGCGTTAAGGAGCGGGAGGTGGGCGAGCCCGTCCATGTTGATCCCCTGTCCCGAGAGCTTGCCTTTATAGACCTCTCCGGTATTGGTGACATCCTTGAACGAGAGTTCACCCAGGTTAAAATACCCCCCTTCAACAGCAAAGTACTGATTGAAGAGGTAACCGCCGAAGGCTTTGACGCCGAACACCTCCTCGTCTGCCGTCGAATTTGCCACATAACAGGTCGGGTCTCCCTGGCACACCTCTTGTTCGGTCGTGGAGATGGAGACCGAACCGGTCGCATATCCGAGATTTACCCCGAGGTAAGGCCCGGGCATCGCGATGCGTTCGACCGCCTGCCCCTGCACCGCCACCGCGACGAGAGCCGCCGTCGCGGCTATCCGTTTCATTTTCATTTCTTTCCTTCCGTTCCCGGGACGCGTACCCCGTTATTTTTCAGAACTCTCTAGTTCCCGTATATCAGACTCATCATGGTCACGTCCGCCTTGCCGATACTTGCTCCCAGCAGTCCTGTGACCGAGTCAAGCAGCGGTGACAGCAGCGGCAGCAGAATCGACAGCAGCGGGTCGAGCAGGCTTCCAAGCAGCCCACTCACATCAATCGGGATGCCCAGCAGATTGATTGTCAGTTCCAGATTGCTTACCAGCGTATTGAGCAGTGCGCCCGTTGTCGACCCCGTCGGTGCATAAACACTCTGCATCTGCTGCATATCGACCGGCAGGAAGTTGATTCCGCCGCTGTCAGCCACGCCCGATGCATAGGCCTTCACGGTGATCTTCACCAGCCCCAGGAGATTGACGAGATCGGCGCTGCCGACATCCTCAGGCGAAATCGGCTGCTGCGAGAAGAACTGATCTTCGGGGATTGTACCAATCACAAGTGTGGCCAATCCGTTGCGAACATTCATGGCGATCTCGTCGTTGTTCAGGACCGTCAGGTTAGCCTCCGACGAGCCAAGCTCAAGGTAAAGCGGCAGGTTGATAAGGTCGGCACTCACTGCTCCTTCGCCGTCCAGCGACGTATTCAGCGCTCCGAGAAGATCCCCCAGGATGCCCCCGACTTTGAGGTTAAGCTGCAGACGTGTCGATGCGGAGTGGATCGTATCGCCCTCTTTCATCACGGCGATTGCCGGCGGTGTAATGACCTGGAGTTTCAGGCCGCTGCTTTCATCCGTCAGAAGCGGCAGGGAGAGCGGTACCTCTATCGGGGCGTTCAGTACCGGCGCAAGCGCCTGGTTGATGCCGCCCAACAGCGACTGAACACTCAGCTGCGCCGCGGAGAGGCCCGTCATCGACAGCACATCATTCACCTGCATCGGCAGCGTATCGACCGGGAACTGGAGCAGACTGCCCACACTGATCGGCGTATCGCTGAGACCGGAGGCGTTGACCTCTGCCCTCAGATCGGTCACGAGCTGATGTGCCTCGGCGGCATCGAGCCCTTCCAGCTCATCGGCAATGAGCCTCAGCATCGCGTCGAGCGTCACATTGCTGTCGACCAGGTCTTCGACCGTTGATGCCGACACGACATCGACAAGGTCCGAGACCAGTTTGGGGAAGCCGAGGCTAACGCCGGCCAGCCCCCCGGACCCCAGGAGGTCCACCGATGCCTGCGTCCCCAACAGACCGCCGAGCACACTGCCGAGTACCTCGGAATTGTTCGTGTCAACCGTTACCGGAGTCGACGCCATAGAGAAGACAGCCGCCTGGACCACCTTCATCGGCCCTGTCGTAAAGCTGTTCACGCTGTCATATTCCAGCTGCAGTCCGGTGAGAGACGTCACCGGCTGCTTGATCGTGAAGGTATACGTCGCATTGTAATCAAGCGGAACCGACGGCGTGAAGGTCATGAGGTGATCATCGCCGACATCGCTGTAGTTGATCGTCCCGTTGACAAAGCTACCGTTGCTCTCGCGCAGATAGACGTTGGTACTGTTCAGTGTCGCCGTATTGACCGCTTCATTGAAATTCCCCAGGATATGTACGCCGATGGAGACGTTGGTGTCGCCGTCATTGGGCAGGACCGTGACCTGCAGATATTTCAGCGTGCCCGTACGGAAACGGATGATATTGTCCGCCGCGAGGAGGTAGCCGTCACTCGCTTTGACTCCCCTTGTGACATAGACGGTGTAATTCGAATCCATCACAAGATCCGCATTGGACGTCAAGGTAAAGAGCTTGGTATCCGTACCGTAGAATTTGATCGTCGAGGAGACTTTGGTGCCGTTCTCATCCAGCAGATAGAATGTCGAATCGTTCACGGTCGATACATTCATCTCTTTGTTGAATTTCGCCGTGATCAGCTTGTTGATCGGCACATTGACCGCTCCTTCGGACGGATCAACCGTCACCTGAAGTTCACCACCGTTGACATTGTCGTCAAACGCGCTGTCGCGTCCGCACCCGGCTAAAATCAACACCATTGCCATGCCAAGGATGCCGGCCAGCCCCCACTTATACTTAGACGTCTTCACCAATTACTCCTTATGATTCATCAAAAACGCCGTACCGCCTGACCGACAGCGTTCACCTCTTCCCGCGAGAGAAGGTGACACTTTTCCCCTCCATCCCACTGACATCTCATTTCTAACGAAATGAATCATATCTTCATGAGACTTAATATAAATCAAAAAATACATTTTTTCATTATTTTATGTGTATTTATCAAAAAATTATCAAGAACATATTCTTTATTTATAAAACTTTATGCAAAAAAGTCATGTTTTATCGTCAAATATTAAAAATATGCTTTGCAGCAATGTCTGAGGCGGGCATACCTGTCACGCAGCATGCTGATTGCAAGAAACAGGATAGAAAGCGATGATGTGTTGTCGTTAAAAGGTTCGGAGAGTTCTAGGGATGAAGGAGGCTCCGGGGAGCTCCTTCCTTGAATGCAGGTGTGTCGTTACTTCGTTTCCCCTGCGGGGAGGGTAACTTCATCCGCCGGCGGTGTGATCTCTTCCCCCGGCTCTTTCGGCGCAGCGATGATGTCGATTTCAACGCGGCGGTTCTGCGCGCGCCCCTCATCGGTCGCATTCGTCGCGACGGGATCGCTCTCCCCTTTGGCCTTCGTTTCGATACGGTCGGCGTCGATGCCGTTGATGACCAGTTCGTTCTTGACCGCGTCGGCACGGCGCTGTGACAGTTTGAGGTTGTACAGCTCAGAACCGATGCTGTCCGTATGGCCCGTTACGATCAGCTTGTCGTCTTTTTGCAGTTTGACCACGAGGTCTCTGATCGCAGCTTTACCTTCCGGTTTCACGATAGCCTTGTTGAAGTCGAAGAGTGCATCCGTCGCCAGGACGACGCGTTCAACCGGCTTCCGGATGATGACCGGTTCCGACGGCACCTCTTTGACGACCTCTTTCTCGACGACTTTTTCGACAACAACAGGTTCGGCCGGGACCGGGACCTCTTTGACCACGACGACTTTTTCCGGCTCCGGCGGCGGGACCGGTGCGTTCGGATCTTCTCCGAAGCGGTAGACGACACCGACGGACCAGAGGCTCATATCGAGACCGGAATTGGAAGCGTCCTCCTCCATGTGGTAGCCTTCCCATTCGCCGCGGACACCGAGGCGGGGTGTGAAGTCATACTGCACGCCCAGGCCGACTTTCAGGCCCGCACCCCACTGGCTGGGACTCATGTCTTTCGCGACGCCATTGACATAGAGCGTGCCGCCACTGTAGGAGTAGTCTTTGCTGACTTCGGCATACATCACACCGAGGCGTGCAAAGGCGGTCAGCTGGGACAGGATCGGAAGGTGTCCGACCACGTCGGCATTGAGCCCCTGCGTCTTCGCGGTACCTTTATAGGTCTCCCCCGTACTCGTATCGTGTTTGAACGAAAGCTCGCCGAGGTTGAAATAGCCCCCTTCAATGGCGAAGAAGTCGTTAAAGAGGTAACCTCCGAACAGCTTCAGTCCGAAAGCGTTCTCGTCAATGGTGGAGTTGATCACGGTACAGGCCGGATCGCCGTTACACGCTTCCTCGGCCGTATCGGTCTCATTTACCCGGCCGGTCGCGTAACCGACATTGCCCCCGATATAGAACCCCGGGAAGGCAATGCGTTTCGCCGGGAAATCAGCATACGCCGCAGTGGTGAGCAAAAGCGCTGCCGCTGCCAATGAATATCTTCTCATTATTATTATCCTTCTTTTCACGGGGCATGGCCCCGTTTTCATTCTCTATTCTATCTGTTACGGCTGCTCGATATAGTGCTCGATCAGACTCAGCATCGTGACATCGGCCTGACCGCTATACGCTCCGAGCGCGCCACTCAGCATATTCAGGATCGGCGACAACGCCGGTGCAAGCGTGTTCACAAGCAGATCGCTCAACGCCCCTGCAAGCGCGCTGACATCAAGCAACGGAAGGCCAAGCAGTGTCACCTGCAGCTCAAGGTTGCTTGTCAATGTTCCCAGCAATGAGCCTGTCGTATCTCCCAACGGTGCGAAGGCACTCTCCATCTGCGGTACATTGATCGGCAAGAAGTGCATCGTCGTATTGTTCGAATCCCCGACAGCATACGCCTTGGCAGTCACGGTTGCAAGCCCAAGCAGATTGATAAGGTCTACCGGTGCGAAACTGTCAGCCGTCAATGGCTGATCGGAGAAGAACTGATCATCCGGAATCGTCCCGAGGTAGATTGAGGCAAGCCCGTTCTGTACCGCCATCGCGACATCGTCAACAGAAAGCGTAGTCAAGTTGCCTTCAGCGGCACCCAGCACGATATACAGCGGGATATTGAGGATCGCATCTGTGCCGAGCCCAAGCAGCGACAACAGGTCTGTAAGCGCCGAACCGGTCAGTGTAAGCTTCAGCTGAATTCTTGCCTGGGAAGCGCGGATCGTATCCCCCGGAACCATCAGCGCAATTGTCGGCGGACTCACCAGCTGCGCACGAAGCGTGCTGTTACCGTCAGTCAATCCCGGAATGGAGAGTGGAATCTCGATAACACTTTGTGTAATCGGAGCCAGTGCAGCATTAACCGAACTCAACACAGAGACCACATTCGCCTCTGCCGCCGAAATACCATCCATGGCCAGAACATCTGTCACATTCGCAGGGAGAACACTATCAGGGAACTGCAACAGGTCCCCGATAGCTACCGGCTGATCAAGGCCCTGGTCAGCCACAGCCTGCGCAATTTGATCCACAGCATCTTTACCCGGTCCTGCCGGCATCTGATCGGAAATAATCTGCAGCAGTGTCGTCAGACTGACGTTACTGTCCACGAGCTCCTGTACCGTCGTCGAATTGGTTTCCCCGCTGAGTGCGGCCACCAGTCCCTCGTAGTTGATCGTCGCCGCAACCAGTCCCTGCACGCCATCGACGCCCAGGGAAATATTTGTCCCGAGCAGATTGCCCGTGACACCGTTGAGGGCCGATTCGTTTGTATCGGCTGCCACGGCAGTAGTGCCCATACTGAAGACGGCCGCATCGATGACGCGGATCAGGTTGCCGGTTGTGAATGTTGAGTTCACGTCGCTGGCAAGTGTGTCGCCGTTGACCGCCGCAACCCCCGTTGTCACCGTAAAGGTGTAGGTGTTGTACGCCGTCAGGTTCGCATCCGGGTTGAAGACGGCGATATAGTTGCCGCTGTCATAGCCGATCGTACCCGGCAGCAGGCCGCCGCCGCTATTTTCAAGATAGAAGGTCGCGGCATCAAGGGTCGTCTCGTTGACGTCCTCGTTAAAGTAGGCGACGATATCGTCACTGACCGGAACGCCTGTCGCGCCATCCATCGGGACGATGTAGACCTGCAGCTCAGTCTGGGTGCCCGTCGTGAAGGTCGATGTCTCATCCGTACCCAGCTGTTCGCCGTCGAGGGACGTCACGTCGTTTTCGACCATGAAGGTGTAATCGCTGTTCGGAACCAGCGTCGTACCTGGATCGAGGATAAAGGTCACGACCGTATTGCCGCTCGCATCCGTTGCCGTATGCAGCGTACCCGGAACGTGGGTGCCGTTTTCATCCATCAGGTAGATATTGCCCGAATTGAGCGTCGACAGATCCATCGGTTTGTTGAAGGTGGCGGTTACCATCGTGTTGATCGGCACACCTGTCGTACCGTCGGACGGCATGATCGTCACGGCAAGGCGCAGCCAGTTGCCCGTCACGAACATGGCCGTCTCGTTAGCGGCGAGCGTATGTCCGTTCGGTGCCGACACAGCCGTCGTCACGACGGTGGTGTAAGTACTGAACGGCGCCAGGTTGGAAGCAAGTTTCAAGATCAACGTCGTGTTATCATCGGTGTGGTCGATCTTCGTCACCGGTACTTTCACGCTGTTTCCATCGAGCAGATAGAAGCTATTGCCATCGACTGTTGAAAGATCCACCGGCTCGTTGAACGTCGCGGTGATATTGGGATTGAGCGAGACATTGCTGTCGCCCTGCTGCGGATTGAGCGTGACGTTAAGCCCCAGACCCGTTCCGGTCGTGAACTGCGTGACGACGTCACCGCCCAGACGGGAGTAGTCCGTCGCTCTGATGCCGTTCGTAATGACGAACCGGTAGGTGGTGTTCGCCGTCAGATTAGCATCGGGCTTGAAGCGCAGTACCTTGTTCAGGTATGACCACGACCCCGGCACCATGCTGTCGTTCGGGTCCAGCAGGTAAAACGTTGTCCCCTCGATCAACGTTGCCTGCTGGAGATCCTTATTAAACGTTCCCGTAATGTCCGTATTGAGGAAAACGTCCGTTGCCCCGTCGGCAGGCGAAACGGTCACCTCAAGACCACTACCCTTGACATTGTTGTCAAAGGCACTGTCTGCACCGCATCCCGCCAGCATGAACATCATCGCCATGCCGAGGAAGAGTGCCAACCCCTTCTTCGTTTGCAAAAACAATTGCATTTTACACTCCTTCGTTTTTGAAGCTTTTTATCTCGGTTAAGGCCGCTTCCCGCCACAATCCCCGCGACAGAATATCGCGGAAGAATTCAATCAATAATATCACAGAAAGCTGAATCAAAACATAGTATTTATGATAGTAATAACAGTAAAAAATAATTCAAAATATATTATATGAAAACTATCGGGATTGTTGGGAAAACCCTTGAAAATCCACTGTTGAAATACTATGTTTTGGGTGATTAAAAGTTAGAGTTTTGCAGTGTATCCTGTTCGCAGCCAGCGCTGCGAAAGGATGGTAAGAGGTGCTTAGAGCGGGAGGGCAAGGCCCTGAGCGTTGAGCAGGCCAAGCAGCGTCTGCAGCAGTGCAGTCGGATCTGTTGTCAGGCCGCCGAGCAGGTCAGTAATCGCAGAGGCATCAGCTCCGCCGAGCAGGCTTGTCAGTGTTGTCAGCAGGTCGCCGAGGAGGTTGCCGCCAAGGCTGTTGAGCAGATCCGAGAGCGTACCGGTCAGTGAACCCAGCAGGTCCCCGCCGAGCAGGCCGAGGAGATCACCGGAAGATGCACCTGTCAGCGTGCTCAGGATGCTTGTAAGCGCACCGGTCGGATCACCGCTGCCCAGGATCGTACCGACCAGGTTGCTGAGATCACCAAGATCGGTCGGAGTCGCACCGTTCAGAAGCAGACCTGTCAGGTCACCCAGCGGCAGTGTCTGCGTCAGGTACGGCACGTTGGTCATCAGACCACCGAGGATCGCATACCCGCCGAGCTTGTCGATCGTTGTAACAACAGGCATAACAACACCGGCGTTGAGCAGGAAGGCTGTTCCTTCAGCATTCAGACCGTGCGCTACGGATTCCAGCAGGGCCAGCATGTTGACAGATGTCGTCAGGAGGCCGTTGATGCTTGTATCCATCGGATCGATACCGAATGGCAGAACTTCACCCGGCAGCGCAAGGATGTCGTTCAGTGAAAGTGCCGGCAGGTTCAGATCCGGCACGGCACCCAATACTGTTGTCAGCACAGTAGATACCGGTGCAGGGATCGGCAGTGCATTGATAATATCCATCAGCTGGGCGATGCTCAGTTTCGTCGCCATCAGCTCATCGAGCGGAAGCGCGTTGAGGACCGGCAGTGTTTTCGCCGCAGCGATAATGTCATTGATCGTCGTGTCAGCACTGACCAGGCTCAGAAGCCCTGCAGGATCCAGCGGAAGCGCGCCGCCATTCAGCGGGAGCGCACCGAGCAGACTTGTCAGTGAACCGACCAGCAGGTTCGGATCCAGACAAGATGTCAGGTCGCCTGTCACCTGAGCAAGCAGACCTTCGACCGTACCGAGCAGACCCGTTGTCGTTGTCAGCAGGGTTGCCGGCAGGGTGCCGAGTGTCGTACCGAGGAGTTCCTGCGGTGCAACGATAAGGTCGCCGAGGCTCAGCATGTTCGTCAGCTGGGACGGATCAAGTGCGCCTGTCAGATCTGAAAGGACGGATTGCGGATCACCGGTCAGTGAACCAAGGATACCGAGGAGGTCGCCTGCGCTAAGCGGAGCGGCGAGAAGGTCAGAGAGTGTCGCGGTATCCGCCAGGCCTGTCAAACTCTGAACGGCACCGAGCAGGTCGCCGAGCGGCAGGGCAACCGCAAGTGTTTTCAGGTTTTCTGCTGTCAGTGTTGCACCGCCCAGTACGCTGTTTGTCGCACAGTCGAGCGTTGCAACGACAGGCTCAAGCTGCGGGATACAGGCAGCGATATCGTAACCGACACCCATGACCGTATCATCCAGGAAGGTCAGAGCATCGATCCCTGTCTCTGCGACACCGGCAGTCGTATCAACAAGCGTGCCAATGACCTGTGTCAGCAGGCTCGGTGCAACGCTCAGCAGGTCGCCCAGCGGCAGTGTCTGCAGCAGTGTAGCCGGGTCCAGTGCATCTTTAATAGAGGCAACGATTGCCAGAACGTCCGGCGTGCCGCCGACGAGGCCGATGATATCGAGTACATTGCTAAGAGATACGCTTGTCTCCAGCATAGCGCCGACAGTCACACCCGTTGTTGTCAGTCCGAGTTCCACCATCGCATTGGCAACAGAGGCAAGGTCGAGCGGGATGGAAGTAAGGATGCTGAGATCAGCTGCGCTAAGAACATTGGTCAGCGTGCCGGTAGCCGTACCAAGCACACATTCAAGCGTGCCGACAAGTGCCGTTGCCTGCTCGGCACCGACTACGGTACCTGATGTCGCTGTTGTGGAGGTTGATGAACCACATCCAGAAAGCAGAAGTGCCGCCCCCACGGCACTTGACATCATAATACCCCGAACGCCACGTAGTGATTGTTTCATTGTTTTTTCCTTATATATTGTGATAGAAATCTGTAATGCACAATAGCAGTCCATGCAGATCCCAGATTACGGATCAGTTCAACCCGCCCAAAACCGTTTGGAGATGAAGCACCATCCCATACGGCTCGCCTCGGCCAACAAGTAATGTAACACTCAGCGACATTCAGCCCTTACCGATGCCACCTCTTACCCTTTCCCAAATGAGTGCAATTGACTGAAAATCCTGACGCCAAATTGTACTTTCGAGTTGCGGTAAGAAAATTATGCCATTCTCTAGGCGATGTTGCCCTACATATATTCAAAAATCCGTTATTCAACCTGTTACAGCTGTTACTTTTTTTCACATTTAAAGAAAAAAAAAGAATACTTAATAAAACTTTTTCTTATAAATGTTGTATTTTGGTTTTTTACGGTGTATAATATGCGCTCACTTCAATTTATTTCTAATAATTTTTTTTTATTAACTTTTTCCGTTTGTACTTATTTGTAAAAATATGGATATTAGAAATTTGTATTTTCCCCTTAGCGATACCGGCAGAAGCGTCGGAGGCCCTTTTCAACAGCTACCATAGAGGGCAGTCACATACTGCTATATATGGTAAGCACGCAGCGTATCAAACATCCTGCAAAGGGTGTTTCGCTATAATGCGCCTTCACTCATATCGCACCCATATATTATTGATTGAACAGCTTTGCGACGCAGAGCATAAGGAGCACCCGTGTTTGATACCCTGACGGATTCGTTTACGTCCGCCATTAAAAAGATCCGCTTCCACGACGATGAAAAGGCGCTGAAGAAAGCGCTTGTCGAACTGAAAAAAGCGCTGCTCAAAGCCGATGTCCATCACAAGGTTGTCAAAGAGCTTATCGACCGCGTCGAACTGGATACGAAGAAAGCCGGTATCGGCAAGGACCAGTTCCTTGACGCGATGCGCTTCACCCTGCACGACCTGCTGAAAACCGAAGGGCACCAGGGGTTCGTTTTTGCGGCAAATCCCCCCACCGTCATCCTGATGACCGGCCTTCAGGGTTCGGGAAAAACGACGACGACGGGGAAACTCGCCACCTACCTCAAAGAGCAGAAAAAGAAGAAGGTCCTCATCGTCGCGGCGGACCTGCAGCGTATGGCCGCCGTCGAACAGCTCCGCCAGATCACGGAGCAGATCGGCGTCGACCTGTATGAAGACGAGGCGACCAAGAACCCGGTGGAGGTCGTCACGGCGGCCATGGCCAAAGCAAAAAGCAACCTCTACGACGTCGTGCTCGTCGATACGGCCGGACGCCTGGCCATCGACGAGGAGCTGATGACGGAGCTCAAGCAGGTCCGCGACGCCGCCAAGCCGAGCGAGATCTTCTACGTCGCCGACTCCATGACAGGGCAGGATGCCGTCCGCACCGCCCAGAGCTTCAAAGAGCAGATCGGGATCGACGGAGTGATCCTGAGCAAATACGACGGTGACGCCAAAGGCGGCGTCGCGCTGGGCATCGCCTCTCAGGTTCAGGTGCCGCTGCGCTTTATCGGTGCCGGTGAAAAAATGGCGGACCTCGAAATCTTCCTCCCCGACCGCATCGTCAACCGCCTGATGGGACTGGGGGACATCGAGGGGCTGGCAGAGAAGGCCTCAAGCGTCATCGATGAGAAGCAGGCGAAAAAACTGACCCAGAAGATCAAGAAGGGGCAGTTCAACTTCAACGACTTCCTCGAGCAGATGGAGAGCATGAAGAAGCTCGGCTCCATGAAATCCCTGCTGGGGATGATCCCGGGCATGGGGGACATGTCCAAGGCGCTCAAGGACTTCGACCTGGAGAACTCCCAGGAACTCAAACAGATCAAGGCGCTGGTCAGCTCCATGACCCCCAAAGAGCGCGAGAACCCCGACCTGCTCAACAACAGCCGCAAGCAGCGTCTGGCCAAAGGGGCCGGGATGGACCAGATGGACGTCAACCGTATCCTCAAGCAGTTCAAAAACGCCGCAAAGATGGCCAAGAAATTCTCCGGCAAAAAAGGGATGCAGGATCTGCAGAACATGATGAGCCAGATGCAGGGCGGCAAGTTCCCGCGCTGATACCCCCGCCGCTTCGTTTGCATGCGGCGCTTCCTGCCTTCACCCTTTTTATCGATTTCTTCCGTCGCAGCGAAACTGTTATAATGGTCACATCTTCGTGCATTTTCCCACAAGGAGAGATCATGCGTACACGCCCTCTTTACCTCCCCCTGTTTCTCTTGCCGCTCGCCGCATTTGCCATAGAGCCCCAGGTGCAGATACAGCGCCCCGCCGTCTCGACCAAGGTGCCCCAGAAAATCGTGCCCCCCTCCTCTACCCAGCAGCCTGTCGAAAAACCGGACCTGACGGTGACCGGTATCACGGCCTATACCCAACGAGGCGGCACCATACTGAGTCATGTCCGCAAGCTCTACGTCAACGAACCCCTTGAACTGGACGCCACCATCGAAAACGTTTTTGCCTATGACGGGCACAGCCGCAAAAAGTTCAAGATCACGGTCCAGTTCAGGTACGGCTACTCCGGCCCCGTGCACAAGGAGAAGACCATCTGGGTGACGAAAAACCTTGAACCCGGGGAGTCCCTCACACAGCACATCATCTACGGCAGGGTCAAAGGTACGCCTGACGTGCTTTACGTCAAAGTCATTGCCGATGCAGGGCATGCCATCGCAGAGCGCAATGAAAACAACAATGCCGACGAAATAGAGATCAGGATAGAGCCGAGACCCTGAGAATGCACCGCCATCCAGGAGTGCGTGCCCTTCGCCAAATGAAGCGGGGGTGGCCCCGCCCTTGTGCAATCCCGAATTATTCGCTATAATCCCGCCATCGTTTTACGCTTATGAACAATACCTCTGTGACATTGGCGTATCGCATACCCGAACGGTTTGCACGGAACGTCTCCGATAAGACGGTTAGAGGCCGCGGTATCCATTGTTGAGTGACTCCTTCATCGTTCCGCTGCACTACCCTCTTTTTCCGACCTTCCCGAAAACCATTCACCTTATTATTTATCGAAGGAACGAACAATGACAACAATCCGTCTTACCCGTATGGGACGCAAAAAACAGCCTTTCTACCGCGTTGCGGTTACTGACTCCCGCAAACGCCGTGACGGCGGCTGGATCGAACTGATCGGCTGGTACAACCCGATGACCAAAGAGCAGAAGATCGACGAAGAGCGTCTGAACTACTGGATCGGCGTCGGCGCGACAATGAGCGACCGCGTCAAAAAGATCACCGGCAAGTAATCATGGTCACCGATTTCGTCGCCGAATACGCACGTCTCATCGCCTCCTATCCCGAGGACATCCGCGTCGAGATGTTCGAAGGTGACGATATGGCCGAAATTGTCCTCTATGCCAACGGCGCCGATATCGGCAAGCTGATCGGCAAAGAGGGCAAAATGATCGGCGCCATCAAAACCGTCATCTCCGGCTGCAAGGCCAAAGACGGCAAAAGCTACCGCATCAATGTCGAAGCGGCAGAATAACGACCGGCTGCTGCATATCGCCACGCTGGGCCGCACCGTCGGCCTGCACGGCGAAATGAAGCTGCACCTCTTCACCGATTTTCCCGAACAGTTCATCCCCGGCGAGACCTTCTATACCAAAGAGCGTACCCCGCTGCGGTTTGAAACGGTCAACATGGAGCGCGAACTGGTCAAACTCGAAGGCATCGACACCCCCGAAGACGCCAAACGCTTCACCAACGTCATGCTCTACACGACCTACGGCCGTACCCGCGAAATGTGCCACCTCGATGAGGGGGAGCACTTCTGGTTCGACCTGATCGGCTGCACGGTCACGGAAGACGGTGTGACGTTGGGCAAGGTGCTGGAGATCGAGCGCATCGGCGCGGTTGATTACCTGCAGATCAAGACCGACGAAGCGCTGACAAAGCAGCGGCTGCCCAAGCAGTTCCTGCTTCCCAAACAGCCGCCCTTCGTCGAAAGCGTCGATACCGATGCGGCCCTGATCACCGCACACGGCGCGATGGCCATCTTGGAGGAGTCGTGACTTTTACCTATGTCACCCTCTTCTCCAACCTGATCGAGGGATATTTCCAGGACTCCATCCTCAAGCGGGCACAGGAGAAGGGACTGTTCAACGTCTCCTACCTCAACCCGCGCGACTTTACGACGAACAAGCACGGCAAGGTCGACGACACCGCCGTCGGCGGCGGGGCCGGGATGGTCATGACCCCGCAGCCGCTCTTCGACACCCTGAAACAACTCCGTGAAAACGATCCGGACGTCCATATCGTTTTCGCAACCCCTGTCGGCAAACCGTTTGTGCAGAACGACGCCAAACGCCTTGCCAAGAAAAGCCATGTCGCATTTGTCAGCGGCCGCTACGAAGGCATAGACGAAAGGGTCATCGAGACCTTTGCGGACGAACTCTTCAGTATCGGTGATTACATCCTGACCGGCGGGGAGCTGCCCTCGCTGGTGATGACAGATGCCATTGCCCGCAACCTCGAAGGCGTACTCGGAAACAGCGAGTCGCTGGAGACGGAAAGCTTTGAGACCCACCTGCTGGAAGCCCCATCCTACGGAAAGCCCCCGCTTTTTGAGAATATGGGCGTGCCATCAGAATTCTTAAAGGGAAACCACAGTAAAATTGCGGCACTCAAAATTGCCTTGTCAGAATGCAAGACTAAATTCTTCAGGCCTGAGCAGCTTAAAAGGCATAGAAAAAGGACATTGTATGAGAAATAAATACATCGAAAATTTCGAAAATGCTCAAGTCGCTGAAAAGAACGTCCCAGAATTCCGCGCCGGTGATACCGTACGCCTCGCTGTTACCATTAAAGAGGGTGACAAAACTCGTGTTCAGAACTACGAGGGTGTATGTATCGCAATGCGCGGTCAGGGAACGGGTAAAACCATCACAGTTCGTAAAATCGGTGCCAACGGTATCGGTATCGAGCGTGTTTTCCCGATCTACAGCGACAGCATCAACGAGATCAAAGTACTTCGCCGCGGACGTGTACGCCGTGCGAAACTCTTCTACCTGCGCGACCGTGCCGGTAAATCTGCACGTATCAAAGAGCTCCGCAAGTAATTGCGGACGCCCTTCACACCCAACACACTTCCCCACTCCCTATTTACCACCAACTGCTTCCTGCAAAAGGAATCCGTATGACACTTAACCTGTTTTTCATCACCGCCACCGCCCTCTTCATCATCGCCGTACTGAAGCAACTGCTGGAGACAAACGCCTTTCTGAACCGCCTGCGCGACCACCATCCTGCACGCTATGAGGCCATGGGACGCCCCCGCTGGAACATCCAGTTCGGCGACCCCCGCTTCCGCGAAGCGGTCAAATACATCCGCGCCCACAAATTCGCCGACCTCGACGACCCCGAACTCGAACGCATCTACAAGGCCATAAAAAGAGCGGACAGGGTCGCCATCGCTTCCGCCGTCGTCGCCATACTCATCACCCTGATTGAGGTCATGCGAGCCGCGGGATAATACAACAAGGAAGCAGTAGCAGAAATTTCTTCTTTTGAGTCATAAACGATAGTTAGCGTGTCGAGCGGATCACTAGAGAGTGGAGTGTCCCGAAAGCGGCAGCTTGTCGCACTTTCTTCTTTCGGGTTCCCTTTCTTCTTTGTGCGCACAAAGAAGAAAGGGAACAAAACACAAATAATCTCGGAAAACACGGCTCTGTACAAGCCGATAAAAAGCTGCTAATAGTCTTTGAGCGCCCGTTCGATATCACGCTTCATATCTTTCTCTTTCATGTCGGCGCGCTTGTCGTGCAGCTTTTTACCCCGCGCGATGGCGATCTGGATCTTGACAATGTTCTTTCGGTTGAAATAGAGCTGCAGCGGGACAATAGTGTGCCCCTCTTTTTCGACGGCGGCGATCAGCTTGGCGATCTCTTTTTTGTGCAGCAGGAGCTTCCGGCTGCCGCGCTCCTCGTGACCGTAGTAGTGGTGCGTCGTCTCCAGCCGTCCGATATGGGCATTGAACAAAAAAGCCTCGCCTCTGACGATCTTGACAAAGCTGTCTTTGAGATTGACCCGTCCGGCCCGAATCCCTTTGACTTCGCTGCCCTTGAGCACAAGCCCCGCTTCGAATTTTTCGAGGATCTCGTAGTCATGATAGGCTTTTTTGTTTTTGGCAATCGTTTCGCCCACTCGCAGTCCTTTAAATCAGTGATGCAATCATAGCAGAAACCGCCGCTCTGCCGCCAATTATCGCGCCAATAACCTCTCGAGCCGCGATCTAGTTTTAATCAATCTGCCCCTATAATTTCTTATGAATCTTTTTGCCCGTTTATTCGACAAAATCAGCCGCTACCGCCCGACAACAATCATCATATGGGCCACCCTGGTTTCGACCACCGTCTCCTTCGTCCTGGCAGGCGGTATCTTCTATCTTTTTATGGGCGAGCTGCTTCCCATTGTCGCGTTTCTCTCCATTCTGATGCCTCTGCTGCTGACCCCGACGATCCTCTCCGCCGTCCTCAACCTGATGCTGCGCATGGAGCGCTACAAAACGGCGCTCGAAGAGGAGATCGAAAAAAACCACGCGAAAGATCTGCTCCTGTTCGAACAGGAGCGCTTCGTCCTGATGGGTGAGATGCTCTCAAACATCTCCCACCAGTGGCGCCAGCCCCTCAACGCCGTCAACCTCACCCTCCTGTCACTCAAGCTCGCCCAGGCAACGGGGAAGCTCGACGATGAGACCCTGGACCAGGCCTTTGAAACGATTGAGCAGAACACCCTCTATCTCTCTGATACTATCGAAGACTTCCGCTCCTTTTTCCAAAACCGGGCCCCGACGAAGATCCTGCCCCTGAAACAGATCGTTTCGGAGATGGAGGGGATCGTCGCCCCGCTGCTCAAAGGCGCCCGCATCACGCTGCGGGTTGAAAAAACCGATGCCTTGGAGGCCAACCATCTGGAGATCGCGACCGCCATCTCGCAGGTGCTGCTGAACCTCATCAGCAACGCCAAAGACGCCCTGGAGGGTTATGACACGCCATCCAAACAGATCACGCTTTTGTTCAACAAGAACGGGGAAGGGATGACCATTACGGTGTCGGACAACGGCCCCGGCATCGCCCCCGAGGTCAAACCGAAGATCTTCGACCCCTACTTCACGACAAAGAAACAGATGAAAGGGAGCGGTATCGGGCTGCACATGAGCCGCCAGATCATCGAAAAGATCTTTGCCGGCGCCATCGCCGTCGACACCTCCAAGACGGGAACGACCTTCAGTATCTTCCTTCCCTACTCCGAGCACTGCCGGCTCGTGGCGGTAGCGCCTATGCCGGAGGGACAGGCCTGAAAAAACTGCTGCCGCTGCCGGAGAAGAACCAGCCGTGGCGGAAATGCTCTTTGAGCTCCGGGTAGAGCGACAGCGCCGGTTCGAAAAGGTCGTTCGCGTCGTCGGCGCTCAGCTCCAAGAGCAGCGTTTTCGAATCGGTCTGTGCATAGTAGTCATAGGCCTCGTCGGAGAGCTCCTTGTAAAAGCCCTCCCGGAAGCGGTTATAGACGGCCGGGGTGCTGATCTCGATCGGCGGCGTGCGCGTCTCGAGCTGCAGCGGCGCCTCCGCAAAGGGCTCGACGATCTCGCCGATGCCCGAGATGTTTGCGCTCGGATAGCCGTAAACGAAAAAGGGGACGTCCGCCCCTACTTTTGCCCCGATTGCGGCCAGCTCGCTGACGTCCAGCCCCAGGTGCAGCACCTCGTTGCACATCTTCAGGTATGTCGCCGCGTCCGAACTGCCCCCGCCCAGGCCCGCAAAGGCGGGAATGTGCTTGTTGACGGCAATGCCGTGGGTCTGCATCAGCCGCTCGAGTTCCGTCGACCCTGTCGCCTCTAACAGGGCACGGTAGGCTTTGTAGATCGTATTCTGCTCCGTCGTACAGGCAAAATCGCCGTCGATGACGAACTCCTCCTCCTCCTCCTTGGGAAAGAAGTAGAGCAGGTCGTGCAGCTGCTCCACCACCATAAAGCGCGAGAGGATCTCGTGGTACTCCCCGCGCTTGCCTGTGATCTTCAAGAAGATGTTTACCTTCGCCGGTGCCTTGTAATGTTTCATAATGCCACCTTGTTCAACACGTAATGCACGCCCTCGGCGTCGAAGGAGAAGATCGAGAGCTCCCGCCCGTCGTCGACCCGGTAGATGCCGTCCTCGCCGGGGGCGAACTCGTCGCGCGTCAGCGGCTGCCCCAGGGTGATTTTGCGCCACTCCCCCCGGTATTCGATGGGTGGAACCCGCAGCGCGCCGCGGATATCGAGGGGCTTCTCCCCCTCGTAGACGAACTGCCCCTCGCAAAGACGCTCGAGCATACTGAGTGATCCCCCCTCGAGGCCGAGCCGCTCGTACACGAGCCGTCCGAGCGAACGGATATAGGTCCCCTCGGAGACCGTTGCCTCGAAGGTCACAAAGGGGTGGCAGTAGTGCAGCAGCTTGACGTCATAGACCTTTGAGCGGATCGTCTCCAGCTCAAAGGGGATGCCCGCCCGTGCCAGATCGTAGGCGCGCTTCCCGTTGATCCGTTTGGCACTGAAAATCGGCGGCGGGTAGGCCTGCTCCCCCTGCAGCGATTCGACGGCCTCCCGGACCTTTGTTTCCGGCAGCGGCGCGACGTCGTCGATGCGTTCGACCCCTTCGATATCGAGGGTATCGGAGTGCGCCCCGAGCCAGAGCGTCGCCCGGTAGCGCTTGGGGGTTTTATCGAGAAAGCGGAAAAGTGAGGTGTATTTGCCGAAGGCGATAATAAGCACCCCCTTCGCAAAGGGGTCGAGGGTCCCCGAATAGCCCGCCTTTTTCACCCCGTACTTGCGTTTGAGGGTCCGCAGGAACTGGTTGGAACTGAGCCCGGAGGGCTTATAAGCAACAAAAAGTCGGTTCATAGACGTATCAGAGGCGTTCGACAAAAGAGGCGAGGATCTCCCGCTTGTTGCCGCCGAAGTTGATGTTGAGCTTGAATTCGCGCCCGGCCTTGCTCACGCCTATGACCCGCCCGGCGCCGAAGATCTTGTGGCGGACGAGGTCCCCTTTTTTGAACGCCGTGTTCTTCTCGATCTTCAGCGAGCTTTCGCACAGTCCCGCTTCGCCGAAGAAGCGGCTCTTCTCCAGTTCGGTACGGCGCCCCTTGTAGTAGCGGCTCTGCACGTGCGACAGCGTCAGCGTATCTTTGGCGCGCGTAAAGGAGACGTAGCCCAGGCGGCGCTCCTCCTCCAGGTCGCTGCCGTCCCCGACAAGGGGGAGGAACCCCTCTTCGAGCCCGATGATGAAGAGGTGTTCGAACTCCAGCCCCTTGGAGGCGTGGATACTCATAATGTAGATGCTCTCCCCTTCGACCTGGTCCTGTTCGCTCTGCAGGGAGACCTCGTTCAGGAACGCGTCCAGGCTCGCCTCCGGGTTCTGCTTGATAAAGTCGCGGAAAAGCCCGAAGAACTCGTCGATGTTCTGCACCCTCTCGGTGCCGTCGGGCATCGCTTCGTAGAAGGCCTTGATCTTAAAGATCTCGTCAAGACGCTCGGCGAAACTGTAGAGCGACTCGTCCGCGATCGCGCGCATCTGCTCCAGCTCGCTGATGAACTGTTTGAGGGTCGTCGTGTTTTTCTTGCGCACCAGGGCCTCGAGCTCGGCCGTGCTGCTGAGGCGGATAAGATCGTATAGGGAACGCTCCTGCTCCATGGCAGCCAGCTCCAGCTTGTCGATGGACGCCTTGCCTATGCCCCGCTTGGGCTTGTTGATGATGCGTTTCATCGAGAAGTTGTCGTGGTGGTTGGTGATGACGCGCAGGTAGCTGATCAGGTCCTTGATCTCGGCACGGTCGTAAAAGCGCAGCCCGCCGACGAGCTTGTAGGGGATCCCGGCGCGGTTGAGCCCCTCCTCGAGGGAGCGGCTGAGCGCATTGATGCGGTAGAGCACGGCGATCTCGTTGGGGCGTATCCCTTCGCCGATCAGTTTATTGATCTGCAGAGAGATCTTGCTCGCCTCCTCGTTTTCGTCATTCGAAGAGAGCATCTTGACGTCATCCCCTTCGCCCCGGGTCGGCAGCAGCGTCTTGCCCAGGCGGGAGCGGTTATGCTCGATCAGCGCGTTGGCAACGGTCAGAATCGGCGTACGCGAACGGTAGTTGTGCTCGAGTTTGACGACCATGGCGTCCTGGAAGTCCTGGTCAAACTCCAGGATGTTGCGCACGTGCGCCCCGCGCCAGCCGTAGATGCTCTGGTCGTCATCCCCGACCACGCAGAGGTTGTTGTGCGCACTGCAAAGCTTCTGGAGCAGCTTGAACTGCAGTTCGTTCGTATCCTGGTACTCATCGATCATAATGTACTGGTAGCGCTTGCTCGTCTCTTCGGCCAGCTCCAGGTGTTCATCGAGCAGTTTGTACGTCAGGGCAATCAGGTCGTCAAAGTCCACCAGGTTGTTCTCCACCAGGTACGCCTCGTACTCCTTGTACACCTTTGCGATCTGTTCGTAGTTCTTCTGCTCCGCCTGGGCATGCGCCTCTTCCGGCGTAATCAGGGAGTTCTTATAGCGGGAGATCTCGCTGGCCACGAGGGGCATCGGGAGGTCGCCGGCAAGCTTTTTCAGAATCCGCTTCTTGTCATCCGTATCGATGACAACGAAGTTGTTCTCCCGCCCCAGCCGGTGGATATGGAACTTCAAAAAGAGCAGGCCGAACTTGTGGAAGGTGCACAGCAGCGGCGGGTAGCTTTTCGCGTCGATCATCGCCAGGGCACGTTCGCGCATCTCCTTGGCCGCTTTGTTGGTAAAGGTCAGCGTCAGCGTGTTGCTCGCCGGGATCCCGACAACGTCCAGCAGGTAGGCAAGCCGCGAGGTAATGGTCGTCGTTTTGCCGCTGCCCGCGCCCGCAAGGATCAATAAGGGACCATCGATCTTCTTGACGGCTTCGGCCTGCTGCTCGTTGAGGTTTTTGAAAATTTGTTCCATCTCTATTTTTCGTGTTTTTAGGTTAATCTATTATATCAATAATTTTTTAAGCTCTCATTGTTTGATGACACTTTTCGCATTGCTTTATCGGGAAATTATAAAAAAAGTAATCAGAACTAATCCGTCTTATTGAAATGACTATCATTGTACGTTATAATTCTGATGTTTTATTTTTATGGAGCCTTGTTATCAAAAAGCGGATGCTTTATAACAAAGACAAATATGGCCCATTTGCCAAGGATATCTGAATGCTGAAAGACTTCGCCAAACTCCAAACTTTTTTGACTGTCGTCAAAGAGAAGAGCTTTTCCAAGGCTTCCGCGAAACTGGGCATTTCCCAACCCGCCGTCACCCAACAGATCAAATTTATCGAAGAGTACCTCGATACGCGCATCGTCGAGCGTAAGAAGAACGGCATCAAGCTGACCAAAGAGGGCGAGGACCTTTACCGTATCGCCGTCAAACTCGAAAAAGCGATCAACACAAGCCAAAAAGAGCTGCTCAAGATCATCAATAAAGACTTCACTTTCATCCTCGGCGCTTCCTACGCGATCGGGAACTATGTCATCCCGACCTACCTGGGCGCCATCAAAGAGAAGATCAACAACGAGGTCTATATGCATGTCGGCCTCTCCAACGAGATCATCGACGAGCTCGAAGACAAGAAGATCGATGTCGCGCTGATCGAGTCACCGGTCTTCCGCGACGGGATCATCTACCGCGAATGGATGGAGGACGAACTGGTGCTCTTCTCCAACCAGCCGCTGCCCAAGTACCTGAAGAAAGAGGACTTCTTCACCTTCGACTGGGTCTGCCGCGACGAGAACTCCCACACCCGCAAGCTCGTCTCCGAAGCCTTCGAAGAGCTTGAGATCGACTGTTCGACGTTCAACGTCATCGGGGTCGTGCAGTCGCCGACGGCGGTCAAAGAGACGATCATGCGCTCTCCGAAAGACGCCGAGCGCCCGATCGTATCGGTCATCTCCCGCCACGTTATCGAGGACGAGATTGCCGAGGGCAAACTGTACGAATCACGCATGCGCAACTTCCGCGTCCACCGCAAGTTCTACATCGCCTACTCCAAAGACCGCAAGCACGACGCCTTCGTCAACAACGTCGTCGACTTCCTGCTCACCATGCGGATGTAAGTACGTTTCATACTCTTCTATCCCCCAGGAGACTTCCCTCGGGGCAGGCACTAGGTACTTAGTGTCAAAGTGGCCTGTGACACTCCGCCTTCTTATTCGACTCAGAAATGATATTTAGCGTGTCAGTCGCATCATCGGGGAATGGAGTGCCCCGAATGCGACAGCCTTTCGCACTTTCTTCTTTCGGGTTCGGTTTCTTCTTTGTGCGAGCAAAGAAGAAAGGGAACAAAACCGCTCACTTCTTCTTCAGAAACTTCTCGTTTTCCGGATTTGACAAAAACGCCGCCATTGAATTTTCGATCCCGCCGTCATCGACCGCTTCCATCTCTTCCTCACCCTCTTTATAGACGGCGTGGTTGATAAAGATGGGGGTTTCGTCGATGATAATCTGCATAATGCTCGGCAGCGGCACCGTGACGAAGCTGCCGATGTTCTCCGGGCCAAAGCCCGCCTCGAAGATAAGCCGGTTGCCGTCGATGCGCGCGCTGTCGAAGGTGTAGCCCGCCAGGTAAAAGAGGGTCATCGGGCGGAACGACTCGGTGATGTGTTCGGGCAGCTCCGGTTCGAAGCTCAGATGCTCGATTTTGCAGAGAATGCCGAAAGACTGGTCGTGTTCGAAGAGGTAGAGCATCAGCTCCTCGACATGCCGCTGCATTAAATCGACAAATTTTTCATCATTCAGAATATTGATGAGCATCATCTCTCCAAGTTAATTAATCGGGGGAAGTATACCACCGCTCACCTCGACAAAGCCTGACAGGGCATTCATCACGGCCACCCGCTCGGCGCCCCGTGCCGCGTCAAGGGTGATGTCGGCACAGGTCAGCTTCCCCGCTTCGATCAGCCGGGCCCGCGCCGTGCCTTCGAGCAGCGGCCGTTTCGGGGTCAGCCACCGTCCCCCGATAAAACAGGCGACATTGGCGATGGTCGTATCGGTGATGAGCCCCGCCTGCACAATCAGAACGTCGTCCGCACTGCCCCGCTGGGCAAAGAGCCGGTCGAGCCGTTCCCTTTCGGTTATTTTGTCGCGGTAGGTGATCGTCTCGTCCGTCACCGGCTGCAACGAGGTGATGATGCGGGGAGTATAGGGGAGAAGTTCGTATGTGAACATTTGTTCATCATACTGGACACGGCAGCGCCATCGCCCTGTTTCAGGGGCTTCGAGGCGGCTTTCAAGGTCGTAAATTTTCGGGATATCGTGGCGTTTCAGCGTGCGTTCCAGACGCTGCTGATGCCAGCTCAGGTAGGGGAAACGTCCCTCTTCGGCCAGGATCGTCTCCAGAAACGGCATGCCTATTCGCTGAACAGTGCCGTCGAGAGGTAGCGTTCGGCCGTATCGCAGAGGATGGTGACGATGGTCTTGCCCTTGTTCTCCGGACGCGCGGCGACCTGCATCGCGGCGTAGACGTTGGCCCCGGCGGAGATGCCCACGAGCAGCCCCTCCTCTTTGGCCAGCATCCGCGACGTCGCCATCGCGTCGTCATTGCTGACGGTGATAACCTCGCCGTAGATCTGCGTGTTGAGAACGTCCGGCACGAAGCCCGCGCCGATCCCCTGGATCTTGTGCGGGCCCGGTTTGCCGCCGGAGAGGACCGCCGAGTCCGTCGGTTCGACGGCGATGATCTCGATGGCGGGGATCACCTCTTTGAGGCGCGTGCCCGTTCCCGTCAGTGTGCCCCCCGTCCCGACGGCGGCCACGAAGATATCGAGGTTGCCGTCCGTGTCGCGCAGGATCTCTTCGGCCGTCGTTTTGATGTGGACCGCCGGGTTGGCCGGGTTCTGGAACTGCTGCAGGATGACGGCGTTGCCCAGGCTCTCTTTGAGCTCTTCCGCCTTCTCGATGGCGCCTTTCATACCGGCCATCGCCGGCGTCAGGACGAGCTCCGCGCCGAGGGCTTTAAGGATGTTGCGGCGTTCAATACTCATCGACTCGGGCATCGTAAGGGTCAGTTTCAGCCCCAGCGCCGCGCAGATGGAGGCAAGGGCGATCCCCGTGTTGCCGCTGGTCGGCTCGATGATCGTCGTCTGGGCATTGATGATACCGTCGTCCATCGCCGTCTTGATCATGTTATAACCGATCCGGTCCTTGACGGAGCTCGTCGGGTTCATAAACTCGCACTTGCCGAGAATCGTCGCTCCGGTCTGCTCGGAGGGGGCATTGAGACGAATCAGCGGTGTGTTGCCGATCAGTTCGGTGATGTTAGACGCTATCATTCCTTATCCTTTAATGTTGCTTCGCTGCTATTATAGACGAAGCAAAGCGAATTTGTCTGCAATCCATAGTATTCAACTATGTTATTATGTGTATTTTGGCAGATGCGAAGCTTAATTGCAGATACTATTCCAAATGCGTCAAGGGCGAAGCGTTATAATACGTCCATGCAACCGCGAACATTCACCCATAAACGCATCCTGCTTTTCGGCGCCCCGCGCGCGCTGAACCGCGAGGAGTTCGACCGCCTCCTGCGCGCCGCGGACATCACCCTGGCCGACCGCTACGACGCCGACGTCGACGCCGTGGTCGAGGGGCGGCTGATCAATCCCCTCGAGCAGGAGGAGCTTGACCGCCTCTACGACAGCGACAAGGTCGTGCCCCTCGCCATCGATGCCTTTGAAAAAACGCTCTGTACCCAGATCGAGCCCGAGCGGATCATGATGAGCCTCAAGCTCACCCGCGACAACGAACGGCTCCACGCCTTTTTGCAAAACCCCTACATCTCGAACGATTTCTTCCTGAAACTGCTGCAGCTCTACGACTGGAAGGGGGAGGGGTTCTTCGACACGGACGAGAACCGCGACGTCACGGCGGCGCTGATCGGGCGCTACTACGAGCATATCGAGCGCAACCACAACGTCCAGTACTCCACCCTCGGTCTCATGCACCTGCTCCGGCAGACCCGCCGCCCCCGGCTCATCCGCGTCATCGGCAGCCTCGCGCCGTTGCGCCAGGCCGTAGGCGGCAACGAGCGCCAGATGCGCGCGATCCTCGAAGCTCTGGCCCTGCACCCCGACAGCGACGAGCCGACCTTGAAGCACTTCATCCGCCAGGGCGACGACGCCCTGCGCGCACTTGTGGCGACACACCCTGCCCTCAGCCCGGCGCTGCAGCAGGAGCTGGCCGCCCTCGACGTACCCGCCGTCACCACGGCCCTCGTCTCGAACCCGGCGCTCGATGCCGCGCTGGCGGAGCGTCTCTTTGCCGACGACGCTCTGGCCGCAACAGGGTACGCCAACATCGCGCTGGACGAAGCGCGTTTTGAAAAGGGGCTCGCGCACCATGCCAAAGCACTGGCCGCGAACCACGCATTGACAGAAGCAATGCAGCAGCGCCTCTTCGAGACGGGCGACGAGGCGGTCATGACGGCACTGGCCGCCAACCCTTCACTGCAGATCGCCGGGGCGCTCATGCAAACAAAGATCCCCGCCGTGCGCGCCGCGCTGGCAGCCAACCCCGCCATGACAAGCGAAGCCCTGACGGCGCTGGCCGGTTCGGGCTGCGACGCGGCCCTCGCGGGTAACCCCGCTTCCCCCGCCGCCCTGCTCGAACAGCTTTACACTCGGGGGAATGCGGACGTTTTGGGTGCCCTCGCGGCCAACCCCGCCACCCCCATTGACATCCTGCAGCAGCTGCAGCTCGACGCCCGTTTCGAGCGGGCCGTCCGGACCAACGACGCCTTCGGGCAGTTCATTCAACGCGAAAACATAGGATGGTTATGAGGGCACATCCAACTCCCCATCGCGTTTTCAGCGTTACAGAGAAAGTTCTCATCGGAGTCCACGCTCCGGGGCTTGTTAAGTGCCTGAAGCATAGTACAATCCTGAAGAGAGTTTTCTCTGCAACGCCCTGCGGGAAAGCATTTGAGGCACGATCTTTCCTTGGTACACTTTTTGACGTAGCTTCCGCTATGCCTGCAAAGCGCACCAAAAAAATCTCATACCTCAAATCCCTTCTGAAATTCACGCAGGGGAATTGGAGGTGCCCTTGAGAAGCCAAGAGATTACGGAAACCCTCGGAGCGCTGATTGATCAGAAGCTGCCGACCTTTTTGTGGGGGGCGCCGGGAATCGGCAAATCCTCCGTCGTCAAACAGATCGCTGACGCCAAGGGCATCGGCTTTATCGACCTGCGCCTCTCCCTGATGGACCCGACCGACCTCAAGGGGATCCCCTTCTACGAGAACCAGGCGCACCAGGCCGTCTGGGCGCCGCCCTCTTTTCTGCCCCGGGAGGGGAGCGGCATCCTCTTCCTCGACGAGCTCAACACCGCCGCGCCCTCCGTGCAGGCCTCGGCCTACCAGCTCATCCTCGACCGCAAGGTCGGCGAGTACGAACTGCCCGAGGGGTGGGCCATCGTCGCGGCGGGCAACCGCGAGAACGACCGGGGTGTCGTCTACCGCATGCCGCTGCCCCTGGCCAACCGCTTTATCCACCTGGAGATGGACGTCAACGTCGACGACTGGCGACGCTGGGCCTACGGGCACGGCATCGACGAACGCATCATCGGCTACATCACCGCCAACAACGACGCCCTCTTCGGTTTTGACCCCACGAGCGACACCAAGAGCTTCCCCACCCCGCGCAGCTGGGAGTTCGTCCACGGGGTCCTCGCGTCGGGCATGCGCGACCAGCTCGCCCTGAGCGCCATCGCCGGGGCCGTCGGCGAGGAGCGCGCCGTCGCCTTCACGGCCTTTGCCAAGGTGATGCACCTCCTGCCCGACACCGACGCCGTCTTGCGCGGGGAGTCGCGCGAGGTCCCCGAGGATCTCAGCGCCCTTTACGCCCTCGCCTCCGCCCTCGTCTCCAAGGTGCTCAAAGCCTCCGACGACAGCGTACTGACCCGTCTGCTCGACTATACCCACCTGCTCCCCCCGGAGTTCGCCGTCCTCATCGTCCAGGACCTCCAGAAAAACGGCGTCATGATGGACCACCTCGACGCCTACGGCAACTGGGTCGGCAAGTTCGCCTTCCTTCTAGAGTAAACAAGAAAAAGGGAACAGCATGGAACGCGCACGTAATAAAAAAAGCCGAACATTCGAGCAACACTTTTCATGCGCGGCAGCCGAATTATCCTTTTTTCTTCCCGGTTCGGCTTCTTTTTTGGATAAGCAAAAAAGAAGGGGAACAAACTCTCCAGGCTACACACATGTCTGAAAAAACAGCCCTGGACAAACTGGGCAAAGCCAAAGCCCGTCTCCTGCTGAACTCCCCCTACTTCGGCACCTTAGCCAGCCGCCTGGAGCTGGACACCAGCGACGACATCCCGGGCTTTCTCAGCAACGGCCTCCGCCTGGAGTACAACCCCGAATACGTCGAGGGGCTCGACGACCGGGAGTGCGAATTCATGCTCGCCAACGGGGCGATGCACGCGGCGCTCGTACACGAACGGCGCCAGAACGGGCGGATGAGCTGGCTGTGGCAGCTGGCCACCGACCACGCCATCAACACCATGCTCGTACAGAACAACTTCGCCCTGCCCCCGCAGGTCAACTACGACCCCCGTTTCGAGGGGATGTACGCCGAGGCTATTTATGCCCAGCTCAAAGACGAGATCAAGAACGAGGAGTACAGCGACGACGAGAGCAACGATACCGGCTTCAACGAGAACAACCAGCGCAAGCGCGACGAGCTGAAAAACGCCGAAGGCGACCACGACCCGGACAAACTGCGGCCGCAGATGGAGGTGGAGAACAGCGTGGACGAGTCGTTGTTCGAGCATTTTGAAAAGGCCGTCCGCGAGATGCTGGAGCAGCAGGGCGACACCCCGCTGGGGCTGGAGCGCTTTTTCGTCCCCGCGAAGCAGAGCGTCGTGGACTGGCGCAGCGAGCTTTTTCACGCCCTCTCCCGCCACCTCAAAAGCGACTACCGCATGCTCCCGCCCTCCAAGAAGCTGCTCTACAACCACATCTACCTCCCCTCGTCCACCTCGGAGACCCTCGACATCGTTATTGCCATCGACAGCTCCGGGTCCGTCGACGAGGAGCTGCTGGGGCGCTTCATCGCCGAGGTCGAGTCGCTCCTGGAGACCTTCGCCGACTACCGCATCGAACTGCTCGTATGCGACGCCAAGGTGCAGTCGCACCGCCAGTTCTACCCCGGCGAGCCGCTGCGCTTCGAGCTCAAAGGTGGGGGCGGCACGGACTTCCGCCCCGTTTTCGAATGGACGGAGCGCTACGCCCCGATGGCCCCGCTGCTGCTCTACTTCACCGACTGCGACGGCCGTTTCCCGGACAAAGAACCCCTCATCGACACCGTCTGGATCACCCCCGAGACGCAGAGCGAAGTCCCCTTCGGCAAAACCATCGTTCTCAATATATAGGCAACAAAGCGCCTCTTAAGCGTGCAATATCTATAATTCGCCCGCAAAGTAACAAGTAGGGATACGCAAGCCGAACGGACTTTGACACAAAAAAATTTATTGGAGAACTCCATGAAAAAGATTCTTTTTCTGATGGTTGCTTTCGCTGGCGCTGCTTTCGCAGCTGACGCTGACGTTGCAAACCAGACACTCAAAGCTTACTCTATGATCGCTGCAGGCGTTGGCCTCGGTCTCGCTGCTCTTGGTGGCGCTATCGGTATGGGTCACACTGCTGCTGCGACTATCGCAGGTACTGCTCGCAACCCGGGTCTGGGTGGTAAGCTCATGACAACAATGTTCATCGCCCTCGCGATGATCGAAGCTCAGGTCATCTATACACTCGTTATTGCCCTGATCGCTCTGTACGCTAACCCGTACCTCGGCTAATCAGCCGAAAAACCCGCGAAGGCTTCGGCCTTCGTTTTTTTTGACAGCTTGATAAATTTTAAGCTGTTTATAACATTTTCGCCAGTATAATTCTGGTCTTTTAAAACTTACTGTTAAACGCGACCGTGGTGGAATTGGTAGACACGCTATCTTGAGGGGGTAGTGCCAACTTGGTGTGCGAGTTCAAATCTCGCCGGTCGCACCATCTAAACTCTTAAACTCCCTAAAATACGAACCTCCAGAAGATTTATCGACAACCCTTGAAAATCTCTTTACACCTTCACTCAATCATATTCATGCAGCTAATCCATTGATGGTGTGCAGCGTGAAATTTTCGTCACGCATAAAGAGCAGCTCTTCGCCGTGCCAGATTTCCTGTATCTTGTCGTCGCCGACATAACAAAGGACTTTCAACTCTTTACGTTTCCGTACCTGTGTAAGAGCATAGAGGCTATAGTGATTGTGCAGCATCCTGTAAAGGTACATCGGGGCGGTGGATCGGCTGGAGCAGAAGCGGTTAATACGGTTCTTGATATACCATGCATTGAGGTATTCGTCCTCTTTCGTGCGCTGCTCTTTCGACATTGGAAGGGTCTTGTTTATATACTTCATTATGTAGCTGGCAGCATTTCGAATGTCCTTCACGAACCTGTTTCCCTTGGGGTTAAAGAGACGATAAAAAGCTTTTTCGACGCGTGCGATCCCGTCGGCAGGAATGAAAAGCAGAATGTGTGTGTGGGGTGTACCGTCCTTGTGCGGTTCGTTGACGCGATAGTACATGCGCTGCGACTTGGTCAGCTCCTTGAGGGAGCGGTCGTGCCGGAGCTTGGCAAACATCTTTGTAAGCACCTTTACCGCCTCTTTGGGCGTGATACCGTTGTGCTTGGGATTCGGTACCAAATCCCCAGATTTACCCTGCTTCATAGCATGGAACTCCGAAGGAAGCGTGATCGTCAGAAAGACCGGGGTTAAGCCCGATTCAGTGGCCTCTTTCTCCAGAGTGTTGATACGGTTCTGAATCTCGCCATGATAGCGTTTAGGGTTGTGATTCGAAGAGACAATGCACTCTTTCAGACTGAACGTCTGACCGCTGTGATTGTCGGTAACGTAGCTGTAGTTTAAAAAGTTGTCTTGCTTCCGAATCTTCTGTCGCACGTCGTGCAGATCCCCTTCGCTCAATCCGTACATTCGGACAATGTCCACAACTTTTTTATAACTAGTCAAGGGCGCCCCGCAGCACAGCTGCCGAACGCTCGGCTCATGCCCGCTTTGCGACGCCGCGTAATGCCGCGGCTTACTATTGCGGGCCAAGCCTTCATTCGTGTCTTGCGATACCTGGAGCATAGTCAATCCTTGTTATGCTCATCACTGCAGACAGCTTCGAGTGTTGCCTCAACACGGTTCAGATCATCTTTAATGTTCGAAGCGAACAAGTAAAGCCCGAATGATGCATCATTTGACACATCATCCATACTGATGCTAGATACCAAAGAAAGTTTAGCCTTTGCTTCATGCAAAACATCGACAAGCTCTTCTAATAAGCTCTTTTGAACTACTACTGTATCATTCATTGTTTCTTTCCTTAACTGGTTGAGGAACGCCGTAGGGAGCTCTTGTCTTGCCGGACGGCTCTCTATGCGCTCATACTGTTAAACACTTCAAAAGCACAATCAGTAAAAATACCATGTGTTCCAGTTCCAGTGTCATCCTACCGCCCTCGTTTCACTCGGTTGCTTCCCCGTTACGTTTGCTTCGCAACTTTCGCAACGTGGCTCTACTTCACATAGAAATTGACCGAGGTCTTTGAAACAAAATCACATTTCAACTGTACAGGCTTTCCGATCTGCCCTTCAAACTCTTTGACACGATCATCCGGGATGCTGATATCTTTCATTTCCTGTTTAACCTGTCCGTTCATTAACTCCGATTCGACGAGCAACTGCAACTTGTATTTACCAGGTGTGGTTTCGCCACTATCTTTATCGTAGTAATCCGGGGCTTTGTAAACTGTCAGTGCTTTGCCTTCAATAATTACTTTCATATGTACCTCTTCAAGCTATTAGCCAAGTTCAAAACTTTCGAATGAGCATCCTCTATGTTCCTAAGTCTATTAGCATCATCAGGATCCATATCATGCAACAAGTCATGCTGACAGCTATAAATATCATGCTCAAGTGAAAGTGCTTCACTTTTCAATTCTGCATAAATTCCTTGTAAAAGCTGCTCGTAATCATCATCAAGCCCCAATTCAATAAATGCCGAAATAAGTGCATTCATAGAAACAGATTGTTGTTCTGAATAATCCTGCAAACGCTCTTTCAAACTTTTAGGAATCTTCAAACTGATTCCAACTTTTTCTTCATCTTGTCCTCTTGCAATAAGAGTGGCTTTTCTTCTCATCGTTACTCCTTTGAATGAGATTGAATAATGATATCACTAAACAATCTCTATGTCAACTATTTTATCTTAATCTCTAATATAAATATCCATGGTGTAATTTTTCAAATCTCGCCGGTCGCACCATCTTCTTACTTTATTCACAAAAACATTCCAAACTGACTTCAAACTCTGAAACAAAAGCCCATCGCTTATTTCTTCCAATTGCAATGCTGCCGTCTTTGTTACTGCTCCCACTCTTTCCTGCAATATTTTTATACGTTTCTAAGAGGGATAGTTTAATAATAAAATTATTGCTCTGACAAAGGATGGCATGATGAACCGGATGGGAATGCTCTTACCCGCCTTTACGGCGTTGATCTTTTTGACTGCGTGTGGCGGTGGCGGCGGGGGCAGCAGTACCCCGACGGTCTCCGGCCAGTTTGTTGACGCCCCCGTGCAGGGGCTTTCCTATGCCTGTTCTTCCGGTACGGCGGGTACGACCGATGCCGGCGGCGGATATACCTGCCCCGACGGCGACACCGTCACCTTCTCCGTCGGCGCCGTCACTATCGGTACCGTCACGGCCGAGAGCGGCCCGGTCGCTCCCTACAGCTTCTTCCCTGCAGACACCGCTGCCGCCGTCAACCTGGCACGGCTGCTGCAGTCGCTTGACGGAGACGGCGACCCGAACAACGGGCTCATCGATCTCAACAGCACTTTGATCGCCGCTCTCCCTGCGGGGACGGATTTCAGTTCCCCGACTTTTGCTGCGGACGTCGAAACGGCGCTGGGGATAACGCTGGTCGGGGCGGTCGAAGCGATGCACACGCTGAGCGAAGGGATGCTTGACGCAGGCATGACCGTCCCGCTCAAGGCGATCGCCGTTCCCGAAAGCGGTTCGGACATTGAGGTCAACGACACCATCGCCGTCGTTTTCACCCGGAGCATGGATACGGGCAGCCTTCTGCTCACCGGCACGATGAGCCCCCAGAGCAACGGCGGGACCTGGAGCACGGACGTTCATGCCAATGACCGCCTGACCTTTTCGGCTAAAACCTTCTGGTCGGAAGGCACCCAGACCCTCGTCATCGACGTGAACGACACCGGCAATAATGCGCTGAGTCAGCTCTCGCTCTCCTACACCGTGATGGCCCCCGCCGATGCCGATGCGGACGGCTACCCCTTTACGACCGACTGCAACGACACCAACCCCAACGTCAACCCGGGCGCGCCGGAAATCATAGGGAACGGTATCGACGACAACTGCAACGGCATGATCGATGAAGTCGAAATCTGCGACGGTATCGACAATGACGGCGACAACCTGGTCGACATGGACGACCCGGACCTCATCGCACCGCTTTGTGAGATGCAGGAGGGGGTCTGCAGCGGTGCAAGGAAAATCTGCGGCGGCGCTTCCGGCTGGCTCCCCTGTGACGACGCCGTTTACCTTGCGCATGATCCCAACTATAACAGCTCCCTGGACCCATGTGACAGTCTTGACAATGACTGCGACGGCGCTACGGATGAGAACGGGGCAGTCTCCTGTGACGACGGCTACGCCTGTACGACAGATGTCTGTACCGCCGGGACGTGTGCCAATACGCCCAACGACACCGTCTGCGACGACGGCAACCCGTGTACCTCCCCGTACTGTGACCCGTCAACAGGCTTCTGCGATACCGCCGGCTGCAATATGTACTATCTCGTCGCCGGCACGGCCTGCGACGACCAGGACCCGCTGACGGTGGACGATGTCTGCGACGGCGCCGGCGTCTGCAGCGGTACCCCTTCTCCCGATACGGACAGCGACGGGGTCTCGGATGCCGCGGAAGCCCTCAACGGGACGGACCCCAACGACCCCGATACGGACAATGACGGTCTCAATGACGGCCAGGAGCTTACCGCCAATACCGATGCCCTCGATGCCGACACCGATGATGACGGCATCTCCGACGGCAACGAGGTCGCCTACACACTCGACCCGCTGGACAATGACAGTGACAACGACGGCCTCAACGACGGCCTCGAGATCGGCCTGACTTCGGGCGTTGCAGGCGGTACCAGCGACGGTGCGGCAGCCGTCTCCTACAGCGGGACGGACCTCGCATTCTGGCAGCCGGATACCGACCCCGGGACACATACCGACCCCCTCGACCCGGACAGCGACAATGACGGCCTCTGCGACGGATCTGCGACGGTCTGTGCAGGCGGCGAAGATCTCGATACGAACGGCGCCGTCGGCGCTTCCGAGACGAACCCCGCCGATGCCGATACCGATGACGACGCCCTCGCCGACGGCAGCGACCCGCACCCGCTGACGCAGGACAGCTCCTCGGCAATGAAAATAGCGGGCGGTACCAGCGACGGCGCCTACGCACCCCTGCGCATCGCCTACCTTGGGACGACCTGTACCGACACGGACAGTGACGGCTACTGTGCATCGCTCAGCGACTGCGACGACGCAAACGCCGCGGTCCACCCCGGGGCGACGGAGATCTGGTACGACGGCATCGATCAGAACTGTGACAGCATGAACGATTACGACCAGGACGGCGACACTTATGTCGCTTCAGCTTATAACGCCAACGCCGGCGGTTCCGCTCCCTTTACCGATGACTGCAATGACAACGATGCGTCTATCCATCCCGGCGCGACAGACACAGCCGGGAACGATCTCGATGAGAACTGCAACGACTTCGTAGTCTGTTTCGTGGATGCTGACCACGACACGTATGGTTCCTTTACCTCCGAGGAAGCCTACCCTGCTGCGGGCGGTGTCAGCCTTACTCCAGGCGCCTGCGGCAGCAGCGCCGTTGACGGCTATGCGGACAACGGCATGGACTGCAATGACGCCGTGGCATCAATCAACCCGGGTTCGACGGAAACGGTAGACGACGGCATCGACAGCAACTGCGACGGCCGCGAACTCTGCTACAAGGATGCCGACAACGACGGCTACCGTCCGGATAGTACAAGTACCGTCCTCTCTACAGACCTGGACTGCGTCGACTACGGCGAAGCAACCCCGGCCGATCCAACCGGGGACTGCGACGACAATGACCCCCTTGTCTACCCGGGCAACGGCTGTCCAATATGACAGAGCCGTTGCATCGAGAAAAAACAAGCGATGCATCCCAAGAAGCCTCTTCTTGGGTAGACACCTTCACTCCCAAAAACAAAACTCTTCTATAAATCGATACTTTCAACTAAAAGGCCTGAATGATTTGCTCATTCCAAATGTTAGATCAATGAGATGAATTGCATGGCGAGCAGAAAGGCGTTTGCACTATATTTTCAAAAGTAGTATGATTTTTTTGAGCGGCACGAGAGCTCAAAAATGTACTGTAGAATTTTGTAATGAACGGATAGCTAGTCGTAATAGCACACCGTTCAAAAAAACAAACCAGCAAATGTGGTAGTAAATGCTGTTACAACACAATTGTATGCTGATTTATTAAATCAAAGCTGAAAGTAAATGTAAGCAGAGAATGACAGCATGCGATATAGCATCCTAGCACGTAAGCCGGTGATTTAAAGGATCAAACATGGCACGCAAACGTGTATCTGTTACTTCAGAAGACAAGAATGGACGTAATGAGTCATTTCATGACAATTACAATGGCAAAGATATGACAAGAGATGAATTCTGTCGAGAAATTAAGAGTGGGAATTATCCCGGATACCATGTGGCAAATATGAATGGGAAAAAGACTCCCAAGAGTAATCCAGATGGGAAAAAGGGAAATAACTTAGGATAGCACGAGTTTTTACTCGTGCTGTTCACACTATAGTTTTCAAAAATGTATTTTCTAAATAATGGTAGTTTTATACCGATCACTATATAAATCCTACGGTATATATTTTTCAAACCTCACCGGTCGCAACCACTAAGCAGAAACTTCCCACAAAAACTTCCAAACTAGAAATTTTTCAATAAATTTACAATTTCAGCAAAACAGACCACTATCGTTTATTTCCAAAACTACTCCCAACTGGAAAGTGCATCAACGTTAAGGATACAGGCAACAAATTATTTTGATCTTCTCAATAATGCGAACTGCTTCAAACCCCTGCATTGCGAGACTTTCCCAACATTCTTGATATGAACCTACTAAGATGAGCACTCTCAGACTCTTGTAAATAATAAATATTCTCCATTATTAAAGATCTGTAAAGCTTGCTCCGAATGTCTAAAAAGTTAGGTCACAGAATGAAAACAAAGCGCGGGAAATATAACGTTCTTGAATAATTTATGCACGCCACATTTTGGGTCATTGATATGAATGTACTTGACTACATGGTGAGTAGAAATAGTATGTGCACTGAATTTTGAAAGCCGGTATGATTTTTGGAACGGCAACGCTTCCGTTTCGGAATGAAGTAGCATTGTAGGTGTGATTAGAGTGCCACTGCGAATGGCACTCCGGTCAGAATCAAAACCAGGATAAGTGGTTTTAGACTATAACGCAAAACATATTTTAGTCTGTGCCTTTAAAATTAGGGCTGAAAATCTAAGATTACCCTAATAAACAGACTAATATGTCACGTCTCACCACTTATGCTGACAGCATAAGGACCAAGATATGGCAGCTAAATACTATGTAAGCAAAGAAGCAGGGAATTCAGGTGAACACGCAGTTCATAAAGAGGGTTGCACACAGTTACCGAGTGAGAGAATTTTCCTTGGCGGCTTTTCACACTGTCTGAATGCGCTTGAGGCAGCAAAAGTATTCTACCCGGCCGTAGATGGATGCGACTACTGCTCACCGATGTGCAGCAGATAGTCATCACTCCTATGTCGGACCGATCCTAGGCATTGGGTCCGTCATGCAGGGTCTGTTTTTGCAGATCCCGCCGCTCAACCTATCCAAGCAAAAACTTCCTCCGAAAAACCAATGTCCATCTCTTCAGCATGGTGCTAAATAGTGCGCAATAATTCCGTCCGCAAGAGAGGGGCTTGCATATATAATTGTTTTAATGCCAACACAGAGGAGCGAGTATGCAACTGCTTGAGGACAGCTACGGCAACGTCATCGCCGTCAAAAACATCTCGGGGGTCACCGGGATCTACGAAAATGAGAACTACGTCGCAAACAGCAACAAGATGGATGAGAAGCTCTACTACTTCAAGATCATCGCGGGGATAGTGTGGACGAGGTATTACACGACGATGGCCGAGGCCGAAACCTACAGAAACGCCGTTATCGAGGCGATGCAGAACACCCCGGACTGAAGCGACGCATGGAATACGACATCATCGACGATAAAATCCACATTTATAAAAACGCGGCGCGCACGACCACCTACGTCTACTGGCCCGAAGAGCTGATCAAGATCGTCGAAGCGCAGGAGGCGGGGCTAAGGAACATTGTGCTCCCCGATTTCGCCGAGATCCTGGCCGAGGTGCTCGACGAACGCCCCGAGTGCTTCACGTGCCACTACAACTCGGACCTCGTTATGTAACATTTTAGGGCTGCTGCGGCTCTTCCATGATGGCGTAGGTGCCCGTGGCGAAGGCGACGAGCTTGCCTTCGTCGTGCAGCTCGATGGTAACGAAGGCCGTCTTGCGCCCCTGTCTTTTCACGGCGGCCGAGGCCAGCAGGTGCTTGCCCGAGGCGGGTTTGAGGTAGTTGATCTTTATCTCCATCGTGACGGCCGTAAACCCTTCGTCCAGGTTGGAGACGGCGGCGTACCAGCCGGTGTTGTCCATCAGCGTCGAGATGACCCCGCCGTGTACGAAACCCAGGTGCTGCAGGTGGTGCGGCTGGACATGAAGTTCCACCTCCGCCTCGCCCGCCTCGGCACGCTTCAGTGTCGCGCCGGTGTGTTCCAGAAAAGGGAATTTGATGGCTTGCATTGCGCCTCCTTTTTTTGGAGAGATTGTAACGCTGTAGCGTAGCAAAACCGTAGCAGCGACGCCACCGTTTCATTTCCATCCATGGCTTGTTTACTGTAAACTATGAATAATAATAGATGCAATTAAACCATTCACAAAGGAATTATGATGCGTAAGTCTCTCCTGTTGACACCGCTGCTGCTGGGTGCCCTCTCCGCCAACGCCTGGGCGCAGCGGGCCGATCTCTATTTCGGTTTGAACCTCTTCGGCAGCGAAAACAAATTTGACTTCGAAGCCGGCGGCTATCATGAAAGACCGTCGATAGGGAGCAAGGGGTTCGAGCTGAAGTTCGGGGCCGTGCTTTACAACGGCTGGCGGCTGCAGGGGTATCTGTTGGGGGAGAAATTCGACGAGCCGCTCTTTGACGACACCAATGACGAACTCTACGAGCTCGGGCTGGATATCATGAAAACCTTTGATACCTATTCCGACCTCTTCCCCTTTGTCCAGGCGGGGATCGGCAGCGGATCGATGCAGCTTGACAGCTACTACTATCCCCACGACGACAGCATCGGCGAGGTCAGTCTCAAAGTCGGTATGGGGTTGATCTTTCGCATCGCCCCGCAGCTGGAGCTGATGGGGGGTGTCGATTTTCAGTGGCGTACGTGGCAGGACGTCGAGTATTACTACCCCGTCTACAACAAGCTGTCGACGGACGACTCCTCCGTCCGCTACTACGGCGGGATCAACTTCCTCTTTTAACCGTGCATGCGCTCCCGCGTATGCCGCAGGCCGCTAGTGGTCGATCCTGTTCTCGATGTACTGGTAGAGGTAGTCGGTGGATTCGGGAACGGTCATAAAGCTCCTGTCGGGCTGGACCTTCTCTTTGTCCAGCGGGATAAAGGCCAGTACCCTGCCCGGGTGTTTGAGGTCATCGCGCTGGTAGAACATCTCGAGAAACTTCGCCATTTTCACCTTCATGTTCCCAAACGACGGGTCGGCCAGGTAGACAAAGTCGCCCTGGATCCCTTTGAAAACGGTAAAGTGTTCGAAGCGTCGGATCTTGACGTAGACGATGACCGGGATGCGCAGTTTGCGCAGCGCGTCGATATCCATCGCGACACCTACTCCCCGGAAACCGATGGTCTGCCCGTAGTCGGCGAGGTCCGCGAAGGAGAGCGCGAAGTCGCTCTTTTCCAGTTTATGGGCGTCGCTGCCGACCCCTTTCATGTCCAGCACCGATCGCACGATCCCGTTTTCGGTGACGTTCTGATCGTAGAAGAAGTTCATGATCGTCGCCATCGACGCCGCCCCGCATGAGAAGTCGTAGCGCTGGCGCACCACCCCCTTCTCTTTCAGCTCGCTCCAGCTCTTCACCGGAACCCGTACCGTATACTCCCGCTCGATGATCGGCATGGCGGTTTTTACTTCCTCTTTTCCGGCAGGTCCGCCGAGGGCGGCCTCGGCCGATGTTGCCGCCGTGAGCAGCACGAGTGCCGGCAAGAGTGCCTGAAGTGCCCGTTTCATCAGAACCGCTTTGAGAAGATGAGATTGATCGTATTCTGGCTATAAGTGGCCGTTTCGTTGTTGCTGGCGTCCAGGGAGATGATGTTCCCCCTCGAGATCTCGTAGCTCACACCGATGTTGTACCCAATGGACGACTCCGCGATCGTTTCCACTTTGCCGTTATAGCGCTGTTCCGTCTGGTAGCGGTAGGTGATCCCCCAGCTGAGGTTGGTGTAGGGGTTGACCGCAAAATAGACCTGCGGCGAGATCGCCAGAATGTCCGGGCGGTCGTTCGTGTCACCCTTGTAGTCCTCTTCCAGGCTCCACTGGTATTGCGCTTTGAAGACGAAGACGACCGGGTCTACCGTATAGTAGGAGAGCGCGTAGGCGTTGAACGATTCAAAGGTCTTGTCCTGCTTCGACGTCCCGATGACGTTGCCATCCACATCGCGGTCGGTAAAGGTCAGGCGGCCGATGACGTTGGTCGATATCCCCACCAGCAGCGAAGGATAAACCCCTTCATCCTTGACCCTAAATGTCGCCCCGATACCGGCGTGGTCGAAATCCGTATCCGCCTGGTTGGCAATCGCAGCGCCGAGCTGCACGCGGCTGGAAGTATTATGCCCGTTGGCATACATCACCAGTTCGAGCCAATCGGTCACACCGTATTTAAGGTTCAGCGATGCAACGACGACATCCTGGTCGAGCACCTGCTCACCCGCGTAGGCCGGAATATAAATGAATGAGAGCAGTGTCGACACCGGCACGACCGTACTCATGGCCGTCTTTTGATCGATATTGGAATACGCGAGCGAGATGTCGGCGTTGAACGCATTTTTCTTTGAAAGGAGCTCTTCCACTTTCAGCGGGGTCTGCCCGTCTGCATACAGCAGCGATGAGCACATTGTCGCCGCACTTAAAAAGCTTAATAATGCTTTTTTGTTGAACATAAATAACCTTTGTGTAATTTCATCATGATTTTAGGGGGATTCAACTTAAAAAGTAAAAGCAGAAAAGGGGTGTGCGCAGGAAAATGCCTGCACACTTATGGAACTTACAGTGAAGAGACGACTGCACCGACGAGTGCCGGGAGTCCGGAGTCAATTGTAAGCGGGTCTCTACCGGTATCAATGCTCAGCAGTCCACCGACGTTAATGCCCAGGTCAGCTGAAATCGGGAATGCCGCATCCAGTGCCGCAGGAACGAGTCCAAGCAGCGCGCCGAGGTTAAGGCTTGCGAGCAGGTCAGTGAGGATCGGACCGGCAATCGGGATCGCGCCGAGCGCGCCAAGTGCTTCAAGGAGTTGACCTTCTGTCTGTGCCATTTCTGCACCACTCATTGTTACAACATTGACACTTTCCTGACCGAACATAAACTGAGCATCTGTCGTACCGAAGTCTGCAGCGCTCACGCCCGTAATCATTCCTGCAATAGCAACACTTGCCAACACTTTTTTCATCTTGTTCTCCTTTAGATGTGATACCTGAAGCGTTTAAATTAACGTTCTTGTCTAAACTTTATACCTTATCACATTAAAGTTTTGTTAAAAAACTAACAAAATATTAATAAATATGCTTTTTGTATCAAAATCACTTTTAAAACATTGAAAAACAGAAAACTTTTTCTTTAAATCATTTCAAAATGATTTGTGATAACGGCTTCGTCTGGTTGGATGTAGAGGTGTCTCAAAAAAGAGAATAAAAAAGGGGAGAAGAACCCCTCCCGGAAGGGAGGGTAAGGGTAAGAGGGGTGTGTTAGCCGAGGAGGCCGCCACCCAGCAGGCTACCAACGAGCGGCAGACCACCGAGCAGACCGCCGAGAAGACCGTCAACAGTATCGAGCAGACCAGTTACGATCGGTCCGACGAGCGGCAGGCTACCGACGATGTTCAGAACCGGATCAAGGATAGTCAGACCAAGCAGTTGACCTTGTGTTCCGACCATTTCAGCACCTGTCATTGCAACTGCATCTACATTGCTTGCACCGAACATAAACTGAGCATCAGTAGCTGCCAGTTCTGCTGCAGATGCAACTGAAGTGATACCTGCCGCTGCTGCGACACCCATCATCATCTTTTTCATATATACACTCCTAAGAAATTTTGAAGACCATCGAACCGTCCTCTGCAAAATATTATTTTCTTTTTTATTAAATTCAATTTAATTTAACGGATTGTTAATAATTTAATTCACTTGATAGCAATAGTTTAAACTTAAATTAACTTTTTATAATTTATTTACACTATTTATTAATATTATTTGGAAAGATTTTAATTTTATTACCAATTGTGACGCCATCCTTCGACTGTAACCGCTCTGAAACGCCTGCACGATACGATTGCCAACTTTTCGTTTGGAGCGAACACCATGCGCATCTGCATTTTTACCGACACCATCGGTGATCTCAACGGCGTCTCCCGTTTTATTCAGGATATGGGAGAACAGGCCCTCTTACATAATGTAGACCTTCACATCGTCGCTTCGACAGCCAAATACTGCCCCGACCTTCCCAACGTCCACAACCTGCCGCCCCGCTGGAGGGTGCCGATGCCTTTTTACCGCGAACTCGACCTCGCCTACCCCTCGGCCAGCGCCCTGGAACGGATGCTGCGGGAGCTGCGCCCCGATATCGTACATATCTCCACCCCCGGCCCTGTCGGCGTCATCGCCAAAAAGCTCGCCGCTAAGCACAACCTCCCCGTGCTCGGGACCTACCATACGGATTTCCCCGCCTATGTCCGCGACAACACGGGGCTGGAGTGGGCCAAACGGATCGCCGACAGGACGATGGCGCGCTTCTACCGCCCCTTCAAAAGGGTCTTTACCCGCTCGACCGAATACCTGGAGATTATGGAACGCGAGATCGGGATCGAGCGGGCACGCAGCGAACTGCTCTCGCCGGGAACAAACCGCAAACGCTTCCACCCGTCGCACAGGAGCGACAGCGTCTTTGCCGAATACGGGGCGACGGGAGAGGGTCCGAAGGTGCTCTATGTCGGCCGTATCTCCAAGGAGAAGAACGTCCCCTTTCTGCTCGACGTCTGGCAGCGATACAAGGCCGACAACCCCGGTTCCGAGGCCGAACTGCTGCTCGTCGGCGAAGGAGGCCTCCGTCATAAACGCGCCAACCTGGCCCTGGACGATGTCATCTTCGCCGGTCCGGTGATCGGCGATGACCTCTCCCGTCTCTACGCCTCCTGCGACCTTTTCGTCTTTCCCTCCGTCACCGATACGCTGGGACAGGTCGTCATGGAGGCGCAGGCCAGTCGGGTCTGCTGCCTTGTCTCGGACGTTGGCGGGCCGCAGGGCATCGTCAACCCGGACGGAAACGCCGGCGGTATGGTCGTCAAAGGCAACGATACCGACGCCTGGGTCGCGGCCTTGGAAGCCCTGCTTGAAAATGCTACACTACGGCAAAATTACGCGAAGCAGGGGTATGAGAATATGCATCATTTCAACATCATTGATTCGTTCACGCACTTCGTACAGACCCACCGCGACGCCCTGCATCGGCATCGGCCGTGACCCCGCAGCGCCAGGGGGAGCTCTACGCCGTCGTTTTGTCGCTGCTGGAGAGCTGGTTCCCCATTCTCGCCCTCGTCGCCGTCAAGGCCATCGGCCCGCTGAACACCTACGGCTTCGTTCTCATTATCGCCACCGCCGTGCTGCTGCTCCTGCTCTATGCCCGGGAAGGGTTCGGAGGTTTTGCCGATAGGGAAGCGCTGCCCGACCTGCTGTGGACCTCCTTTTATATTACCCTGCTCTTCACCCTCGTTTTCATCGGACTGCGCTATACGACGGCGGGGAACATGGCCGTCATCCTGACGCTGCAGCTCTTCTTCTCCTACCTCTACTTTAACCTGCCCGGCAGAGAGAAGCTCGATGCGCTGCACACCTTCGCCGCCTTTATAATGGGGGCGGGGGCCGTGATCATCCTCTTTCCCGCGACCTTCACCTTCAACCCCGGCGACCTGCTGATTTTGCTTGCGGCCGCGACCGCTCCCCTGGCGAACCTCTACCAGAAGCGGGCGCGCCAAAGGGTCAGCGCCCTCACCATCCTCGCCTTCCGCAACCTGGCGGCCCTGCCCGTGCTCTTCGGCGCCGCCCTGCTCTTCGAGGGCCTCCCCACCGCCGCAGCGCTCCTGGACGTCCTCCCCGCCATCGCCGCCGTCGCCGTGCTGGTCTACGTCCTGGCCAAGATCCTCTGGATCGAGGCGCTGCACCGCATCGGCATCACCAAACTCAGCGCCATGATCGCCTTTATGCCGCTCTTTACCCTGATCTTTGCCTACCCCGCGCTGGGGGAGGTCCCGACAGCACGACAGCTGCTCGGCACCCTTCCGATCCTACTGGGGGCCTACCTCATCACCCGTCCCCTCCCGCCGGGGCGCGAACCGTAACCGGTTCGATAACAATTCTTCGCTATAATATAACCCATTCCAATATTTTTCCCGAGCCCGCCAATGACCAATCTCAAAGACCCAAAATTCTATTTCAACCGTGAACTCTCCTGGCTGCAGTTCAATACGCGCGTGCTGCAGCAGGCGCAGGACAAGAAGCAGCCCCTGCTTGAACGCCTGAAGTTCCTTGCCATCTACGGCACCAACCTCGACGAGTTCTATATGATCCGTGTCGCGGGTCTCAAGAAACTCTTTACCTCCGGGATCATCCTCTCCGGCCCCGACCGCCTCACCCCGCTGCAGCAGCTGCGCGAGATCCGCAAATACCTCCACCAGGAGCTGCAGGTCGTCGAGCACACCTTCATCGAGATCATGGCCGGCCTTAAAGACGAGGGGATCTTTCTCAAACGCTACCAGGAGCTGAACAACCAGGAGAAGGGGGAGGTGAACCGCTACTTCCACGAGCACATCTACCCTGTTATCGTCCCGATCGCCGTCGACGGTACCCACCCCTTCCCGCACCTGAACAACCTCAGTTTCGGCCTGATCGTCAAACTCCAGGACAATGACGATCCCAGCGTCCAGCGCTACGGCCTCGTGCGCATCCCCCGGGTCCTGCCCCGTTTCGTGCAGATCGGCACCGGGATCTACGTCCCCATCGGCAGCATCGTCGCCCAGCACATCGATGAGCTCTTCCCGGGCTACACCCTGCTGCAGTACACCCCCTTCCGCGTCACGCGCAATGCCGACATTACCATCGAGGAGGAGGAAGCGGACGACTTTATGGAGATGCTCGAAGAGGGGCTGAAACTCCGCAAAAAAGGAGAGCTGGTCCGTCTCGAGATCGGGGTCGACGCCGACGACGAACTGATCGACTTCTTCAACCGCCACACCAATGTCTACAAAGACGACCTCTACCGCTTCAAGATCGTGCTCAACCTCGCCAGCCTCTGGCAGATCGTCGGCAACATGGATTTTGCGCACCTCGTCGCGGCACCGTACAAACCGCGGAACCTGCCGCCGCTGGATTCCGAGGACAGCATCTACTCCGTCCTCGACAAACAGGACGTCCTGCTCTACCACCCCTACGAGAGTTTCGAGCCCATCGTCAAGTTCATCCAGGCGGCGGCCAAGGACCCCGATGTCGTCTCCATCCGGATGACGCTCTACCGCAGCGGGACGAACTCGCCCATCGTCAACGCCCTGATGCAGGCGGCCGAATCGGGCAAGCAGGTGACGACCATGGTCGAACTCAAAGCGCGTTTCGACGAAGAGAACAACCTCATCTGGGCCAAGGCGCTGGAGAGCGCGGGGGCGCACGTCATCTACGGCATCCCCGGCTTCAAGGTCCACGCCAAGGCCGCCCTTGTCACCCGCAAGGTCGGCGACAAGCTCAAACAGTACGCGCACCTGGGCACGGGGAACTACAACCCCGGTACGGCGAAGATCTATACCGATGTCAGTTACATGACCTCCAACGAGGCGATCACGAACGACATGACCCGCTTCTTCCACTTTTTGACGGGCTTCAGCAAAAAAGGGAAACTCAACAAGCTCTACATGTCCCCGACCCAGACCAAACCGAAGATCCTCTCGCTGATCCAGAACGAGACCCGGATGGGAACGGAGGGGCGCATCATCGTCAAGGTCAACTCCCTCGTCGACGAGGATGTCATCCGCGCGCTTTATAAAGCGTCGCAAGCCGGGGTCAAGGTCGACCTGATCGTCCGCGGCATCTGCTGCCTCGTCCCGGGCATTGAAGGGGTGAGCGAGAACATCCGGGTCACCTCGCTGATCGGAAAATACCTCGAACATGCCCGTGTCTTCTACTTCAAACATGGCCATCCGCAGATGTACATCTCCAGCGCCGACTGGATGCCGCGGAACCTCGTGCGCCGTATCGAACTGATGACGGGCATTGAGGATGAAGAGTCCAAAGAGAAGCTCCTGCAGCTGCTCACCCTCCAGCTCACGGACAACGTCCTTGCCCACGAACTCCAGAGCGACGGAAGCTACCGCCGGGTCGAGGCCGGCGAAACGCCGGTCAACTCCCAGCTCCTGCTCGAGCAGCATACGACCAAGATGTACAAATCGTCGAAGAAGCGCGATACGACCTATATCAACAAACTGGCTTCCCGTCTCTTCAAAGAGAGCTGAGGCCGCGACAGCAAGGAAACGACAATGACCTACCCCTTTAAACAATGGGAACCTCAACTTGGTGACAATACCTGGATTGCGAAAAGTGCGGATGTCATCGGGAATGTCACCATGGGCGAGGAGTGCGCCGTCTGGTTCGGCTGCGTCGTGCGCGGCGACGTGCACCGCATCGTCATCGGCGACCGCACGAATATCCAGGACCTCTCCATGATCCATGTCACCCACTACAAAAAACCCGACATGAGCGACGGCCACCCGACCATCATCGGCAGCGACGTCACCATCGGCCACCGCGTCATGCTCCACGGCTGTACGGTCGAGGATGCCTGCCTGATCGGGATGAGCGCGACCATTCTCGACGGCGCCGTCATCGGCAAGGAGTCCATCGTCGGTGCCGGGGCGCTGGTCACGAAGAACAAGGTCTTTCCGCCCCGGTCACTGATCATGGGCTCCCCGGCCAAGGTCGTCCGCACCCTCTCCGACGAGGAGGTCAAGGAGCTTTACGCCTCGGCGGAACGCTATGTCGCCTTCAAAGAGGATTTCCGCATGGCGGGCGCCTAAAATACCGGAACCATGGACTTTTTTATTCTCGCTGACATCATCGGCATTGTCGCCTTCGCCCTGAGCGGCTTCCTCGCCGGGGTACGCCACCGGCTCGACCTGCTGGGGCTCATCATCGTCGCCTCCCTGACGGCGCTCGGCGGCGGGGTGATCCGCGACCTCATGCTCGACCGTACGCCCTTCGCCTTTAACCACTACTACCCGGCGCTGACCGTCATCGCCAGCGTCATGATCGCCCTGGCCCTCCGCCTCTACCGCCGGGACGCGCTTGAGCGTAAATGGCTCTTCATCATCAGCGACACCGTAGGCCTTGTCGCCTTCAGCATCACCGGCGCCCTGCTGGGCATCGCGGCGGAGTTCAACTTCTTCGGCGTCATTATCGTCAGCTTCCTCACCGCCATCGGCGGCGGGGTCACCCGCGACGTCCTCGTCAATACCGTCCCCGCCATCCTGACCAGCGACTTTTACGGCACCATCGCCGTCATCGTCGCCGTCATGCTGATCGTGCTCGACGCCCTGGGGTGCCTGAACGACACCGCTGTCCTCGCCGTCGCCCTCTTTGCCACCGTGCTCCGCCTCGTCGCCCATTACCGCGGCTGGCATCTCCCCCACCTCGATCTTCCCCCGCGCTGATACGCCCTCTTTTGCTCTAATGTTCAGATAACTTTTTCTAATTTTTCAGAAAAATGTCACTAAAATGTGATTCTCTGTATGATAAATGAAAAAAGTTTCCCTATCGTGCATACCATCTTTCTTCAAGAGAGGAGTAAAAATGAAGAAAACGACCCAACTGCTCAGTGTCCTTGCCGGCACCGCGATTCTGTCCGCATCGGCGGCGACCGCCGCGGACAAATTCGTCTTGCTGCCCATCTTTACAGATCCGGACTGGAAAGCCAACATCGAGCTCGCCGCCGTCGGCGGGACGATGGATTTTGACAACGGTTCCGTCAAAGATGACTACAACTACGGTGTCGAATTCTCTTTCGACTGTCCCGTATTCACCCTGCCCGGCGACAACCTGCTGCGGCAGCAGCTGAGCCTGAGCCGTTACGATAAAGATGATGTGACCATTACCGCGATCGAAATGAACCCCTACTATTTCATCCATTTCACCCGGAACCTCGTTCTCGGCGTCGGGCCCGGCATCGGCGCGATGTACACCGAATACCCCGTGACCACGACCACAGGCGGATTGTTTCCGACGACATCCACCGACAACGCGAACGACTGGCTCTTCACGCTGCAGGCCGGCGCGGGTCTGAAATACTATATGGGGAGTTTCCTGGCGGGGGTGGATATCCGCCGCACATGGACCACCGAAAACGATTTCGGCACGACGAAGAAATACAGCCTGGACAACTGGCGGACCCTTCTCAAGGCAGGCTACCGCTTTTAGACGGCCCGCTGGGCCGCCGCTTTCTGCTATAAAACGCCGCTACGTTCTGTAGTCGGCGTTGATCTTGACATACTCGTGACCAAGGTCACAGCCGTAAGCGTCAAACGCCCCCTCGCCCATCCCAAGTGCACAGCTGATCGTAAAGCGTTCGCGCTTCATCACCGCCGCCGCCAGCTTTTCCGTCTCTGCATCAAAGAGGATCGTCCCCTTGTCATAGACACAGACGTCGTCGAAACTGACCGTCAGTGTCGCCTCGTCGCACGCGACGCCGCTGGCGCCGATGGTCGATGCGACACGGCCCCAGTTGGGGTCTTCGCCGTAGATGGCCGTTTTCATCAGCAGCGAGTTCGAAAGCGCCTTCGCCGCCGTCTCCGCCTCGTCGTCATTAGCGGCGCCCGTGACGTGGAAGGTAACCATCTTTGTCGCCCCCTCCCCGTCGCTGACCATCATCTGCGCCAGCTCCAGCAGCATCTCGTGCAGGGCCGTTTTGAACGCTTCGGCATCAAACGCACCGCTTTTGCGGTTGGACAGGAGCAGTACCGTATCATTCGTGGAGGTATCCCCGTCGACGCTCGCAGCGTTGAAGGTCGTCGGGATGACCGCCTCGAGGCAGGCCTGCAGCTCGGCCGCTTCGGCATCCGCGTCGGTCGTCACGAAGCAGAGCATCGTCGCCATCGCGGGGTTGATCATCCCCGCGCCCTTGGCGATCGCCCCGAGGCGGAAACGCTTGCCCTCTGCCAAAACGATCTCCGTCGACACCATCTTGTAGAAGGTGTCCGTCGTCATGATCGCTTTCGCGGCCGCCAGGCTGTCCCGGCTGCCGAGGTCGAAGGTCTTTGCCGCCGCCGTGATCTTCTCTTTGGGCAGACGCACACCGATGACCCCCGTCGAACTCATCACCGGGTTCTGAAGGACGCCGTAATGCGCCTGCAGCTCCCCGAGGACTTCGTCGATGTCGGCGATCCCGGCAGCTCCCGTCATCGCATTGGCATTTTTGGCGTTCATCAGCACGAAGTTGCTTTTGAAGCTCCCTTTGGCCCGGTAGTGGCGGATCGGTGCGGCCGTCATCTTGTTCGTCGTAAAGACCGCCGCCGTCTCGCAAGGGGTGTCGGCGTAGATAAAGGCAACGTCATCCGCCCCGTTCGGGCGCAGGCCGGCACTGGCCGACCCCGCAAAGAACCCCTCCGGCGCGCAGACGCCGCCGCCGACTTTTTTCATCTCAAACATAGCGCAACTCCTGCGGTTTTTTACGCTGGCGCACCAGCTCTTTGGTCATTTTGATCCCCTTTTCGGTGCCAACGACCAGCAGTTTCGACTCGCTGGTGACGAGGTCGTCCCCTTTGGGCATGGCGACGAATTTGCCGTCTTTGCGCGTGACCCCGACGACGGAAACGTTTGCAATCTCTCTGAGGTGGGTCTCTTTGAGGCGGTTGAGGACCATCCAGCTGTATTTGGGCACGAAGATCTCCTCCATGTCCAGCGGGGTGTCGCTGCGGTAGAGGAACTCCTCGAGGAGGTTCTCCATATCCGGGCGCGCTGCCATGGAGGTGATGCGCTGCGCCGTCAGCTTCGTCGGGGAGACGACGGTGTCGGCCCCCAGCTTTTTCAGCTTCTCGACGTCACTCATCGTCTCAGCCGAGCTGATCAGGTTGTAGGGCCGCGGGAGGTGGTGCTCCTTCTCAAACAGACGCACCGACGCAATGATCGCGATGTTGTCCGCGATCAGCGGCGACAGGGTGATCATCCCGCTCGCCGAGCTCAGGTGCGCCTTGAGCATCGCCACCTCCGTATGGGGCTCTTCGCGGAGGAAATAGGGGTACTTGTGCTGTTTCGCCCACGCTTCGATCTCCTCGCGGGGATCGATCACGACGAAGGGGATGTGCGAGCGGCGCAGCTCCTTCGTGACTTCGATGGTGTAATCGTTGTGGTAGCAGATGACAAAATGCTTTTTCAAGCGCGCGATCTTGTAGAGCATGTCCCGCTCCTTTATGGTTTTATAGATGTTCCCGCGGTTGATCTCGTTGACGAGAATACCGACCGCCATCGAGAAGACGGCGAAACCGGTAATGATCAGCGTGATCGTAAAGAGCCTCCCCGCATCGGAAATGGGGGCGATCTCCCCGAAGCCGACCGTCGTAAAGGTGATCCCCGTCTGGTAGATGGCGTCTATCAGCGAAAAATCGTCTATCACCATGTAGCCGATGGTGCCGAGGAACATGATGATTGCCGTAAAAATCAGCGGCAGACGAAACGGTTTGAGGTGGCTGTAAATATCGGGAAGTAGATCGTATTGGGGTTTGGGAGGAGTCTCCCAATGAAGAAAGGCGCGAATCTTTTGGATCAGATTCAAACGGCGCTCAGTTGTCGGCGTAAGGGAGTTACGCCTGTTTTTTCTTCATAGTACGAAGCTCAGAAGCAGAGATCTTAATCTTCTTAGTCGTACCGTCTTCCATCTGGACGCGGACGGTGCGAAGATTAGGCATGAAACGTCTTTTCGTGCGATTTTTCGCGTGAGAAACGTTGTTCCCGCTCATTGGGCCCTTACCGCTAATAGCACATTTTCTTGCCATTTGTAGGCTCCTTGCGTAAATTTAGTGGCGCATTATATCCTCTAAAATCAAAAGAGTTCCTTAAATAACCACGCTAGCACGGTGCGTACCGACATTTTATCGCAATGCACACACTATTTGGATAAAATGGCAAAAAAAAGAAAGGGTAGCTCAATGCTTGTAGCCCCCAGTATTCTCTCCGCCGATTTCGGCAGCCTCGCGCGCGACGTCAAGGCGATCTGCGACGCCGGCTGCGACCTCGTGCACGTCGACGTCATGGACGGCCATTTCGTACCGAACCTCACCATCGGGCCCGTCGTCGTCTCCGCCGTCGCCGCGGCAGCCACCAAACCCCTCGACATCCACCTGATGGTCGAAAACAACACCTTCTTTGTCGACCTCTTCGCCCCGCTGAAGCCCGAATACATCTCCTTCCACATCGAAGAGGAGAAACACCCCCACCGCCTGGCCCAGTACATCCGCAGCCTCGGCATCAAACCCGCCATCGTCCTCAACCCGCACACGCCGGCCGAAAGCCTCGAGTACCTGCTGCCCTACATCGACATGGTTCTCGTCATGAGCGTCAACCCCGGTTTCGGCGGCCAGAAGTTCATCGATGTCTATGAAAAGCTCCGCCGTCTGCGCGACCTGCGCGACCGCATCAACCCCGACTGCATGATCGAAGTCGACGGCGGGGTCAACGACGCGAACATCGGCGCGCTCAAAGCGGCGGGCGTCGACGTCTGCGTCGCCGGCAGCTACGTCTTCAAACACGCAGACGGCCTCGAAGCGGCCATCGGCAGCCTGAAAGTCTGAGCCTTCCGTGCGCGTCAAGATCTGCGGCATCACCTCCTATGAAGACGCCATGAGCGCGATCGATGCCGGGGCCGACGCGCTCGGTTTTGTTTTCTATCCCCCCTCGCCGCGCCATATCACCCCCGAGGCGGCCGCGGCGATCATCCGCAGGCTGCCACCCTTTGTCGAAAAAGTCGGTCTCTTCGTCAACGAGGAAGCCCCGGCCATCAACGCGGCGGCCAAGACGAGCGGCATCACCCTGGCCCAGATCCATTTTGATGCCCCCCAGGAGCTCTTTGACGCCCTGGAGTGCCCCTTTGTCCGTGTGATCCGTGCACAGAGCCCCGAAGACGTCAAAGCGCACGCGGACGAGTACCGCCTCGTCGATGCCTATTGCGACGCCTACGGGGGTATGGGCAAGCGGCTCAACCTCGAGTGGTTCGACGGGGTCGACTGTTCAAAGATCATCCTCGCCGGCGGGCTCTCCCCCGATAACGTCGAAGAGTGTCTCCCCTACGGCTTCTACGCCCTCGATGTCAGCAGCGGCGTCGAAGCATCCAAGGGGAAAAAAGACCCGAAGAAGGTTGGCCTGTTTATTGCAAAGGCCAAAGCATGATCGAAGCCTCCCAACTCCCCCAGAAGCTCTGCGAAGGGCTGACAGCCTACCAGATCGAGCAGCTGACCGGCGAGAGCGCCGAACTGGCCGTCGAACTGATGCGCGCACAGGGGCTCGAACTCGTCAGCCGCGACGGCACGCGCTACTACCCCCAAAGCTGCGACCAGCTCCTCTCGGCGGCGACCTTCTGCATCGTCGACATTGAGACCAACGGCTCCAAGCCGGACAAACACCAGATCATCGAGATCGGCGCCGTCAAGGTGCAGAACCTCCACATCATCGACCGTTTTGAGAGCCTGGTGCGGTGCGACCATATCTCGGGGCACATCACCGAGATCACCGGCATCGCGGAGGAGGACACCCAGGATGCACCTGGCCTGCGGGAAGTGCTGTCGGACTTCAAACTGTTCCTGGGCAACGACATCTTCGTCGGCCACGACGTCAAATTCGACTTTCAGTTCACTTCGAAAATGATGGAGCGCGTCGGGATGGCGCCCCTGCTCAATCGCAGCCTCTGCACCATCGACCTCGCCGAGCGCACCATCAGCTCCTATCGCTACGGCCTGGCGTTCCTGAACGAACAGCTCGAACTCTACAAAGAGGCGACCCACCACCGCGCCCTCTCCGACGCGATGACGACGGCAAAGCTCTTCAAACGCACCCTAAAATGCATCCCAACCGAGATCCAAACCGTTGAGGAGCTCATCACCTTCTCCAAGAAGGCCAAACGCCTCAAACGCCCGAAATTCCCGCCCCAGCCCCCGGAACAGACAGCCCCCGAAGCCTAAACACTTTCCAAAAAATCTAAATTGTTGATTCCGAAACGGTCATTAGCGTATCAGGAGGATCACCGGGGATTGGCATGTCCCGAAAGCGCACTCCGAGAGTATTTCTTCCAGGGCGCAGCCTTTTATCCTTTTTTCTTCCCGGTTCGGCTTCTTTTTTGGATAAGCAAAAAAGAAGGGGAACAAAACAGTTAAAGAAAATAGAGAGCATGGCGCGGCCAAGCCGCTCCAATTAAAAAAAGAAAGTTTGCTGGATTAGTTTTCGGAGTAAGCGCCCATACCCGTCAGGCGGTCATAGCGCTTGTGGCGGCGTTCGGAACCGCTGAAATTAGAGAGCTCGTTGATCCGCTCGAGAATGTAGCCTTTCATCGCGTCCGCCGCCCCAGACTTGTCGCGGTGCGCCCCGATAAGCGGCTCGTCGATGACGTCATCGATCAGGTCGAGCTCTTTGAGGTCGCTGCTCGTGATCTTAAGCGCCTTCGTCGCCGCTTCCGCCTTGGCCGGATCGTTCCAGAGAATCGCGGAACACCCTTCCGGAGAGATGACGCTGAAAACGGAGTAGCGCATCATCGCCAGCCGGTCGGCAACGCCGATGGCCAGGGCGCCGCCGCTGCCTCCCTCGCCGATAACGATAGAGATCGTGATCGTTTCCAGTTTGGAGAGTTCCAGCAGGTTGCGGGAGATCGCTTCACTCTGGTTACGCTCTTCGGCACCCAGTCCCGGGTAGGCGCCCGGGGTGTCGATGAGCATGACCACTGGGATATTGAACTTGTCTGCCAACTGGGCGCAGCGCAGCGCCTTGCGGTACCCTTCCGGGTGCGGCATCCCGAAGTTGCGCTTGAGCTTGTTCTTCGTCCCGCGTCCCTTCTGTTCGCCAATGACCATGACACGCTGACCGTCGATGTAGCCCATGTAGCAGAGGATCGCCGCATCGTCGCGGAAGTGGCGGTCGCCGTGCAGTTCGTATTTGTCTTCGAGCAGCAGGTTGATGTAATCGAGCGCGTAGGGGCGGTCGGGGTGACGCGCCAGCTGGAGCTCCTGGTAAGGCGAGAGGTTCTTGTAGGTTTTACTGACCTCTTTCTCCAGATCTTTTTTCAGGATCTCGACGGCGTGGAGGTCGTGGCGCACCTCGGCGCTGACGATCTCTTCCTGGATCTGCTGGATCTTCTGCTCAAAATCGAGGTAGGTAGCCAATGCCGGACCTTAGAGCTTCTTGAAGATAACGACGCCGTTGGTGCCGCCGAAACCGAAGGAGTTGCTCATGACAATGTTCATTTCAGCTTTGCGCGCCGCGTTCGGAACGATGTCCAGATCGCAGTTCTCATCCGGGTTGATGTGGTTGATCGTCGGCGGGATGATACCCTCTTGCATCGCCATAAGGCAGACGACCGCTTCGATACCACCGGCCGCGCCAAGACAGTGGCCCGTCTGGCCCTTGGTAGATGTCACCGGCGGGCAGTTCTCTTTGCCGCCGAAGAGCTCTTTGAGTGCCGCCGTTTCGTTCTTGTCGTTCGTCGGTGTGGATGTACCGTGGGCATTGACGTAGTCGACTTTCGGGTTGCCGGCCATCGTCATCGCCGCTTTCATCGCGCGCAGCGGGCCGTCCATGCTCGGGCTCGTAATGTGGCTTGCATCGCCGCTCTCGCCGAAACCGATCAGCTCCCCGTAGATTTTCGCGCCGCGGGCAACGGCCGCATCGTACTCTTCGAGGACGAGCGCTGCCGCACCTTCACCCATGACAAAACCGTCGCGCTCCGCGTCAAAGGGACGGGAGGCCGTTTGCGGGTCGTCGTTGCGCGTGGAGAGCGCTTTCATGGAGGCAAAACCGCCGATACCGACACCGGTGACCGCAGATTCCGCCGCGACGACGAGCATACGGTCCGCACCGTTGCAGATGATCGTCTTCGCCGCTTCGCTGATGGAGTGGGTTCCCGCCGCACAGGCCGTGACCGCCGCGACATTGGGGCCTTTCAGACCATGCTCGATGGAAACGAAACCGCCGAGCATGTTGACCAGGGCGCTCGGAATGAAGAAAGGAGAGATACGGCGCGGGCCGCGGGTCTCAAGAACAATGGAGTTCTTCTCGATCGCCGGAAGTCCTCCGATACCGGATGCCGCGGCGACGCCGAAACGTTCGTATTCGATCTCGATTTCGTTGAAGGCCGCATCTTCCATCGCTTCCTGGGCCGCCTTAAGGCCGAGCTGGATGAAACGGTCCGCTTTTTTGACCTCTTTGGCCGCCATCACCGTTGTGGGGTCGAAGTTTTTGACCTCGCCGGCAATCAGAACGCCCTGCCCTTCGGCTTCGGCATCGAAAAGGGTAATTTTGTCAATGCCGCTCACGCCGTCACACATCGCTTTAAACGACTCTTCTTTATTGTGTCCGACAGCATTGATCATGCCCATACCCGTTACGACAACTCTTCTCACAGCAACTCCTGAAAAATATGTGTATAGCTTTATATACCCGTCCGAGGACGGCAATACAAAACCATTTTGCGGGAAACCCGCAAAGGAAACTTACGCCTTGTTTTCGACGTAGTTTACGACATCCTGAACTGTCTGAATTTTTTCAGCTTCATCGTCCGGGATTTCAATATCGAATTTTTCTTCAAGTGCCATGACCAGTTCAACGACGTCGAGGCTGTCCGCTCCGAGATCTTCAACGAATTTCGCATCCGGCTTTACTTCGTCCGGGTTTACGCTCAGTTGTTCAACTACGACTTCTTTGATGTCATCCAAAAGTGCCATTATAGCTCCTCTTTCCAATTTGAAATTCCGAAAGTATAGCACACGGAATATAAAAAAAAGCGCTGAAGGGGGGGTCTCCCCTCCGGCCTTAGGCCATGTTCATCCCGCCGTTGACTTTGAGGGTTTCACCCGTAATATAAGAGGCGCTGTCAGAGAGCAGAAAGGCCGTCGCTTCCGCGACTTCCCGCGCTTCGCCGAAGCGTCCCATCGGGATTTTTGAGGTAAAGTTGGACTTGATATCGTCGCTGAGTTCGTCGGTCATATCGGTGGCGATAAAGCCCGGTGTGACCGTGTTGTAACGCAGCCCGCTCGAAGCCGCTTCGATGGCAAAACTCTTCGTCATGGCGATCAGGCCGCCCTTGGAGGCCGCGTAGTTCGTCTGCCCCGCGTTGCCCGTCTCACCGACGATGGAAGCGATGTTGACAACGGCACCCTGCTTCTTCTTGCGCATCACCTTCATCGCTTCACGGCAGCCGATAAAGGCGGAGGTGAGGTTGGCGTTGATCACGGAAAGAAACTCCTCCGTTTTCATGCGCAGGGCCAGTTTGTCGTTCGTGATCCCCGCGTTGTTAACCAGGTAGCCCAGTTCACCGTCAGTGTCGACGATCGTCTTGATCGCCGCAACATAGGCCGCTTCGTCCGCCACGTCGAAACCGATTGTCTCCGCTTCGCCGCCCGCGGCAATAATCGCCGCTTTGACCGCTTCGGCGGCATCCGCGCCGCTGCGGTAGTTGACCCAGACTTTCAGACCGTAGCCGGCCAGCACTTTCGCGATCTCCGCGCCGATCCCCCGGCTCGATCCCGTTACCAATACGTTTTTACCACTGAATTTCATCTCACTCCTTTTGAATAATTTACTTACATCTACGGAAACTCTGCCGTCATGCATAAGCGCGGTTTACTGCGCGTGCCCCGCAGGAAATACCCTTGGGGTATGGGCTCTCCGCCAAGGAGAACACAGCGTTAGCGTAGGCATCCGGGCTTTTGCTCGGATGCCGTACCCAAACTATAAGAGGCTGTCGTCCATCTCGGCCGGTTTTTCGACGCCCATCAGTTCGAGGACCGTCGGGGCGATGTTGTTGAGGCCGCCGGGGTGGACTTTGTCGACCCCTTCGGCCATGACAAAGGCCCAGACCTTGCCGACGGTATGGTTGGTGAGGACGTTGCCCTCCTCGTCCCACATCTCCTCGCAGTTGCCGTGGTCGGAGGTCAGGACCATCGCATAATCGTCCGCTTTCGCTTTCTCCACGATGCGGCCGAGTTCATGGTCGACGGCTTCGACGGCCTTGATGGCGGCGTCATAGACACCCGTGTGCCCGACCATGTCCCCGTTGGCGAAGTTGACGACGATGAAGTCATACCCTTCGTCCATCGCGGTCATTACGGCATCGCCGACCGCGGGGGCGCTCATCTCGGGCTGCAGGTCGTAGGTCTTGACCTTCGGACTCGGGATAAGCACCCGCGCTTCATTTGCATAGGGCTCGTCGATCCCGCCGTTGAGGAAGAAGGTGACGTGGGCATACTTCTCCGTCTCCGCCGTATGGAACTGGCGAAGCCCACGGTTGCTGATCACCTCCGCGAGGGTGTTTTTCGGCGTCTCTTTCCGGAAGAGGACCGGGTAGGTGAAGCTTTTGTCATACTCCGTCATCGTCGCAAGGTTTGCTACGGCGAAGGGGCGGTCGAACTCGGCGAACGCCGGCGAAGCCAGTGCCGTCGTGATCTCGCGGACGCGGTCGCTGCGGAAATTGGTGATGAGAACGGCATCGCCCGCTTTCATCCCCTCATAGCCGTTGAAGGCCGCCGGCACGATAAACTCGTCCGTCTCTTTCCTGGCGTAGGAGGCTTCGATGTAGGCCGCGGGCGCAAGGTCGCTGGCAGGCTGTGCGGTCACGATAGCGTCGTAGCCGCTCTGGACACGCTCCCAGCGGTTGTCCCGGTCCATCGTATAGAAGCGTCCGCCGATAGTTGCAATGCGCACATTCGTGCTCAGCGCCTCCTGCAGTTTCTCCAGGTAATGCGGTGCGGACGTCGGCGAGACGTCGCGCCCGTCGGTAATGAGGTGGAGCCACACCTTCTTGCCCGCCGCTTCGGCGATCTTTGCCAGCGCGATCGTATGGTCGAGGTGCGAATGGACCCCGCCGTCGCTGAAGAGGCCGACGAGGTGCAGCGTGTCGGAGCTGTCCAGCAGCGCCGTCAAGGCCGGGTTACCCGCCAGGGTGCCCTCGGCGACGGCGAGGGATATCTTGACCAGGTCCTGGTAGAGTACGCGGCCGCTCCCGATGGTCATATGCCCCACTTCCGAGTTCCCCATCTGCCCCTCGGGCAGGCCGACGCTGAGACCGAAGGTGTCGATCAGCGCGTGGGGTACTTCGGCGAAGAGTTTCTCATAGGTCGGCTTTTGGGCATGGTAAAAAGCGTTCGCTTCCGTCCGTTGGCTGTAGCCGACCCCGTCCGTAATTACGAGTACAGTCTTTTGTCCCATAAAAATCCTTCACGAAGGGTCTTCCGAGAGCTGTCGGAACTCCGGAAATCCCCTTAAACATATAATGACGGCAATTATATTAAAATAGCACTTTTTACTCACTTTATCACTACAACCTAGTGAAAACTCTTTATGGACAGATAATGCTTTACTGGTTTTACGAACTTCTGGATATCAACCTGCTGCAATACATTACCGTCCGTGCCGGCGTCGCCTTTTTCCTGGCGCTCTGCATGACCCTTTTCCTGATGCCCCGCTTCATCCGCTGGGCGCAGAAGACCTCCAGCGTCCAGCCCATTAACGACTACGCGCCCGACCGCCACCGCGAGAAAGCGAAGACGCCGACGATGGGGGGTGTCGTCTTTATCGTTTCAACCCTGATCGCGTCGGCGATCACCGTGCGCTACGACAACTTTTTCGCCCTGGGCGGGATGCTCGTGCTCGCGCTCTTTATGCTGATCGGTTTCAAAGACGACTATGCCAAGATCGACAAGCAGCACAACCTGGCGGGCCTCACGGCCCGTGCCAAACTGCTGTTCCAGATCGCCGCGGCCCTTGTAGGCGCCCTTTTCCTGCGTTTCGCGGCGGGACTGGATACGGAACTGTATGTCCCCTTTTACAAGTACCCGCTCTTTGACATGCAGCTTTTCGCCCTCTTTTTCTGGTCCCTCGTCATGGTCGCGGCCTCCAACGCCGTGAACCTCACCGACGGGCTCGACGGCCTGGCGACGGTGCCCTCCGTCTTTGCCCTGATGACCCTGGGCATTTTCGTCTACATTATCGGGCACGCCGGCCTCTCCGCCTACCTGCTGATGCCGAACTTCCCCGTCGGAGAAGCCTCCGTCGTCGCCGCGGCGCTCATCGGTGCGCTTATCGGCTTTCTCTGGTTCAACTCCCACCCGGCCGAGGTCTTTATGGGCGACAGCGGTTCGCTCGCCATCGGCGCCTTTATCGGCTACCTCGGCATCGTCGCCAAGAGCGAGTTCCTGCTGCTGCTCATCGGGTTCATCTTCGTGATCGAGACCGTCTCCGTCATCATCCAGGTCGGCAGCTTCAAACTGCGCAAAAAGCGGGTCTTCCTGATGGCCCCCATCCACCATCACTTCGAGATGAAGAACTGGGCGGAGAACAAGATCATCGTCCGCTTCTGGATCATCGCCATGCTCTCGAACCTCGCCGCGCTCATTACCCTCAAAATCCGCTAAGGCCACCTGATGCAGCAAATCCGCACCTCCCTTTTCGGCTACGGCGTTACGACCCGGGCGATCGCCAAGGCCTTCGGCCCCTGCACCTTCTATGACGACCACGTCCACAAGCCCTTTACCGACGAGGAGGGGAACCGCGTCCGCCCCACGGCGGAGTTCGATCCGCGTTACTCCGACCTGGAAGTCCCTTCGCCGGGTATCCCCCCGGAACATCCGCTGATCAGGAAAGCGGAACACCTCGTCAGCGAGTACGACCTTTTCCTCTCTCCGCTGGCGCGTCTCCCATTCACGCCCGGCGTGAAACCCTTTACCGTCTGGATCACCGGGACCAACGGCAAAACGACCACGACGCAGATGCTCACCCATCTCCTCGCCGACAAGGGGGCACTCTCCGGCGGCAACATCGGCACTCCCCTGGCCGCGCTGGATGCCGCGTCGCCGCTTTGGGTCCTGGAGACGAGCTCGTTTACCCTGCACTACACCCACGAGGCAAAACCGGACCTCTACGTCGTGCTGCCGATCACCCCGGACCACTTGAGCTGGCACGGCAGCGAACAGGCCTACATCGACGACAAACTGAAGCCGTTGGCGCAGATGCGCGAGGGCGAGACCGTCCTGCTGCCGCGCGCCTATGCTGACACCCCGACGGACGCCTTCGTCATCCCCTACGACGATACCGACGATCTCGCCGCTTTTTTCGGTTTCGAGACCGACCATATTCATTTTAAAGGTCCCTTCCTCCTCGACGCCCTGCTGGCGATGGCCGTCGACCGCATTCTTTTCGACCGGATCGACTATGCCAAGATGAACGCCTTTGTCCTCGACCCGCACCGCCAGGAGGAGTTCAGCGACACGCAGAACCGCCTCTGGGTCAACGACACCAAGGCGACCAATATCGATGCGGCCCTGGCCGCCGTCCGGCGCTACGCCGACCGCCCCATCCACCTCATCGTCGGCGGCGACGACAAGGGGGTCGATATGACGCCGCTCTTCGAAGCCCTCGCCGACATCGACGTCACCCTCTATACGATCGGCAGCAACCAGGCCAAGCTCGACGCCCTCAGCGAACGCTTCGGTATCCCCTTTGAGAGCTGCGGCGTCCTGACCGAAGCCGTCAAACGCATCGCCGGCGTGCATACGCAGCAGAGCGTCGCCCTGCTCTCCCCCGCCTGCGCGAGCCTGGACCAGTTTCCCTCCTACGCCGTGCGCGGTAACACGTTTAAAGAAGCCGTCGCCGATTTAAGCTAGGCTTCAATATGCCGTTGCTATAATTTCGGCCTCTTAAATGAATGGCCTGTTAGCTCAGTCGGTAGAGCAAGGGATTGAAAATCCCTGTGTCCTTGGTTCGATTCCGAGACAGGCCACCACGAAACAACATTTTCCCCACACACATTTATCACTATAAGAACAATCACCGCCTGTTTATATTTTTTGCTTTTCCTTTGCCTGTCATGCCCCCTTCGCAAACCCTCCCAGAAAAATTTTAGCTTGCACTAAACCTAATATGTTATCGTAGGGCCTATCAGTTGTCGGAGGGTGCCGCCAAGAAGCCGGTCATCACTCCGCCCCCCGTATTTTTCATCTGTACGGGGCCAATCCACACCAGCATGAAGGACCTGCCGATGCCCATTCCCTCCGAACTGTTCGAAGAGACAAAAGCCGTCGCCCGCCGGTGGCAGGAGGAGATCTCGCACCATATCGGGAAGGAGGAGCAACGTCTGCATACGATGATGCAGCGCATGCTGAAAAACCCAATTAACAAGATCTTCCTCATCGAGCTGCTTGACCAGAGCTTCCGTTCCAAGAACCCCGACCGGGTCGCCGACCAGCTCGAGTACATCTTCGAAAAATACAAAAGTACGGATTTCTTCAGCCACTTCGAGCAGATCCTCGTCTGGCTCTTCCGCGACGTCGGCATCTACGTCAGCTCCCTTTCCGTCCCGATGTTCATCAACTACCTGCGCAACGACATCAGCGCTATCGTCATCCAGGGGGAGGACCCCGTCCTTTCCAAGCATATGAAAGCGCGCCGCTCAGAGGGAACGCGGGTCAACATCAACGTCATCGGGGAGGTCGTCCACAGCGAGGCCGAAGCGGAACGCCGGGTTGAAAAATATATCGCGCTGCTTGAGAACCCGGATATCGACTACCTTTCGCTCAAGATCTCCAACATGTTCTCGCAGATCCTGCCCCTCGCCCACGACAACAACGTAACACATGTCTCCTCCCGGCTGGAGCGGGTCTACCGCGCGGCCATCGCCAACCCCTGCCGCGACGGGGAGGGAAAGACGCAGCCCAAGTTCGTCAACCTCGATATGGAGGAGTACCGCGATGTCCGTATCACCATCGACGCCTTCAAAAAAGTCCTCTCCCAGGAGGAGTTCGCGCAGCTGCATGCCGGCATCGTCGTCCAGGCCTACCTCCCCGATGCCCTCACCTCTATCCGTGAACTGGCCGCCTGGGCCAAAGCCCGCGTCGACGCCGGGGGCGCGCCGATCAAGATCCGCATCGTCAAGGGGGCCAACCAGGAGATGGAGCTGACCGAGGCATCGCTTCGCGGCTGGCCCAACGTCACCTACGCCCACAAGGCGGAATCGGACGCCAACTACAAAAAAGCGATGGACTACCTGCTCGACCCCGCCGTCGCCCCCTACGTGCATACCGGCGTCGCCTCGCACAACCTCTTCGACCATGCCCTGGCGATGCTGCTGGCGAAGGCGCGCGGGGTTGAACGCTATGTCACCGCCGAGATGCTCGAGGGGATGAGCGAAGCGGCCTACCGCCTTCTCAAAGCCGAGGGGCGCAACGTCATCCTCTACGCCCCGACGGCGACGAAGGAGACCTTTACCAACGCCATCGCCTACCTCGTGCGCCGCTTTGATGAGAACACCGCCGAGCAGAACTTCCTGCGCCACAGTTTCGGGCTCAGGGTGGACACACCGGAGTGGGAGCAGCTCGTCAAGACCTTCGACGATGCCGTCGCCCTTATCCCCACGGTGTCCGAAGCGCCCAACCGCACCCAGGACCGTACCCGGCCGGTCGTAAGAACCGATATCGATCCCGCCCTCTACCATTTCGAGAACGAGCCCGATACGGATTTCATCCTTCCCGCCAACCGCGCCTGGGCGGAAGCGCTCCGCGACAAATGGCAGCATATCGGCGAGCGCGAGGGGGGCTACAACGCCTACCCCGTTGTCGGCGGGAAGGTCGTGAAGCGCGACGAAACGGTCACGGTCATCGACAAGTCCCAGTACCATGAGAACAAACACGCCGGCGCCTACGTCGAAGCGACCCCCGAAGATATGAAAAGTGCCATTACCACGGCCCAAGCCGACCCCGACGGCTGGCGGGAACTGACGCCCCACGCGCGCCAAAAGATCATGATGGAGGTCGCCCACGCGATCCGAGTTGCCCGGGGCGACCTCATCGGCATCGCCGCGGCGGAGGTGGGCAAAGTCTTTACCGAAACCGACGTGGAGGTGAGCGAGGCGATCGACTTCGTCAACTTCTACCCCTACAGTGTCACCAAGCTGGCGGGGCTGACGGGAGTAGAGGCCAAAGGCAAAGGGGTCGGTCTCGTCATCAGCCCCTGGAACTTTCCCGTCGCCATCCCGACCGGCGGCATCGCCGCGGCCCTCGCGGCGGGCAACACGGTGATCCTCAAACCCGCCGAAGCCTCCATCCTCACCGCCTACCGGCTCTGCCAATGCTTCTGGGATGCGGGGGTCAGCATGAACACCCTGCAGTTCATCCCGGGACGCGGAGCAGTAGTCGGGAAGCATATGATCCCCAACGACGCGATCGATTTCACGATCTTCACCGGCGGCGAAGAGACGGCCTACCGCATCATCAAGGCCCGTCCCGACATCCACCTGAGTGCTGAGACGGGAGGCAAGGACGCTACCATCGTCACGGCGATGGCGGACAGAGACCAGGCAATCGGCCACGTCATGGCCTCGGCCTTTCACAACTCCGGGCAGAAGTGCTCGGCGACCTCGCTGCTTGTGCTGGAAAAAGAGCTCTACGACGACGAAGAGTACAAACGGCAGCTCAAAGAGGCGGCGGAGTCGATGCAGACGGGTTCCGTCTGGGATTTCGGCAACCGCGTCGGTACCCTCGTCGACCGCCCAGCGGGCAAACTGGCACAGGCCCTCGAAGCCCTGGACGAAGGAGAGGAGTGGCTGCTCTCACCCGACTACGCCGACCGGGGCAACCCCTATATGCTGAAACCCTCCATCCGCTGGGGAACCGCGTCGGGGGATTTCTGCCATATGAACGAGCTTTTCGGCCCCGTACTCAGCGTGATGCGCGCCGAGGACCTCGAAGACGCCATCAAGATCGTCAACGCCACCGGCTACGGCCTCACCTCCGGGCTGGAGTCCCTCGACCGCCGCGAACAAGAGCAGTGGAAAGCGGCGCTGCTCGCGGGGAACCTCTACATCAACCGCGGCACAACCGGGGCGATCGTGCTGCGGCAGCCCTTCGGCGGGATGCGCAAATCGGCCATCGGCAGCGGCAGGAAAGCGGGCGGCTTCAACTACGTCAGCCAGTTTATGGATATCACCTACCGTGAAACCAACCTCTACGAGTCCTGTTCCACCCCCTTCACCGACCGGATGCGGGTGATGCTCCAGCGCGATACGGTCTTTCACGACGAGTGCGAGAAGGCCCTGCGCCACCTCTGCCACTTCGCGCACTGGCACGAGACCGAGTTTATGAAACCCCACGACTACGCCCATATCCGCGGGGAGTCCAACGTTATCCGCTACCTGCCGGTCGCGAGCGTCCTCCTGCGCCTCGAGGAGGGGGAGAGTCTCGAGGAGTCACTCGCCACGATCATGGCCGTCAGGATGGTCGGTGCACGGCTGCACATCTCCCTGCCCGAACACTCCCGGCAGCCGGAGTTCCTCTGGCTCGAATCGAAGCAGGCGAGCCTGCTCGGGGAGCACGATGCCATCACCCGCGACAGCGAGGCGGTGTTCATCGACCGGATCCCCCATTACAAACGGGTCCGTTTCCTCCGCCCGGAGATCGTCTCCCCGGCCCTCTTCGACGCCGTGGCCGACCGGGCCGTCTACATCGCCAAGGAAGCATTCGTCGCCCACGGGCGGATCGAACTGATGCACTACTTCATCGAACAGAGCATCTCCAACAGCTACCACCGCTACGGCAACCTCGGCATTGCCGGCCTGCACCCGGATGAGGAGGTATAAATGCAGACACCCGTACTGATCTCGTTCGGCCTTTACATGCTCGTGATGGTGGCCATCGGCCTCTATTTCTACTTTAAAACCGCGGACCTCGGCGACTACGTGCTCGGCGGGCGGGGTCTCGGTCCCGGCGTGACGGCGCTGAGCGCGGGGGCCTCGGATATGAGCGGCTGGCTGCTGCTCGGGCTGCCCGGTATGATGTACAGCGACGGGATCGCCGGCAGCTGGATCGCCGTCGGTCTGCTCATCGGCGCCTACCTGAACTGGCACTACGTCGCCCGGCCGCTGCGCATCATGACCCACCGCCTTGACGATGCGATCACGATCCCCGACTACTTCGCCAACCGTTTCGGCGATGCCAAGGGCCATCTGCGCGTCATCACGGCCCTCGTCATCCTGCTCTTCTATACCCTCTACACCTCCTCGGGCCTCGTCGGCGGGGCAAAGCTCTTTGAAGCGACCTTCCACCTCGACTACGCCGTCGCCCTCGCCGTCGGCAGCATCATCATCGTCTCCTACACCTTCCTGGGCGGCTACAACGCCGTCAGCTGGACCGACTTCATCCAGGGAATCCTGATGATGCTCGCCCTTATCATCACGCCCGCGGTCGTCATCACCCACCTCGGCGGCCTCTCCGCCGCCCTGGACCTCATCGAGTCGATCGACCCGACACACCTCGACATCGTCCACGGCACCGGCGTCATCGGCATCCTCTCCCTGATGGCCTGGGGGCTGGGCTACTTCGGGCAGCCCCACATCCTCGTGCGCTTCATGTCGATCCGCAGCGAGGACGAGATGCACCACGCCAAGGCGATCGGCATGGGCTGGATGGGCCTCTCCATTGTCGGCTCCCTGGCCGTCGGCTTCTTCGGCCTCGCCTACGTCGTCTCGTCGGGAACAGACCTCGCCGACCCCGAAAAGATCTTTATCACCCTCTCGCAGCTGCTCTTCGACCCCTGGATCGCCGGCTTCCTCCTTGCCGCCATCCTCGCGGCCATCATGAGCACGATCGATTCGCAGCTGCTGGTCTCCTCGTCGGTCCTGACGCGGGACATCTACCACGCCACCTTGCGCAAAAACGCAACCGACAGGGAGCTGGTCTGGGTCGGACGGGCCACGGTCATCGCGATCGCCCTGATCGCCTGGTACCTCTCCACGGACAAAAATTCCAGCGTCCTCTCCCTCGTCGCCTATGCCTGGGCCGGCTTCGGGGCGGCCTTCGGACCGCTGATCATCCTCTCCCTCTACCGGCGCGACATTACCAAAGGCGGGGCGATTGCCGGCATGGTGACAGGCGCTCTCACGGTCATTGTCTGGAAACAGCTCGAAGGCGGTCTTTTTGACCTCTACGAACTGCTGCCGGGATTTGTGGCCGGTTGGATGGCCATCAGGCTCGTTTCACCGGTAACGTCCCCAGTCCCCGAATCGATCTTGCACCGCGTTGAAGAGACAAGCGGCGATTTCAGACGCAAAAAAGGGAAGGTGTGAGCAAACGTATCGTCATCAAAGTCGGCAGCGCCGTCCTCACCGAGGGCAACCGGATCGCCAGGGAGCGTATCCTCGCCCTCGTACAGATGATCGCCGACATCCGCGGGCAGTACGATGTCATCCTCGTCACATCGGGAGCGGTGGCGGCCGGTTACTGCGCGCTGAAACTCGACAAGCGCGAACGGGTCGGCAAAAAAGCCCTGGCGGCCGCCGGTCAGCCCATTTTGATGAGCAGCTACAAAAAAGAGTTCGACACCTACCATATCGATACGGCGCAGATCCTTCTGACGGAGGACGACTTCGATTCGCGCAAACGCACGGCGATGTTCCAGGAGATCATCAACGCGCACCTGGCCAATGACATCCTCCCCATCATCAACGAAAACGACATCACCTCCACCCCCGAGCAGCTCTTCGGGGACAACGACCAGCTCTCCGCCCATGTCACCTATGCGACGGATTCCGATCTGCTCGTGATCCTCAGCGACATCCACGGCTACTACGACAAAAACCCCCGCGAACATGAGGACGCGAAACGCCACCGTGTGCTCCACGCCGTCCCGCCGGAGGCACTGCAGGCTGAATCCACGCCCAACGACCCCTTTGCCACCGGCGGGATCGTCACCAAGCTGATGGCGGCGGACTTCCTGCTGCGGCGTGGGAAACGGATGTTCCTCTGCAACGGCTTCGAACTCTCCACGGCGGTCCAGTTCCTGATCCACGGCGAACAGACGCTGGGGACGCTCTTTGAACCGCGGCCGCAGGCGGCAGGTTAATCCAGCAGCCCCAGCAACCCTTCGATCGTGCCGATACGGTGGGTCGCGTTTGAGAAGTCGTGCTGCGCCGTAAAGGCGTTCTCGACGATGACGCACTCAATCCCCGCGCTCACCGCCGAACGCAGCCCCCGCTGCGAATCCTCGACGACAACAGCTTCATGCTTTGCACCGCCGAGCAGTTCCAGCCCTTTCAGATAGGGGTCGGGATAGGGTTTCGCACGGGCATATTCGCCGCTGCAGAGGACGAACTCCATGCTGTGCGTGATCCCTCTGCCCGCATGGATCAGTTCAAAATCCTCCCGCCGCGCCGAGGTGACGATGCCCATCCGGTAGCGCTCCTTGAGGGCGTCAAGCACCTCGTGCACCCCGGGAATGGCGATCTCCTCCGTCTGCAGGTAGTGCTGGTAGAGATCGTTGCGTCTGCTGCGGGCCGCTTCGACCGTTTCCGTATCGTACCCCGCCTCCTCCGCGAGCAGAAAGGCGCTTTGGCCGTTGATCATGATCTCGCGGTAACGCGCCTCTTCAAGGGTGATGCCCATGGTTTTCAGAATTTCGACGTTGGCCCGGAAGTACCACGCCTCGGTCTCGACGAGGACGCCGTCGTTATCGAAGAGAATGTACTTTTTGCCTCGCACGTCAGAGGGTCTCGATATCGACGATCTCGATGCGGTCGCACCCTTTCTTCAAAAGCTTTTTGGCTTTCGCGTCCTCTTCTGCGAGGGTCAGCGCATCCATAAAACTCTCTTTGGGGATGGTCACCGTCTGGAGCGCCTTTTTGTTCTTGATCGTCAGCGCGCCGGGGTCCGTCACCACGGCCTCGATATCCCTTTTTCCCTTGGCATAGGCATTTTTGATCGCCCGTGCAACCGCTTCGTTCTGGAGCAGATCCGCCAACGTAACACTAATCTCCAGATCCCCGTCGCAGAGTACAATATACTTAATCATCATTTCACCCGTCATTGCAGTTCCTTTTTCAGGGCATAGCTAAAACCCATGCGTGGGATTTGGATATGCCTTTGTGAAACCATACCATAAACGGCCGGGTCGGGTTGAAAAGCGGGTTGGTATGTCAGACGAGTTTGCAGATAATGCTGCCGATCTCCGCGCCGATGGAGCGGGAGACGACGTTGCATTTGACTTTGAGCAGATAGACGAGGTCGCCGCGCGGCGAGGGGGAGAGGCATTCGTAGTTGCCCATCCCCTTGGTGAGCACGACGTCGCTCTCGTCAAAAAGGCGCCGCGCCTCCTCCGACGCGCGCTCGTAGACGAAGCCCGGGGTGTCGACGCCGCTGTCGACAAGGGTAGCGACCTCCGCCAGGCCGTCCGCCATCGCCTCGTCGAAGGTGACGTCGTTGATAATCGGCTTGCCGCGGGTCATGTAGGTGATCGCGAGCTGCGGGTAAAGCGCGGCAACGGCTTCGATCGCCAGGGCGTCAAAGAGGTGCTCGCCGGCGTTGTCACCGATATAGAGCAGCGTCTTCGCACCGGAAAGGCGCTGCCGCAACGCATCGACGTCGTCGTGGGCAAAGTGGGTATGGAAGAGCTTGTCGATTTCCGTGTCGAGGTCGAAGCTCACCTCGGCGGCCAGGTCGATGACGTTCCCGGCAACGGCGACTTTGACGGCCGTCAGAAAGGGATCGTCAGCCTTGGCGATCTGTTCGCGCAGGAAAGGGATGAAGGTTTTCGCTTTTTCGGAGGAGTGGCGCTTGACCTCATCGTAGAGGTCCTTTTTCCCGGCGAGCACGGCCAGATGTTCGTAGACTTCCCGGGCGACTTCCGGCGGCGACTTGGCAAAATCGAACGCGTTCGACATTGCCAAAACGTCTTTCCGGATCTTCTCGCGGAGAGCGTCATCAGCCCCGATCGCATCCGCCACCCGCTGCGTCTGCCCGATAATACATTCGACACAGGCATTTTCGATTTTCATCTAAATCACTTTCCTTGGTTTACGACGCTGCCGATGTAGCCTAGCGGAATTCCGCAGGAACGAGGACACAGCAGCGTTCAGGGACACATCGCTACGCGAGCGGTACCCTTGTTTTGTGCTTCAGCGCCACAGCGGCTGAGCGTAGCCGTCAGGGACTTGTTCCTGACGGCGTTCAATTACAACTTGGTCTCGATCTCGAGGGAGTCCATCTCGACTTTTTTCGCCTTGGCTACGCGGTCTTCCTGGAGCTTGATGCGCAGGTCTTCGCTCTCCAGCGCCATGATCTGCATTGCGAGGTACGCCGAGTTGATCGCACCCGCTTTGCCGATGGCGACGGTCGCGACCGGCATGCCCGCCGGCATCTGAACGGTGGAGAGCAGCGCGTCGATCCCGCTCAGCGCCGAGGCGCTCATCGGCACGCCGATGATCGGCTTGACCGTTTTGGAGGCCAGGACGCCAGCGAGGTGCGCCGCCATGCCCGCCGCGGCAATGAAAACCTGGGCCCCCTTGGCTTCCGCTTCAAGAATGTACTCTTTGGTACGTTCCGGCGAACGGTGCGCCGAGGAGATGATGAGTTCATACTGTACCCCGAAGGTTTCCAGCGTATCCGCACACGATTTCATGACGTCATAGTCACTCTTGGATCCGATAATGATTGAAACGAATTTCATTTCATGCCCCTGTATTTTGATGCGGAATTATAGCGAATTCACGGCTGGCGTTAGCGGCGCCGCTAGACGGGCGGTGACTGGTCGATCCCGTCGGCGGGGATGCGGAGGAAGCTGTATTGGGGCAGTGTGCCCGGGAGGGCGATGGGGTTGACGTTGCCGCTGTGCACCGCATCCCACTCCCGTCCGTTTTCCGCCACGAGCTTATTGAAACGGACATACCAGCGTCCGTCGCGCTCAAAAATCGACCCGTACTCGTTCTCGTAGGGAGAGAGCACCGCATCCCATGGCGCGACGATCTCCGCCTCGTCGCCGGGGCGGGTCGTATACTTGCAGAGGAAGTGCCCGCCGTCTTCGGTGACCATGCCGCTCACCTGGTGGGTCCCCATCTGCATCGTAAAATCGAGGCTCTGGGTGTCGTGCTTCTCAAAAGGGCGGTTGACGAGGTAGGCGTCGGTAAAGCCGCGGTTCTGCATCGTGTTCAGCTCCTCCTGGTAGCGTTCGCTCGGTTCCAGGCCCGCATAGTAGTCGTCGATGGCCATGCGATACGCCTTGGCGGTGATGGCGGCATAGTAGCTCGCCTTCGTGCGTCCCTCGATCTTCAGCGAGTCGACCGCACCGGCATCGAGGATCTCCTTGATGTGCGAAGCGAGGTTGAGGTCTTTCGAGTTCATAATGTAGGTGCCGATGCCCGGGTCCTCTTCCAGCCGGAACAGTGTTCCCGTCTCCGGGTTCGCGGCGTAGAGTTCATAGGGGAAGCGGCAGTCGTTGGCGCAGCTGCCGCGGTTGGGGACCCGGCCGCTCTGCACGGTCGAGATAAGGCAGCGGCCGCTGTAGGCGAAACACATCGAGCCGTGGACGAACACTTCGAGTTCGAGGTCCGGCAGCTCCGCTTTGATCTGTTTGAGGTCTTTGAGCGAGATCTCCCGGGCAGCGATGATACGGCGCGCGCCCATCTCGTAGTAGACCTTCGCATCGAGCACGTTCATGACGTTGGCCTGGGTGGAGAGATGCAGCGGGATCTGTGGGGCGAGTTTATGCGCCAGCTGCAGGACGCCCGGTGTCGCGACGATGAAAGCGTCCGGTTCCAACGCCGCCATCGCGAGAATGTGTTTCTCCAGCAGATTCAGCTGGGAGTTGAAGGGGAAACCGTTGATGGTCGCGTAGACCTTTCTGCCGCGCGCATGGGCGTAGTCGATCCCCTCTTTGAAGCTCTCCATCGTAAATTCTTTGCCCGAACGGATCCGCAGGGAAAAGTGGCTGACGCCGCCGTAGACGGCATCGGCCCCGAAGTCGATCGCGATCTTCAGTTTCTCCAGGTTGCCCGCCGGGGAGAGTAGTTCAACTTTATGCATTCTTTTTTCTTTGAATCTTTTTGCGTATTTTACCCGACCTTCTTGGTTCTCAGCCTATAATACACAATTAATATGGGAATCAAGCTATGAAAATCGACCTGCACAACCACACCTCGCTCTGCAACCACGCCGAAGGCTCGGTGGACGAATACGTCGCCGCGGCTCTCGCCGCGGGTATCGACGTTTTCGGTTTTTCCGACCACGCGCCGATGGATTTCGACCCCAAATACCGTATGAAGTTCGAAGAGATGGAACAGTACCACGGGATGGTCATGGACGCGAGGACGAAGTATGAGGGGAAGATCGACATTCTCTTCGGCTACGAGGTCGATTACCTCGAGGGCCATATGGACACGCGTGTTCTGAATGCCGATGTCGACTACCTGATCGGTTCCGTGCACTTCCTGGACGAGTGGGGGTTCGACAATCCCGAATTTATCGGACAGTACGAGCATGAGGATATCGACGTCATCTGGGAGCGCTATTTCGGGCAGGTCGAAGCGATGGCCAAAAGCGGCCTCTTCGATATCGTCGGCCACCTCGACCTTATCAAGGTGTTCAAGTTCATGCCCAAACGCGACATCGTCTCCATCGCGGCCCCGGCCCTCGATGCCGTCGCCGCGGCGGGGATGACGATGGAGATCAACGTGGCGGGCTACCGCAAGCCCGTGGCCGAAGCCTACCCCTCCCCGGAGCTGCTGCGAGCCGCCTTCGAACGCGGCATCCCCGTCACCTTCGGCTCCGATGCCCACACGCCGGGGCAGATCGGCCTGTTCAGAGATGAGGCAGAGGCCCTCGCCCGTGAAACGGGGTATACGGAGTGTGTATATTTCCGTAACAGAAAGCCCTACAGCGTTGCACTGTAACAGCGCATTCCCTCCCCATTCCCCTACAAAAAGCGACAAATTGACTAATTTTTAATCACACCTCGTTCGCTAGCGTAAAGGACATTCGGCTATACTTACCGCAAACTTTCACAACAGGAGAAATCAATGGGAAAATTCGTTAACAGCATTGACGAGTTCTTTAAATACTGTGAAGAGAACGACGTCCAGTTTGTCGACCTCCGTTTCACAGACATCAAAGGCGCATGGCACCACCTCACGTACCGCATGAGCGCCGTCAATGAAGGCAACCTGACAAACGGATTCCCGTTCGACGGCTCTTCCATCGAAGCATGGCAGCCGATCAACCGCTCCGACATGCTCCTCAAAGCGGACGTGCCGACGGCTTTCCTCGACCCGTTCACTGCAGATCCGACCATTATCGTCTTCTGTGACGTTTATGACATCTACAAAGGTGAGATGTACGAAAAATGCCCGCGTTCCATCGCGAAAAAAGCGCTCAAACACGCTGAAGAGCTCGGTATCGCCGATGCAGCATATTTCGGTCCTGAAAACGAATTCTTCATCTTCGACGAAGTCCACTTTGTCGACTCCATCAACGAAGCTGGCTACCGCATCGATACCGAAGAGGGTGAGTGGAACTCCAACACCCGTTTCGAAGAGACCTACAACACTGGTCACCGCCCGGGCACAAAAGGCGGTTACTTCCCGGTAGCGCCGACTGACTCCATGGTCGACCTGCGTGCGGAAATGATGATGGTCCTCGAGCAAGTTGGTCTCGAAGTCGTCCTGGGTCACCACGAAGTTGCCCAGGGCCAAGGCGAGATCGGTGTCGTCTTCTCCGACATCATCGGTGCCGCTGACAACGTCCAGAAATACAAATACGTCGTCAAAATGGTCGCACACCTCAACGGTAAAACGGCAACCTTCATGCCGAAACCGCTTTTCGGCGACAACGGTAACGGTATGCACACACACCAGTCCCTGTGGAAAGACGGCAAGAACCTCTTCTACAAAGAGGGTAACTACGGTAACCTCTCCGAAATGGCGCTCAACTACGTCGGCGGTATCTTCAAGCACGCGAAAGCGGTTGCGGCGTTCACCAACGCCTCTACCAACTCCTACAAGCGTCTGATCCCGGGCTTCGAAGCGCCGAGCATCCTGACCTTCTCCAGCCAGAACCGCTCCGCTTCCTGCCGTATCCCGTACGGTGCGGGCGAAAAAGCGACGCGTATCGAAATGCGCTTCCCGGACTCTACAGCATGTCCGTACCTTGCCTTTGCCGTTATGATGATGGCCGGCCTCGACGGTATCAAAAGCAAAGAAGTTCCGGTCGGTCCGATGGACGAAGACCTCTTCGAACTGACACTGGACGAAATCCGCGAAAAAGGTATCCCGCAGATGCCGCATACCCTCCGCGAAGCGCTGGAAGCCCTTATCGCTGACAACGAGTTCCTCAAGCCGGTCTTTACGGATGAGTTCATCACGACGTACCAGCACTACAAATTCGAACGCGACGTATGGCCGGACGAAGGCCGCCCGACTGCCTACGAATTCAAAAGCACTTACATGTGCTAATCACATACCCCCTGTTACGGGGGTAAACCCCTCTTGTTTTTTTCCGCTAAAATCAGCCCCCCTTTATCCTAGTTTCGCTATAAATAAATCATATATTCTAAACATTATTTAATGCAAAGACAGGAACGAGTGAAAGCGCCAAAGACCCAAACACTTATCGAAGACATCCTTGCCCTCTCAACACAGTGTGACAATGGGTTGCGCGAGAAGATCGAACTCCTGATTGCAAGCTACACGACCGAAGGTACCACGCGCGAGCAGATGCTGGAGTCACGGGTCCTTGAAGAGATCGATAAACGCCTGGAGCGCGAAAAAGTACTGCAGAACCAGGCGAAGATGGCGGCCATGGGCGAAATGATGGACGCCGTCGCCCACCAGTGGAAACAGCCGCTGAATGCGCTCAGCATGTACGGTGACCTGCTGAAGATGGATTTTGAAGCTGGGGACGTCACCCTGGAATACGTCGAAAAGTTCGTCGAGGACATCCAGGAGCAGATCACACACATGGTCTCGACGCTGAGCGAGTTCCGCACCTTCTTCCGCCCCGACAAAGAGAGCGGCCCCTTCGGGCTCAAACGCTGTACCCAGTCGGTCCTGCTGCTCGTGCACGACGAGATGCTCCGCAACAACATCGCCGTCAGCGTCGAAGAGGGCCGCGAGATCATCGTCAGCGGGATCGAGAACGAGTTCAAGCACCTGCTGCTCAACCTGCTCGCCAACGCCAAAGACGCCTTCATCGAGCGCGAAAGCAGCGTGCGGGAGATTCAGATCCGCTTCTACAAAAAAGGCGGACATATCTACATCGAGGTCGAGGACAGCGCCGGCGGGATCGATCCGGAACTGTTCGAAGAGATCTTCAAACCGAACTTCACGACCAAGCGCGACGACAAGGGCACGGGTATCGGGCTCTATATGAGCACCCAGATCGCCCAGAAGATGCAGGGCTCGCTGACCGTCGAAAACGGGAAGCGCGGCGCCATCTTCCGCCTGGAGCTCCCCCTCCCCTGACCCCCGAAAACTTTACGACCGCCTGAACAAGCGCACCCCTGTGCTGCCGTGAACCCGAACCCGCCGACAGTTTTGCTATAATTGCGCACGATTTCTAGCAGGAGATCGACTATTTTAGTTCAAGGAGGAGCATATGAAAAATGCTCAAAGCGGTAAATACCGCCCATACCCCAAGATTGATTTGCCACAACGCCAGTGGCCGGACAACACCATCGACAAAGCGCCCCTGTGGTGCAGCGTCGACCTGCGCGACGGCAACCAGGCGCTGGTGACTCCGATGAATCTGGATCAAAAACTTGAACTCTTCGACCTCCTGCTCAAACTCGGATTCAAACATATCGAGGTGGGTTTCCCCTCCGCGTCCAAGGTCGAATTCGACTTTTTGCGTACCCTGGTCGAGCGAGGGCTGATCCCGGGCGACGTCACCATCCAAGTACTCGTCCAGGCGCGTGAGCATCTGATCGACAAAACTTTCGAGGCGCTCCAGGGCGTCAAAAAGGCGATCGTGCACCTGTACAACTCGACGTCAACGGCCCAGCGCAAGATCGTCTTCAAAAAAGAGCAGGACGACATCACCGCCCTCGCACTCGAAGGCGTCGACATGGTCAAGAGCCGTGCGGCGTCATTTGACGGCGAGATCACCCTGGAGTATTCGCCGGAAAGCTTTACCGGGACCGAAATGGAGTTCGCCGCACAGATCTGTAACGCCGTGACGGCACGCTGGGGCATCAGCGCGGAGCGCCCGGTCATCATCAACCTCCCGGCAACGGTAGAGATGGCGACGCCGAACATCTATGCCGACCAGATCGAGTGGATGAGCCGTCATCTGGACAACCGAGAGCACATTCTCATCTCGACGCATACGCACAACGACCGCGGCACCTCCGTCGCGGCGACCGAGCTGGCACTGCTGGCGGGGGCGGACCGTGTCGAGGGAACCCTGCTCAGCAACGGCGAACGGACCGGGAACGTCGATATCATCACCCTGGCGCTGAACATGTACACCCAGGGAGTAGACCCCGGGCTCGATTTCGGCGACGTCAACACCGTCGTCGACGTCGTCGAGCGCTGTACCGACATCGAGACGCATGTCCGCCACCCCTATGTGGGCGAACTGGTCTATACGGCCTTTTCCGGCTCCCACCAGGATGCCATTAACAAAGGGCTGGCCTACCAGCGCGCAAAAAGCGAACCGTTCTGGGAGGTGCCCTACCTGCCGATCGACCCCGCCGACGTCGGCCGGACGTACGAGAGTATCATCCGCATCAATTCGCAGTCGGGCAAAGGGGGCGTCGCCTACATCCTCGAGGACAAATTCGGCTACCAGCTCCCCAAAAAGATGCACCCCGAGATCGGGCGTATCGTTCAGGGGGTCACGGACGCCGAGGGGCGCGAACTGACGGCGGAAGAGATCCTGGGCATTTTCGAAAAGACCTATTTCGAGGTGCCGCAGTACATTGAATTCGTGGATATGGCCGTCAACTCGGAGACGTCAAAAAGCGGGATCGTGACGGTCAAACTGACCTACCGGTTTGAGGGTGAGGAGATCACGAGCACGGGTCAGGGCAACGGGCCTATTGACGCCTGCCGCAAAGCGCTCGGCGAAAAGTTCCCGCACGCCTTCGTGCTGCGTTCGTACTCAGAGCACTCCTGCGGGGAGCAGTCGTCGGCCAAGGCCGTGGCCTACATCGAGATCGAAACGGAAGATTTCGGCGCGTTCTTCGGCGTCGGCCGCGACAACGACATCACCATCGCCGGGGTCATGGCGATGTTCAGCGCGCTGAACCGGGCATATCATTCATAAGAACGCGATACGGAGCCAAGCCCCGTACCGCTACGCTCGGCCGCTGTGGCACATGTAGCGAAGCGGAATTCCGCAGCAACGCGAGGACAAAAGTACAACGCTGCTCCCGGCAGCGTCATCATCATGCATCAAATGCAACGCCCCTTATCCCTACACCACTCTTCCCACTCGACAATCTATTTTTTTCACTCTAACCGCTACGTTGCTTGTTGTCATAAAGCCTAGAAACTGATGGCGGCGGTGATCTCCGGGTAGCCGCGGCGGATCGTATCGCCGTTGCTGCGGCTGTACCACTCCTCGGCCCAGCCCACCGACAGGTAGGCGCGTCCTTCGGCGTAGGCGATCCCTGCCCGGGCCCCTAGGGTCTCGTAATCGTCATAATGGCCGCTGATGAAAGTGTGCCGGTAAAAAACACCGGCATAAGGACGGAAGGTAGGCGAGAGGGGGATATAATAGGTCACCGGCAGGTCAACCTCGTTCATCGTCGGCGTGCCGCCGAACCAGCCACGGTAGCCGACGCCGACGGAGAGGCCGTTAAAGGCGAAGTAGTTCGCGCTGACCCCCACGATCGTGTAGGTGCTGTCAAAGCCGCTGCCGCTACCCACGGTCAGCGCCACGCTCTTTGTTCCGGCGTCAAAGACCCCCGCATGGAGCAGAAGTGCCGTCGCCGTGATGCCAAAGGTTATCTTTGTCATACGCTCTCCTTTGGGCCATTGTAGCACAGGCGGCTAGAAGAGCAGACCGTCCTCCGCTTCGGAAGGCATCTTCTCCACCGGCGGCGGCGACGCCTTGGTAAAGAACTCCTCTGCCCCGTTACGCTCGACCTTCGTCACCCCTTCGGGCATCACGAATTTGCGCGGGACCTGCGGGAAGAGATGCAGGAGCTGGGTGTAAAATTTCCGAAACGCCGGGGCCGCCGCCCGGCCCCCCGTCTCCCGTTTGGGCAGCGGGGTATTGTCGTCGTTTCCGAACCAGACCACCGTCTCCACGCTCGGAGAGTAACCGGCGAACCAGGCGTCGATGGAGTTGTTCGTTGTCCCGGTCTTGCCCGCCGTTTCGATACCGCCGACCGCGGAGGCGCGGCCGGTACCCCGCAGCACGACGTCGCGAAGGATCGTCGTCATCAAGAAGGCCTGGGCCGGGCTCGTCACCTCACGCTGCTTCGGCTCGGCATCGTAATGCGTCCCCCGTTTGTCAATGCTCGTAATAAGGTAGGGATCGCTCTGCACCCCGCCAGCGGCAAAGGAGCTGTATGCGCCGGCCAGTTCGACCGGCGAAAGGGTGATGCTGCCCAGGGCCAGGGAGAGGTCCTTAGGCAACCCTGCAAACTGGTAGCGGGCGAGTTCGCGGTAGATGCGTGAGAGCCCGATATCCGTCACCAGGTTGATCGTCGCAAGGTTACGTGAATGCACTAGCGCTTCGCGCAAAGTGATCAGCCCTTTATAATCGCGTTCATAGTTCTTGGGCTGCCACTTCTTCTCGCTCCCTTCCGTTTCATAATCATAGGTCCGGGCGATATCAACCAGCTCCGTTGCCGGCGAATAGCCCAGATCCAGCGCGACCTGATAGATGAAAGGTTTGAACGCGGACCCCGGCTGGCGGCGGGCCTGCGTCGCCCGGTTGAACGCGCTCTTGGTGTAATCCACACCGCCGACGAGCGCGAGGATCTCCCCCGTCGTGGGCTCGATGCTGACCAGCGCGCCGTTGAGCTCTCCGAACTGGCTGGCGTTGGCATCTTCGTCCTTTTTCATCGCCCGCTCGAGAATGCCGTCATAGGCGTATGAGAGGGCCTCACGTCCCGCCTCCTGCAGCCGCAGGTCCACGGTCGTGTTGATCGTATAGCCGCCCGTCCGGATATCGGGGTAAAGCACCGCCGCCCGCCGCAGGACCTCGTCCGTGACGTAGGGTGCGCGGTTCTGCGTCAGGGTCTCGTCAAAGACCCCCGGGCGCTCCTGCAGCGCCGTGTTGTAGCTCTCGTCGTCCACCCACCCCAGCGCATGCATCCGTGAGATCACCCGGTTCGCCCGTCCAAGGGAAAGCTCGTAGTTGCGTGTCGGCGCGTAAAAGGAGGGGGCCTTGGGAAGGCCGACGAGTATCGCGGTCTCTTTGAGCGTCAGGCGGTTCAGCGGCTTGTGAAAATACCCCTCTGCCGCCGTTTTGATCCCGTAGTAGCCGTGACCGAGGTAGATGGCGTTGAGGTAGCGCTCCAGGATCTCCTCTTTGCTCAGTTCCGTTTCGAGTTTCAGCGAGAAGATAAGCTCTTTGAGCTTGCGCGAAAACTTCTTCTCCCGCGTCAAGAGGGTGTTCTTGACCAGCTGTTGGGTAATCGTACTCGCACCTTCGACAAGCTTCCCTGCCTTGATGTCCTTGATGATCGCACGGAAGATCGCATCGACATTGACGCCGCGGTGTTCGAAAAAGGTCGTATCTTCAATGGCCAGCAGGGCTTCGATCACCAGCGGCGGGATCTCGTCAAAGGTGACGTAGGCGCGGTTCTGCTTATCGAAAATATTGGCGATCTTCTCGCCGTTCCGGTCATAAATGTACGTTGTCATCGGCGGGTTGTACTGGACCAACTTCCGGGTCTCGTGACCGTACTGCGCCACAAAGTAACCGATGAAAAGGATAAGGGCGACCACACCGGCCAGGCCTCCCCACAGCAGAATTTTTTTCACGTTCTATACTCCCTCCCGGCGAAACTAGATTCAATCAGTGTGCGTGTATATGCATGTTCGGGCGACGCCATCACCTGCGCCATCGCCCCCTGCTCCACCACGCTGCCCTCGCGGATGACGCACACCTCGTCGCACAGCGCACGCGCCGAGACGATATCGTGGGTCACAAAGAGCATCTGGAAGCCCATCTGTGTCTGCAGCTCCCGCAGCAGCGCGATAATAACGCGGCGTGTCTCGGGGTCAAGGGCCGTCGTCGGCTCATCGAGCAGGAGCAGTTTGGGTGCGTGCGACAGGGCGATGGCGATCACGGCCCGCTGCAGCTGCCCGCCCGAGAGCTCCGGCGGGAAACGCTCGAGCAGCGCCGCATCCAGACCGACCCGCGTCATCAGCGCCGCCGCTTCCGCCGGCGGAACCCCGTCGAAATGGCCGCCGACCCTGGTCAGCGGCGAGAGGGCGGTAAAGGGGTTTTGGGGTACGAAGGCGACGGTGTCGCCGCGGCGGAGCTCAAAGGGGGCATCCATCTCTATGGTCGACGTCATCGCGGGCGGGAGCATTCCCAGCAGCGCCTTGAGCGTCAAGCTCTTTCCGCTGCCGCTCTGTCCCACCAGGGCCAGCGCGCTCTCGATGCCAAAGGCGATATCCACCAGCGTACCGCCGTCATATTCGATCCGCAAACGTTTAATCTGAATCATCGCGCCTATTTTACCCAACGGGCGATAATCTCGCAACCGCGCCGCAGGCTCCCCTCTTCGACTCCGAGCCGACCGATCAGCCGGATGATCGCCCGCTCCACCGTCGGCTGCCGGATGGCGCCGACGAGCATCCCCTCCGCCAGCAGCGCCGCCTGGATCGCCATCACCTTCCGGTTGTCGCCGACGGGGACGGCCGCGATAAGACCCTCCGCCGCGGTGCCGAGGAGCCCGTTCATCATCGCGCGACGCGCCTCGATCTGTGCCCTCAGCTCCTCGGCATTCTCCAAGATATAGTTCAGCGACGCATGCGCCAGTGCCGTGTCAAAGAGCGACGGCGCCGTGGCGTAAATGACGGGCTTTGCGCGGTTGACGAGGTAATCCGCGATATGGCTTGACGAAAGCACGTAGGCCCCAAAGCTGCCGTACGCTTTGCCCAGGGTCCCCATCTTGATGTGGTTGGGTTTCGGTGGAATCCCGTAGAGATCGAATACGCCCAGCAGCCGCGAACCGACCACCCCGCTGCTGTGCGCCTCGTCAATGATCAGCAGGGCGTCGTAACGCTCCGCGAGCGCAAAGATCTCCCGCGCCATCAGATCCCCATCCATGGAGTAGATCCCCTCGACGGCGATGATGCGCCGGCGGGCGGCGGAGGCGGCAAGCTTCTCCTCCAGCTCCCGGACGTCGTTGTGGCCGAAAAGCGATACCTTCCCCTCGACGAGTTTCGAAGCGAGCACCCCGCTGGCATGGTATTTCTCATCCATAAAGAGCTCGTCGCCCCGGCGCACGAGGGCCTCGATCATCGCCAGGTTCGCGTTGAATCCGCTCCCCATCACGATGCCCGATTCAAAGCCGTTTGCATCGCAGAGCGCCGCTTCGAATTCCCGGTGAACGGCATGGTAGCCGTTGACAAGCATCGACGCCTTGGGGGCGTGTACCTTCTCCCCGCTCAGCCGCGCGACGGCCGCATTAAAGAGTTCCGGTTTTTCCGCCAGCCCCAGGTAGTCGTTCGAGGCGAGATCCGTGATCGCCGGATCGAACACCCGGCGTTCGCGGTAGCGCCCCGAACGTTTCAGGGCGGAAAGCTCGTTGTCGTAATACTTCATCGCTGTGCGGGGAGTTTTTTGATAAAGGCGTTGATCGCGTCGATGCGCGACTGGTCCGAGGGGTGCGTCGAGAGGAACTCCGGTGATTTCTTCCCACCCGAGGCCGCCTGCATCCGTTCCCAGAACCTGACAGCCTGGTGCGGATCGAATCCCGCTTTCCACATCAGGTAGATGCCGATCTGATCCGCCTCCGATTCATGTTTGCGGCTGTAGGGAAGCAGAACGCCCAGCTGGGTGGAGAGACCGTAGGCCTGGTTGTACAGTCCCTGGTACTGCGCGGGGATCTCCAGGGCGGCGCCGAGCAGCTGCGCCCCGGCATTGCTGACCATCTGCATCGACATCCGTTCCGCCCCGTGGCGCGCGAGGGCGTGGGCGATCTCGTGGCCCATGACCGTTGCGATCTGGTCGTCGTTCTCCGTCAGCTTGAGCAGTCCCGTATAGAAATAGACCTTCCCGCCGGGAAGGCAGAAGGCGTTAAGGGTGTCGGACTCGATGACGTTGAACTCCCACTGGAAATCGTCCCTTCCGCTGACCGCGGCGATCCGTTCCCCGATGCGGCGGACCCGCGCCACCTGCGCACTGTTTGTGGAGAGTTTGGCACTCTTTTTGAGCTTCTCCGATTCGCTGAGCCCCAGCGCGACCTCCTGCTCGTTGGAGATCAGAATGAGTTGGGAACGCCCCGTCACAGGGGTTTTCGCACAGCCGGCGATCATCAGCATGAGCATCACTGCGGTAGCAAGTCGTTTCATACGCCCTCCAGGAATGGTTTGAGGGCCTCGACGTTGAGCCCCATCGCGGTACTTTCATTGCCGCGGACGCTGCGGATGTAGGGTTTGCAGAACCCTTCGACCATGCAGCCCCCCGCCTTGCCGCGCCACTCCCCGGAGGCAAGATAGCGCTCCAGGTCCTCGGGGTCGAAGGGGGCGAAGAGGTAATCCGTCGCGGAGATGTCAATGAGCTTCAGACGGGGGGAGTGGTAGATCATGCAGGTGATGATGGAGGTAACGCTGCCGCTCTGCGTCATCAGGATATTGCGGGCATCATCGAGACAGCGCGCCTTCCGCAGGATTTGTCCCTGCGACGTCACGACGGAATCGGCAACGAGGAGCGGATGCCCCTCGATGCCGAAGGTCCGCATTCCTGCCTCATACTTCCCTACCGTCGCCTGGTAGACGAAATTTTTCGGCGAAGCGGCGACGATCTGCTCCTCGTCATAGTCCATCGGGGTCTGGATAAAGTCGATCCCGGCCTGCTCTAACAGCAGGGCCCGGCTTTGCGAGGCGGAGGCGAGGCGGAGGGGAGCGGCCATGACCTTACGCGTGCGAGTAGCGCAGCGTGACTCCCAGGTAGATGGCGATAACACCGAGGATGATGTTCAGCGGGACCATGTACTTCCCGATCAGCCCCAGCAGCCCTTTGGCCGCGGCGAAATCGCCGGCATCGATCTTTTTCTGCGCCTTGTTGCGTCGCAGGATCATGGCGCCCAGGTTGAGGGCCATGATGAGCCAGATCGCCTCTTTAACGTGCACGAGCTGATAGGTCGCGAACGCCGCTTCGTCAATAACATTGCCGTTCGCGTCCACCGACGCGGCGCGGAAGCCCCAGCCTACGGCCATCAACACGGCCGTGATGATCAGAATGACAACAAAGGGGCTGACGATCGCGAAGAGACGCTTCAGCGCATGGGCGGTGCGCGCCAGGCGCACCGGGGGCTCAAGCTCCATGAAGGAGTTGTGCGCGGCGAAACGCATGGCGATCATCCCGCCGACCCAGACGACGGCGCTGAGCACATGCAGGAAGACGATCAGCGTGCTGTACTCCCAGAAGAAGGTAACCATGGCCTCTTTCATGACAGCGCCTCCGTAATATAGGCTTTGGACGCCTCAAGCGCTTCGGGCAGTTTTGAAGCATCTTTGCCGCCGGCCTGGGCGAAGTCCGGACGTCCGCCCCCGCCGCCGCCGAGAATCGGTGCGATAGCTTTGATCCAGTCGCCGGCTTTGGCACCGGCATTCTTGACGCCGGCGGCGATCATCACCTTGTCGCCTTTGACCTGGAAGAGCATCGCCGCGACGCTCTCGTTCATGTTCTTGAGCTCGTCGATGCGCCCTTTGACGTCGCCGCTTTTGATCTCTTCGACGAAGACGCTGACGCCGTTGATCGTCTCCGCGTCCAGGGACTCCTTCGCGGCGTTCTGGGCGTCTTGAAGCTCCACTTTCAGCGTATTGATCTGCTCTTTGAGGCGTTCGACCCCGGCAAGCACGTCACGGTTCTTGACGGCGGCTTCCGCTTCGCCGATCAGGTGGCGCTGCTGCTTGAAGTAGTCGTAGGCCGCCTTGGAGCAGACCGCTTCGATCCGTCTGACACCGGCGCTCACCCCGCTCTCTTTGGTGATGACGAACATCCCGATCTCGCTCGTGCTGCCGACGTGGGTCCCGCCGCAGAATTCGATGGAGGCGTCGCCGAAGCGGACGACGCGAACACGGTCACCGTACTTCTCGCCGAACTGCGCTTTCGCGCCGCTCTGCTTGGCAGCTTCGATGTCCATCTCCTCCGTCATGTTGGAGAGGCCGCGCTGCACCACGAGGTTCACGCGCTCCTCGACGGCGGCGATCTCCGCGGAGGTCATCGCCTTGGGGTGGGAGAAGTCAAAACGGAGACGGTCGGCCTCGACGAGGGAGCCCGCCTGGGAGATATGCTCGCCCAGCTCTTCGTACAGCGCCGCATGCAGCAGGTGCGTCGCCGAGTGGTGGCGTTCGATCTCCTGGCGCGCTTCATCGACGACCGCCGTGACGGTGTCGCCGACGTTGATCGTCGCGGTCGCGCGGATCTTGGAGAGGTTGAGGCCGAAGAATTTCTTCGTATCGAGGACCTCGGCAACCCCTTCGAGCAGACCGGTGTCGCCCGTCTGTCCGCCGCTTTCGGCATAGAAAGGCGTCTCATCCAGCAGTACCCACCCTTCGTGGCGGGCGTGGAGGCTCTCTTCGCGGCCGAAGCCCTCGCTGAGCAGGGCCAGGACCTTCGACTCGCCTGTCATGCGGCCGTAACCGACGAAGCTGTTCTCGCCGAACTGCTCCAGCAGCGTTTTGAAGTCCCCTTCGACGTGGGCGTCGCCGCTCCCCTTCCAGGCCGCTTTGGCCCGTTCGCGCTGCTCGGTCATCAGACGCTCGAAGGTCGCCGTATCGAGGCCGAGCCCCTTTTCGCGCAGCATATCCTCGGTGAGGTCGAGAGGAAAGCCGAAGGTATCGTAGAGTTTGAAAGCGGTCTCACCGCTGAAGACATCCTTCGTGTTCTTGAGCTCTTCGCTGAACAGGGCAATCCCATCCTCGATCGTTTTGAAGAAGCGCTCCTCTTCAAGCATGATCTGCTCTTTGACAACGGGCGCTTTTTCCGACAGGTACGGGTATTGATGCCCCATCAGTTCCACGACCGTATCGACGATCTCGTGCATGAACGGCTTGGTGAAGCCCAGCAGGTAGCCGTGACGTACCGCGCGGCGAAGGATACGGCGCAGGACGTAACCGCGCCCCTCGTTGGAGAAGTTCGTCCCCTGGGCAAGCAGGAAAAGGACGGTGCGGATATGGTCGGCGATGACGCGGTAGCTCGCACCGGTAGCGTATTCGTAAGGCTTGCCGATCAGGTCGACGACCTTGTTGATGATCGGCATAAAGAGGGAGGAGTCGTAGTTGCTCAGCTTCCCTTCCTTGACGGCGACGACGCGCTCGAGGCCCATCCCCGTATCGATGGAGGGCTTGGGCAGCGGGTTGAGCTCGCCCTTCGCATTGCGCTCGTACTGCATGAAGACGAGGTTCCAGATCTCCAAGAAACGGTCGCCGTCGCCGCCCATGTAATCCTCGGGGCCGTTGAAGTGCTCCGCACCCTGGTCGATGAAGATCTCTGAGCAGGGACCGCAAGGGCCGGTATCGCCCATCTGCCAGAAATTGTCTTTGTCCCCCAGGCGCATAATGCGGTCCGCAGCGATGTGCTTCTTCCAGATCGCCTCGGCTTCGTCATCGCTCTCGTGTACCGTGACCCAGAGCTTCTCTTTGGGCAGGGCAAGCACCTCGGTCACGAACTCCCACGCGTAGGCGATCGCCTCCTCTTTGAAGTAGTCGCCGAAGCTGAAGTTGCCCAGCATCTCGAAGAAGGTGTGGTGGCGGGCCGTGTGGCCGACGTTTTCCAGGTCGTTATGCTTTCCGCCGGCGCGGACACAGGTCTGGCACGACGTGGCACGGGGGTTCTCGGGTACCGGCACCTCGCCGGTAAAGATCGTCTTGAACGGGACCATCCCCGCGTTATTGAACAGCAGCGTGGCGTCGTCGGGCACCAGCGGTGCGCTCGCTACCGGCGTGTGGCCCTTGGATTCAAAAAATTTCAGATAGGCTTCGCGTACATCCATACTCTCATCACTTTGTGCGGCAAAGCACCGCGGTAAAATATGCGCGATTATAGCGAAGCGGGGATTAAGTGTAGCTCTAAAGGCGGGAAAGCGCGGCGGCGATGTGGCGGCGGATGGTCCAGAGGCTTGCGACAAACTCGAAATAGAAACGTTCCGTCTCCGTGTCGACCTCCCCCGTCTGCCCGATCAGCTCCAGCCGCTCCATTGCCTCGCGCAGATAGTCCCGTTCAAGGGCACAGGCGCAGCAGACCTCGTGCTCGCTGTTCATGCCGTCGTTGAGCATCACATACGAACGGGTAACGCAGTCGGCAAGCTGCACGGCATAGTCACGATCACGCAGCATCTCGGCCGACAGCGGATCGATTTTGGCGATGAGGGCATCAAACTGCCTGTTGATCGACTCGATCGTCTCTTTCATGGGGTCTCCTGGCACCGCATTCGGTGCCCCATGATACATAAGTTTTCCTAAAGAGTCACTCAAACCTCATCGGGGGTTTTGCACGGTCGTCTCCGGCGGTAGACATAGAAGGCGACCAGCAGGACCACCCCGACGAAAACCGCCAGGGTGATCTCCCGCAGGTAGCTCTTCAGCAGGGCCTCGTTCTCGCCGATCAGGTAGCCTACCAGTACCAGGATCAGGCTCCACAGCCCCGCCCCGAGTGCCGTATATGCCACAAAGGGTGCCAGGGGCATTCGCGCCAGGCCGGCAGGGATGGAGATGAGCTGCCTTATGCCCGGCAGCAGGCGCCCCGAAAAGGTTGAAATGGGGCCGTGTGCCCTGAAAAAGGCATCGAGCCGCTCCAGGCTCTTCTCGGAGATAAAGACGTAGCGCCCGTAGCGGCGCAGCAGGGGAAGGCCGAGCGAGAGCGCCAGGTAGTAGTTGATGAGCGCACCGGTCAGCGATCCCATCAGCGCCATGAGCATGACCACAATGGGATGCATCTCCCCCTGGGCGATCAGATAGCCCGCCGGCACCAGCACCACCTCGCTGGGGAAAGGGACGAAGGAGCTCTCCACCGCCATCAGGGCGAAGATCCCGACATAGCCCAGCCCCAGGACTGCCTCGACGAGCCACTGCGTCAGTTCCGCCAGCATCAGCACGCCCCCCGGACGGCAGAAATGATCGCTGCGGCTGCATCGTCGCCTTCCAGGGCCCGCAGTCCCCTGCTGGCCGCTTCAACACCCTCGTCGAGCATCTGTTCAAGCAGTTCGGGGCGGAGCTCCGCTTCCCGGACGACCCAGGAGAGCCCCTGCTCTGCCAGGTACATCGCGTTGTAGTACTGGTGGTCCCCCGCCGCGTAGGGGTAGGGAACGTAGAGCGCCGGCAGTCCGTTCGCCGCCAGCTCCCAGAGCGTGCTCGCCCCGGCACGGCTGACGGCGAGGTCGCTGCGCGCAAGCAGGGAGGGGAGTTCCTTCGTAAACCCGTACAGCTCCGCCCCTATGCCCATGGCCGCATACGCCTCCCGGACCCGTTCATAGTCGCGTTCGCCGCACTGGTGGATAATGGCGATCCCGCGCCGTGCCAATGCCGGGGCGACGGCAAGGGCAAAGTCGTTGATCGCCTTCGCCCCCTGCGAGCCCCCGAGGAAGATCACCGTTTCTACGCGCTCGCGCACCCGCGCCGATTCGAAGAGCGCGCGGTTCACAGGATAGCTTTTGACGGGGCTCTGGGAGTCGTAGGAGCTGAAAAAACAGCGGGCGTAGCGCCGAAGCAGACGGTTGAGCCGCCCGGTCACGGCGTTTTGTTCATGGATAAAATAGGGGATCTTCAGGGAGAGGGCCGCGAAAGAGGCCGGCGCCGCCGAAAAGCCCCCGACGCTGATGACGGCATCGGGGCGGTAGCGCCTCATGATCCGCCTTGCCTCCAGTGCCGACCGGGCCACCCGCCACAGCGCCGCCAGTTTCGCCACTCCCCGGCGGTTGACGACCCCCGTCGTCTCCAGAAAATGGGTCTGCTCAAACGCGGAGCCCTCCCCGAACCACATCCGGTCCTGCCCCGTGGTCGATCCGATGAAGATCGCTTCGTCGCCTGCCGCGGAGATCGCGTCCAGCAGGGCCTTGGCAATGGCCAGGTGTCCGCCGGTCCCGCCGCCTGTCAATACGAATTTCAATACTGTGCCTTTTTCGAGATCATCAGGACCATTCCCACCCCGACGGCCGACGCCATCATCGCCGAGCCGCCGTAGCTGAGGAAGGGTACCGATATCCCCTTGATGGGGGTAATGCCGCTGATGCCGAAGGCGTTGAGCAGGAACGCGAAGGCCAGCAGCAGCCCGATCCCGACGCAGAAGAGCGAATAGCGGGCGTTCCCGATGCGGTTGGCGATCGTAAAGATGCGTTTGAGCATCCAGAGAAAGAGACCCGTCACGACGGCGATACCTATAAACCCGAACTCCTCGGCGATCCCCGCCAGGATAAAGTCCGTATGCACCTCGCTCAGAAACCCCAGCTTGAAGGTCCCGTTGCCCAGGCCCGTACCGATGATCCCGCCGTTATGGATCGCGTTGAGGGAGTGGCTGATCTGGTAGGGTTCGTCGTGGGACTGCACCCGCAGATGCGCGGCGATAAACTCGGGCATCAATGAGAGGATGGAGTCCTGCGCCAGCGACCACCAGGAGATAATGCGCGCGACCCGGTGCTGGGCGGTAAAGATGAAGACGACAAAGGCGCCCACGGCGAAGGCCATGAGCACCAGGAAGAAGCGGAAACTGCTGCCGGCGAGCATCAGCATGAAGAGCAGCGACATCGCCAGGACCATCACCTGCCCCAGATCCTTCTGCATCACTGCGATCAGGACCATCACCAGGATAAAGAAGGCGGCATAGGGAATGAACTGCCGGAACTCCCCCTTTATCCCGAGTTCGCTGTGGTGGCGGATCTTGCGCGAAAAACTCCAGGCGAGAAAATAGACAAACCCGATCTTGAAAAGCTCGACGGGGGCCAGGGAGACCCCGGCCAAGCGGATCCACCGTTTCGCCCCGCCGACTTCCGTCACCAACGACGACGGCATAAAGGGCATCCCCATCATCAGCACGAGCGCCCCCAGAAAGAACAGAAAACCGAGGCGGCCGAGCCAGACATCGGGGTCAAGCTGGGCGATGCCCCACATGAGCAAAATGGAGAAGAGCCCAAAGGCCATCTGGCGCAGGGCAAAGTGCATCGGAGCGTAATCGAAGAGAACCACCGTGTATTCCGAGAGGGAGTAGATCATCACGATGCTGATCGCGATCAGCGTAGAGGCGGTGACGAACAGGGTTCTATCGGGCATGCGCACTCCGGCTTTTTTTTGGATGTATTTTAGCCGCCGAAGGCTTATGGGCACCTCTATACGCTTCGCCCCCGGCACGCTCCGTGCGGCAGAATCCGTACCTAGTCGCAGGTGTGGTTGGGGAGGCGGAACGTCTGGGCGCCGCCGAAATAGAGCGTATTGTTCTCCAGGCGTACGCGGTAGCGTTCGACGCCCCCTTCGCCGAAGTTCAGCAGCAGATCGTCTCCTTCGATATGCCACTCCCCCCGGCGCAGCACCCGCTGACGCGACGTTTCATTCGCCACGGTATGGACCCCCCGCAGCAGCGTGTCGCCGTTGCGGCAGAGCCACACTTCCCGTTTTTCTGTAAAGGCGCCGCTGTTCTGGTAGAAGACGAAATGGCCTCCGCTGATGCGCTGGTACACCCCCTCCGCGTGTGCGGGCAGGGCCCGCAGGGGCGTGAATCCGATGCTGTCGCCGAGGGTGATCATCGTCTGGCGCATCCCCTCGTACCCTTCGGGTGTAAAAAAGCCGTAGAGCACGACCGCACGCCCCTGCGGTCCCAGCACGACATGGATCAATGCCCGGGTAAAGGCCTCTTCGCCCTGGACCCGGTAGAGGCGGTAGAACAGCGACGGCCGCAGCGCCGCGATCTGTGACGAGGAGCGGAGCTCCAGTCCGTAATACCGCATCTGCTGCGGGAGCATCTGCCGGGGATCGCCCAGGACGCTCGTGTTCGCCTCCATAAGGACACGTCCCGCTCCGTCGGGCGACTGCAGCACCAGGGGACCGCGTTCGCCGACAAGCTGTGCCTGCCACTGCGCGGGCAGCATCAGCGATGCCCCCAAATTCGGGGCACTGAGTTTCTGCGGTCCGGTGTAGACCCTTCCTGCCGCCAGCGTTTCGGCAGCAAGGATTCCCGGCAAAAAAAGCAGCAGCAACGTCAGGGTGCGTATTATCATCCGCACACTATACACTAACCCCCCTTTCAAGCACAAAACGCTATAGTCCGATTACTGAAACATGCAGGGCGGAAGCAGCACGATGGCCAACGTTGAACTGAACAAAAAGAAAAAGATCGTCATCCTCTTTTTGCTGATTACATTCGCCTTTGCCGTCTTTGCCCTCGTGATGGCGGGCAAGGCCCTGGGCGAGCGCCACACGCCGCGCCTCTACACCTCCGGCACGACCAAGGCGATGCGCGGCAGCCTTATCAGCGCCGACGGTTTCCATATCGCGACGACACGCAAACTCTACAAGGCGACCGTCAACACCCGCAACATCGATCCCGACAAAAAAGAGCTCTTCGTGCAGCTCTTCTCCATCTACAGCGGCATCCCGACGGCGAAGATCCGCCAAAAACTCGGCAAACGCCGCGGCAACGTCGTGCTCAGCTACGACATCTCCCCTAAGCGGGCCCAGTACCTCAAAAGCCTCGCGTTCGAACTGCGCAGGCTCGGGATCTTCGTCGAATACGAAACCCCCTCGGGGGATACGATCCTGCACGGACTCAACGTCGTCGAAAGCGGCGAAGCGCGCGTCTACCCCTACGGCGACCTCCTCACCCCCCTTATCGGCTACCCCCGCAAGTTCGAAGAGGACGGCTATACCCGCAACCGCGGCATCAAGGGGCTGGAAAAACAGTTTGACGATTCGCTGCAGGCCCGCCGCAACGGCTACACCTATGCTCCCCGCGACGCCAATAACTACAAGCGTCTGACAAAGGAGAGCCTCTTTACCCCGCCCCTGGACGGCTACGACCTTCAGCTCACCATTCCCGTCACCCTGCAAATAAGGGTCGAGCGCATTGCAGACGCCATGAAAGATTATCTCGATGCCGAAGAGATCATGGTCGTGATCATGCGCAGCGACGACGGGGAAGTGCTCTCCCTTGCCAGCTCCAACCGCTTTCTGCCGACGCAGATCAAAAAAAGCGACTACAGCGCCCTCAATACGGGAGCCCTTGAGTACAGTTTCGAACCGGGTTCGGTCCTCAAGCCCCTCGTCTTCTCCATTCTGCTCGAACACGGGAAGGTCAACCCCTTTGACATCGTCAACGGCCACGGCGGACGCTTCAAGATGGGGCGCAAGGTGATCACTGACGAGCACAAATTCAACTGGATCAGCGCGGAGAACGTCATCGTCCACTCCTCGAACATCGGCATCGCCCAGCTGGCCCAAAAGCTCGAAGGGGACGAATTCGCCGAAGGGCTGCGGAACTTCGGCCTGACCAGGCCGACGGGGATGGAGTTCCCCTATGAAAAACGCGGGGTCCTCCCCAGCGTCCGGCAACTGAACGCCGAAATCTACAAGGCCACCACCGCCTACGGCTACGGCCTGCGCGTCGACCTGATGCAGTTGATCAAGGCCTACAACGTCTTCAACAACGGCGGAAAAGCGGTCACACCGACCGTCGCCAACAAGCTCATCGACCCCGCGACGGGCGAGACCATCGCCCTTGAAACCGACGACCCGGTCCAGGTCCTCACCCCCTCCACGGCCGCGAGGATGAAAAAGATCCTGATCAAAACCGTCCGGGAGGGGACCGGAACGGGCACGATCACCCCCGGCCTCGAGATCGGCGGCAAAACGGGAACAGCCCACATCGCCGAAGGGGGCCGCTACGTCAACCAGTACAACACCTCTTTCCTCGGCTTCGCCAACGACACGCAGGGGCACCGCTACACGATCGGCGTCACCGTTATAAAGCCGAAGAAATACCACTTCGCCTCTCTGACCGCTGTCGCAGTCAACAAAAAAGTGATCGATATGATGGTGCGGGAGGGGTATCTCGTGCCGGACCCGGTGGCGGCAGCGGAAGAAGTGGCGGTCAGTACCAAACACTGAGTAGTAAGCTTACATTTCTTCTGTCAAGTCAGAAACGGTCCTTAGCGTGTCAGCCGGATCACCGGGGGATGGCATGCCCCGAAAGCGGCAGCCTTTCGCACTTTCTTCTTTCGGGTTCGGTTTCTTCTTTGTGCGAGCAAAGAAGAAAGGGAACGAACAACCTAACTCAAATCCAGACGTTATCCAAAAGCCGCGTCGTCCCGACAACCGCCTCGACAAGAATGATCGTATTGCCGACGTCGACGGTGTCTATCGGCATAAACGCCCGGTTGACGATGGCCACATGTTCGACTTCCAGCGGTTCCAGGACGGCCAGCATCTCCGCATAAAGGCGGTCGCTTTCCAGGACCCCCCTTCCGACCAGATGCGACGCCTTCGTGAGTGCGCGGGAGATCTTCAGTGCTTCGCCGCGTTCGTCGGCGGAGAGGTAGGCGTTGCGCGAACTCAGTGCCAGCCCGTCGCTGTCGCGTACCGTATGGCACGGCACGATCTCGACGTCCATAAAAAGGTTCTTGACCATCGTCTGGATGAGCATCAGCTGCTGGGCATCTTTCCGGCCGAAATAGGCGCGGTCGGGACGGACGATATTGAGCAGCTTGTTGACGACCGTCAGCACCCCGCTAAAATGCCCCGGGCGCGACGTTCCTTCGAGAATGTAGCCGCGTACATCCGGGGCGATGAGGCTCACTTCGTCCTCGCCGTACATGTCAGACACATCGGGGTAGAAGAGGTAATCCACCCCGGCCAGGCTGCAGATCTTTTCGTCGGCCTCTTTGCGGCGCGGATAGCTCTCCAAGTCCTCCCCGGCGAGGAACTGCGTCGGGTTGACGAAGATGGAGACGACGACGATGTCGTTCGCCTCTCTGGCCGCCTGGATCAGCGTCTTGTGACCGATGTGAAGCGCCCCCATCGTCGGAACGAAGCCGACACTGCCCTGCGTCGCTTTAAGCGCGGCTTTCAGGGCATTGGGGCTCTTGATAATCTCCATGTTTTAAGCCTCTATTGAATATAATCGGCATTATATCTGATCTATTTTTGGAGAGACATTTTTGGACCATTACGAATACGGCGAACTGCTGAAAACCCTTAAAACGAAGATGCAGAATATTACGGGCGTCGTCCAGCCCGATGCCATCAACACCCGCCTGGAAGCGATCGCGGAGCTGGAAAACTCCCAGGACTTCTGGAACGACGCCGCCAACGCCGCGGTCGTGCAGAAAGAGAAGACCCAGCTGGAACGCAAACTCGCCAAATACGAGACCGCAGCCGGGGCCCTCGACGACGCCGCCGACCTCTACGAGATGGCCAAGGAGGAGGGTGACGAGGAGACGGTCCAGACCCTCTTCGACGAAGCCGCCGATCTGGAAGAGAACGTCCGCACCATGGAAATTGAGGTGCTGCTCAGCGGTCCCAACGACGGCAACAACGCCATCGTCTCCATCCACCCGGGCGCGGGCGGTACCGAGTCCCAGGACTGGGCCTCCATTTTGCTGCGGATGTATACCCGCTGGGCGGAACGGCGCGGCTTCAGCGTCGAGACCCTCGACTACCAAAGCGGCGAAGAGGCGGGGATCAAAGACGCCTCCATCATCATCAAGGGCGAGAACGCCTACGGCTACCTGAAAGTCGAAAACGGCATTCACCGCCTCGTGCGCATCAGCCCCTTCGACTCCAACGCCAAGCGCCACACCTCCTTTACCTCGGTGCTCGTCTCCCCGGAGATCGAGGATGACATCGACATCGTCATCGAGGACAAGGATATCCGTATCGACACCTACCGCGCCTCCGGCGCCGGCGGCCAGCACGTCAACAAGACCGAATCGGCCATCCGTATCACCCACATTCCGACGAATATCGTCGTGCAGTGCCAGAACGACCGGAGCCAGCACAAGAACAAGGCCACGGCCATGAAGATGCTCAAATCCCGCCTCTACGAGTATGAACTCGAACTCAAACGCGCGGAGGAAGCCGGGATCGAGAAGAGCGAGATCGGCTGGGGGCACCAGATCCGCTCCTACGTCATGCAGCCCTACCAGCAGGTCAAGGACACCCGTTCGAACGAGGCCTACTCCAACGTCACGGGCATCCTCGACGGCGACATCGACAAGATGCTCGAAGGGGTACTGATCACGCAGAGCAGGGGCTAGCATGCGCGGGCTGATCCTCGCTCTGTTTCCGCTGCTGCTGCTCTTGGGCTGCGGTGAAAGCAACAGCCGCCAGCAGCCCTACCTGATGGGACAGAACCCCAAAGGCCCCTACGCGACCCCGCAACAGCTGCGCGAACGCTCCGAAAAGATCGAAACGGCCAAGATCAAAGCCGACGCCGACAAAGAGATCGCCCTGATCAACAAAGCGCGCGACATCGAAGTCCAGAAGCTCATTTCCGAGACCGACGTTGCCAAGGCCGGCATCACCAAAGAGGTGGCGATGGAGGAGGCCCAGACCAAGAAGATCGCCATCGAGAAAGAGCATGAAGAGGCGACCTATTTTGTCTGGCTGATCGGCGCCGCCCTGCTCCTGCTCTTCTGGTTCCTCTTCTACTACACCGGCAAGAACCGCAAGGAGCGCCTCAAGATCCATGAGGACGAGCTCCTCTACAAGCTCCGGATCCAGGAGCAGGAGATGAAGATGAAGATGGCCGAGAAGATGCTCGACTCCATCACCTCCGGCAAACTCTCCCCCGAACAGGAGAACCGTCTCATCGACACCCTCGAACACACCACCACGAAGCTGATCGAGCAGAAGCGATGAAAACCCAGGGCGCGAACCGGCTGCTCAAAGAGTGCGCCCTCGAAGAGAAGTGCGCCTACCTCCCCGATCAAGGGCAGACGACGCACTACAAGATCATCGCCCACTGTTCTCCGAGCTACTGCGATCACCTCATTCGCCGGGGCTGGCGCCGATTCGGCGAGATGTTCTTCCGGCCCATCTGCAGCGACTGCAGCGCCTGCGAAAGTATCAAGATAGACGTCGCGTCCTACCGGTTCAGCCGCTCGGAAAAACGGGTCCTGCGAAAAAACGAGGACCTCAGTGTCATGATCCGCCGCCCCGGGATGAGCCGGAAACACCTCGAGCTCTTCACCGACTATCACCACTATATGCACCACCACCGCGGATGGGACGAGCAGCCCGTCACGCCCCGCAACTACTACAGCTCTTTCGTTCACGGCTACAACGACTTCGGCTACGAGGTGCTCTATTTCGACCGGGAACGCCTCATCGGCGTCGATCTCATCGATATCCTTCCCAGCGGCATCTCCTCGATCTACTTCTACTATGATCCCGAGTACGCCGGCCGCTCCCTCGGAAAATACTCCCTGCTGCAGCAGATCAAAATGGCCAAGGAGCGCGGCCTGCCCTGGATCTATCTCGGCTACTATGTCGAAGGGTGCCAAAGCCTAATGTACAAACGCGCCTACACCCCTCTTCTGCAGCTGCAGGGACGCCCCGCCGACGAAGAGACCGACATCTGGACCGACCTCCCCTCCTAGGCTCGTATGATGCGTATGCTCGCCCTGTTCACCGCCGCCGCATTCAGCCTGTACGCCGGAACGATCGAAGCGCGCTATGCCATTTCATTCTGGGTCATCGGGCAGGTCGGGAGCGCCACACTGAGGCTCCAGACAGACGCGGGCCGTTACCGCATCGAAGCGAACGCGACGCTGCAAGGCGTTGCCGCCCTGCTCGCGCACCATCACAGCGAATTTTTTCAGAGCGAGGGGCGTATCGACGCCGAGGGACGCCTTGTTCCCGAACGCTACCGCGTCCTACGGACGATGGACGACTACCGCCGCGAACAGCTCTACCGTTTCGGGCCCGGCGGCATCTACCGCTCCCAACACGAAAAAATGCGCGTTACCCTGCGCCGGTTCGACGCCGCCTCCATGCGCTATGTCACGACAATAAGACCCGCCGAGCACCGCGCCTTCCTACGCGAACCCTATCGCGCCGACAACGACCTGCTGACCCTCTATTTCAATGTCCGGCAGCAGCTCGCAACGCTCGTGCCGGAGCAGCCCCTGACCTTCAATGCCGCGGGGGCAGGCGGGGGAAAAGTGCATATCGAACGCACCCTCTTACCATACCACTACAGGGTCCAGCTCGATCAGGATATTTTCCGAAGTGCCCACGGGGAGATGGCAATCGAAACGGACGAATCGTTTTACGTTAAAAGTGCTATCTTACAGGATGTTTTACTGTTTGGTGATTTGAAAGTAGAGCGGGAGTGGTTGAAAGAGAGCCCGTAGGCTCCGGGAGCAACGGCTTAGCCGTTGCGCTTCTTGATGATCTCGTCTGCGACGTTGCGCGGAACTTCTTCGTAGTGGTCGAACTCCATAGAGTAGGTCGCACGTCCCTGCGTAGAAGAACGCAGGTCCGTAGAGTAACCGAACATCTCGGAGAGCGGTACGAAGGCGTCAACGATCTTGTTACCAGCACGGTCGCCCATGTTGTTAACCTGACCGCGGCGGCGGTTAAGGTCACCGATCACGTCACCCATGTACTCTTCCGGTACTTCGACCTCGACCTTCATCAGCGGTTCAAGGATTGCAGGGTTCGCTTTGCGCGCACCCTCTTTGAAGCCCATGGAAGCGGCAAGTTTAAACGCCATCTCAGAGGAGTCGACATCGTGGTAGGAACCGTCATAGAGAGCGACTTCGACGTCTTCGATCGGGTAACCCGCAAGGATACCGTTCTGCATCGCTTCTTCACAACCCTTCTGAACCGCAGGGATGAATTCTTTCGGAATAACACCACCTTTGATCTCGTTGTGGAAGATGTAACCAGAACCCGGCTCGCCCGGCTTGATGCGCAGGTAGACGTGGCCGAACTGACCGCGACCGCCTGACTGCTTGGCGTACTTGTACTCCTGGTTGACTTCGTTCTTGATCGATTCGCGGTAAGCAACCTGCGGCGCACCGACTTCGGCTTCGACTTTGAACTCGCGCTTCATACGGTCGACGATGATCTCGAGGTGAAGCTCACCCATACCGGAGATAATGGTCTGGCCGGACTCTTCGTCGGTGTGGACACGGAAAGAAGGGTCTTCCGCAGCCAGTTTACCCAGTGCGATACCCATTTTTTCCTGGTCGGCTTTTGTTTTCGGCTCAACCGCAACGGAGATAACCGGCTCCGGGAAGTCCATACGCTCGAGAACGACCTTGTCTTTCTCGGACGCGAGGGTATCACCCGTAGTCGTGTCTTTCAGACCGACGACCGCACCGATTTCACCCGCGTAGATCTCTTTGACCTCTTCGCGCTTGATGGCGTGCATCTTCATGATACGGCCGACACGCTCTTTCTTGTCTTTCGTCGTGTTGTGCGCGTAAGAACCTGACTCCAGGATACCGCGGTAGACACGGATAAATGTCAGCTGGCCGACGAACGGGTCGGTCATGATCTTGAACGCCAGGGCCGCGAACGGTCCGTTGTCCGTAGACTCGACAGCGACTTCTTTCTCTTCGTCATCCATCATCGTACCCTTGATCGCCGCGACTTCCGTCGGCGCCGGCAGGTAAGCGACAACCGCGTCGAGCAGCGTCTGAACACCTTTGTTCTTGAATGCCGTACCGGCAGTCATCGGAACGATGTGCATTGCGATCGTTGCACGTTTGATCGCTGCGATGATCTCGTCGTTGGAGATCTCTTCGCCTTCGAGGAATTTCTCCATCAGCTCTTCGTTGCCGTCGACAGAGGAGATCTCTTCGATCATCTTTTCGCGGTACTCGTCCGCTTTGTCCTGGAGTTCAGCACGGATCTCCTGCTCATGGTAAGCAGAACCCATTGCCGCGTCGGCATCCCAGACGATCTCTTTCATCTTGACGAGGTCGACGATACCTTCAAAGTTGTCTTCCGCACCGATCGGCAGCTGGATCGGAACCGGGTTACCTTTGAGGCGGTCGCGGATCTGGTTTTCGACTTCGTAGAAGTCCGCGCCGATACGGTCCATCTTGTTGACGAAAACGATAGACGGTACACCGTAGCGGTTACGCTGGCGCCATACAGTCTCAGACTGCGGCTGAACACCACCGACGGCACAGAATACGGAAACCGCACCATCAAGAACACGCATGGAACGCTCAACTTCGATGGTGAAGTCGACGTGGCCCGGGGTGTCGATAATGTTGATCTGTTTACCGTCCCAGGTACAAGTTGTCGCTGCGGAAGTAATCGTAATACCGCGCTCCTGCTCCTGCTCCATCCAGTCCATCGTCGCCGCACCGTCGTGTACCTCACCGATCTTGTGCTCAACACCGGTATAGAAGAGGATACGTTCGGTCGTCGTCGTCTTACCCGCATCGATGTGCGCGGCGATACCGATATTTCTTACATCTTCGAGTTTATGAGATCTTGCCATTGTTATTAGCCTTAGATATAGTAGTTAGAGGGGACCGTGCCCTAAAGCGAGACGCGATAGTAGCACGGAAGGGTTGCATAACGATTACCAGCGATAGTGGGCGAACGCTTTGTTCGCTTCTGCCATCTTGTAGGTATCTTCTTTCTTCTTGAATGCAGAACCTTTATCGGACGCTGCATCCATCAGTTCGTTCGCCAGGCGTTCTGCCATCGTACGCTCATTGCGTTTACGGGCAGCATCGACAAGCCAGCGGATCGCCAGGGAGAGTTGGCGGACAGGGCGTACTTCTACTGGAACCTGATAGGTTGCCCCACCGACGCGGCGGCTCTTGACTTCCAGGACCGGCTTGATGTTGTCGATCGCTTCGTTGAAGATTTCGATACCCGGCTTTTCGCCGCGGGCACTGATGATATCCAGCGCGCTGTACATAATCTTCTCAGCGGTGCTCTTCTTACCGTCGAGCATGATTTTATTGATGAACTTCGTCAGGACTTTGCTGCCGTGAACCGGGTCAGGCATAATCTCACGGACGGGCGCTCTTCTTCTACGCATTGTATTTCCTTATTTGCTTCAATTTTTTTCAAAATTTACTCAAAGCTCTCGCTTTGTATTCACATCTTCTCAGGGCAATCCCCCGATACTCAATGCTTGACTATAGGGACGTTCTTATTTCTTCGGACGTTTCGTACCGTATTTAGAACGTGCAACCGTACGGTTGGCAACACCGGCAGTATCGAGCGCACCGCGAACGATGTGATACTTAACACCCGGAAGGTCTTTGACACGACCGCCGCGTACGAGAACGATAGAGTGCTCTTGCAGGTTGTGACCTTCACCACCGATGTAAGAGATAACCTCGAATCCTGATGTCAGGCGGACTTTTGCGACTTTACGAAGCGCCGAGTTCGGTTTCTTCGGTGTTGTCGTGTAAACGCGCGTACAGACGCCGCGGCGCTGCGGGCAGTTTACGAGTGCAGGAGACTTGGATTTCTTGATCGCAGCCTTGCGCTCTTTACGAATCAACTGATTGATTGTAGGCATTTGAATCCTTTCATAATTTAAAATGTTCCAGTAGATACTTCTCACGAGAGAGTATTGAACGCGAAATAATACTAAAGTTTAGTTGAATTTTAGCTTATCTTAAGAGAAAGGGGAGTGAGGGTGCGGGGCAGCCCCGCGAGAGAGATGCTTACGCGTCGAAGTCGATCGTGAACTCTTTGTACATACCGGTACCGGCCGGGATCGTACGACCGATGATGACGTTCTCTTTCATATCGGTCAGGTCGTCGATCTTCGCGGAGACCGCCGCTTCGGTCAGGACCTTGGTCGTATCCTGGAAGGACGCCGCGGAGATGATCGAGTCCGCACTGACAGAGGCACGGGTGATACCGACCAGGAACGGCTCGGCGATCGCCGGCTCGCCGCCCAGGCGCAGGATCTTCTCGTTCTCCTCTTTGAAACGGTTCTTCGAGACGAGGTCGCCCTGAATGAACTTCGTATCGCCGGACTTGACGATCTTGACCTGGCGGATCATCTGGGTAAAGATGACCTCGATGTGTTTGTCCGCGATGTTAACCCCCTGGCGGCGGTAGACCTGCTGGACTTCACTGACCAGGTAGTTGTACAGCGCTTTGACACCGAGGATGCGCAGGATCTCGTGGCTCGAGACCATACCGTCGGAGAGACGTTCGCCGGCGTGAACGAATTCGCCCGGGTGGACCAGGGCGTTTTGGTTCTTGTCGACAAAGTACTCTTTCATGATGCCGTTTTCACCGGTAATGATGATACGTTCCTTGCCGCGCAGCGGCTTGCCGAAGCTGACAACACCGTCGATCTCGGCGATGAGGGCGACATCTTTCGGTTTACGCGCTTCGAAGAGCTCGGAAACCCGCGGAAGACCCCCGGTAATGTCCCGGGACTTCTGGAGCGCTTTCGGTGTCTTCGCCAGGATGTCGGCGACGTTGACCTCCGCACCGTCCTGGGCGAAGACCGCCGTCTTCGGTTCAACCGCGTAGCGGATGATCTCGCCGGTTTCCGTTGCCAGCACGATCGCAGGCTTGTATTCCGGCGCGATGTATTCGTTGATCATCAGACGCGTTTTGCCCGTCAGTTCATCGAACTGCTCGGAGGCCGTCACACCCGGAATGATATCTTCGAACTTGACCGTACCGGCCGCTTCGGAGATGATCGGGTTGGAGTACGGGTCCCACTCGGCGATGACGAGGGATTCCGTCGTCGCTGCGTGTGCGATGACCGTTGAGGCCTCTGCCGCCGCATCGTCCTCGATATCGACGATGGAGCCGCGGGCGATGTAGTGGCGGTTCGCTTCACGGTCGTCGGCATCGACGACCACGGCGAAGAGCCCCTTCTCCGTGACTTCGTACCCCTTGCTGATCGCATCGTAGCGCTCAAGGTAATCCCCTTTGAGGAGGAAGAACTTGACCGTACCCTTCGCACCCGCTTCGACGCGCTGTGTGACCGGTGCACCGTCATCGACGAGAAGCTCGGAGGCGTACGGGATACGGTTCGGAACGTTCCAGCCGTCGCGGATTGTTTCTACGATCGATTCGTGTGCCGTTACCGTCGCGCCGCTTTCGTACGGCAGGTAGAACTTCCCTTCGATCTTACCGCTGACGCCGGCCAGTTCGTTCGGACGGGCGACCTCGGTCTTACGCAGGGTATAGCGCTGGGTCTGGTCCCCGTTGCTGACGCTGATAAGGACCTCGTCGTGGATCGACTGAATGTCGATCGTACCGTCGAACGGTGCCTTGATCTTCGGCTCGACCAGGAGCACACCCGCATTACGGCGGTTGGCAACGATGTTCTTGCCTTCCTGGTTCTTATAGGTTTTCAGGTTGTAGTAACGGATGAAACCTTTCTTCGTTGCCGTGACCTGGCGCTCTTCACGGGTACTGGACGCCGTACCACCGACGTGGAAGGTACGCAGGGTCAGCTGCGTACCCGGTTCCCCGATCGACTGCGCCGCGATAATACCGACGGCTTCCCCTTTGCGGACCAGTTCGCCCGTTCCGAGGTTTTTACCGTAACAGAGCGCACAGACGCCGCCTTCGGACTTACAGGTCGCCGGTGTGCGGATATGTACCGACTTGATGCCCGCTTCGACGATCTTGCTCGCCTTGATCTCGTCGATCAGCTCGCCCTCGGGGTAGAGGATCTCGTTGGTGATCGGGTCGATCGCGTCTTCCGCGAGTACGCGGCCGTAGATACGGTCTTCGAGCGGTTCGATCATTTCGTTACCGATGGAGATATCCGTGATCTCGATCCCCTCGTGGGAACCACAGTCATCCTCGACGATCTTCACGTTCTGCGCGACGTCGACGAGTTTACGCGTCAGGTAACCGGCATTCGCGGTCTTAAGCGCGGTATCCGCGAGACCTTTACGGGCACCGTGGGTCGAAATAAAGTACTCGAGGACGTTCAGACCCTCTTTAAAGTTCGAGATAATCGGCGTTTCGATGATCGAGCCGTCCGGCTTCGCCATCAGACCCCGCATACCGGCGAGCTGACGGATCTGGGCTGCAGAACCCCGCGCCCCGGAGTCGGCCATCATGTAGATGGAGTTGAACCCGGCTTTGTCGTTCTCGATCAGATGCATCATATCGCCCGCAAGCGTATTGTTAACGTCGGTCCAGACGTCGATGATCTTGTTGTAGCGCTCCTGCTCGGTCAGAAGACCCGCTTCGTACTGCTTCTGGATCTCTTTGACCTTCGCCTTGGACTGCGCGATCAGTTCCGGCTTCTCTTCCGGGACGATAACGTCGTCAACGGAGATGGAGACACCCGCTTCCGTCGCATGTTTGAAACCGAGGTTCTTCAGACGGTCAAGGAAGCCCGCCGTAACAGCGATGCCACCGTGTTTCTGGACGTAGTCGACCAGGGCGTTGATCGCCTTTTTCTTCATGACGCGGTTCCACAGATCGACCGGGACGAAGTCAGGCAGGATCTCCTTGATAAGAAGGCGGCCGACCGTCGTCGTGATCATGCGTCCGTCGACACGGGTACGGATGCGGGCGTGCAGATCAAGCGCACCCTGCTCCAGCGCGATACGGATCTCGTCAACATTGGCGAAGAGTTTGTTCGAACCGACGACGCCATTCTTCTCCAGGGAGATATAGTAGATCCCGAGGACCATATCCTGCGACGGTGTCGCGATCGCTTTACCGGAGGCCGGAAGCAGAATGTTCATGGATGAGAGCATCAGCACTTTCGCTTCCGCAATCGCCTCGGCGGAGAGCGGCACGTGGACCGCCATCTGGTCACCGTCGAAGTCGGCGTTGAAGGCCGCACAGACGAGCGGGTGCAGCTGGATCGCTTTACCGTCGATCAGGCGCGGGTGGAAGGCCTGAATCGAGAGTTTGTGCAGCGTCGGCGCACGGTTGAGCATGATCGGATAGCCTTCGACGATCTCTGAAAGACACTCCCAGACTTCGTTGGTCTGGTCTTCGATCATCTTCTTGGCCGCTTTGACCGTTGTCGCGTAACCCTTGTCTTCGAGCTTCGCGATCAGGTGCGGCTTGAAGAGCTCAAGGGCCATCTTTTTCGGCAGACCGCACTGGTCCATCTTGAGGTCCGGACCGACGACGATGACGGAACGGCCGGAGAAGTCGACACGCTTACCGAGAAGGTTCTGACGGAAACGTCCCTGTTTACCTTTGATGACCTCGGAGAGGGATTTCAGCGGACGCTTGTTCGCACCCTTGACGGCATTGGCACGGCGGCCGTTGTCGAAGAGGGCGTCAACGGATTCCTGAAGCATACGCTTCTCGTTGCGCACGATAATCTCCGGCGCTTCGAGCTCGATCAGACGCTTCAGACGCTGGTTACGGTTGATAACACGGCGGTAGAGGTCGTTGACGTCGGAGACGGCGAACTTGCCCCCGTCCAGAGAAACCAGCGGACGCAGATCCGGCGGCAGAACCGGCAGAACCGAGAGCATCATCCATGCCGGGTTGTTCCCGGAATTCAGGAAGGATTCGATGACCTTCAGACGCTTGACGATCGTTTTGCGCTTCGCTTCGGAACGGGTCCCCTCCATCTCCTCTTTGAGGACGGAGAAGAGCTCGACGAGGTCGATGTCGTCGAGCAGGTCACGGATAACCTCGCCACCCATCTGGGCAACGAAACCGCTCTCGCTGTAGCGCTGGTACAGGGTACGGTACTGCTCTTCGTTGAGGACGTCGTACTTCAGAACCGGGGCGCTCTGTTCCGCATCATAGAACGCTTCGCCGCCGCTTTTGACGATGTACGCTTCGTAGTAGAGTACGCGCTCGAGGTCTTTCATCTTGACACCGAGGAGGGTACCGATACGGCTCGGCAGGGAGCTGACGTACCAGATGTGCGCTACCGGCGTGACCAGGTCGATGTGACCCATGCGGGTACGGCGGACTTTGGAAGTCGTGACTTCAACGCCACACTTCTCACAGACGACACCCTTGTAGCGCATCTTCTTGTATTTGCCGCAGAGACACTCGTAATCGCGGACCGGACCGAAGATCTTGGCACAGAAAAGGCCGTCGCGCTCCGGTTTCAGGGTGCGGTAGTTGATTGTCTCCGGCTTTTTGACTTCGCCGTGGCTCCAGGAGAGGATCTTCTCCGGGCTCGCCAGGCGGAACTGCAGCTGTTTAATGTCCTTCGGGCGATTCTCTTCCGTTACTTCAATCGGCACTAATTTGCTCATCGTCTTCCACCTCGTCAAAAATCTCTACATCAAGCGCAAGGGATTGCAGCTCTTTTGTCAGTACGAACAGCGTTTCAGGAATACCGGATTCCGGCACGCTTTCACCTTTTGTCAATGCTTTGTACGCCGCGACACGACCGTCGACGTCATCGGACTTGATCGTCAGCATCTCTTTGAGGACCGCGGAAGCACCGTAGGCCTCGAGAGCCCATACTTCCATCTCCCCGAAGCGCTGACCACCGAAGAGGGCCTTACCGCCGACCGGCTGCTGGGTAACGAGAGAGTACGGCCCCGTGGAACGGGCGTGGACCTTCTCATCGACCAGGTGGTGCAGTTTGATGACGTACATGTAACCGACGTTGACACGCTCTTTGAGCTGCTCGCCGGTCTTACCGTCGAACAGGACGGTTTTACCGTCTTTATCCATCTTCGCCATCGCGAAGAGGTTCTCGAACTCTTCGGCGTTGACCCCTTCGAAAATAGGTGTCGCGAAGCGGACCCCGCCCTTCGCCCAGTCACGGCCGAATTTCAGGATTTCGTCGTCGCTCATCTTGGCAACGGCATCCTCGAGTTTCATCAGGCGAGCTGCGCTTGCAATCTCGGAGAGTTTACCGCGCAGGGTAGCGATCAGGTTTGATTGCTCCTGTTCGAACTGTTCCTGGAGCTGGTAGCCGAGTTCACGCCCGACCATCCCAAGGTGCATCTCAAGGATCTGACCGATGTTCATACGCGACGGAACCCCCAGCGGGTTCAAACAGACGTCGACGGAACGGCCATTGGCCATATACGGCATGTCGACTTCCGGGACGATCGTGGAGACGATACCCTTGTTCCCGTGACGACCGGCCATCTTGTCCCCGACTTTCAGCTTGCGCTTCGTCGCGATGTAGACCTTGACGTACTTGACGACGCCGTTGGGGAGGATGTCGTCTTTTTCAAGGATCGTCAGCTTCTCTTCGTGCTCGTCGCGGAACTTCTTCTTCTCTTTCTGGAAGTGGTTCTTCGTCTTATTGTACTTCGCCTGGACCTCTTCGCTGTACGCTTTAACGATGTTGTTCATCGCGAAGCGGTTGACGTTCTCAAGGTCTTCCGCCTTGATCAGGTCACCGGCGCTGTAAGATGTACCGTTCGCCGTTACATCGCTTTCCAGCGGCGACTTCGTCAGCAGGGAGACGACACGCATCATCTCCTCTTTGTCGATCATGAGCAGGCGGTCGTAGTGCTCGCGCTCGAGCTCGTCGCGCTCCGCTTTTTCCATCTCGAGGGTACGCGGATCTTTGTCATAGCCTTTTTTCGTAAAGACCTTGACGTCGACGACGACACCTTCCATGCTCGGCGGGCAGTAGAGCGACTTGTTGACAACATGGCCCGCTTTTTCACCGAAGATGGCCCGCAGGAGGCGCTCTTCCGGCGTCGGCTTCACTTCGCCCTTCGGAGAGACCTTACCGACGAGGATCATGCCGCCGTTGACATAAGTACCGATCTTGACGATACCGCTTTCGTCCAGGTGCGCGAGGTCCTCGTCACGGACATTAGGGATGTCGCGGGTGATCTCTTCGACACCGTGCTTCAGTTCGCGCGCTTCCGCCTCTTTTTCATAGATGTGGACGGAGGTATACGCATCTTCGCGGATCAGTTTCTCGGAGATGACGATAGCATCCTCGAAGTTGTAACCGTTCCACGGCATGAATGCGACGAGGGCATTCTGGCCGAGGGCAAGTTCACCCTGATCCATGTTCGGACCGTCGGCAATAACCTGGCCTGCTTCGACGTGCTCGCCGACCTTGACGATCGGCTTCTGGCCGAAGGTCGTATTCTGGTTGGTACGCAGGTTCTTCTGCAGCGGGTAGTAGTCGATGACCGCACCCTCTTCGTCCTTGCTGATGACGTAGATGTGGCGGGCGTCGATCTTCTCGACGACACCGGCACGCTTCGCCTTGACGCTCTCCCACGCATCGCGGGCGACAAGCTTCTCGATACCCGTTCCGACCATCGGTGCGGAGGGCTTGAGGAGCGGTACGGCCTGGCGCTGCATGTTCGATCCCATGAGGGCGCGGTTCGCGTCGTCGTGTTCCAGGAACGGAATCAGTGATGCGGCGACACCGACGACCATGTGGGACGAGAGGTCCATGTACTCTGCATCTTTCGGCGAACCGAGAATGATTTCACCGTCTTTGCGAAGCTCGATGAGCTCTTCGGCGAACTGGCCGTTTGCATCAACCTTGTTCGATGCCGCGGCGATGGTCATCCCCTCTTCCTGGGTCGCCGTCAGGTAGATGACGTTCTCGTCACCGTACTGGACGATACCGTCTTTGACAACGTTGTACGGCGCTTCGATAAAGCCGTGCTCGTTGACCTTGGCGTACGTTGCGAGGGTGTTGATAAGACCGATGTTCTGACCCTCCGGGGTCTCGATCGGACAGATACGGCCGTAGTGCGTCGGGTGAACGTCACGGACTTCGAAGCCCGCACGCTCCTTGACGAGACCACCTTCACCCAGCGCGGAGAGACGGCGCTTGTGCGTTACTTCTGACAGCGGGTTCGTCTGGTCCATGAACTGGCTCAGCTGACCGCCGGAGAAGAACTCCATAATTGTCGAAGTGATCATCTTGGAGTTGATCAGGTCGTGCGGCATCAGTTCGGCCATCGGTCCGCTCATCGTGGAGAGCTTGTCCTTGATCGCCTTCTGCATCTTGATAAGACCGTTGTGCAGCTCGTTGCCGAGGAGCTCACCGATGGAGCGGATACGGCGGTTACCGAGGTGGTCGCGGTCATCGATGTGGCCCTTGCCGTTCTTGACTTTGATGACGTACTTGACCGTGTTGATGATATCCTCGTTGGTGAGCACGGTGACGTACTCCGGGATCTCCTGGCCAAGTTTGTGGTTCATCTTCATACGGCCGACGCGGGTCAGGTCGTAACGTTCCGGGTCAAAGAAGAGCTGGTTGACGAAGGCTTTCGCCGCCTCTTTCGTGACCGGTTCGCCCGGGCGCATTACCTTGTAGATACGGATCGCGGCCAGGTCATTCTCGTCTTCGAGCTCTTCAGTCTGCTTGAGCAGTTTCAGCGAGTCCGCATCCGCCAGGAACGCGTTGATGATGGAGCTGTCGACGCCGGAGGCCAGGTCGTTCGCGATGACGAAGGAGCCAATGCCCGCTTCCGCGATCTTCTTGAGCTTCATCTCGTCGATGGAAGTCATCGTGTCGAAAAGGACTTCGCCCGTTTCCGGGTTGATGATCGGCTCGGCCAGGTGGCGTTCGCAGAGCACTTCGACCGGGTACTGGACACGCGTCGTGCCGGTTTCGACCATCTTCTGCGCTTTTTTCGCAGAGAGGCGTTTGCCGGCCGCGACGAGGACTTCGCCGGATTCGTCGCGGAGGTCGAACTCCAGGCGTCCGTCGAACTGTTCCGGCTCAAACGGCATCAGGAAGGCGTTGTCGACAATCTCGATCGTCTGAAGCGGGTAGAAGAGCTTCAGGATATCCTGTTTGCTGTACCCCAGGGCACGGAACATAATCGTGACAGGCACTTTACGGCGCTTGTTGATGCGCATGTAGAGGATGTCTTTCGGGTCGTACTCGAAATAGAGCCACGAACCCCGGTCCGGGATGATCTGACCGGTATAGATCAGTTTGTTACCGGCCGTCGTCGCTTCCTCTTCTTTGAAGATAACGCCCGGGGAACGGTGGAGCTGGTTGACGACAACGCGTTCGACACCGTTAATGACGAAGGAGGTACGGTCCGTCATCAGCGGAATGTCGCGGATAAAGATCGACTGTTCTTTGATCTCGCTGACACCTTTTTTCTCTTTCGTGTTCTCATCGCGTTCCCAGAGGACCAGGCGGGTCTTCATGCGCAGGGAGACGGAGTAGGTGAGTCCACGTTCCATACATTCGCGTACGGTGTATTTCGGCGTACCGATTTCAGAACCCATGTACTCAAGCGTAATGCGGTTCTGGGCATCATGGATCGGGAAGACAGACTGGAATACACGTTCCAGGCCGCTCTCGGCGCGATCCTTCTGATCCATCATCAAAAAATTTTCGTAAGAGCTCAGCTGCAGTTGAAGGAGGTTAGGAACATCGATCTGTTGCGGGGTTTTAGCGAAGTCAACACGTAAGCGGTTTCCGGAGTAGAGTGTGTTTAACATATAGGCTACCTCGAATGAAGTTAAATTACTGAAAGCGGTTCAGTAAGTGCAGTGTCTAAGCAGGCGTCCCTGCCATAAACGACGTAAGGGCACTTTTGCCAGCCGTACAAAAACGGATGGCAAAAGCGCCCGGAAAAAAGCTCGGAAGGCAAGGCCTTCCGATATGATAGTGAAACTTACTTGAGTTCGACAGAAGCGCCAGCTTCTTCGAGTTCTTTCTTTGCAGCTTCGGCAGTCTCTTTGTCGACGCCTTCTTTGATGACAGAACCGGCAGTTTCAACCGCTTCTTTCGCTTCTTTGAGGCCGAGACCAGTCAGGCCGCGGACAACTTTAATAACGTTGATCTTCTTCGCACCAGCGTCTTTGAGGATAACGTCAAATTCAGTTTTTTCTTCGGCAGCTTCAGCAGCTACAGCAGCGCCGGCAACAGCGACCGGCTGAGCAGATACGCCGAATTTTTCTTCGAACTCTTTAACAAGTTCGGACAGTTCGAGAACGGAAAGGTTAGAGATGTACTCGAGTACGTCTTCTTTAGTGACAGCCATTTTTATCTCCTAATGGTTTTAGTATAAGTAATTAAGCCTCTTCTTCGCGCTTCTTTCTAAGCGCATCGAGACCGATCGTAAAGTTGGTGAGCGGTGCCATCCAGGTAGCAGCCAGCATGCCAAGCAGTTCGTTGCGACCCGGGAGTTTTGCGAAAGCTTCAATTTTCGCTTTGTCCGCAGGCTCTTTGTCGAGGTAACCGGCTTTGATGCTCAGTTTCTCGTTTTTCTTTGCGAAATCCGCCGCAACTTTCGCCGCACCGATAACGTCGTCGGACCAGATGAAGATGTTCATATCTTTCAGCTCGACGCCTGTCATCTCTGCGTTTGCCAGAGCAATGTTCGCCAGGGTGTTTTTAACAACCTGAACTTTCGCATCGCTTTGACGTGCCATACCGCGCAGTTCTTCGAGGTCAGCAACACCAAGACCGTTATAGTCACAGATAACGACGGCCGCAACACTTCCGAATTCACCGGTGAGGTAGTTGACGACTTCCGTTTTTTCAGCTCTTGTCATTCGTTCTCCTTTCCAGACTTTAACTTCAAGCGGGGCGGGGAAAGGCCGATTAAGCAGCACAGGCTGCCCCCAACTCTCTTCAGTCCAAAGATTTCAGATCTTCGTTTAGTGAAAATCTTGCGTCTGGCATCCGTGATGTCAAACGCAAGACTTCCGTCCCCCGGAGGGGAAGAAATTACTTGATGTCTGCCAGTTCGGCGACGTCAAATTTGAGCGCCGGGCTCATCGTCAGAGAGAGCGCAGCGTTCTTGATGTAGCGGCCTTTGGAAGAAGCCGGCTTCTGCTTGTTGATCGCTGCGACGAACGCTTTGACGTTCTCCGCGATCTTGTCAGCGTCGAAGCTTGCTTTACCGATACCGGCGTGGATGTTACCTTTTTTGTCAACACGGAAAGCGACCTGGCCGCCTTTGACGTTTTTGACTGCGGTAGCGACGTCCGGTGTTACCGTACCCGTTTTCGGGTTCGGCATCAGGCCTTTTGGCCCGAGGATACGACCGATCTTACCGACGACACCCATACAGTCCGGTGCAGCGACAACAACGTCAAACGGCATGTTGCCCGCCTGGATCATCTCAACGAGTTCATCCGTACCGACGATATCAGCACCGGCTTCTTTTGCCTCGTCGATTTTCGCACCTTTGGCGAAAACGGCAACGCGAACTTTTTTACCTGTACCGTGAGGAAGCACAACGGCACCGCGGACCATCTGGTCAGCGTGGCGCGGGTCAACACCCAGGTTCATCGCGATTTCAACCGTTTCATCAAATTTCGCAGACTGCAGTTCTTTGACGAACGCTGCCGCTTCAACGACGCTGTACTGTTTCGCTGCGTCGATTTTTTCATTCAGCTGCTTATAACGCTTGCTAGCCATTTTATTCTCCTGAATTTATTCTGCCGCAGTTTTTTTCTATCTTTGCGGTCGAAGATAGTTCGATTGGTTACAGTTACTCTGTAATTTCGAGGCCCATCGCACGAGCGGAACCGGCAAGAATCTTTGCTGCCTGCTCTTCGTCGTCGGTGTTAAGGTCGGCGATTTTCATCTTGACGACTTCCATCAGCTGTGCCTTAGTGATCTTGGCGACTTTGTTTTTCAGCGGGTTGTCAGAACCCTTCTTGATGCCGGCTGCTTTCATCAGCAGTGCAGATGCCGGCGGCTGTTTTGTGATAAAAGAGAAGCTTCTGTCGTTGTAGACCGTAATAATGGTCGGAACTTTGAAGCCCGCTTTGTCTTTTGTCTTCTCATTGAATGCTTTACAGAATTCCATGATGTTGACGCCGCGCTGACCCAGCGCAGGACCGACCGGAGGTGCCGGGTTGGCAGCGCCGGCTTGAATTTGCAACTTGATATAACCCATGACTTTCTTTGCCATTGTGCTTCCTTTTCCTTTGTAAGATTAAATAATTTTTTCGACCTGGGTGTACGAAATGTCCACCGGGGTGCTGCGCCCAAAGATCGAAACGTTCAGTTTGAGCGTACCGTGCTCGAGGTCGTACTCGTCGACCGTGCCCGTAAAGTTCGCGAACGGACCGTCGATGATACGAACCATCTCGCCGTTTTCGAAGTAGACCTTCGGTTTCGGCGCCGCGCGGTTCTCGACGCGGTCGAGGATCGTGTTAATGTCGTTTTCGCTCAGCGGCGTCGGGTGGTTGGCCTCACCGATGAAACCGGAAACGCGCGGCAGTGACTGGATCAGGTGCTGCGTAGGCGTATCAAGATCGACATTGATAAAAACGTAACCGGAATAGAGGGAACGTTCACTGATCTTTTTCTTTCCGTCTTTGACCTCGATGACGTCTTCCGTCGGGACGACGACCTCTTTGATCTTCTCGGCAAGGTTGTGCTCGTCGACAAGGTTGAGGATCGCGTTTTTAACGCTGCGTTCACTGCCTGCGTAGGTCTGGATAGAATACCATTGATGTGCCATATGTTCTCCCTTAGCCCAAAATCGCTGACAGTGATGAAGACATGATCAGGTCTACAAGTGCCAAAAAGATCGAAACGAAAGCAACAACCACCACGACGGCGATGAACGCCTGTTTCACCTGCGCTTTAGTCGGGAAAATGACTTTAGAGAGCTCGATGCGGGCGTTTCTGACATAACTGTTAAGTGTTGATTTCATTTCTATTCCTCTTGCGCACCTCGAAGAACCTGACGCGGAGATTTTTCGAGGTACCCATTGACATTCGCGATAACTGAAGCCCCTAGGCTGCATTGATCAGGAATGTGGCAGGCGAAGAGGGACTCGAACCCCCAACCATCGGATTTGGAATCCGGCGCTCTACCATTGGAGCTATTCGCCTATGATTCTCCCGAGCGGGAGAACAACTTACAGTTTTGCTTCTTTGTGAACCGTATGTTCGCGGCAGAACTTGCAGTATTTGCGCACAGAGAACTTCTCAGTGTGTGTCTTCTTGTTTTTGCTTGTGTGGTAGTTGCGACGTGTGCACTTCTCACAAGCGAGGTGGATATTTTCACGCATGGTTTCTTCCTAGTTTGCGAATCGGGTAACCCGATTACGCAAGGATTTTTGAAACGACGCCGGCGCCGACTGTACGGCCACCTTCGCGAATCGCGAAGCGTGTACCTTCTTCCATCGCGATCGGAGCGATAAGCTCAGCGACGATGGCAACGTTGTCACCCGGCATAACCATCTCTGTACCTTCCGGCAGAGTGATCGCACCAGTAACGTCTGTTGTACGGACGTAGAACTGCGGGCGGTAACCGTTGAAGAACGGAGTATGGCGGCCACCTTCCTCTTTGGAGAGGATGTAGACTTCTGCTTCGAACTTAGTGTGCGGCGTGATTGAACCCGGCTTACAGAGAACCTGGCCACGCTCAACAGCTTCTTTTGCGATACCGCGGAGGAGGACACCACAGTTGTCACCCGCAACACCACAATCCATCTCTTTACGGAACATCTCAACACCAGTAACCGTAGTTGTCTGAGTGTCTTTGATACCGACGATTTCGATCGTCTCACCGACACAGACCTGACCGCGTTCAACACGACCAGTAACAACTGTACCACGACCGGAGATAGAGAATACGTCCTCAACCGGCATCAGGAAGTCTTTGTCAGTTTCGCGAGTCGGTTCCGGGATGTACGCGTCAACTTCAGCCATCAGTTTCAGGATCTTGTCAGACCATTCACCGAGTGTGCCGGATTTCGCTTCTTCCAGTGCTTTCAGTGCAGAACCTGCAACGATCGGAGTGTCGTCACCCGGGAACTCGTACTGATCGAGCAGTTCGCGGATTTCCATCTCGACGAGCTCAAGGAGTTCTTCATCGTCAACCATGTCTTCTTTGTTCATGAAGACAACGATGTACGGAACACCGACCTGGCGAGAAAGGAGGATGTGCTCGCGAGTCTGCGGCATCGGGCCGTCAGCAGCGGAAACAACGAGGATCGCGCCGTCCATCTGCGCAGCACCTGTAATCATGTTTTTAACGTAGTCGGCGTGGCCCGGACAGTCAACGTGCGCATAGTGGCGGTTTTCTGTTTCGTATTCAACGTGAGACGTTGCGATCGTAATACCGCGCTCGCGCTCTTCCGGAGCGTTGTCGATCTGATCGTAGTCCATCAGCGCTGCGTTCCCCTGAACTGCGAGTACCGCCGTGATTGCTGCTGTCAGTGTAGTTTTACCGTGGTCAACGTGACCGATGGTACCGATGTTAACGTGCGGTTTCGTACGTTCAAATTTTTCTTTTGCCATTGTGTCCTCCGACTTTAAGAATTAATGGAAACGGAATTATACCAGATAAAGCGTACAAAATAGCTTTTTAGGCTCCAATTATTACTCTGGCATTACAGGGAAACGTACCCAAACGTTCCGTGGAGCCCAGTAGCAGAATTGAACTGCCGACCTCTTCCTTACCAAGGAAGTGCTCTACCTCTGAGCTAACTGGGCATGTAATCGATAAAGTAATAATGGGAAACTAAAAACTATTTATGTAGTTGTGAAGTAGTAAACAACTTATACTACAGCTCCCAGTGGAGCGGGAAACGAGACTCGAACTCGCGACCCTCAGCTTGGAAGGCTGACGCTCTAGCCAACTGAGCTATTCCCGCAATGGTGGTGAGAGGAGGATTCGAACCTCCGAAGGTAAAAACCAGCAGATTTACAGTCTGCCCTCGTTGGCCACTTGAGTATCTCACCACGGCCTGTTAAATCTGGTCTAACACTGTTTCTAAATGAAAATTCAATTTCGAAATGGTGCCGGCACGAGAAGTCGAATCCCGGGCCTACTGATTACAAATCAGTTGCTCTACCAGCTGAGCTATGCCGGCGTATTTGAAATTGAGCCAGAATTATAGTCGATTACACCCGCAATGTCAAGACTAAATTGAAAAAATTTTGTACAATATGCAAAAAAGAGATTTCAGCATGATTTTCACCCTTTTCTCCCCCTCCGAAGGCAAACGCAGCGGCGGCAATTCCGAAGCCATTCACGAGGAGACGCTCCTCTTCGGTCTCGCCTCCCGCGAAGAGATTCTTGACTCCTATAACCAGTTGGTGAACGGTCAGGACCAGGATGCCGTACTCGCCCTGTTCGGCCTGAAAAAAGCCGAGGACGCCCGGGCCTATATCGCCGACCTCTACAGCGCACCGACCATGCCCGCCGTTGAACGCTACGACGGCGTCGCCTACGACTACCTCGATTACCCCTCCCTCGACACGGAAGCGAGCGCCTATCTGCAGGAACGGCTCGTCATCTTCTCCAACCTCTTCGGCCCGCTGCGCGGCGGCGACCTCATCCCCACCTATAAAGTAAAGCAGGGCAACACGGTCGGCGACATCGCGCCCGAACGCTATTATAAGGATGCGTTTAACGCCGCGCTCGACGCCCTGATCGGCGACGGCGAGATCCTCGACCTGCGGGCAGGCTACTACGACAAGTTCTTCAAACCCTCCCGGCCGGTCACAACGATGAAGTTCATGAAAGAGGGGAAAGTGGTGAGCCACTGGGCGAAGGCGTACCGCGGCATCGTACTGCGCCACCTCTCTCAGCAGCGCTATGAGACAGTTGATGCCCTGCTCGCTTCGCAGATCCCCGGCCTCGCCTGCCGGGAGATTCTGGAGAAAAAGGGCAAGCGCGAAGCGGTCTTCGATATCCTATAAGTCATAACGGCTCCCGAGCAAAAGCCCGGCTGCCTACGCTAACGCTATGTTTTGTCCTCACTGCGTTGCGAAATTCCGCTTCGCTGCATCCTCGGCGGAGAGCCCGCACTCCGAGAGCACTTCTTGCAAGGCGTGCACAGATAAACCGTGCTAAGGCATGGTAAAATTCGGTTATGCAAACACTCACAGAGATCGAAAACATCCTCCGGGAAAAACCGGCGGTCATGCTCTATTTCAGCGCACCGACCTGCAACGTCTGCCACGCCCTCAAGCCCAAACTCGTCGACGCGATCGAAACCAACTTCGACGCCGTCGAGATCGTCAGTATCGATATCTCCGAATCCCCCGAGATCGCTTCGCACTACAGCGTCTTCGCGATCCCGACCCTCCTCGTCTTTCTCGACGGCCGGGAGTTCCTGCGCAAAAGCCGCCATATGAGCGTCGGCGAGGTCGTCGAAGCGATCCGCCGCCCCTACGAGATCATGTTCTCCTAGGCGCCGCTAGCGCGAAAAGCTGAACCCGATCGAAAACTTCGTCACGTAGTTGTTGTAGTCGATAAGGCTCTCGCCGTAGCCGGTGAAGGCTTTCAGACACCAGAAGACGTTCTCGCGGTGCGAGAGCGGATAGGTCCAGATCAGCTGCTGCGCTCCCTTGCCCGTCACGAAATTGTGCCGCAGCAGAAGACTTGTCATGCTTTTACCGTAGGGCAGTACCAGGCGCACCGAGCCGTACCCAAGGTAATCGGTCAGGTCCGGGTTGTCATCCTCTTCGCTCTCTTTGAAACGGTACCAGAACTTCAGCGCCGTAAAGAGGCTGCCCGTCTGGAAAACGGCCTCCGTCCAGGCGTAGTTCCACGAACGCGAACGGTTGCGCAGATAGGGGGTAAGGGCACCGGGGTTGCTGACGTTGATATCGCCGAGGTCCTGCTGGGTAATGTTCCCCTGTCCGTTGGACTGGTGGGCAAACCCGACTGCGACCGACTTGATCGGCACTTTGTGCGACGCCGTCGGAAAGGTGACAAAGAGTTCGGGCTGGTAGTTCGTCTCCCGGAAGGGCGCAGAGCCGGCATAGACCTGCCAGAAAGAGCGCTGGGTGTAGGCAGCCGAATAGGTCTCGTTCAGGCCGAATAGGTTGGGAAGGAAGTCGAGGCGGAAGCTCAACTGCAGTTCCGCTTCGATGTTCTTGTAATGGTCCGAAGGCACATAGCTGTCATACACGCCTTCACGGTATCCGAAAGGAAGCAGGTAGTTCTCGTGAAAGGTCTTCAGGCCGAAATCGGCAATGATGCTTTTGCGGATCGTCTCGGCGGTCTCGTTGTCCTCGACCGGGTCGAGTTCGCGGTAGGTCGAAAGCAGCCGTTTGTTCTCCCGGTGCAGTGAGGAGTCTGCCGCCGCCTCGAAGTAGCGCCGCGCCGAACGGCGGTACCATCTGTCCGCCTTGGCGCGGTCGGCGTCGACCCCCTCCCCTTTTTCGTACATCCTGGCAAGCATGTAGGCCGCGTCTTCATCCTCTGTCGCCTCGTACGCGGCCTTGAAAATCTCGAACGCTGTGGGGTAGTCTCCCTGACGGTAATGCTCCATCCCCGTCTCGAACTGGCTCTCCGCCATTGCCCCCAGACAGAGCAGGAGCAGTCCCAGCAACACCCGTCCCATGCGCTCACTCCCCAGCCGGCAAAAATGCCAGCAGCGCCGCCGTCACGGCGACATTGAGCGATTCGACCCCCCGCTGCATCGGGATAGCCAACCGTGCATTGCAGCGTGCCGCCACGGCGTCGCTCATTCCCTCGCTCTCATTGCCCAGCACGAAGACCGTCTTCGCCGGCACGGCAAGGGTGTGCAGCGTCGCGTCGGCGTGGGAGGAGAGGCCAAAAATACTCCACCCCTGCGCCTGCAGTGTCTCCAGGATCTCCGGGAGCGTATCGCAGTAGTAGATCGGCAGCTTGAAAAGCGTCCCTGCGCTCGCTTTCATGACCAGGGGAGAGAGTTTGGCGCTGCCCTGTTTGGGCAGCAGGATCCCGTCGATGTTCCCGGCCGCCGCCGAACGGATGATCATCCCGAGGTTCTGCGGGTTGTGGATGCCGTCGAGTGCCAGAAGCCGGCCGCTTGACGCAGGCGATTCCAGCAGCGCTTCTGCGCTTTGATAGGACGGCGCAATGACATCGAGGGCGACCCCCTGATCCTGTTTCGCATTCCGTGATATGCGCGACAGCGCCGCTTTGGAGTGGTACTTGATCTCCACATCCCGTGCACGGGCTTTGGCGGTGATACGGTCGATCACCCCCTCTTGCTGGTTCGACTCGGCCAGGTGGAGCGCATGGATCTCGACCGCGTTATCATCCAGGACCTCCTCCACGGCATTGCGGCCGTAAAGGGTGATCATCCCCTCGAAAAAACGCTTCTTCTTTTGGTAGCTTGCGGAATCTTTCATAGCCGTTATTATACCCATCGGGACTGAACCCGGTTGATTTGTAACAGATCAGGCACTATAATGTTGCAACTCCCCCGAGGTTTTTCCGCATGGTTCGTTTGGCATCCCTTCTGTTACTCCCCGCCCTTGGCCTGCACGCAGCGCTCCTGCAAAGCAGTACCGTCCCCTGCGACGTGCCCTACTTCACGGCCGATATCGGCGGCTGCGAACTGATCTATACGGAGGGGAACCTCCCCGTTGCCCGGGAAGCAGCCGCGGTCGAGAACGTCCTGCTGCCGCAGTATGACAAACTCTACGGCTACACGATGGACGAGACGCTCTATGTCGGCCTGCTCTCCAGCCACAACCAGATCGCCAACGGCTTCTCCACCCCCTATCCCCTCAACCGCCAGATCAACTACGGCGGCGGGGCGCTGATGATCGACTATTTCAGCACGACCTCCTGGCTGAACACCCTGCTCTACCACGAAAGCGCGCATAACTATCAGATGAACGTCAAGGACAACCCCGTCTCCAGCACGCTGCACACCGTCTTCGGCAACGGCTTCGTCCTGCTGCCCTGGTTCACCCTGCCCAACATCGTTGAAAGCAGCTTTCTGCTCGAAGGAAATGCCGTTCTTAACGAATCCTGGCACGGCAACGGGGGACGGCTCTACAGCGGCCGGTTCAAGGCCGCGACCCTGCAGCAGGCAAAGGCGGGTCTCCTGACGCCCGAACGGGTCTACAATGCCAATTACGACTTCCTCTACGGCTCGCATTTCTACACCCTCGGGGGGTTTTACCAGTACGACCTGGCCAGTACCTTCGGGATGGCAGATGTCAACGCCTACTGGCGGCTGCATTCGTATAACTGGTTCTGGCCCTTCTTCACGAATCGCACGACAAGGCGCAGCATCGGATACGATTTTGAAACGGCCCTGCAGACCTGGGCGGACAAGATGGCATCGGAAGCGGAAGCGATGCAGGATGTTGAAGGAAAGCCCCTAGCCGCCACCCAGTTCTACACATCGATCAACAGCGACAACGATGCCGTCTACTTCACCGTCAACGCGACCGGCAGAAGCTTCCCCGAGCTGGTCGTCTACGACAAAAAAAGCGGCAGGCTCAGCCGGGAAAGCGGCAGCTACCGCGCCGGAAAAGTCGTCAGAACCCCCGAAGGACGCTACGCGACCCAGAGCAGCGCCTACACCTCTCCGCTGCGCATCGAGGCCGGACTCTATACGGAAGGTGCCCACCTCGTTGACGGCACGGCCGGCCGCGTCATCGAAGGGTACCTCCGCGACGGCACCCCCGTCTACTTCGACGTGCCCGCCTCCTTCGACCAGCCGCAGCTCTATGTCGGCGACAGCTTTTATGCCCGCACCAACTCCTCCGTCTTTATCGACGGCGGGGACAACCTCTACTACTTCGTGCAGGGCGAAGGCAAAACGCGCACCCTCTACAGGAACAAAACCCCGCTCTTCTCCCTCCGGGGCTACTACGGGAACGTCAGCGGCGTCGACGGCCGCGGCCGCGTCTACTTCATTGCCAATACGCCGCACGGTTCCGGACTGTTCCGCTACGATAACGGCAAAATCACGCGGGCGCATCCCGCCGACACCATCTTCGAGGCGCGCCTCATCGACGATACCCATGCCCTGGCGGCCGTGATGGGCGCGGATGCCTATACCTACCAAAAGATACCCCTCGAAACGATCGACGAGACACCCTACGAGGTCACCCTCTTCTTCGAGCACGCGGGGGAGAAGCCTCCGGAAACGAATGCATCGGCGGAGGCTCTCGACCTCGAACACCCCTACCACTCGCCCCTTGAGCTGCACTACAGCGGCACGGACGTCGCTCTGGGCAGCGACAGCGACGCGGGCGTGCTCTTTGACCTCTCCCTCAACTTCGCCGACCCGCTGACGCGTAACCTCCTCTCCGCGTTCGTCACCCGGAATGTCGATGAATACACACTCGGCGGGATGCGCTACGCCAACAGCGAGTACCTCCTGCAGTTCGCCGTGACTGCCTACGGTGTCATCGACGCCCCCGAGCGCAATGCCACCGAACCCTCTCCCCGTCCTTTCGGCTTCTCGGCGGAAGCGGAGCTCCCCTTTTGGCAGCGCGGCTACGCGTACGGCGCGCTGAGGGCCGCCTACTACCAGGACTACGAAGCGGACACCCGGACCCCTATCTCCCTCTCCCTTCCCCTGGCACGCAGTGAGCAGTACGGTGTCAGCATGTACCGCAACGCCTTTTACGCTTTGACCCCCTATACCGCCTTCGACCGGGGGGACACTGCTTGGGGCGGGGAAGCGGCGTTGGAACGCGACCTGAGCCACGAGTTCTATCTCGCCCTGGGCGGGCAGTACTCGCAGAGCGACGCCGACACCGGTTTGGACGCCCGGGGGGTCAAACTCGCGACGGGCATCGCCGACAAGCTCAAAGAGAACGACCCCTCGACGGTCATTATGCCGACCCTACGCGACACGACGTATGCCAAAAGCGCGCTCAAAGCCGATGCGGAGCTGCGCAAGGTGTTCAACCTCTCCGCGTACTTCTTCACCTTCCCCGTCTCGCTCCGCCGCGAGGCCCTGCGCGCCGGGTACGCCTACTATGACCTCGAACCCTTTAACCCCTCAAGCCCGCACCTCTACACCTCCGAGACCTCGGCGGGGTTGACGCTTGACACGCTCTGGTTCAACAAACTCCCGCTGCCCATCACCGTGGACTACTATTACAGCGACTCCCCGCTGGCCTCGGACCGCCACAGTGTCCGCTTCAGCGTGGGCATCGCCTACTGACCTAATAATCCAGCGTAAACCCCAGTCCGATGTTATATCCCCGGAGCCCGTCGGCCTGGATCGTACTCACTTCGAGGAAAAAGCGCTCGATATAGTTCATCGCCTCGCTGACGTACCAGTAGCCGACCCCCCCGAGCGTACCGTAGCCGTCGAAGTGCGTCACGCGTGTAATGTCACCCCCCAGGTAACTGCCGCGCAGGTACCCCTCCAGCGTCAGGTACATTCCGTCGTAGTTCGCCAGCGCCGCCGTTTCACCGCCGATGGAAAAGGAGGTGACGTTCGTCTGGGTGGTAAACTTGCTCAGCTGCTTGGTACTGATGGCGCTTTTGGTCTCATAGAGGTCGTAGGTCAGTGTCGCGTAGGGTTTATACCCTTTCCATTCACGCCGGTACTCCAGCGCAAAAAAAACGCGGTAGGAGATGTTGGCGTTGTAGCTCTCTTTAAACAGGTCACCGACACTGTCGCCTGCGCCGTTATTGTCGCGGGCGCTGACGCCGACGCGGGAGTAAATCGCCTCGACCCCGCCGAGCATCTCGAATCCCAGCCCCGGCCGGTAGCGCAGCCCCCCGCCGATCCCGCCCGTGTAGGTGCGCAGCATGTTCGTCGCGCTCAGCGCAATATCGCCGGAGAGCGGTGTCGACGTATTGACGTCGTTGGTCAGCTTGGTTTCGCTGTACCCCACCCCGCCGATCACGAAGGCGTTCAGGTCCGGGGCGAAAGGTTCAAACTGGTAGCGCAGCGGGAGGTGGATGATGTACATGCTCGTATTGGCCCGGGTAAACTCATAGGTCCCGGAGTTGAGCCCGTCCTTGGTCGTAAAGACCATCAGGGCGTTGATGTTGGCAAGGTACGCTTTCTTTGCCGCCTCTTCGGGCGTATCCGCGCCCCACAGGACACGGCACAGCATCAAGACGGCCAGCACAACACGTGTCATCGTTCCGCTTCGCTTTTTTCGTTATTATAGCGTCATGAAGTGTCATCTCTGCAAGATCATTCTGCCCATACTCGCCCTCTTCCTGGGGCTGCTCTATGTCGGCAGCCGTTTCCTCCCGCCGCTGGCCCCCGACCACGTCACCATTGCCACCGGCACCGAAGAGGGCATCTACTTCCAAAGCGCGCTGCGCTACAAGGCGCTGCTGGCCAAACAGCATGTCACGGTCGAGATCGTTCCCACACACGGTTCGGTGGAGGCGCTGGGGCTGCTCAAAGCGAAAAAGGTCGACATCGCTTTTGTGCAGAGCGGCAGCACCGATGCGTTCAAAAGCGAGCCCTTCACCTCCCTCGCCAGCCTGTACAACGAACCGATATGGGTCTACTACTCCGCCGCCGCTGGAGAACTGCACAACCTGAGCGAGCTCAAAGGCAAACGCATTGCCGTCGGCGACGAGGGGAGCGGGACGAAGGCCCTCGCGCTCACGCTGCTCGGGGCGAACGGCATCACACCGGAGAACAGCACCTTGCTCTCCCTCGGAAACGACGCCGGGGCCCAGGCGCTTTTTGACGGTGACGCCGATGCGCTTTTTAGCATCATCGGTGCCTTCGCGCCGCTGACGAAGACGCTGCTGCTCGATCCGAAGATCAAACTGCTCGACTTCACCCGGACCCACGCTTATACCGTCCGCTACCCCTTTCTCAATGCCGTCACGCTGGACGAAGGGGTCATGGACCTTGAACACAACCTCCCCGCAACGACCAAGCATCTCATCGCCGCGACAGCGACGCTGGTCAGCCGCGACGATCTCCATCCCGATCTTATCCGGCTGGTGCTGCGCGCCGCCCAAAAGGTCCACGGCGGTGCGGGCGTCTTCCGCAAAGAGGGCGAGTTCCCCGGCACCGCCCGCCTGGAGTTCCCCATCAACGCCGATGCGGAGGTCTATCTGCGCGACGGCGAAAGCTGGCTGGAGAGCCTCTTCCCCTTCTGGATCGCCTCGATCATCAAACGGCTGATGCTGCTTTTCATTCCGGTCATCGCCCTGATGATCCCGCTGGTGAAACTCTTCCTGCCGCTCGTGACGTGGCGCAGCCGCTCCAAGATCTACCGCTGGTACAGAACGCTCAACGCGATCGAAGATGAGATGGACAGCTATGACGCGTCACAGCGGCGCGAAGCGGTCATGAAACTCGAAGAGGCGCTGCAGAAGATCCAGAAAGTCGACGTGCCGCTCTCGTATCGCCGGGAGTATTACGACCTGATCCAGCATTTCGAGCTGATCCTGGGCAAGCTCCGCGCCCATAGCTAGGAGGGGCTATACCCCTTTATTGGCGTCCCAGATGCGGATATGAAGGCGGTCGCTGTAGGTGTAGCCGCGGGCCTTGCAGAAATCAATGACCGCCTCGGTGTTGGCTTCGATCTCGGCGCGGCTGCCGCCCATAGGCATGCAGTAGACCTGGAGCTGCGGCGCATGCGCGACGATTTCGTCGATCTCGTGCTCCATGTTTTCACCGATGGAGTCCCGGTCGATCGTGAACTTGAAGTAGGCCTCTTTCGCCTGCTGCGCAATGGGGACGAAGGCGTTCGGGCGTACCCGTTTCTCAAATGGCTCGCCGCTGTTGGAGAGTTTGACGGAGAGGGCGAATACACAGTCGCGGTAGACCGGGAAACGGTCAAAATCGACGGGCATCGCGCCGTTGGTCTCGAAGGTGACACGGTGGCCCCGGTCGACAAGATGGCGGACAAAGGCCGTGAAGACCTCGTTCTCGGCGTAGATCAGCGGCTCGCCGCCGGTCATAACGACATCGACTTTCGGCGGCAGGGTATAGCTGTTCATGATCGTAATGAGTTCGTCGGCATGCTCGATGCAGAGCCACTGCTCACCGAAATGCTGTTTGTTGACGGCGTAGACGGTGTCACAGCCCGTGACCGTCACCCCGTTCGCGGCGGTCTCGCTGCAGGCGAATCCCTCGCAGCGCATATTGCAGCCGCCGAAACGGAAAAAGAGCGACGGCACGCCCGTATAGCGCCCCTCGCCCTGGATGGAGTAGAAGTGTTCAACCAGGTAGAGCATCAGCCCCCCGTTTCGTAAAAGGCGCGCTTGGAGTGCTCGCCGTCCGGATCGCTCCAGCGGTTCTTCTCCGGTTTGTTCTTGACAACCTCTTTGAGGATCAGGGCCGCCGTTTTGATGTCGCCCCGCTTGACGGCGTCCTTGATGCTCATCGCCTCGTCGAAATAGAGGCAAGGAATCAGCTGTCCCTCGGCCGTGAGACGGATGCGGTTGCACTTTTTACAGAAATCGTCCTTGTGCGGTTCGATGATGCCGAACTCGTAGCCATCGCCGAGCTTGTAGTAGTGCGACGGGGAGTGGCCGTCAAAGCCCTCGTCCTTGTAGGCGTAGCGGCTGCCGATAATGCTGAGCAGCTCTTCGCTGTCAAGCCCTTTGACTTCATCATGGGCGTGAACGTTTTCCATGTACTCGATGAAGCGCACGACCATTCCCCGCGCTTTGCAGTAGTCTAGGATGTCGAGGATCTCGCCGTCATTGACCCCCTTCATCGGGACCATGTTCACTTTGACCTTGAGGCCGACTTTGAGCGCCTCGTCAATGCCCGCGAGAACCGGCCCCAGAACGTCTTTCTGGGCGATCCTCTCCGCCACCTCCGGCTTGAGGGAGTCGACGGAGACGTTCAGGCGGCGCAGCCCGGCATCATAAAGCTTCTGCGCCGCACCCTTGAGCAGGTAGGCGTTGGTTGTCATCGCCAGGTCGACATCGGGCTTGTAGTCATGGATCATCTTGATGAAGACGTCGAGATCTTCGCGCAGGAGCGGTTCGCCCCCGGTGATGCGGATCTTCTTGACCCCTTCGTCGATGGCCACCTTGATAAAGGCGAAAAGCTCCTCGAAACTGAGCAGCTTCTCTTTGGGGACCCAGGAGAAGGGTTTTTCCGGCATACAGTACTGACAGCGGAAATTGCAGCGCTCCGTTACCGAAACGCGGAGATAATCAACGGTCCTGTCAAACTTGTCTACCAGCAATGCCTACTCTTTTTCAAGGGACGTCCGAATCGCTCGGAATGTGCCTCATATTTTGATGTGTGGAAAGGTATCCTATCCATTAGAAAAGTGAAATTATAGCGGGAAGTTGATTGGAAAGGGTTGAGATGGGTTAAGTAACCGGGTGCGGCAGGGCCGCGGGCCCCGGCGTTAGTGCAGATCTTTCCAGATCTCTTTTTTCCAGAGATAGGATGCCGCCGCGAAGACGAGCAGGAAGATCATCACCTTGATACCGACGCTGTCGCGTTCGGCGTGCTTCGGATCGCCTGCCTCTACGAGGTACTCGATCACCTTCTCCGCACCGTCTTTGCTGACACCGACCCGCGGCATCGCCGTGCCGTGAAGCAGGTTCTGCGGGTTCTCGATAAAGGTCGAGATGTAGTGTTCACCGCGGGAACGGATGTACATGGAGAGATCCGGCGGGAGTTTACCCATATAGCCCATCAGGTTCGCGTTGTAATCCTCGACCTGTGTCAGGAAGACCAGTTCGTCGCGTTTTTTCTTGAAGGCCGGTTTCTCGCCGATCTGCGTCCAGTTCTCGTATTTGACGGCATGGCAGCGGCCGCAGGCCGTATCGAACGCCTGCTTCGGCGTGATCTGATCCGGCTTCGGTGCGATAGACTGCAGGTAGGCGACCATATCGGCAACCTCCTGGTCGATGTCCCCGCCGGCGCCGTAGAAGGCGACCATCGGGTGCATCTTGCCGCTCTCAGGCGTGAACTTGTGCTCGACCATCAACGCCTGCGTCGGGTTCTTGATCAGGGCCGCGAGGAACTTGGCAGCGTAAATGCCGCCCGCGTTGCTCAGGTCCGGCGGGTTGACGCCGTAGGCCGCACTGTTGTCGACCGGCGACATTGCCGCCGGGAAGCCCGCAGCTTCAATGCTGTGACAGCCGATACAGCCGCCCGCGCCCATGACCAGTTCCTGGCCGCGGGTAGCGTCGCCCGTTTTCTCAAGCGGCGGAAGATCATCATAGGAGAATCCTTCGCTTTCGACATGCGCATGCATCTGTGAATGGGCAAAAGGTTCAACCAGCCAATAGGTCACCAGGGTAAAGAAGATGACAACAGCTAAAATTTTAAATTCTTTCATCTACTTCTCCTTATACCCGTTTTTCATTTCTTGTAATGAACGGCAGGATCACCCACAGGGCGATAAAGCCGTATGCCGCTACTTCACCGATAAGGCTGTAGACGCCGACCGGCGGCAGCTTGCCCATCGCGGTCAGGATGATCAGGTCGACGACCATCGCCCAGAACCAGAAGAAGAAGAGGCCGCGGCGGCTAGCCGGCACGGCGTTCGGACTGCGGTCGAACCACGGCAGCAGGAAGAAAATCACCTGCGCAAACCCGAAGGCGACGAGGCCCGGGTCTTTCGGGAACGGACGCAGAATCTCATAACTCCAGAGGAAGTACCACTCCGGATAGATGTGCGGCGGTGTCTTCAGTCCGTCTGCCGGGTCGAAGTTGATCGGGTCCATCGCGAAACCGAAGTGCCAGAAGACCAGGTAGAAGAAGAAGATCAGGTAGATGCTCACGACGAACATATCCTTAGAAAGGAAGTCGTTCGCGAAGGCAATAACCTTGGACTCTTTCTTGTTGCCGGCTTTATACTTGGCTGCTTCTTCATCGAAATCGAACTCTTCGCCGTCTTGGTTATTGACGTGCGGGATGCGCAGGGCACCGAAGTGCAGGCCGATGACGCCCAGGATCGCCAGCGGGATCAGCAGGACGTGCAGCATAAAGAAGCGGTCCAGGAAGGCCTGACCCGGGACGTAGTCACCGCGGATCCATTCAACGAGGCCATTGAATTCCAGCGAACCGAGGCTGAAGAGGTTGGTAATAACCATACCCGCCCAGTAGCTCATCTGGCCCCACGGCAGCATGTAACCGCTGAACGCTTCGGCGGAGAACGCTACGAACAGAAGCATACCGGAGATCCAGATCATCTCCCGGCCTTTTTTGTACGAACCGTAGTAGATTCCCGTCAGCATGTGAATATAGATGATCAAAAAGACGACGGAAGCCGCAACGGCGTGAACGTGACGCCAGAGCCAGCCGAAATCCACTTCGCGCATGATCGTATAGTTGACACTGTCAAAGGCCGTGTCGACGTTTGGCTGATAGTACATCAGCAGGAAAATCCCTGATACGAGAAGGATGCCGAACGTAAACGCCAGGACCATCCCCATTGCCCAAAGAAAATTGATGTTTTTCGGAATCCAATACTCTTTTGAGAGTACGCGCTGCAGCGTATCAATCGCCAGGCGCTGGTTCAACCAGTCATGAACGCTGGTTGCTTTGGTAAAATGTGCCATTTCTCCCCCTCACTTACGCCAGCACGCCGGCTTCTTTCATTTTGCGATACGCTTCGCCCTCTTCACCCAATACGACCGTGTTGCCCTTCACGTTAAAGGGCGGGATCTCCATCGGGCTCGGCGGCGGGGCTTTCGTTTCGATGCCGCTGCTGTCGAATTCGCCCCCGTGGCAGGCACATTTAAAGTCCAGTTTCGCTTCGCGATAAGCCGGGATACATCCCAGGTGCGTACACAGCCCGATACAGATCAGGAAGCTGTCCCCGTTCACGACGATGTCGCGAGCCGTCTGCTCCGCGCTCTGCTTGGCGACCATCTCCGGTGTCTTTTTCAGTACGAAGATCGGCTTTCCACGCCATTTTTCGACCATCAGCTTATTTGGTTCAGCTGCGCTCAGATCGATTGTCGTAAAACCCGCGGCTTTGACGCTCGGAAGCGGGTCCCACGATTTTTTCATGGCATAAAGTGCTCCGACGGCGCCGACACCGGCCACCGCTCCGAAGACTTTACCCATAAAACCCCTACGGCTTTGCTCCATAGTTATGTCCTCTCTTATAAAATATTTCGCTCTATCTTATATAAAATAGGATTAAGTCAATATAAATCTAGATTTTGTTTAAGAAAGGTTGCCAGTTTTTCGCTATTTTTGGGGCATGCGTGATAGGTATGTGATTGCATTTCATTTAATGCTTCGGATAATGCAGACTTATTAAAACCGTGAATAACGGGAATGGTGAGTGATTCAAATAGTGGAATGAAATCGGTCGGGTAGTCTTCGCGCTGCAGGTAGATCGGCTTGCCGCCGGCGGCCAGATGCTCCAGTACTGCCTGCGGTGAGGAGGTTACCAGGCATTCGCTGCCGGCGACCACGGCATCGTACGCCTCTTCGTCATGCAGTGCCGAGAAACTGCCCTTGAGTTTCTCGCCGTAGCCGTAGAACCAGTAGAATCCTTCCAGCAGCTCCAGCTCCAGCCCGGCAAAGGTTTCAGCATTCGCCGCAAGGTCCTCTTCATAATCATCGTCGCCGAAGAAGAGAGCCCGCTTGATCGTTTTGGGCTTCGGCTCGAACCAGGCGTCGTCCACCGCGACCCCTTTGAAGATCCCTTCGCCTTCGAGGTAGGGGGAGACGAGCAGTTCATCGGGATGCTTCTGTTCGTTGGGGTCGTCGCTGATGCGGATAAAAGTCGAGAAGTAGCGGGTCATGTCGTCGAGCATGACCGGGTTGATCTCGGCGGAGTCGAAGATGATCTTGTCGCCGTTGTTCGCGATCTGGGGAATGTTGCGCACGACGTCAACGCCGACGGCACGCTTGATACCGTGTTCGCGGGCCATCGAGGCGATACGGAAATCGGAGGTCAGCAGGGTAATGTCGACGTCGCCCAGGGCGCGGATGATCGTCGCCGCACGGCGGAAACGGTCCAGGCCGATGCGGTGCCCGGTGTGTACATAATAAAAGAGTCTCATCCTGCCGCCTTTTTCTGTGCCATCTTGATATAGATATGTAGAATCTCGATCGCCGCCGGCGTCACCCCGCTGATCTGCGAGGCTGCCTGCAGGGTCGGCGGGTTGAAGGTTTTGAGCTTCTCGACGATCTCGTTGGAGAGCCCCTTGACGGAGGCAAAGTCGAACCCTTCCGGGATCTTGATGCTGATGTTCTTCTTCATCTTCTCGATCTCGTCGAGCTGCTTCTCGACGTAGCGGGCGTACTTCGCGTCGATCATGATCTGCTCCTGGATATAGGGGTCATACTTTTCCAGTTCCGGCAGCAGTTTCAGCATCTTCTCACGGGTGAAGCTTTTGCGGGCGATAAGCTGCTGGGCGCTGATCTTGTCCGTTACACGCTCCTCTTCGATGCTCTCGAGAAAGGCGAGGAACTCCTTGTTGGGTGTGTACTCCGTCGCGTTGATCAGGGCCATCCCCTCCTCGATCTGCAGCCGTTTCGCCTCGAACTTCTCAAAGGTCGCATCGTCGATGAGTCCCGCATCGTGGCCGTATTTGCCCAGGCGGATATCGGCAGTTTCTTCGCGCAGCAGCAGACGGTACTCGGCGCGGGAGGTGAACATGCGGTAGGGCTCCTTCGTTCCCTTGGTGACGAGGTCGTCGATCAGGACACCGATGTAGGCTTCGTCGCGGCCCAGTACCAGCGGCTCCCGCCCATCCAGCGAGAGCGCGGCGTTGATGCCGGCCATCAGCCCCTGGGCCGCCGCCTCTTCGTAGCCCGTCGTCCCGTTGATCTGCCCGGCGAGGAAAAGGTGGCTGACTTTCTTTGTCTCCAGGGAGTGCTTCAGCTCCGTCGGGTCAACGTAGTCGTACTCGATGGCATAGCCGTAGCGGACGATCTTCGCGTTCTCCATGCCGCGCACGGAGTGGACCATCGCCTGCTGAACGTCGGGCGGAAGCGACGTGCTCATCCCATTGATGTAGCACTCCGTATTCTCCTCCGTCTGCGGTTCGATGAAGAGGTGGTGACGCTCTTTGTCCCGGAAGCGGTTGATCTTGTCCTCGATGCTGGGGCAGTAGCGGGGGCCTATGCCCTCGATCTGGCCGGTGAAGAGCGGGGCGCGGTGGAAATTGCCTTCGATGATACCGTGCGTATCCTCGTTCGTGTAGGCGATGTAACAGGGGAGCTGCTGCTTCTCTTCGGCGAACGTCTCGCGGTCGGTCCGGAAACTGAAGGGGTTCGGCAGTTCGTCGCCGGGCTGCTGCTCCATCACGGAGAAATCGATCGTCTTGGAATCGACGCGGGGGCACGTGCCCGTTTTGAGGCGGCCGACCTTGAGACCGAGGAGGCGCAGCGAATCGGAGAGGTTCTCCGCCGAGAACTCCCCGAAACGGCCCGCAGTCTGTTTCACCTCGCCGATATGTACCACCCCTTTGAGGAAGGTCCCCGTCGTGAGGACAACGCGTTTGGCGCGGTACTCGTTGAGCAGGTTCGTTCGCACGCCAGTCACCGTCTGCCCCTCGGCCAGCAGCGACTCGACGGTTTCCTGCAGCAGGTCAAGGTTCGGGGTGTTCAAAATGACGTTGCGCGCGGCGATGCGGTACTTGTCCATATCGATCTGCGCCCGGCTGCCGCGTACGGCGGGGCCTTTGGCGGCGTTGAGGATACGGTACTGGATCCCCGCCTCGTCAGTGAGCAGTCCCATTTCGCCGCCGAGGGCATCAAGTTCTCTGACCAGGTGCCCCTTCGCCAATCCGCCGACGGCCGGGTTGCATGACGTCGCCCCCACCTGTTCGGCCAGCATGGAGACCAGCAGGGTCTTCTTGCCCATGCGTGCCGCCGCAAGGGAGGCTTCGATACCGGCGTGACCGCCGCCGACGACGATAATATCGTATTCCAACACGTCTCTCTCCGCTATTCAGGTCTTTTCAACCTTTTAATAAATGGAATTATAGCGACTTCGGAGCCGATACCTCTGTCTAGCTGCTTCGTTTAAAACTAAATTGAGGATTGATCGGGTATAATGCGGGTCTTCAAAAAATGTAGACAGGTGGCCGAGCGGTTGAAGGCGCACGCCTGGAACGCGTGTAAGTGTAACAGCTTCGAGGGTTCGAATCCCTTCCTGTCTGCCATATCCATCACCTCTTTATTTTATCCCGCTTTGAACACACCATCACTCATAGAAACATTTTACGCCCTTCGGCACCTCTACAGTAGCATCGACCGTCAGAAGTTTTACTCCTCTTCATCTTCCGATGAATCCCGCGTCGGTTTATGCGTCTTCAGCCACGCCTCGATCATATCGCGTTCGCGGTCCGTATAGCCTCTTTTTTCATTGGGAAGCTCCTCTTCGGACTCCTCTTTTGCGGGTCTCTTTTTCCGCGGCACCGCCGCATCGTCATCATCATCATAGGGAACAGGGTTTCCCCTGCCGGCCGAAGCATCATCGTCATCATACTTCATCGTATTCCTCCGAGACTATATGTAGCAATCATAATCTATTTCAGATGAGGAAACAAGAGCAAATTGATGCCGTTCGGCGCGGGAGTGAAAACGAAAGCACCGGCCGCCGGCCGGAGAGGAGGCGTCTGCTACAGTTTACACATCTTCCAAAGCGTAGAAGTAGCGGTTCCGCCGGAGAGTTCGATGGTCGCGATACAGTTCGCGTCAGTGCCCTCGAGGTATTGAAAGACGAGATAGCGCACCCCTGCTATCTCCATTATTTTACCGTCAGCACTGACGCCCCACTCGCCGCCGCTGCCGGTCGATATCGTCCCGTTTTCGCTGAAGTAGAGCGTCTCCGACGGCGCCGTATTGCCCGAATAACCCGAAATCGTCCAGGTCCCCACGACGACGAAGTTATAGTTGAGCAGGTTCCCGAATTTGACCGTCGGGCCGTAATAGTAGCCCGACGTCGACACATTGGCATCCTGATTCTGCAGCGTTTCATGGCAGAGCTTCAGGGTCTGGCCGTTGTCGGTCACCTCGTAGCAGTTCGGCTGCCCCTGATACCCCTGGCCCGTGGAGGTGTACTGGTGGGTCACCCCGTCATAATTGCCGACGGTGAGCGGGTTCCCGGTCGCGGCGACACCCCACTCCCAGTAGCTGCTGTAGCCGTCGGACCTGTTTTGCTGGAAACCGAACCCGTCCGCCAGAAAGCTGTAACCGTACTGGTAACGGTCATAAAAGACGATGCCGTCGGTGCGGTCCGTGTTGCTCTGGGAGTAGATGCTCCACACGTCCTCGGCCACCGTCTCCCCCGTCGCGCTCGGGAAGAGGACGCTGCTGCCGTAGCATCCGAAAGCGTTTTCGGAGTAGGAACCCGCCGGGCAGTTGTTTGCCGGCGTCGTCGGCAGGTCGATGGTATTGTTATCCTGCGTCTGCACATCTTCGACCGGTCCGCATCCGCTCAGCAGGGCAAAAAACGCCGCCGTTGCCATGATCAAGGTATGTCGTTTCTTCATGCTTCCATTATACCCTTTGAAGTTAAACCCTTTATGGCTTTCGCGAACTCACAGCCGACTTTCTCTATAATGTCCCCAAAAACCGAAGGTGCCCCGGAAAAGGAGTCGTATTGCCCAAAATCAGCAAAGCCATCGCCAACCTCGATGACAGTGAACTGGGCGATAACCTTCTCTACTACGACTACCACGTCAAGCACCTGCTCTCCCTCGTCAAAAAGGGGCTCGGGCCCGACAGCGACGCCTTCATGAGCGCGTACCGCTCCTTTGAGGGCGAAGTCTTCGAAAACTACGCCTACGAGATGCTGCTGCGCTATGCCAAGCAGCACAAATTCATTAAGCAGTTCATCGTCAAAGGGCCCCACAAAAAACGTACGAAGGCCCAGCCCAACGCCCTCTCCGTCAACTGGAAGGGGCAGATCGTCTACCGCATCAAACGCAACGAGATCGGCGAATTCGATGCGATGTTCTTTACGGAGAAGGAGCTCTACTTCGTCGAGATGACCCTGGTGGGCTCGGTGACGAATCTGCGCAAGCGCATGCGGAAAAAACGCGCACTGCTGCAGACCCTCTTTCCCCACTACGACATCAAGGCCCTCCTGGTCCTGAATGAAGGGGTGACGGGGCTGAGCACCCTGCCCGAGTATGCGACGGCCTGGGTCACCAAACCCTACAGCGCCGCGAGCGTATTCGAGTGGCTCAAACAGGAGAAACGTCCTCGCCGCAAACCCTTCAAACGCATCAGCGGATCGCAGATCGTCGGAACGGAAGATCTCAAAATCCACCCGTTCCGCTACTACAACACCCTGGGGTGGGTGCTGAACAAAACGCGGATCAAAAACGGGGTGATCAATACCCAGTTCCTCTTCTCCAATACCGTGCAACGCTACCACGACCTTTTCGTCAAAATGTACATCGGCTACATGGAACCCGACGCCTTCAAAGAGCGCTTCCCAAGCGTTGCCAATCCGAACGACGCCCGGGCCTATATCGCGGTCGAAAAAGAGCACACCGGCGGCTATATCCTCAACTTTTTCCTCTCCCACAGCCGCAAGAACCTGGAGCTGATCACCGAGCGCAACGGCCGTCCCCACTCCGTCAAGAAAGATCCCTACGGTGTCACCGTGACGGAAATCGCCTATATCAGCAACGTCATCAAACCCCACCATGCCATGACCACTGCCCAGGTCGATACGGTGATCCGGAAACTCTCCAAACACCACGTGACGGAGTAGACTAGGCCGGATCGCCCCCGCCGTACACGATGCGGTTCCGTCCCGCTTTCTTCGCCCTGTAAAGCCCCTCGTCCGCCGCGGAAATACACTTGGAAATACTGTCCGCAGGCCCCGGCACCAGCGAACAGTAGCCGAAACTGAGGCTTACGCCGCGCACTGACTCCGCCGGGGGAGGCAGTTGCGGCATATTCCACACTTTCTCCTGGAGCCGTTTGACCAGGGCCAGGGCATCTTCATGCCCCGTATTGAAAAGAATGATGGCAAACTCTTCGCCGCCGTATCGCGCCACCAGATCCGACGCGCGCTTGATCTCGCTGCCGAGGATCTCGGCAATCGTATGGATCACGACGTCGCCGGCAGGGTGCCCGTAAGTGTCGTTGACCCGTTTAAAATTGTCGATGTCGCAGATGATGAGCGAAAGCGGGAGATGTTCGCGTACGCAGATCGACCAGTGCTCCGTCAGGTGCTCCTGGAACGAACGCCGGTTCGCGATACCGGTCAGTACATCCAGGCGGCTCAGGGCCTTCAAGCGCTCGTTCGCAGATTTAAGCGCCTTCTCCGCCGCTTCGCGGATGCGGATCTCCTCCTGGAGCTGTGTATTGGTCCAGCTCAGTTCGTCCGTGCGCTCCCGCACCTTTTCATCCAGGTGCCGGTTGAGTTCATCGAGCTCGGATGTGTAGTGGCGGATACGTTCAAACATCTGCTGCATCGACTCCTCGATCATCCGCACCTCTTCACAACACGCCTCGGGCATCGTACTCATATCGTCGGTTTTGGGATTGAAATTCTGGATCCACTCCAGCAAAACGTAGAGCGGCCGCATCGCATAATGCAAAATGACGATCAGCAGCATCAGAAGCACTCCCGCGACCAACACAAAACTGACGATGAACGTCCGCTGTTCATGCTCCGTCATCTGGAGGACCCGGCTGGCAAAAATGAATGTCACCTCCCCCAGTGCGCTTCCGCCCTGCGGGTCCGGCAGAACCTTTTTCAGACGGATCTCGGGACCTTCCGGCGGTTGCCGCACCTGCACGTCGATCGTCCCCGCCTGCTCCGTCCGGAGAACAATACGCACCAGGTCCGGGTTCTGCTCTACCAGCTCCGACATATATTGCCGGTTCTCCTCCCTCAGCTCAAATGCCGTGTTCACCGCCAGGACGGGAAGCACCGTGTCGGCGACGGTCTCGTACTTGCTCTGTTCAGCAGCGTTGAGTATGCCCTTGAGCTTGACTTCGTACTGATACTGCACCAGCAAGAAGAGTGCCAGGGCAAAGACGACCACCGTGCCAAGAATGCGGGCACGAACGCTAATCGACGCCTTCATCGTCTCCCCCTCGGGGGCTCCAGGAATTTGGAGATGCGTTTGAGCCCGCTGCTGAAGTGTATCCCCGCCTTCTTCGCCTGCGATAGGTTGAGGTAGGGACGCACACTCCGACCCACGTGCAGCGAGATGAGTACCCCGTTTTCAAGGTAGCGGTTCTCATAGGAGACCGTCAATTTGCGCTTCGCCGTCGCAAAAGAGACAGCACGCCAGACCTTAGGTTCTTCCGCGTTGAGCAGGAAAAGGAGCTCGCTGCGTGCACAGCGCTGTTCCAGGCTCCCGTACCGGCTTTTGACGATCCAGATCTGCTCGCCTTTCCACCCGTCGGGATAGGCGTCGTGGACCATGCCGGCAAAGGCATCGGCCACCTCCGCTTCCCCCTCGTCGTACACGACGCAGATCGCCAGGCGGCCTTCCACGTTATTCGTCACCCCCGTACTCATCCGTAAAAAACGCGGTACCAGCTTCGCCTGGGTCTCGAGCAGCACCGGTTCATACTGGTATGCCGCCAAGGCCAGCGGAAACAAAAGCGCCAAGGTGCACAGCCGTTTCAAAACCGGTACTCTGCCGTAATCAGAAAGTTTCTGCCCTCCCGGGGAAGCCCCTCGGGGTGGCGGGAGTAGTAGCTGGGATAACGCACATCGGCATCGGTAAGGTTTTTCATGCTGATCATCAGGCTCCAGTGCGCCGGGCTGACATAGGCCAGCGTCGTATCCAGCGTCAGGTAGGGCGAAAGGTTCGATGACCCTGCCCGTGCCTCAAACTCGCGGTTATAGGGATGTTCGCCGATGTATTTGGCCAAAAGGGAGAGCGAAAAGAGCGGCGTCATGTAGTGGACGTAATACCCCTTCGCCATCCAGAGTGCCGCCGTCGGCATCAGCTGCTCGATCCCGCTCCCGGCCGTCTGGTAGGTCGTGTGGGTATACGAGAGGCTCAGGTTCAAATGGTCCTGGGCCAGCAGCATCGCATCATAAGCCATTTCAAACCCGGCAGAGCTGCGCGACGGCCAGTTCCTGTAGCCACCTTCGGCCGGTTTGTCATCAATGTCGAGGACATCACGCTGCAGCGCATAATAGCTGTTGAACTGCAGACGTTGACTGGTGTCCTGTTTAAAAATGGCGATCGCTTCGAACGTCTCCGTCGTTTCCGCAGTCAGACTCGGGTTTCCCGCACGGGTGCCGTCGCCAGGACCGTATTCGACCGAATACTGCTCGACCCACGAGGGGACACGGAACGCATGGCCGTAATTGAGCTTGAACTGCCAGCGGTCATCCGGCGTATAGAGGGCGCCGACCTGCAGACTCGGATAGAAGCGTTTCTCCTTGGCATAATAGTCCCCCCGCGCGGCGAGCAGCAAACCGATTTTCCTGCTGACATCCCAACTGTCCCGTAGATAAAGGGCAAGGTTGTCGCGCCGTAATCCCTCTTCAACGACGGGACGGTCGCCGTAGGGGGTAATCGTGTCGCTGATCTCGTTGCTGCGCTCCTGGATGCGCTGCCACAGCACACCGGCTTCGATGGCATTTCCCTCAACAGCCCCGCTCTTCAGACGGCTTTCGACCCGAAACTTGTCCTCGCTTTCGTTCACGCTGAAGCGGTAGGGGACCCAGACCCCGGCATCCGGGTCATGATAATAATCCTGGGCCTCGACATCAAGGTCGTAGAAACTGTACGCGAGCGTCGTATGAAGCGTCGTAGCACTGCCCACCGGCGCTTCGTACCCCCCTTCGGCCAAAAAGTACCGCTCGATATTGCGGGGATCGGTGTCAAGCTCCAGGTGTTCGTTCCACCCGTAATAATTCCCGCTCTCTCTGCTTTTCAGTCGGCTCTTCAGGCTCCATCCCCCGTGCTGAAGATGCATCCCGATACTGTAGTCGTTCAGACGCTCATTGCTTTCAGAGGCACGAAGAAACGGGACGGCCCCGCTCCCCGGATCATAGATGTAGTCTGGCACAAAGTCGTTACCGGCATAGAGAAATTTGTCCGAACGCTGCAGGTAGACATCCGCCTGCAACGACGTCTCCGCCCCCAAAGGCGCGAAGATGCGCCCGCCGCCCATACGGTAAGCATAACTCCCGCCGCCGAAAAAAAGGCCGCTGCCGTCCGCTGCGCTGTGGCGCGTCGTCACGCTGATCACCCCGTTGAAGGCCCCGCTGCCGAAATAGGCGGATGCCGGTCCCCGAAGTACTTCGATCCGCTCGATGATCCCCACGGGCAGCTCCAGGAACGTGGCGGTGTTTGACAGGAAAGCGGTTTCGATGGGAACGCCGTCGAGTATCAGGCGCGTTTTGTCGAAGGTAAAAGTGTTGGGATTGTCGAGCCCCCGCACGATCACTTTTTTAACCCCGAACTGGCTGATACTCGTCTCTACGCCGGGGATGATCGAAAGGGCCTCGAAGAGCGTGTTCACCCCGAGCCGGAACAGCTGGTCATGTTCGAGGACCGAGACGACAGAGGTAGTGTAGTCGAGGTTCAACCCCGCCGATGCAACCCCGCGGTTCGCTTCTTCCAGCAATGTCGCCAGATCGTCGCTGCCCGTCCCGGAAGCCATAAGCATCAGGGGGAAGGCGCATCCCAACACTGTTCCCAGTTTCACGTAACACCCTCAATACGATATAACATAATCCTATACTATAGGAGAACGTCTGAGGGGATTGTTAAATTCTGCGACTATATTTATAGGGTATTAAAGGCCCGGTCGCCGGCATCGCCCAGGCCGGGAAGGATGAATTTGTCCGCACTAAGCCCCCTGTCGATCTGCGCGACGAAGAGGGACAGCTCCGGATGAACATCCGTGACCTTCTCCACCCCTTCGGGGGAAGCGATGATATGCAGCGACGTGATCCGTGCGGGCTCCTTTTGCTGCAACAGCGTCACGGCATCGCTAAGCGAACCGCCCGTCGCGACCATCGGGTCGACGATCACGACATGCCTGCCGCGGCATTCGGGTACACGGTCGTAATAGAGCTTCGCTTCATGCGTCGCCTCGTCCCGTTTCATCGCCAGGAAACCGGCCGAGGCTTTTGGGAAAAGTTCCATAACGGCATCGAGCATCGGCAGCCCCGCGCGCAGGATTGTCACAAAAACAATCTCCGACTCATCCACAAGGGCATACGCGCGCTCTCCCTGCCAGGTGCGCAGCAGCACAGGCTTCAGATCATGCTCCCCAAGCGCCGCGTTCGCCAGCAACAGCGTCAGCTGTTTTACCAGGCGTCGGAACTGCTCTGCATCGGTTGTCCCGTCACGCAGCCGGTTGATGAGATGGGTTGTCAAAGGGGAATGGAGTGCATGAGTCATGGAAGCTCCTCGAAAGAAGGATCATCAATTGTACAGAAGATTGTCTAAAAGGGGAAAAAAGAGAATCGGGGCCGTAGCCCCGGAAGATTACAGGGCCGCTTTGGCCTGTGCAGCGACGGCGGAGAAAGCCGCAGCGTCGTTCATCGCCATATCGGCAAGAATTTTACGGTCAAGCTCGATGCCTGCTTTTTTCAGACCGTTCATGAACGTAGAGTAGTTCATATCGTTGAGGCGGCATGCCGCGTTGATACGAACGATCCACAGTTTGCGGAAATCGCGTTTTTTCTGCTTGCGGTCACGGTAAGCATAGACGAGGCTGCGCTCGAGCTGCTCTTTCGCTTTGCGGAAGTGTTTGCGGCGACCGCTGTAGAAACCGCGTGCAAGTTTCAGTACTTTTTTGTGACGACGGCGTCTGACGACACCCGTTTTTACTCTTGGCATATTCTTTTCCTTTCTTTACCCGTTCATCTGTTTCACTGTTCCGGGTGCCGCTGTGCGGACTTGCCCAGCCTGAGCTGGAGAGTTATCTGTTGGATCGCTTACGCGATCATTTCTTTGACGGCTTTGGCATCTGTATTTGTCAGATACTTCGGCGTGTTCTGCTTACGGCGTGTACCGGCATCCTGTTTTGTCAGGATGTGGCTGCGAAACGCTGTACCGCGTTTGACTTTGCCGCTTTTCTTGACCTTGAAACGCTTGACAGCGCCCTTGACCGATTTCATCTTTGGCATCGTGCATCCTTTCTGTAATCTCGACATTTACACCTGCAGGTATAAAATGAGGACGCGATTATAGCGTAAAAAACGTTAAATTGGAATAGAGTGTCTGGAAGATGCCGGCGGCTGCCGGCGGCGGGGGAAGGATTATTTCTTCTTGTCGTCTTTTTTCGGCAGGACGAGCATGTTGTAGTAGCGCCCTTCCAGGCGCGGTTCTTTGTCCATGACACCGATATCCTCGACCATCGGCCACACCTTCAGCAGAACGTCCTTGGCCGCTTCGGGGTGGGCCATTTCACGACCGCGCAGGAAGACGCGGAATTTGACGTGCTTGCCCTCTTCGAGGAACTCGCGGGCGTGTTTGACCTTGTAGCCGACGTCGTTCTCGGCGATCTTGACGGAGAGCTTGATCTCCTTGACCTCAATCTTGACCTGCTTCTTCTTCGCCTCTTTTTTCTTCTTCTCTTCTTGGTACTTGAATTTGCCGTAATCCATGATCTTCGCAACCGGCGGTTTTGCCGTCGGGGAGATCAGAACAAGATCGAGTCCGAGCTCGTTTGCTTTGTCCATCGCGACATCTGTCGGGACGATGCCCAGTGCTTCTCCGCCGTCTACGACACAGCGTACCTCGTGAGCTCGGATGTCATCGTTCATGATGACGCGGTCTTGTTTTTTACTCAAAAATGTACCTCATTAATTTTTTTCTGGATCAGCCCCATGAACTCTGTTTCTGAGAGCTCATACTGCGTCCGTTCGCGGCGGTCGCGTACCGCCACTTTCTTGTTGGCCACCTCGTCGTCACCGATAACGATGATCATAGGCACCCGTCCTTTTTCCGCCGTACGGACCCGTTTGTTCAGGCTCTCGTTCTTGTCGAAGATCTCCGAATCGGCTCCGATGTCCATCAGGGCGTCCGACAGCTCCTTCGCGTAAGCGTTGTGCGTTTCGGCGATCGGGATGATCGCGACCTGCGTCGGCGCAACGAACATCGGGAATTCCCCAGCGTAATGCTCTGTCAATATACCAATAAATCGCTCAAATGAACCTAAAATCGCACGATGGATCATCACCGGCTGCACTTTGGCGTTGCCTTCACCGGTGTATTCGAGCTCGAAACGCTCCGGCAGGTTAAAGTCGAGCTGGACCGTTCCGCACTGCCATTCCCGGCCGATCGCATCGGTGATCTTGATGTCGATCTTCGGCCCGTAGAAGGCGCCGCCCCCCTCGTCGATCCCGTAAGAGAGGCTGTTGCGGTCCATCGCCGTTTTGAGTGCATTGGTCGCCGTTTCCCAGATCGCGTCGTCGCCGACGGCCTTCTCCGGCTTGGTGGAGATCATCATCTGATACTCAAACCCGAAGGTCTTCATGATCTTGTCGATGAAATCGACGATCTCGATGATCTGCTCCTCGATCTGCTCAGCCGTACAGAAAATGTGCGCATCATCCTGCGTGAACTCCCGGACACGGAAGAGCCCGTGAAGCGCCCCCGTCATCTCGTGACGGTGGACGACGCCGTACTCGAAGTACTTCAACGGCAGGTCGCGGTAAGAGTGCAAGTCGTGTTCATAGGCTTTGATGTGGCCGACGCAGTTCATCGGCTTGACACCAAACTCGATCTCGTCGATGTTGGTGAAATACATGTTCTCGCCGTAGTTCTGGTAGTGACCGGAGGTCTTCCAGAGATCCGAACGCAGCATCTCCGGGCCGCGGACCGGCTCGTACCCGCGCTTGCGATGTGCCTTGAAGAGCAGCCCCTCCAGGCGGGAACGCAGGCGTCCGCCGGCCGGAAGCCAGATCGGGAAGCCCGCGCCGACCTCTTCGCGGAAAGTGAAGAGTTTCATCTCGTTGCCGATCTTGCGGTGGTCGCGCTTCTCCGCCTCCGCCATACGGTCGAGGTAGGCTTTGAGGGTCTCTTTGTCCGCGAAAGCGACACCGTAGATACGGGTCAGCATCTCGTTCTTGCTGTCGCCGCCGCGGTAGGCCCCGGCGATCTTCGTCAGTTTGAAGTGACGGATATGGCGCACGCTCGGCAGGTGCGGACCGCGGCAGAGGTCCTCGAAATCGCCCTGCTTGTAGACGGAGACTTTTGTCTCCGGGATCCGTTTCAGGACATCGAGTTTCAGCTCGTCGTTCCCGAATTTGTGTTTCGCCTCTTCCATCGAGATCTCGTAGCGTTCGATGTCATACTTCTTCTTCGCCAGTCTGAGCATCTCTTTCTCGATATTCTTCAGGTCCGCTTCACCGATCTCTTCGTCGACTTTGAAGTCGTAATAGAATCCGTCTTTGACAACGGGACCAACGAAAAACTTGGCATTGGTGTAGAGCGAATTGATCGCCTGGGCCATCAGGTGCGCCGTTGAGTGGCGCAGCACTTCCAGGGCGTCATCCGAGTTGTCCAGTACGATCTCTTCCCCGCTGATTCCGAGGGCTTCGGCGGTTTGCAAATCAATGATATCGTCGTTGTGTTTGAGTGCAATAGCATCCATCAGTCTCTGTTCCTAACATTCATTTTGTCACGGGACACCCGAAGACGTCCGAAAATATTGGCGTGATTCTAGCGAATTTTCCTATGGAAACTAGTTAAAGGATCGGATAAAGAGTGGGATTTAATTTTGTTTGGAAGAATGGTGGCCCCAACAGGACTTGAACCTGTGACCACCACCATGTCAAGGTGGTGCTCTACCAACTGAGCTATGGGACCATCAGTTAAGAGGCCGAAATTATAGCCCCTCATACATTAGAAACTGCTTAAGAATAGCGCATGGTCTGTCGCCATTTCCCCCGCATCGTCAAAAGCGTTTGGACAACGGCAGCTATGTTATGATTATATATTTACAGCATTAAGGAGCGCAAATGACGGCAATGGAGTTGGAACGGTCGCGTATGGCGGACAGCCCCGTTTATGTCAACCCTTTTTTGCTTTTTACTGTCCTGCTCGTTGCCCCCTATCTCTTTTTTCTCGGACTGCTGATGATTGTAACGGGGGAACTTGACATCCTGCTGCTGATCGAAACCGTCTGGCAGGGGGAGTGGAGCGCCTATACGAAAACCTGGGCGATCGGTAGTTTCGTCCTGGCCCTGCTCGGAGCGCTCTTTTTCGGCGGTTACCGCACCGAACGCTACCTGCTTCGCAAACGCTCTTCGCGTTCGGTGACGCTGCAAAGGGGAGTGCAACACAGCCATTTCGTGATCGAAGCGGAGCCCGAACCCAAGGACGAGACCCGTTACGCCGATCTCGATGATGCTATGGAGTCGCCGAAACAATGAGCGCCTCCGGCGGCACATCAGCCCCCATCCCCTTCTCGGCCCGGGCCAGGGAACGTGACGCCCTCGCGACGCGTACCTTCGCACTCGACCCTGACGCACCCGACCGGCTGGAGAGCGCCGTCGCGGCCTACCACGGCTGCGCCCACGCCATTGCTTTCGACACCCCCTCCTCCGCATTGGAAGCGCTCCTCGCACCCCTCAAAGAAGCGACGATCATCACCGACGCCATGGCCCCGCCCCACCGCTCCGGCGCGCTCTGCCGCAGCGGTGTCCGCACGCGCTACGCCGATATCGGTCTTGACGGCGTCCTGATGGCTGCCGCCGTCGAAAAGGCGGTCGGTACGGAAACAGACGCCGTGCTCTTCGCGCACTTCGGGGGCATCCGTTCGACCTCTCTTGAGATTCCGACCACACGGACACTGCTCGAGGACGCTACCGGTTCCCTGCTCCCGATGAAGCCCTCCGGCTCCGCCGTCTGGACCCTCGCGCCCCTCATGCCCGACGGCGTCAGCTCTACAGGCTTTCTGCTCACCGACGACGATGCGACCGCGCAAAATGCCCGCCTTTTTCGCCGGGGCGGCCGGCAGCCGGGCACTCTCTGGAACTACGACCTTCCCCTCCGGGGGGCCGACTGCACGCTGGACCTTCTCGCCGCCACCGTGGCCCTGGAGCAGTTGCAGCACCTGGAGGCTGCCTGCGAACGCCGCCGCGAAAACAGCGCTCTTCTGGACGAGCATCTGCGATCCACTCTCTTTGACTGCATGAAGCGTACCCCCGACGACGCGCCCGCAAGCTACCCCATCCTGCTGACCCCGCAGCTCTACTGTCCTAAAGAGGATATCTATAGCAGCATAAGAGGGGAAGGGATTGAAGCGACCGTCTGCTGCAAACCGCTTTACAAAACGACCGCTTTCAAAGATGAGGGGGTTCGATTACCTATCACGGAGGATTTTTACAAGGCGCTGCTGCAGCTCCCCTGCCACCACAAGCTCTCCGTCGATGAAGTGAAGCTGGTCGCCGCGGCCGTGCGCGAAGCGACGGAGAAATACGCCTACCGAGGCTGCAGTTTCTAAAACGCTTCGACCATCGAACGTGCCAAAACGCTCGCAATCGCCATTACCAGGAACATCACGTAAAAGAGTCCGGCCGTCAACAGTGCAAACAGGATCGGGCCGAGAAGAGGGATAAAGAACAGAAGCATCATCGCCATTCCCACGAGCATGCCTATTCCCAAAAGCGCCAATCCGAACACGAAGAGAAAACGGAAATACTCCCCCGCCGCCGCTGCTTTCCAGACGGAGGGAAGAAAGACCGAAAAGACCGCCTTGAAGGCATCACCGAAGGTATCGGAGAGGATGACCCGCCCCTGGGCGATGGGATAGACATAGATGATCAGCATCCCGATGAGCAACACCGGCAGCAGGCTCAGCCCCATCGCCTCGATCAATGCCATCAGCTGGGCCTCATCCGCTATCGTCTCTTCCAGCATCGCGGGATCAAACCCCGCAGAGAGTGCCAGGGTCATCCAGACGATGAACGCACCCATGCTGATGACGAACCATCCGAGCCATGCACCGAAAGCCGGCGCCTGGTAACGGGTCAGGAAGGTGCTCAGCGTCGTCAGGCGAGCCTCGGAGAGGAAAGCGTCGATGGAGGCCGCCTCCGCGAAAGCTCGCCCGACATAGATCTGCACGGACTGGGCAAAAACCCCGACGGCCACCGAGGCCGCCAGACCGACGATCGGGACCAGCTCCAGCAGCGTCAGCAGCACAAAAGCGGCCACTGTCATCAGTGCCAGGGTGCGGTTTACAATGATAAACTCCCACCCGAGACGAAATACATTCTTCACCGGTTCGTGCCGGGCCTCATCCATAAGGCGCTTTTCTGTCGTTTCCATCGTTTCCTCCCTCTTGACGTCGGACCATTATACAGAACCGTGCCCCTCAAAGCCCTGCACCGTTTTCGGGCGGCGGCAAACTTGTCTCTGCCTTAATCTCGCCATCCGGCTTCGCGGCGTTAAAACTTTTTTCGCTACACTTGCGAACTCAAATCGCCAATACTATATATATAGGAAACTCATTGAAACTGATTATCGTAGAGTCCCCGGCCAAGGCAAGAACCATCAAGAACTTCCTCGGAAAAGGGTACGAAGTCATCGCTTCCAAGGGGCATATCCGTGATCTCCCCAAGAGCCGTTTCGGCATCAAAGTCGACGAGGAAGCACGTACGCTCACCCCCGAATACAGCGTTTCCAAGGAGAATGCGCCCACCGTCAAACAGATCCAGGAGCTGGCAAAAAAAGCGGATGAAATCTATATCGCGACCGATGAGGACCGCGAAGGAGAAGCGATCGGATGGCACATTGCCCATGCGATCAAAAAAGATCCGGCGTCCCTGCCGCGCATCGTCTTCCACGAGATCACCAAAACCGCCATCGCCCACGCGCTGGAGACGGCCCGGGAGATCGACATGGACCGCGTCAACGCCCAGCAGACCCGCCGCCTGCTCGACCGCATCGTCGGTTATAAACTCTCCCCGCTGCTGAGCTCCAAGATCCAAAAAGGGCTCTCCGGCGGCCGCGTCCAGTCCTCGACGCTCAAGATCATCGTCGACCGCGAACGGGAGATCAAAGCCTTCACGCCCGAAGAGTACTGGACCATCGATACCGTCTTCGCCCCGGGCATCGACGCGAACCTCTACAGCTACGAGGGTGAAAAACTCGACAAGCTCGCCATCAAGAACCAGGCAATGGCCGAGGCGATGACCGAGCGCATCCGCGGCGAAGCCTTCAGCGTCAATGCGATCGAGACCAAGCAGCGCAAGACTTCCACTCCGCCGCCGTTCATGACCTCGACCCTGCAGCAAACGGCGTCGAGCAAGCTCGGATTCTCGCCGAAGAAAACGATGATGCTGGCCCAGACTCTCTATGAAGGGGTGAAGACGCCCACCGGCACCTCCGGGGTCATCACCTACATGCGTACGGACTCCCTCAATATGGCCAAAGAGGCCGTCGAGGCGGCCCGCGACACCATCACCAATACCTACGGCGAAAAGTACCTGCCCAAAAGCCCAAAAGCCTACGGCAAGAAGGCCAAGGGTGCCCAGGAAGCCCACGAAGCGATCCGCCCGACCATGCTTGACTTCACGCCGCAGGTCGCCGCGCAGTACCTCAAACCCGACGAGCTGAAGCTCTACCGCCTCATCTATACCCGCTTCCTCGCCTGCCAGATGACCGACGCCGTTTTCGAACAGCAGTCCATCACCTTCAAAAGCGAAAGCGCCGAGTACCGGGCGACGGGACGCAAACTCCTCTTTGACGGTTTTTATAAAGTCCTCGGCACCGACGACAAGGACAAACTGCTCCCGACCCTCGAAGAGGGACAGAGCATCGCGCTCGAGTCGATCGCGCCGACCCAGCACTTTACCGAGCCGCCGTCACGCTACTCCGAGGCGAGCCTGATCAAGAAACTCGAAGCCGAAGGGATCGGCCGCCCGTCAACGTACGCACCGACGATCTCGACGCTGCAGGCCCGCAGCTATATCAACATCGAAAAACGCCAGATCGTCCCGACGGAAGTCGCCTTTACCGTCACCGAACTGCTCGAGAAGCACTTCCCGGAGATCGTCGATGCGAACTTCACCGCCAATATGGAGGAGATCCTCGACAAGATCGCCGACGAACACCACGACTGGCAGAGCGTTCTTATTGACTTCTACTTCCCGTTCATGGAGGAGATCACCAAAGGGAAAACAGAGATCAAGAGTCTCAAGATGGCCGAGCCGATCGGCCGCAACTGCCCCGAGTGCGGATCGGAGCTGCTGATGCGCTCGGGCCGCTACGGCAAATTCATCGCCTGCAGCGGTTTCCCCAAGTGCAAATACACCGAACAGGTTGCCGAAGAGGGGAGCGAGGCGCAACCCGCCGTCGAACCGGAAACGACCGACGAGGTGTGCGACAAGTGCGGCAGCCCGATGGTCATCAAAAGCGGCCGCAACGGGAAATTCCTGGCCTGCAGCGCCTACCCGAAATGCAAAAACACCCGTCCCCTCGAAGCCCCGACAGAGGCGGCGGTCCCCTGTCCGGACTGCGGGGGCAAGCTACTCTTCCGCCAGTCGCGCCGCGGCGCCTTCTGGGGATGCGAGAACTACCCCAAATGCAAGTTCATCTCGAAGTTCGAGCCCACCGACAAGAAGTGCGACCAGGAGGGATGCGACGGCGTCCTCGCACGCCGCACCTACCGCGGCAAAGAGGTCTATGAGTGCGTCAAGTGCAAGCACCGCACCCCGATTGAGGAAGAGGCGTGAAAATCGGGCTGCTCTCCGATACCCATAAAAAAGTGGACTACTCCCAGCAGGTGATCGACCACCTGCTGGCCGAGGGGGCCGAGTTTCTGATCCACTGCGGCGACATCGTCAAAGAGGAGATGCTCCAACAGCTGAAAACCTGCGGCAAACGCTACGTTGCCGTCTACGGCAACAACGACCCCCATCTCGCGGCGGTCCATAACCGCTACAGCCTGGTGCAGGAGCCCCACTACTTCAAACTGGCAAAAACGAAATTCAAACTGATGCACCTGCCGTTTTATATGGCACCCGACGCCCAGATCGTGCTCTTCGGCCATACCCACACCTTCGAGTGCGATTTTAAAAACGGGACGCTCTACCTCAATCCCGGCGAGGCATGCGCGCGCTCCAAACCGGTCTCGGAATGTGCTATGCTTGAGATCACGGATGACACGTTTGGCGTCACCCAGTACAGCCGGCCGCTGGAAGAGGAAGCCTTCCACGCCAGACACTTCAGTTTCGAGAGGGAATCGGCATGACCGAGAAGGTTTTTCTGTGCGCCATCAGCAACATCAACAGCGGCACCTGCAGCGAAGACTGCAAGTTCTGCTCGCAGAGTGTACGCTATAAGGCCGATATTGCCCGCTACAAGCAAAAGCCCGTCACAGACATCATCGAAGAGGCCCGTGCAGCCAAAGCCTCCGGTGCCCTTGGCTTCTGCCTGGTCACGGCGCACAAAGGGCTTGACGAACGTACCCTCGATTTCGTCTGCGAAGTCGCCGAATCCGTCAACGCTGAGGTCCCTGGGCTGCGACTGATCGCCTGCAACGGTACCGCCTCCGTTTCCCAGCTCGAAACCCTCAAACGATCCGGCATCAAAGCCTACAACCACAACCTCGAGACCTCCCGGGAGTTCTACCCGCAGATCTGCACCACCCACCCCTGGGACGAACGGTTCGAGACCTGCGAAAACGTCAATGCCGTCGGTCTCAAGCTGATCTCCGGCGGGATCTTCGGCTTGGGCGAGAGCCAGGAGGACCGCATTAGTATGCTCACCTCCCTGCAGAAACTGAACCCGGTCTCCGTTCCCATCAATTTTTATCACCACAATCCGGCCCTGCCGCTGCGTCCCAACCCCCTCACGACGGACGAAGCCCTGGAGCTTATCACGCTGACGCGGCAGATGCTTCCGAACGCAGAGCGCATCATGGTCGCAGGCGGGCGGGAACTGATGTTCGGGGAACGGCAGCACGAGATTTTTGCCGCCGGCGCCAACTCCATCGTCGTCGGGAACTACCTCACGACCGAAGGCCGCGACCGCAATGCCGACCTCGAGATGCTACGCGATCTCGGCCTCGCCGTTGCGGACCGTGTCGGGGAGTAACCTATGGATCATGATATCACGCTCATTATCACCCTGGCGCTGATCATCATCTTCTCCCCCTTCCTTGCCAAACTCTTCAAGATCCCCACGACGCCGATCGAGATCATCCTCGGCGCCTTTTTCGGTTTCGTCGGACTGTTGCACGGCAGCCACTTCTTCGAATTCATTGCAGAAGTGGGCTTTTTGTTTCTCATGTTCCTCGCCGGAATGGAGATCAATCTGCGCACCTTCTGGCGTCTGGATCGCACCGTTCTGAGGCGCATCACCCTCTACCTCGCGGCCCTCTATGCCCTCTCCGGCATCGCCGTCTGGTATTTTGATCTCGGCCGCATCTTCATGGTCCTGCTGCCGCTCATCTCCGTCGGCCTCGTCGCAGCCCTCAACAAGGAGTACGGCAAAGCCGAATGGCTGGGCCTCGCCATGCTCGCCGGCGGGATCGGTGAGGTCGTTTCTATCGCCATCCTGACCGTCTCCTCCGCCGCGCTCGAGTACGGCGACGGCATCGGACTGTTCAAGACCATCGGTTCGCTCATCCTCTTTATCGTGATTATCATGCTGCTGTTCAAGCTGCTGCAGCTCTTTTTCTGGTGGTTTCCCGAAGTCGCCACGATGCTGATGCCCCACGTGGACAACCGAGAACAGGACGTCCGCCTCTCCATCGGCATCCTTTTCCTGCTGGTGGCCATCATGCTCTACCTCGACCTCGAACTGGCCTTTGCCGCCTTTATCGCGGGGATGTTCATCCCCACCTTTTTCGAGCATAAACATGAGCTTCCGGAGAAACTCGGCAGTTTCGGCTTCGGCTTTCTCGTACCCCTCTTTTTCATCTATATCGGCACAACGTTCGATCTCAGTGCACTGATGATGGAGGGGCTAATTGCCAAAGCCCTGATGGTCACCTTCCTGATGATCGCAATCCGCCTGATCGCCGCACAGATCTTCGCCCCGGCAATGGGGTGGCGCGACGCCCTGCGCATCGGCCTCAGCCACGCCATGCCCCTGACGCTCCTCATCGCCATTACGACCCTCGCCTACACCAACAACAGCATCGACAAGCTCCACTACTACGCGCTGATCCTGGCTTCGCTCTTCGAAGTCATCGTCGTCATGATCGCCATCAAACTGCTCCATATCGTTCAAATGCCGGCAGAGGAGCTGCACGGCTAGCCTGTTACACCTGGTAACATTTTTTGTGCTATAATCATCAGATATGGCATGAAGGAGACGGCTATGACGCTTCAGACCCTCCTGCTGCAGCTCGCACGCGCAGCGATCACATCGGCGTTCGGCGAACCTTTCCCATTTCATAAAGCCGAACTGGTTGCACAATTCCCGGAACTGGACGAACCGCGCGCCACCTTCGTCACCCTCAAAATCGGGGGGAAGGCGTTGCGCGGCTGTATCGGTTCCATCGTCCCGCACTCCTCACTCTACGAGGACGTCATTGCCAACGCCAAATCGGCGGCCTTCAGCGACCCCCGCTTTTCATCACTGACCGACCGAGAATACCGCCGCTGCAGTGTCGAAGTTTCGCTGTTGAGCGTGCCGGAGAACCTCCCCTACAACGATACTGAAGACCTCCGGCGCAAGATCCGCCCGAACGTCGACGGGGTCATTTTGCAGCTGGGGGGACGCAGCGCAACCTTCCTGCCGCAGGTCTGGGAGGAGCTGCCCGATTTCGATGCCTTCTTCGCCCACCTCGGCCTCAAGGCCGGCCTGGGGACGGACGTCCTCAACCACCATCCCGAGATCTTCACCTACCAGGCGGAGCATTTCGAGGATGCCCCGCTTGAAACAGGAGGTGTGCTATGAGCGCACGCACTACAGCACATGCCGGCTCCTTCTACCCGGCCCAGGCTTCCGAGATCGAGCGCTTTTTCAAAGCGTTCGAAGAGATGGGGAACGTCGACGTCCCCGAAACGCCGCGGGCGCTGATCGTCCCCCACGCGGGGTACATGTACTCCGGCTTCACTGCGCACCTGGCCTTCGAGCAGCTGCGCCACAGCAGCGCCAAACGCGCCATCGTCATCGGACCGTCCCACCGGGTAGCCTTTCACGGGATGAGCGTCTCCCTCTTCGACGAGTTCTCCACTCCGCTGGGGTCGCTGACCATTGACAGGGCGTATGCCGAGCATCTTAAGGAGACCTACGGGCTTGCGTTCGAGCCGGCGATGCACATGGAACACTCGACGGAGGTTCAGATGCCTTTTATCAAGCATTATGCCCCACAACTTGAGGTCGTGGAGATGGTCTACGGCGCCTTCGATCCGAAAACCCTCGGCGTCATCATTACCGATCTGCTCAAAGACGAAGAGAACGTCGTCGTCATCAGTACGGATCTGAGCCACTTCTATACGGAGGAGGAGGCGAACAGGCTCGACAATATCTGTCTGAACGCCATTGACAAACGCGAACCTTCCATGATGCATTCGGGATGCGAAGCCTGCGGTGCCATCGGAGTGGAGGGGGTGCTGATCGCCGCGCAGAACGACGACCTCAACGTCAAACTCCTCGACTACCGCACCAGCAGCTGGGCTACGAAGGATACGAGCAACGTCGTCGGGTATACTTCGGCGGTGTTCTACTAACAGCGGAATATCGTTTCTGCTGCTGCCTAAAGAGTACTACCCCCAAAAACCATCGGTCTAATGGACACAACGCTAGCCGTTTTTCTCCCTATTTTCCATAAAACTTTTTCCTATAAATATATAATAATTTATTTTAATGATATAAAATTTTTCTATTCTTAATGTTTACTATTATTTTCTATTTAAGCAATCTCAATATGTAAAGGTGTAGAATGGTTAATAGGTAATGAAAACACGACCAAAATCATATAAGGAGTACATGATGAATTTGGTAAGCAAAATGCTAACGGCAGCCGTATCAGCGGCGGCCATCGTGGCCATGACGGCATGTGGCGGCGGTGGCGGATCGTCAACACCGGCAGGGGTTTTCCTGAAAACGGTCGTTGACAGCGTGACATCAGGCAATAGGTACCCGCTAAATAATGATGATGCCTATCAAAAGTATCAGAACCTGTATCTGGCTTCGGAAATCGAGGGCTCGGGTAATATAGAGAAGATCTCTCTTTACTATTTTTACGACGAACCCGCCGCGATTTCGTGTCCGCAGATGACCATCAGGTTGGGACATAGCGGCGAATCGAACCTGACAGCCACCTACGCTGACAACGTAGAAAATGGCTATGGTTCACTGCAGACTGTTTTCGACAACAGAACACTGACCATCCCGGCCGGCAATGCGGGAGAAGCATTCGACATCACGCTTGATGAACCGTTTGCTTATAATGGTAAAGACAACCTTGTCATTGAGTTTGAAAGAAGCGCAGCATGTTCAGCCAACCTCTATGCCCAGAGAGGTGATAGGCCAGAGCCGCGCAGGGCCTATAATTTTGGCGCCGTTTCACCGACAGCCACCGGTCTTGATGGGACTCTGCTGAAAGCGACATTCGCATTCAGCGGCGGGGACAACACCCAGTACTACGGCACGGGTCTGGACCATGCCTACCCATTGACGACAGGAGCAAATCTCCATTTACAGAACATGTACATGGCAGCCGATATCAACGGTTCCGGTCCCATTACCGGCTATGCCTTGCGGCTGAACAAACTCTCCGTTGAAGGGAACTATACGATGACCGTTAAAATGGGGCATGCATCATCTAACGTTCTTTCGGCGACATTTGCCGACAACGCCGATAAGTTTGTAACCGTTGCACAGGATGTCACCGTCCATGTCCCGGCCGGCATTCCTGCCGGCGGATGGGTATGGATTCCTCTGGACGGCAGCTTCAACTATAACGGGACAGACAACCTTGTCGTCGATTTCACAACGTCCATCGGACAGGGGGGTCTGAACTATGCCGAAGCGGTCGATATGGGGGGCAGCCAGCGTGTTTATGGCATTAACACCGCTACAGGCACGGTAGACGGCTATGTCAACAATGCCAAATTCCGCTTCAACGGCGCAACGACAAATGTTCTCATGTCTACCAGCAATAGTGGACAAGCCTTCCCGTTCTGGGCCACGGTAGGTTCTATGCAACAGCTTTACAGCGCTTACCAACTGGGATCTGCAGGTACGATCAACCGTATCGAGTGTAGAGCCAACACCGACAATCCTGCGGATTCAGGCTTTGATTACGACGTCACCATGGCGCACACGACTTCCATGGATTTATCAAGTGTTTTCGCAGACAACCTTATGACAGATAAAACCCTTGTCTTTTCCGGTATGATCAACACCCCTGCAGTGAAAGCGGGTGACTGGGTAGGCATCACTCTGAAAAAGCCATTCCACTATGACGGTGTTTCAAACCTGGTTCTCGAGATCAGAGGCACAGGCGGTTCAGGTGATAGCGTTGACTGTAGACGCGGTGCTGCACCAAACCAGCAACTTCTGTGGGGCAATTATGATGAAGCCGCGACCACAGGCTCTACGGAAGCGAATCTGATCGACACCCGCTTCTATTTTAAATAATCAGATCAGGTATCTATCTTAGATGTTTCCGCTGCAAAAGCGGAAACATCTTCCTTCGGGAAAGAAAGAGCGTTCAGCAGATGAAAAACCGGTCTCGTTGAATGTTTTAACTCTAGGAGTTCATTACCTCACCACGCTTTCTTTCTCTCACCTCGTAATTTGATAACCTCTTTTGCAATCAACCAATACCGTTTTCGGATTTATTCTCCTCTAGAGAACGGATCATTTTCTGCTCGTTTCAGCTTCTACAGGGACCCTTAATCGAGACGCTTGATGACATCGTCATCGCGCCGCAGCGTTTTGTCGTTGTCGAGGATGTGCCGCGCGATATAAAAACCGTGGTTAAGCCCCAGGGCGATGGAGCCGCCGCGTTCCTGGGTAATGTCCCCGGCGACAAAGATGCCCGGGACGTCGCTTTCGTAGTTCTCGTCATGGACCGGGCACCCCTCTTCGATGCCGATGCCCGAACCGGTAAGGAAGGCGCTCGGCGTCGTCCCGCCGATGGCGTAGATAACGCGGTCGAAACTCTCCGGCTCGCGCTCTTCGAAGAGGACTTTCACTTTGCCCGCATCCTCTTCAAGCCCTTCGATGTTCGTGTTGAGAATAGGGCGCACCTCGCCGTGGGCGATGGCGTTGGCGATGTCGGTCTGATTCGTGGGGTTGGCCCGGCGGAACGTCGCGCGGCGGTAGCAGATGGCTACGTCGTTTTTCGCGGCCAGGTCGACGGCGTACTCGACGGCCGAATCGCCCCCGCCGACAACGAGGATCTTCTCGCCCTCACCGACATCGTCGAGGGTGTAGTTGACCTGTTTGCGGATCGCGGGCGGGATCTTGTAATCGGGTTTGTTCGGTTTGCCCATCCGGCCGATGGTGACGACGACGTAGCGCGCGCGGATGCTGCCGCCGGGGACCATGACGTCGAAGATGCCGTCGTCGCCTCTGACGATTTTCTGCACCTCCGTCTGCGGCTGCAGTTTTACCGAGTGCTTCGCCAGCACCTCATCAAAAAAATCAAGCGTGCTCTCTTTTGTACCGTCGATAAAATAGATGTTGCCGTCAAGCTCGACCTTCTGCCCCTGCCAATCCTTGTCAACGCGCTTGTTGTCCTTGTAGTACTTGCGGATCGTCTCGTTATGGCTCTGCCCCTTCTCCAGGATGATGATGTCGCGCATCCCCAGCAGATAGCTCTCTACCGCGGCAGCGATTCCGGCGGGGCCCGCCCCGATGATCGCCAGGTTGTAAACTTGATCCATACTCTCTCCTGCAGCCGTTTAAATTGCCTATTATTGTAGCACTTTAGGTTAACGAAACCCCTCCGCTGCCACCTATTTGTTCTATTTATACAGACAAATGGGAAGAAGGTATACTATAATCGTCACTAAGCATGAAATTTCTGTTGTTCAGCCTCCTTTCGGTCCTGCTGTTCACCGCCCCCTATGCCGCCGGGGCAACCATCAAAAAACCGCTGAGCGAAGTGCTGCCCCTTCTCTTTGACATCAAGGGCGACGCCATCGAACTGGGAAAAGGGCCGACGGACGTCTACGCCTTTATCGATCCGCGCTGCCCCCATTCGCGGGATTTTGTCGGCATGATTACAGAAAACGAAAAGATGCAGCGGCGCTACCACTACTACTTTTTTCTCTACGCCCATCCCATGTTCAAGTCCGGGGCCGTCATCAACGCCATCTACAACGCCCCCCGTCCCAAAGAGGCGATGCTCGACTATATGCTGAGGCGCGCCCCCCTGCCCAAACTCAACCGCCTTACCCCGCCAATCATCCACGTCAAGGTCGCCCGCATCAAGAAGGCAGCGGAGCAGATCGGCGTCGACAAACGCCCCTACCTCATCCTCGACAAAAAGAAGCAGCCATGAGATACCAAGAGACCCCCAAAGTCAGCCGCTACGTCACCTTCATCACCCGTAATCGCGCCGCCGTGATCGGGCTTTTTCTGCTGCTAGCCCTGCTGACGCTCGCCCTGGGGCGTTTCAGTTTTGTTCTCAGCGACGAACGGTTCTGGCTGGGGGGTTCGCAGGAGCTTGCCATGACGAAGGCCCTGGGAATCGTGCCCGAGAATGTGCAGCATCTGCGGGTCTACGTCGACCGGTTCGATGACGACACCAAGTCAAAACTGGCGGCGCTCCATACGCAGCTGACACAGATGAAAGGGGTACGGCACGTCGATTCGCTCTTTAGCAGCCGCTACATCTACAACGACAAGGCAACCGAAGGTTCGTCGCTCATCAAGGCCCTTCCCCTCTCCGAACTCAATGCCGCCCAGGCGTATGCGTTTATCCGGGCCCTGCCCGACGCCTACCGCCGCTACGTCACGGAGGACTTCGGCGCTTTCGATTTCTACCTCTACGGGGACGAACGGCTGGCCGGGACACAGCTCTCCATCCCGTTCGGGTATACGCTCGATGAAACCGACAGCAGCTTCAGCTACCGGCAGACCCTGCTGTATCTGTGCCTGATCATCCTGGCCGTCATACTCTTTTTCCGGATCATCTTTCACAACTACGTCTCCGCCTTCGCCGCGATCGTTGTCGTCTCGGGCACCCTCCTCTTCACCTTCGAACTCGTCTACCTCATCACCGGACTGCACGAACTGCATCTCGCCCTGGGGCTCATTATCATCGCCATCGCCCTGGTGGATTATCTCTACTTCTACTACCGGTGGCACGTGACACAGTACCGAGACGACTCCCACCGGGCCCTGCTCAAATCCCTCAACCGTACGGTGACGCCGGCACTCTGGACCACCGTTATCACTGCCGTGGGGCTGGGAACGCTGCTCTTCTCCGAGAACGAAATCGTCCGGATGCTCAGCATCAGCATCATCGGCGCCTCCCTCATCGCCCTGCTGCTCAACACGACGCTGCTGATCGCCCTACTCAGCTATTTCCGGGTGCGCCACCCCCGCGTGCGTTTTACGCGTCCCGTCTACTACTTCGTCAGCCGGGAACTGGACTACAATCCCAAACTCCTGCGACTGCTCAACCTCGTCACCATCGGTATCCTGCTGCTGGGGCTCAGCCTCTTCCTGACCCGCGCGGACCTGCTCCTTTCCCCCGGCCAGAGCGGCCGCACCCTCGTGCTTACCGTACCGTTCGAGGAGATCGACCCCGCCACCGTGGCCAAGATCGACACCTTCGCCTCGGAGCTGACAGGCCGCTTCGCCAGTGTTGACCGGGTCGACAGCGTCGCCGCGCTGCTGCGCCTCATTCACCAGGCCGAAGCCCCCGACGAACCAATGGACGACCAGGCGATCCTACGCGCGCTCTTCTTTATCGACATGTATGACCTCAACCAGCGCTACTTCGACGACGAAAAACAGACGCTCAAACTCACGCTCTTCATGGAGCCCGGCGTCGATACGGCGGCGCTGCTGACCTACCTGCGCGATTACCGGGCGCTCCCCCTGCACTTCAGCGACGTCCAGACCCTCGTGCGCAGCGCCAAACAGCAGCAGATCGTCGTGCTGGCCGCCTCGCTCTTTACGGCCCTCGTCATCATCGGTCTGATCATGGGGATCATCTTCGGGTCGGGACGGATGATCTACATCGGCTTTATCACCAACGCCATCCCCATCGCCTGGTTCGGTCTGGCGATGGAACTGCTCGACACCCCCGTCAACCTCGAGATGCTCATCGCGATGTCCATCTCCGTCGGGCTCGGTTCCGATGCGACAGTCCATTTTGCTTTCAAGTATTTCCGCGCCCGCTTCTTCGGACGCAGCCGCAAACACGCCCTGGAGATCACCTTCTTCTACGGCGCCGTCCCCGTCGTCATCGGCGCCTTCGTCCTCGTCATCTTCTTCGCGTCGCTGATGATGACGTCGATCGCGAGCCTGCGCGACATCGGCAAGTTCGGCGCCGAGCTCATTACGCTCTCCCTCGCCACCGACCTGCTGCTGCTCCCCGTTTTCCTCCTCTCCATCGACCCCTTTCCCAAAAGCAGGGAGATCCACAAGGACCACTGCACGATCTAAGCCCTCTTTCGGATTGAAACGAAACGGGGCGGACCGAAACTAGACAAAAATCCAAAGATTTCTTTTGGTTTTTCTCGTTAGCATAGTATTAGAAATCCGAATAATGCCATTCCGGTTTCCGGATCAAAAACATGCATTTTCTACCCGAAAATGCCGGAGGGGAATCCAGCAGTTTTATCGGGCCGACGACTATAAGGCCTCTATCACGACCATCATTTCGACGTTGTTCACAAGGAGACCATCCCATGTCCGCCGGCATACGACGAAAAAAGACCTACCCAATTGCGCTGCCGCTCTACTGGTTCGCATGCATTCTGCTCTGTGCCGCGGCAGGCTACGCCGATACGCCGCCCACGCTGGGGATGATCGAACATCCCGCCGGACAGCTGCCGCTGGATGTCCCCTTTGTCGATGACGAAGGGCACCGTGTCACGCTCGGGGAGGTCATGGACGGCAAACCGGCCATTCTCACCCTCAACTACTACGGATGTCCCGGCCTCTGCACCCCCCAGCTCAACGACCTCGCCCAAAACCTCACGATGGTCAAACTGGCCGAAGGCAAAGAGTATAAGATCATCACCCTCAGTTTCAACCCCGACGAGGGGCCTGCCGACGCAGCCAAGAAAAAGGCGAACCTCCTCGCCTCCATGCCCCGTCCCTTCGATCCCGCCGCCTGGACCTTCCTGACCGGCAGCGACGAAAACATCCGAAAGGTGACCGATGCCGTCGGCTTCCAATACGAAAAACAGGTCGGACCGAACGGCATGGAAGAGTATGTCCACCCCGCCGTGCTCGTCGCCCTCTCGCCCCAAGGGAAGATTACCCGCTACCTCAACGGAATCCAGCAGCTCCCCTTTGATATCCAGATGGCCCTGATGGAAGCCTCACAGGGAAAAGTGCGCCCCACCATCGCCAAGGGGCTCCTCTTCTGCTTCGCCTTCGACCCGAAGAACAAAACCTACGTTTTTGCCGCCGAAAAGTTCGGGGCCATCGCCCTGACGTTGATCCTGGCCGGCTTCTTCCTCTACCTGGTGCTCTCCGGCAGAAAAAAGCGTTCCATGGAGGACAACAATGCCTAGCTTCTATCATGAAACCCATACCATGTTCGGCCATCTGCGCAACCCCGTCCTGCAGTGGATCTTCAGCATCGACCACAAGCGCATCGGCCTGATGTATATGACGCTGATGTTTACGCTCTTTTTCCTGGCGGTGGGCGCCGCGCTGACGATGCGCGCGGAGCTTTTCGCGCCCGGGGCCCAGTTCCTTGAACCGCAGACCTACAACGAACTCTTCACCTTCCACGGCGTCACGATGATCTTTCTGTTCATCGTCCCCGGGATCCCCGCGACCCTCGGCAACTTTCTGCTGCCGCTGATGCTGGGCGCACACGACGTCTCCTTCCCCCGGCTCAACCTCATCTCATTTTGGTTCTACGTCCTCGGCGTAATCCTGGGGATCTCCTCCCTGGTCACGGGGCACGGGTTCGCCGACACGGGCTGGACCTTCTACGCCCCCTACAGCATCCGCACCGACGCGCATGTACTCTCGACGCTGAGCGCCGCCTTTATCCTGGGCCTGTCGTCGATCCTGACGGGGCTCAATTTCATCGTCACCATCCACCGGCTGCGCGCCCCCGGCATGGGGTTTTTCAAGATGCCGCTCTTTATCTGGGGACTCTACGCCACGGCATGGATCCAGGTGCTCGCGACCCCGGTCGTGGGCATCACCCTGCTGCTCGTCATCCTTGAACGCACCCTGGGAATAGGGATCTTCGACCCGACGAAGGGGGGCGATCCGGTCCTCTTCGAGCACCTCTTCTGGATCTACTCCCACCCGGCGGTCTACCTGATGATCCTTCCGGGATTCGGCATCGTCTCCGAGGTGCTGCCCGCCTTCACCCGCCGCACCATATTCGGCTACCACGCCATCGCCATCTCCTCGGCCTCCATCGCCGGCATCGGCTACCTCGTCTGGGGCCACCACATGTACACCTCGGGCATGAGCGACCTGGCCCGGGTCATCTTCTCCTTTCTCACCTTCCTCGTCGCGGTGCCCACGGGAGTAAAGATCTTCGACTGGGTAGCGACGATGTACAAAGGCTCCATCGTCCTCGCCACGCCGATGCTCTGGATCCTGGGGAGTATCATCAACTTCACCGTCGGCGGGCTGACGGGCCTGACCCTGGGCGCCATCGGCCCGGACATCCACCTGCACGACACCTACTACGTCGTGGCCCATTTCCACTACACTATTCTCGGCGGGGTCATTTTTATGTTTATCGGGGGGCTGCACTACTGGTACCCGAAGATCACCGGGAAGCTCTATGACGAGGGGCTGGGGCGCATCGCCTTCGGGCTCGCCTTCGTCGGGTTCAATATGCTCTGGTTCCCGATGTTCCTCGCCGGCTTCTTCGGCAACCCCCGCCGCTATTTCGATTATCTGCCCGATTTCACCGTCTACCACCAGATCTCCGGGGTCGGGGCGCTGCTGATAGCATCCGGCCTGGTCATGATCGTCTACACCTTCTACCGGGGACTCCGCTCGGGACGCGACGCCGGTCCAAACCCCTGGAACGCGACGACACTGGAGTGGCACATCCCCTCGCCCCCGCCGCTGGAGAACTTCCCCAAGATCCCTTACGTGGATTTCGAGCCCTATGAGTACGAGGCGGGCGAGCCCCTCGTGCAGTTCGATGAAAACTTCCGGAGGATACGCTGATGCAACAGGAAATGGCATACGACGCACAGGGACAGCCCCATCCCGTCGTCGACTTTCACAATGACTACGGCGGAGCCAAGTTCGGGTTCTGGGTCTTTTTGATGACCGAGGCGATGATGTTTGGGACACTCTTTCTGCTCTTCGCCATCTACTTCTACCGCCACACGGAGAGCTATGTCGCCTCCTCCGGCCACCTCGACGTCTGGCTGGGCGGCACCAATACAATGATCCTGCTCATCAGCACCTACACCATGGGGCTCGGTACGATGATGCTGCGCCGGGGCAGGGTCCGCGCCGCGGTCCTGCTCGTGGGCGCGACCGCCCTGATGGCCCTTATCTTTCTCGGGATCAAGGCCGTCGAGTGGAACATGGAGATCAGCCGGGGCATCTACCCCGGTTCGGGGGTACTTGACGCCCTGGACAGAGGCGAGATCCTCTTTTTCGGCCTCTACTTCGTCATGACGGGTCTGCACGGCCTGCACGTCATCGCCGGCGTGGCGCTGATGAGCTGGGTGCTCCTGCTGATCCGCTCCGGCGGCATCCGGCCCGAGCACACCATCGTGATGAAGAACGTGACGCTCTACTGGGATTTCGTCCACCTCGTCTGGATCATCCTCTTCCCGCTGTTTTACATGATAGGAGTCTGAGATGGAACACGCCACCCCCTCCGTCGCCCTCTATACCAAAGTGCTGGGCGGCCTGCTGCTGCTGACGCTGCTGACCTTCGTGCAGCCCTCGCTCCTCCCCCTTGCCGTCGGCGGCACGGTTGGCATCCAGCTGCTCATCGCCGCCATGAAGGTGGCCCTGGTCGCCGCGTACTACATGCACCTGCGCAGCGAGACCGCGTACCTCAAAGGGTATGTGGGCATGGCTCTCGTGATCTTACTGGTCTTTTTCGTCATCGTCGGTATCGACGTGGCCCACTCATAAAAAGGAGAAGGCATGCTCGAAGGATTCAATCAAGACGTTTCCACCTACGCCGCCGACGTGGACCGGGCCTTCTGGATCACGACCGGCATCTCCATCGCCATGTTCGTCCTCGTGGCCGGCCTGATGCTCCTCTTTATCGTGCGCTACCACCACAGTCGTGTCGAGCCCGGGGAGATCCGCAACATTCGCGACCACCTGGGGCTGGAAATCGCCTGGACCGTCATCCCGACGATCCTGCTCTTCGTCATCTTCTACTACGGCTACACCTCCTTCCGGGACCTGCGTACCATGCCCAAGGACGCCTTCACCATCGACGTGCTGGGCAAGCGCTGGTCCTGGACTTTCACCTATCCCAACGGCAAACAGACCGACGAACTCTACGTTCCCGTCGGCCAAAACGTTAAGCTGATCATGAGTGCGCCCGACGGCGACGTCCTGCACAGCTTCTTCGTCCCCGCTTTCCGGGTCAAGGAGGATGTCGTTCCCGGGCGTAAAACGCACATCTGGTTCAATGCCACAAAACCGGGAAGGTATGACATCGAATGTGCCGAGTACTGCGGCGTCGGACACGCAAAGATGCTCACGAAAGTCGAGGTCATGAAGACGGCGGATTTTGATGCGTGGTACGCCAGCGACAAGCTGAGCCCCCACGACACGGCCGCACCCAAAAGCAAAGGGGAGATGCTTTACAAAACGCTGGGTTGCGCCTCCTGCCACAGCCTCGACGGTTCGGTTATCGTCGGTCCCTCTTTTGCGGGACTCTTCGGCAAAGAAGTCACCGTGACAACGGGCGGCAAAACGCGCCGGACCGTCGTCGACGACGCCTACCTCGAACGTGCCATCCGCGCACCGGGCGCCGACGTGGCCGAGGGCTTCCCGGATGGCGTCATGCCCGACCTCTCCGGCCAGATCGACGCCGAGCAGCTGAAGGCGCTCGTGGCCTTCATCAAAGAGCAAAACGGCGGCGGTGCGGCCCCCGAGACGGCCGCTCCCGCCGCAGCGCCAACGATGGAGCCGGCCGCAGCACCCGCACCGGCGGAAGCCGAACCGACCGCACCGCAGGAGGCGTCTGCCGCCCCTGACGGGGCGACCCTCTTCAATGCAAAAGGGTGCGGCGCCTGCCACAGTCTCGACGGTTCGAAAAAGCTCGGTCCGACGCTCAAAGGCCTCTATGGCAGCAAGCTGACGGTCGTCACCGACGGCAAAAACCGCGAGGTAACGGCCGACGAAGCGTACCTGCGCAGCTCCGTCGAAACCCCGAACGCCGACATCGTCGAAGGCTTTGCGCCGGGGCTTATGCCCCCCTTCGGGAAGATGCTCTCCGCTGAGGAGATCGAAGCGCTCGTCACCTACATGAAGGAGCTCAAATGATTCGCACACTGATGGAACTGACCAAATTCCGCCTCTCGGCGGCGGTGACGCTCTCCGCCGTTTTCGGCTTCGCCCTGGGCGGCGGCAGAGATCTTGCGCCGCTTCTCCCCTCGACGCTGGCCGTGCTGCTCCTCGCCCTGGGCGTTTCGGCGCTGAACCAGTACCAGGAGTGGGAGAGCGACAGCAAGATGAAACGCACGAAACGGCGGCCCATCCCCTCTGGGCGGGTCCATCCCGATGCCGCACTGGCCGTCTCACTGGCGCTGATCGCCCTGGGGACGCTCCTGATCTCCGCCACCCTGAAGACGACGGGCCTGCTGCTCTTCCTCTTCGTCCCTTTCTGGTACAACGGCGTCTACACCATCCTCAAACGCTATTCGGCCTTCGCCGTCGTACCGGGAGGCCTGCTGGGGATGATCCCCCCTGCCATCGGCTGGCTCGCCGCAGGGCGGAGCCTCGCCGATCCGGAGTTCTTTGCGCTGGGGCTGCTCTTTTTCGTCTGGCAGGTCCCCCACTTCTGGCTCCTCGCGGCCAAACACGACGCCGACTACCGCGCCGCGGGCTTCCCGACGGCCGTCGAGATCTTCGGCGAGACCGGGTTTCGACGGGTGCTCTGCGTCTGGTGGATGCTCACCATCTTCTGCGCCCTCTACACCGCGGCGATCTTCGGGATCAGAAGCTCCGCCATCCTTCTACTGCTGGCAGCACTGGCCGCCGCCACGGCCGCCGCGGGCGGACGCATCCCCTTCCGACAGCTCACCGCGGAACGCGCCAGTACCCTTTTCCGGGGGATCAACCTCTTCCTGCTGGGCACAATGACCCTGATGAGTATCGATACGATCTAGTTAAGAGTTAAGAGTTAAGAGTTAAGAGTTAAGAGTTAAGAGTTAAGAGTTAAGAGTTAAGAGAAGCATGCGGCAATCCGCTTCTTCCGTCAAGGCCGAAGCGCAAATTAGCGTGTCGAGCGGATAACAAGAGAATGGAATATCCCGAAAGCGGCAGCCTTTCGCACTTTCTTCTTTCGGGTTCGGTTTCTTCTTTGTGCGAGCAAAGAAGAAAGGGAACAATAAACATCTAAAACAACAGCCCAACCAACGCCGCCAACAAAACAGGCGGCGTAATAACAAGGCCGACTTTCATATACTCCCCCCACCCAATTTTCACACCTTTATTGGCAAGGACATGCAGCCACAGCAGGGTCGCCAGCGAGCCGATCGGCGTCATCTTCGGCCCCAGGTTGGCCCCGAGGATGTTCGCGTACGCCAGGGCGTCCCGTCCCGCGTCGGCGATAGCGATGTCCATGATCATAATGGTGGGCATATTATTCATGACGGCACTGAGACCGGCGGAGAGGAAACCGGTCCCGATGACCGCCACCGCCTCTCCCTGCGCCGCCATCGCCGTGACGGCATCGGCCAGGTAATCGGTCAGCCCCGCGTTTTTCAGCCCGTAGACAACGACGTAGAGGCCTATGGAAAACCAGACGACCTGCCACGGCGCCGCCTTGACGGTCATAACGGGTTTGACCGCCTTGTAGTAGTTGGCGATGAAGAGGAAAATAACCGCCCCCCCCAGGGCGAAGAGGGAAACAGGGAGGTCATAGCGGTCGCCGATAAAGTAGCCCGCCATCAGCAGGGCGAGAAAACCCCAACTGAGCTTAAACATCGTCATATTCTTGATGACCGACGAAGGTTCGGGGAGTTCGGAGACGTCGACCTTGAGCGGGATATCTTTGCGGAAATAGATCCAGAGCACAATGATCGAAGCGATAATGCTTAAAAGGTTCGGCAGGAACATCGCCTGTGCATACTCCCAGAAGCCGAGGTCGAAATAGCCCGCTGTCACGATGTTGGTAAGGTTGGAGATCACCAGCGGGTTGGAGGCGCTGTCGCCGATAAAGCCCCCCGCTATCAGGAATGCGAACACGGCGACGGGGTTCATGCGCAGGTGCTTCATCTTCGCCAGCAGGATCGGCGTGAGAATGAGCGCCGCCCCGTCGTTGGCGAAGAAGGCCGCCACCAGGGCGCCGAGCAGCAGGATGTAGACGAACATCTTGTTCCCGCTGCCGCCGGAGAGTTTCGCCATCTTCAGCGCCGCCCACTCGAAGAAGCCGATCTCGTCGAGGACGAGGGAGAGCAGGATGATCCCGATAAAGGCGAGCGTCGCATCCCAGACTATTCCCGTCACCGTCCAAACGTCATCGACGCTGACGACGCCGAGGACGACGGCAATGACGGCACCGATGACGGCCGTCGTCCCGATCTGGAGCCCTTTGGGCTGCCAGATGACGAAAAGAAGGGTAAGAAGAAAGAGCAGGGCCGCCGTCAGCATGGGAACATCCTTGGGTTTGAATCAGGCGAAACTATATCAATCTTTCTTGATTTAATCAAGACTCAGCTGCAGCAGCTCTCCCCCGAACAGCACGATGACTCTTTTTTGCGGAACCACGGTTTGGCGAGGAAGTAGAGCACCAGCCCCCAAAGCAGCAGCGACGACGCGACGGCAATGATGCCCGCCTCTTCATGCAGGTGCACCAACGCCTTCGGGTCGATCTCGGCACGGATGAAGAGCCAGTCGAGCATGAGCCCGAAAACGACGCTGGCCACGGTGATGGTGCCCAGGTAGATGGCGAGGGCCCTTGTTCCCAGCATCTTTTTCACGACACCGATGGTGACGGTGTTCGTCGCGGGGCCCGCGCTCAGGAAGACGAAGGCCGCCCCGGCGCTCACCCCAGAGAGCATCAGCCCCGCGGCAATCGGCAGCGAGGCCGTCGCGCAAACGTACATCGGCACGGCGACGGCGATAACGATGAGATAGGAAAGCCAGCTGTTTTCGGCGAGGAGCGTGCCGAGGTCCTCGGGGATCGCCACGGTGATCAGCGCCCCGACGATGAGCCCCCAGAAGAGCGGTTTGGCGATGTCGCCTAGCAGGGTCACAAAGGCATAGCGCAGCGCGCCGACCATCGAAAAGCGCTTTTTCGTCTCCGTTTCGCAGCCGCAGCCGGAGCTGCAGCAGCTCTCTTCCTCTTTGACAGGGGCGGCCATGCTGAAGCCGACGGTCGCGGCCTGTTTCGGCGGTGCGGCCATCGAAAAGGCCGGGGCCTTCGGCGCGGGCGTGGACGCGGGTTCAGGCTCCGAACCGAACAGGTTCGTCAGGATCCCGGCAATCATCGCCATCAGCATGGAGGTGAAGACGCGGTAGAGGGTAAAGGCCCATCCGAACATCCCGTAGGTCGCGAGGATGGAGTCTACGCCCGTAATGGGCGTCGAGATGAGAAAGCTGAGCGTCGCCCCGTGGCTCGCCCCGCTCTTTTTGATGGAGGTCGCCAGCGGGATCACCCCGCAGGAGCAGACCGGCAGCGGGATGCCGAAGAGGGTCGACTTGACGACGGAAGCCACGTTGTCGCTGCCAAGGTGCTTCGTAACCAGCGCATCAGGCACGAGTTCGTGCAGCAGGCCCGCGAAGAGGAGGCCGAAAATGATATAGGGGGCCATCGCATTGCTCAGGTCGACCAGTGCACCCCAAAACAGAAGCAGAAACTCCATTGCTATTCCTTCATGCGAAAACGCTATTGTCCGACGAAACGTTTTATAACCCGCTTTTATCCGCCAAGCTTACCGTTTTTATGTCCGGGCGCTAAGGTTGACCTGCACACTTCTTACACACAGCCGCAGTATCATTTCCTATTCACTCAAAAGGAGACCGATGTTCCGTCCGCTCTTAGCCCTGCTGCTCGCTGCCGCCGCGCTCCGGGCCGAGGGGATCGACACCCTGATCGACCGCTCGCTTGCACAGCACCACTCGCTGAAGATAATCGAACAGCGCCTCGGCGCCTATGACGCCCTGGAGGACAAAAGTTCCCTCTTCGCCAACCCGGAGCTGCTCGTCGGCATCAACGACATCCAGTTCGACGACCCCATGGACCGCACCCTCGAGCCGATGCAGTTCACCTCCGTCACGCTCAAACAGAAATTCCCCTGGTTCGGGAAACGCGGCGCGGCGGGTGAGAAGGTACGGGCACAGAAAGCCGTGCTCTTCGCCTCCTTTGAGGCGGCGCAGGCAGAGCTGGCCAAGCGGATCCGTCTGCGGGCCTACACCGTCGCCGAACTAAACGCGCGGCTGGGCGTCTTGCAAAACTACCTGGAACTAACAAACCAGAACATCGCCCTCAACACCGCCTACGCCTCCACCCAGCGTGACCGCCATATGGGGATTATGTCCGCCGAGCTGCTCCGCTCCGACATCGCCGTGCGCCGGGAAAAGCTCACGGCGATGCTCACGGCGCAAAAAGCGCGACTGGCCTACCTCGTGCAGGCCCCCTTCGACGCCGTCGAGGCCGATGAAGCGGTTGCGCCCCCGCCGCCCCTGGAGACCTACCTACAGCGGCTGGAGAACAACCGGATCTACCGCGTCAAAGCAGCCGACCAAAAGGCCGCGGCGGCGGAGACGAAGGTCAAAACACTCTCGGCCAACGCCGACCCCTTCGTGATGGTGGGCTACTACTACCGCGAAGCCCACCCCGACTACCTGAGCGTCACCGTCGGCGCGGCGCTCCCCCTTTACGGCGCAGAGCGCGACGACACCGAGGCGGCACGGAAGGCGGAGCTGGCAACGGCGGAGGCGGCCGCCGACTACCGCCTGCAGCTGCGCAGCGAGATCGAGACGGCGTACGCGGCGCTGACCGAGGCCTACCGCACCTACCGCATCATCACCGAGGAGAGCCTGCCCCAGGTGGAGCACATGGTCGACCTCAGCGACGCGAAACTGCGCAGCGGCAGCGACCTTTTCAACTATTTCGACCTGCTCGAACGCAAGCTCCGTTTCGACGAACAGCGCATCGCCGCGAAAGCCGACTACCTCCGCGCCGGCGCGCGCCTTAAAGCATTGACGGGAGAGATCAAATGAGACAACACATCTTAGTCCTCGCAGCCCTGCTGCCCCTGCTGCTATGTGCCGATGAGCGGCCGAGCGTCGAACAGCTCTTTGCCGTCAAAACGGTCAAAGTACAGCAGACCAGCGCCGCGCGGGCGCAGACCAACTACGGCTATGTCCGTGCCGAAGACTCCCGCATGTACGACGTATCGCCACGGTTCGGCGGCTATGTCCAGAAGCTCTACGCCGATACGCGCTACCGCCGGCTCAAGAAGGGCGAGGCGCTGGCCGAAGTCTACTCGCCCGAGGTGCTCCAGGCGAAGGAGGATTACCTCACTGCCCTGCGTTTCAACGCGACGCGCCCCAGCCCGGAGATGCTGCGCAGCCTTCGTAAAAAACTGACGCTGCTCGGTGTCAGCCGCGCCGAGATCGACGCGGTCCGCTCCGGGATGAAAGCCGACTCCCTCACCACGATCCACGCCCCGGCATCGGGGTGGCTTTTTGAAAAGAGCGTCGTCGAAGGCTCCGCTTTCAAAGCGGGCATGAAGCTCTTTACCATCGTCAACCTTGAGCGTGTCTGGGTCGAGGCCGCGCTTTACCAGCAGGAACTGCCGCGGCTCGCCTCCCTGAACAATTTCACCGTCAGGGCCAGCGGCGTGGAGCGGGCCTACCCCGCCAAAAAGCTTACGCTCTACCCCGACATCGACCCCAAGGCGGCCACGGTCACCCTGCGCCTCGCCGTCGACAACCCCCACGGCGAGCTGCTGCCGGGCATGTACGCCACGGTCACTGCAGCGGCGGCGGCGTTGCCGCTGCTCACCCTTCCCCGCACGGCAGTGCTGCGCAAGAACGGCGGATGGTACGTCTTCCGCGCCGGGGATTTCAAGGGGGTTTTCGAACCCGTCAAGATCGAGGTCAAACCCCTTGACAAGGATCGCTTCGAGGTCGTTTCCGGGTTGAGCGCCGGGGATGAAGTCGCCGGCGACGCCCTCTTTATGCTCGATGCCGACGCCCAGATCAGCGGACTGGAGTAGGGAATGATCGAACGCCTTATCGCCTTCAGCGTCAAAAACCGCTTTCTTGTCCTTATGGCGACGCTCTTTCTCATCTTCGGCGCCTACCGGGCAGTGATGACGACGCCGCTCGACGCCCTGCCGGACCTCTCCCCGCCCCAGGTGATCGTCCAGGTCACCTGGAAGGGGCAGAGCCCCGAGATCGTCGAGGACCAGGGAACCTACCCGCTGGTGTCGCAGTTCCTCTCCATCGCCGACATCCGCACCGTGCGCGGCTTCTCCACCTACGAAAATGCGCTCATCTACATCATCTTCAAGGAGGGAACAGACCTCTACTGGGCCCGCTCACGGGTCCTGGAGCAGCTTGCCGCCATCCAGAGCAAACTGCCCGAGGGGATGGAAGTCGCCCTGGGGCCGGACGCCTCGGGGGTGGGCTGGGTCTATGAGTACGCCCTGACATCGAAAACGAAAAGCCTCGCCGAGCTGCGCACCCTGCAGGACTACTACTTCAAATATGCCCTGATGGGCGTCGACGGCGTCAGCGACGTCGCCACCGTGGGCGGTTTCGTGCCGACCTTCCAGCTCACCGTCAACAACGACGCCCTGATCCGCTACGGCCTCTCCGTCGGCGACGTCGCGCGGGTGCTGCGGCAGAACAACAACGATACCGGCGGGCGCATCGTCATCCAGAACGGCTTCGAGTGGATGGTGCAGGCGAAGGGCTACCTCAAAGACCTGGATGCCATCCGGAACCTCGTCGTCACCGTCAAAGAGGGCATTCCCGTCACCCTTGCGCAGCTGGGGAGGGTGGAAGTCGTGCCCGCCGCCCGCCGGGGGGTGGCGGACCTTAACGGCCGGGGCGAGGTCGTCGGCGGAATCGTCATGGTACGCTACGGCGAGGACGTCTACAGCGTCATCCAGCAGATCAAGGCGAAAATGGCCGCCCTGCACATCGACGGGGTCGACGTCGTCACCACCTACGACCGCTCCGGGCTGATCGACAAGGCAATCGGAACCCTGACCGACACCCTCGTCGAAGAGAGCATCATCGTCGTGATCATCATCGGCCTCTTCCTGATGCACCTGCGCTCTTCGCTCATCGTGCTGCTCGTGCTGCCGCTCGTCATCGGGGCGACCTTCGGGCTGATGAAGCTCGCCGGCATCGGCAGCAATATCATGAGCCTCGGCGGGATCGCCATTGCGCTCGGTACCGTCGTGGACGCGAGCATCGTCATGATCGAAAACGCCCATAAGCGGCTGCGTAAAAAGCGCGGGGAGCTGGGCCGCGAGCTCACACCGGCCGAACACGCCGAGACGGTCGTGGCGGCGGCGCAGCAGGTGGGACGCCCCATCTTCTTCGCCCTCGCCCTCGTCGTCGTCTCTTTCCTCCCCATTTTCGCGCTCTCGGGCGAGGAGGGGCTGCTGTTTACCCCGCTGGCCTTCACCAAAACCTTCGCCATGTCCGCGGGCGCCATTCTCGCCGTCACGCTGGTGCCGGTGCTGATGGTCTCCTTTATCCGCGGCCCCATCCGCGAAGAGACCGCCAACCCCATCAACCGCTTCTTCCTCTGGCTCTACCAGCCCCTGCTGGCGTGGGGGCTGAAGCTGCGCTACGTCGTCCTGGCCGCCTCCCTCGCGCTGCTCGTCGCCATCGCGCCGCTGTACGAGAAGCTCGAGTGGGAGTTCATGCCGATGCTCAATGAACAGACGTTCATGTACATGCCGGTGACACCCTTCGGGATCAGCATCGACCAGAGCAAGGCGCTGACGCAGAAGACGGACAAGATCCTCAAGAGCTTCCCCGAGGTGGAGACGGTCTTCGGCAAAGGGGGGCGCGCCGACACCGCCACCGACCCCGCGCCCCTGGGGATGCTGGAGACGATCATCACCTTCAAAGACCCCTCCCAGTGGCGGGAAGGGATGACCTACGAGCAGCTGCGAAACGACATGGAGGCAGCCCTCCAGGTTCCCGGGCTTGTCAACTCCTGGACCTACCCCATCCGCGGCCGGATCGATATGCTCTTAAGCGGCATCCGCACCCCCGTGGGCATCAAGCTCTACGGCAGCGACGCCGCGACGCTGCAGCGGCTGGCACGGGATATCGAACAGAAACTGATGCCACTGCCCGAATCCCAGTCTGTCTTCGCCGACCGCTCCGCCGCGGGCTACTATATCGACATCGATATCAACGAAACGGCACTGCAGCGCTACGGGCTGGCAAAGACGGCCCTGCTCGAAACCACCCGTGCGGCCATCGGCGGCATGAAGGTGACGACGCTCTACAAAGGGATCGAACGCTATCCCGTCGCCCTTCGCCTCGAGGAGGATGAACGGCGGAACCTCGACGATATCCGCGCTCTTCCCGTCAAGACGCCGCTGGGATTCGTCCCCCTCTGTACCTTCGCCGACGTCCGCTACCGCGAAAGCGCCTCGGTCATCAAGAGCGAAATGGCGACGCCGGTCACCTATGTCTACATCACCCCGCGCCCGGGCGTAGGCGCCGTCGCCTATAAAGACGCGGCGCTGAAGGCCCTCGCGGACTTCCCGCTGCCGCCGGGCTACCACATGGAGTGGGCGGGCCAGGCGGAGTACCTCGCCTCGGCCATGGAGAAGATGCGCTGGATCATCCCGGCGGTGCTGGCGGTGATTTTACTGCTCATCTACCTCTCGCTGCGGCGCCTCGTTGCGACCCTGATCGTCTTCCTGACGCTCCCCTTTGCGCTGCTTGGCGGGGTCGTCTACGTCTGGATGCTCGGATTCAGCATGAGCATCGCCGTCATCGTCGGTTTCCTCGCCCTGCTGGGGATCGCCGCGGAGACGGCCATCGTCATGATCGTCTACCTCACCGACAGCGTGGAAGCTTCCCGCGCGGCGCTGGGCGAACGTTTCGACGCCCAAGCCCTGAAAGCGGCGATCAATGAGGGGGCCGTCAAGAGGGTCCGCCCCAAGCTGATGACGGTCTTCTCCATCCTCGCCGGCCTCGCCCCCATCATGTACACCCACGGTGTCGGCAGCGAGGTGATGCAGCGCATCGCCGCCCCGATGCTCGGCGGGATCGTCACCTCGGCGCTGCTCAGCCTCCTCATCATCCCGATTCTCTACGAGATGTACGAGCGGCGCCACTTGAACAAACAACCGGGCGACACTGCCCACACCACTCAAAAGGAAAACAGATGAATCCAACTCTTTATACCGCCGCGCTGCTCGCAGCGCTCGTCGCCTTCGCAGGCTGCAGCGATCAGAAAAAAGCATCCGACACCCCTACCGCCGGTGCCATGAAATGCGGGGCCGGTAAATGCGGGGCCAATATGGTCAGCGGCAGCTCGGAACTGGCGAAAAAACAGCGTGCGGTCCTTACCCAGATGTCGGCAGCCGACCCGCGCATGGGGTGCGTCACGCAGGCGAAAACGGTCGAAGCGGTCTACGACTGCGTCCGGGACCCCGAAACGGGCAAGCTGACGCTTGAGTACAACGCGTCGAAATAAAAAACAGTCGAAGTGATTGTAACAGGGGACAGGCGGCCTCAAGGGCCGCGCGGCGGTCACTCTTTTGATTCCAGAATAAACGCCAGCGTATCGCGCGCCTCTTTGCCCGTCAGGTTGGCGCGGACCCGCATGTGCTGCATGGAGATCCGCCATGCCCGTTCGGAAAGGTTCGAAGGGGGCCGTATGTTGTGGCACCGCACACAGGTGTCGGCCCACACCTTCGCCCCGTTGACGGGGTCGCCCTCACCGGCGGGCGCCGCGCAGAGGGCCCCCGCCACCATCGCCTGGATACAGATTAATTGTGCAAACCGGTTCATCATCCCCTCCTAAAAACCGAAGGCGAACTGGGCCAGGACGCGGTTGTCATCGTATTCCGGCGCCTTGTCCGCATTGTTGAACTCATACGCCACCTTGGCGATGACACTCGGGGCAAACAGGTAGTTAAGCCCCATAGACACCTGGTCACGGTCGAGGTCGGAATCGGCCGGGCGGAAGGCGCCGTATCGCACGACGGGCTCCACGGGCAGCGTCCCGAACTGATAGGCCAGCTGCGCGTACCATGCCTTCCAGGTGAAGGTGTCCGGGGCGACGCTGCTGCCCAGCTTCCCGACCGTCTGCTGGCTGTATTCCGCTTTCAGGTCTGCGCCGTCGTAGTGCCATGAGAGGTCCGCATCAAACACGGTGTAATCGCGTTTCGATTCGCCTTCGAGCGCCGCCTTGCCGTAGGCGCCGGAGACGCCGATCTCGCAGTTGGGCAGCGGGTCGACGGCATAGCGTAGACCGACGGTGTAGCCCGCGGTATCGGAACTGGTAGGGCCTTCTGCGGCGATTGCGCCGATACTCGTGTTGTTATCATCGGCAAGCTCCAGCACGGGGGCATTGGCGACAAAAAGGGTGTAGTTGCTTTGCAGCGCCCCCAGCGGGATCCCGCCGCGCAGGCCGAGACCGGTAAAGGAGATCGGGGCAGCGCCGTCCTCTCCGAAACCGATCGGCTCCGTCGGCAATTTGTTGATCCACGAAGGGTGCAGGTTCTGCCGGAACTGCCCCAGCGGGGAGAGAAACTTCCCGGCAACCAGCACCATATAATCGTTAAGGAAGATGCTTGCGGAGGCGTACTCCAGCTCCACACTCGTTTCCAGATCGTCATTCATTTTCGTTTCAAGTTCGCCGGTGAAGAGGACAAGGTCCGCGTAGGCGTACTGAAAAATCGGCGAGAACTGTACCAGGTCGAAACCGCCGTTGGTGTGTTCGGCATAGGCATACCCCGCCGCCGCATACCCCGAGAGCGTAAAAACGCCGTCGGCATTCGTCTCCCGGGCCCGCTGCAGTTCGGCCACCGATGTTTTCAGCGAAGTGATCTCCTCGCGCAGCTGCGCAATGTCGTCCTGCGCCGTCAGCACCGTCGCCAGGGAAAACAGCAGTACTCCCTGTCGCGTCATACATTTCATGACTGCTCCTTAACCCGGGCGCCGACGCCCGCGGTGGGTATCGGAGCTGCCCGTTCGTTGAATCGGCACCCAAAAAGTGTCTACGAAAACCCTATCAATATAGTGTGCACACTGTGTGCACACAAACATTTTATGATGTTGGAAAGCAGTCTGACGAAGGAGTATCCCATGGAACACGACCACATGATGCACCATGTACACGCGATGGCGCATGACCACTCCGAGCATGCCGCGGCCCATGCGCATGCGGGGCATGGGCACGGCGGCATGGGCCATATGCACCACATGGAGGAGATGCGGCGGCGCTTCATTGTTTCGCTCATTGTCACCGTTCCCATCCTCCTCTTCTCGCCGATGCTCCAGGACTGGGCCGGCATCCGCTTCGACTTCCCCTACCGCGAAGAGCTCACCGCCCTGCTTGCCACGTTTATCTACCTCTACGGCGGCAAACCCTTCCTGACAATGACCCTGGACGAACTCAAAGCGCGGCAGCCGGGGATGATGACCCTGATTTCGATGGCGATCACCGTCGCCTACGGCTACTCCGTCTCCACCCTCGTCTTCCCCGGCGGCAAAGCCTTTTTCTGGGAGCTGGCCACCCTGATCGACGTGATGCTCATCGGCCACTACATCGAGGCCAAAAGCATCCTCGGCGCCTCGGACGCGCTTGAGGACCTCGTACGGCTGATGCCGAAGACGGCGACGCGACTGAACCGGGACGGCACCTCGGAAAACGTCGACGTCACGGCCCTGCAGCCCGGCGACCTCATCCTCGTGCGGCCCGGGGAGAACATTGCCGCGGACGGTACGGTCGAAGCGGGAGAGAGCAGTGTCAACGAGGCCCTGCTCACGGGGGAGTCCAAACCCATCTTCAAAACGGCAGGCGGAACGCTCTTCATGGGCGCCCTCAACCTCGATGGCGCCCTGCGCGTTCGCATCGACAAGGCCGGCAGCGAAAGCTACCTATCGCAGGTGATCGCCCTCGTCAAAGAGGCCCAGCAGAGCCGCTCGCACACCCAGGACCTGGCCAACCGCGCCGCGGGGTGGCTCTTCTATGCCGCGCTCGCCGCCGGGAGTGCCACCTTCGCCGTCTGGTCGCTGCTTCTCTCCCCCGCCGACGCCGTGCTGCGCGGCGTGACCGTCCTCATTATCGCCTGCCCCCACGCCCTGGGCCTTGCCGTGCCGCTGGTCGTCGCCATCTCGACGTCGCTCGCGGCGAAATCGGGCATTCTTATCCGCAACCGGCAGGCCTTCGAAGCCCTCCGCGGCATCGACACCATCTGCTTCGACAAAACGGGGACCGTCACCGAAGGGCGCCTGGCCGTCAGCAAAACGGTGGCCCTGGAAGATGACAATGAAATGCTCGCCTATGCTGCCGCGCTGGAACGCGATTCCGAGCACAGCATCGCCCGCGCCGTCACCGCCTATGCCGACAGCGTCGGGGTCCGCCCGCTCCGGGCCGACGCCTTCAAAGCCATTCCCGGCATCGGGGCTTCGGCGGAGGTCGACGGGCGTGCCGTCATGGTCGGCGGCCCGCAGCTCATTGCACGCGAAAGGCTCGCCATCCCGTCGCCCCTGCAGGTGTACAGCGACAGCGCCTCGACGACGGTCTGGGTCATCGTCGACCGCCGCCCCGTCGGCGTCATCCTCCTTGATGACAGGATCCGCAACAGCTCCGCGGATGCCGTTGCGACGCTGAAATCCTTCGGCATCAAGACCTGGATGCTGACCGGCGACAACGAGGCAGTCGCCGCCTCCGTCGCCGATATGACGGGCATCGACCGTTATCGCGCGGGGCTGCTGCCTGACGAAAAACTCGCCTTTGTCAAAGCGCGCCGGGCCGAAGGCAGGCGCGTGGCGATGGTCGGCGACGGCGTCAACGACGCCCCCTCCCTGCTTGGGGCAGACATCGGCATCGCCGTCGGCGCGGGGACGGACATCGCCATCGACAGCGCCGACATCATCCTGACCCGAAGCGACCTGCGCAGCGTCGTGGACGCCGTGCGGCTTTCGCGCCGCACCTACGGCAAGATGAAAGAGAACCTCTGGTGGGCAAGCGGCTACAACCTCGTCGCCATCCCCCTCGCCGCCGGGGTCCTCGCCCCCTGGAACATCGTCATCGGCCCGGCGTTCGGCGCCGTTTTGATGTCCATCAGCACCGTCATCGTCGCCCTGAATGCGCAGCTGCTCAAACGGGCGGCACACTGAGGCCCGGCATGCACACTCTCTGCACACTATCCCACTACACTGTTCTTCAATACCATTCAAAGGATGAAGGATGAAAACGATCACGCTCGCTGCGGCAGTGCTGCTCGCACTCGGACTGACGACAACGGCGGCCGCCCAAATGGGCAAGTGCAACGGTATGGGCATGCAGCAAGGCAACATGCAGCAGGGCAAAATGATGATGAACGGTGATATGAATCATGACCGTATGATGATGATGCAGCACCTCGACAACGTCAAGAGCTGCGTCAACAGCGCCACGACGACGCAGGAGCTCAATATGTGTAACATGAAGATGCGCAAAGGCGGTCCCATGATGCCGCAGGGCATGGGCGGCAAAAATATGGGCGGCCAGGGCATGGGCGGTCAGAAAAAGTGTACCGGGGGTAACTGAGGCGACTGCCTTGGATAACGCCTCGCCACAAAAGGAGACAAGATGCATACCTACGGCATGGGCTGGATGTGGCTGTGGTGGCTGCTTCCCCTGCTGATCATCGCCGCCGTGTTCTATCTCGCCGCCGGACGTGACAACGGCCGCCGGCGTTCCAGGGCCCTTGAACTGCTTGATGAACGCCTGGCCCGCGGGGAGATCGATATCGGTACCTACGAAAAGCTCAAGGCAGAGTTGACCGAAAACGGCTGAAGCGCCAGAAAGCCGCTTCTAACCGCAAACAGATTAAACTGGGTCATTCCCAATGAAGGCGGGCCATGCGCATACTCCTGCTCGAGGACGACCCCGTTCTCTCCGACATCGTCGGCGACTACCTGGCGGATCATTACGAGACGGACCGGGCCTATACGGCCGACGAAGCAACGGCCCTGATCGACGCAAAGCACTACGACCTCTTCATTTTCGACATCAACGTCCCCGGCCAGAACGGCATCGCCCTGCTGCAGAGCCTGCGCGAACTGAGCGTTACCACCCCCGCCATCCTCGTCACCGCCTATGAAGACACGGCCAGGCTGAAGGCCGGATTCGAGGCCGGCGCCCACGACTACATCCGCAAACCCTTCGCCCTCGAAGAGCTGCGGCTGCGCATCGAGAACAGCAAGCGGCTCTTCAACATTGAACAGCGTCAGAAAGTAAGGCTCGGAGACGACTGCTTCTACGATCCGGACGCCAAGCGCATCGAAACGGCGCAGGGACGGCAATCCCTCGCCCCGAAAGAGGCGGCGATGCTGGAGTATTTCCTCGCCCACCCCGGACGTACCCTCTCTTCGGAAGAGCTGGTGCAAAACCTCTGGGCCTACGACCAGCTCCCCAGCGACGCGACCCTGCGCTCGCATATCCGCCGACTGCGCGAGCTGATCGGCGGCGAACGCATCACCACCGTCCGCGGCATAGGCTACCGCTATGAATGAACTCGAAAAACGCTCCTTCTACTCTTTCCTGGGGCTCTACATCGTCTCCTCTTTTCTCTTCATCCTTCTGGCGGGCTTTTGGTACTACACGGCCCAAAAGCACGCCTTCGAGAACAACGAGCACTACCGGCTGGAGCATATTGCCGATCGCATCGGCACGGCGATCATCATGGCCCATATGCACGGCACCCCTCTGCAGATCCCCGCACTACACGGCGGGGATGTCCGCATCGCCCTGATCGGGACGGACGGGCGGCTTGTCTCGGGGGAGCTCCCCCCCGCCCTCGTTCCCGACGGGCCCGACTACCGAGAGTACGGCGGACGCATGGTCCTCGTCTCTGACGCCCCGAAGGAGCACCTGAGTATCCGCTACGTCGTCGTCAGCTCCGATGCGCTCTTCGGGGTGCTCGCGGAGCTGCGCGAGGTCGTCCTGGCGATGATGGCCGCCATCGCGCTGCTCGCCGCCACCGTCGCCTGGACCCTGTCCAAACTCTTTATGCGCCCCCTGCATCAGCGCGTCGTACAGACCGAACGCTTTGTCAGTGACGTCACCCATGAGCTCAACACCCCCATCACCGCCCTTTCCATGGCGGCCGAGCATCTCCTGCAAGCGGGCCGCTGCAGCGAGAAGACCCTGCGCAACATCACGGCGAGTACCCGGCAGCTCTATGACATCTACCGTTCCCTGACCTACCTCAATTTCGCGCGCAAAACGGAAACGCCCCACGCTATCGACCTGGCGAAGGTAGCTCAAAAGAGCGCGGACTACTACCGGCCGCTGATGGAGAGCAAACAGCAGCGCCTTCTGCTCAAGACGCACACCCTGTACATTGCCATCCCCGAGGCGGAGGCGCAGCTGTTGCTGGGCAACCTTATCGGCAATGCCGTCAAGTACTCCCCGGCGGGCGCAACCGTGCAGCTGGAAATGGATGATAATTGCATCATTGTCGTGGATGAGGGGATGGGGATAGCGCCGGAGCAGCAGCGCAGGATCTTCGAGCAGTTCACCCGTGCCACGGATATAGGCGGAGGCTTCGGAGTGGGGCTCTCCATCGTCAAACGGATCTGCGACGCCTACGGGGTCGCGCTTGCGCTCGATTCCGAGGAGGGGAAGGGGACGCGGTTCCGCCTCTGCTTTCCGCAGGGAGAGGCAAAACAATAAAGCGCGCGGCTCAGCCCAGCCGGTTCAGGTCCGCTTCGTCGAACTCCTGCCGCAGCGGGATGAGCATGCTCACGGCGACCAGCGCGATCCCGAAAACGAGGATTGTCACACTGCCGTAATCGCCGGCACCCCCCGTCAGGACGCTTTTTCCGAGGTCCGGCCCCATGATCGTTTTGAAGACCGGCTCGTAGAAGAGGGTAAAAACGAGCCCGCCGAGCAGCCCGCCGATGGCCCCGACGAGGACGTCGATCCGCCCCTCGGCGATGGATACGGGGCCCGTTCCCGGGCATTTGCCGAAGATCGCCATGGAGACGCCGAAGATCACCCCGCCGATGATAAGCCCGCCGAGCAGGATCGGCTTGATGTGGTAGTGCGCCCATCCCGCTTCGATCATAAAGTAGAGCCCGATACTCGCCACGCCTACGGCCAGGAAAAGCATCTTCGGCACGACGGTGTCGCGCAGCATCGCGAACCCGGCGATCTTCTCGAATTTGTCGACGCGGCTGTACTGTATGATCCCCCCAAAGAGAATCCCGATGACAAAGACAAGGGCGATGGAACCGTGCCCCTCGTTCGCGACGGTGTCAAACATCCCCATGATACGCTCAAACATCCTGCGCCTCCTTTTTGTAGAAGAGACGGCCCGTTATGAGTAGGGTCGCCATCACGACGCCGCCGAAGATCATCGCGCTGACCGCCGTCTGGCTCATGCCGCTCAGGAAGTGGCCGCTGGTGCATCCCCCCGCCAGGCGCGCGCCGATGATCATAAAAAAGCCGCTCGCGAAGCTCCATGCCAGGCGGGAGAGGACGGAGCCGTTCTTATACTTTTTCCATGCGGTCGGAATGACGCTGAAACGGAAACTCTTGGTGATAAAGACCGAGGTGACGAACCCGCCGAAAAGCGCGCCCAGCAGCATCACGCCCTCCCAGGCGCCGGCCCCGTCGATCTGCTTGAGGTAGCCGTACTGCTCGGGGTCGAGATTGAAGAGCAGCCCCGCGAAGTAGGGGACGTAGGTCGAAGCACCGATAGGACGGTCCGCTCCGAAAACGGAGAAGGTAAACAGCAGGAGCAGCGCCATCAGCAGTCCGCCGGCCCACCAGGGAATACGTCTAATCATAATCATCCTTTATCAATCCTATTTGTTTTTATAATTATAATATTTGACAATGAAAAACATAAATCAAGATAATTTTTAATTTCGTTCAAATATTTTGATCATCGTGCAAAACGGTATGCTATGATAAAGCCATGAATGAGACAATCGCCCCCGAATTCCGCCCCCTTGTCGACGCCGTCGAAGCCCACCTGCTCGGCAAGCGCCACGCCATCTCCCTGACGCTCGCCGCCTTCTTCGCCGGAGGCCATGTCCTGCTTGAAGACATTCCCGGCGTCGGGAAAACGACCCTCGCCAAGACCTTCGCGAACGTCATGGGGCTCGATTTCGGCCGCGTCCAGTTTACCGGGGACCTGCTCCCCTCTGACATCCTCGGGGTCAGCTACTTCGACCAGGAGAGCGGTAAGTTCGTCCTGAAAAAGGGCCCCATCTTCACCCAGTTCCTCCTCGCGGACGAGATCAACCGCTCCATGCCCAAAACCCAGTCGGCGCTGCTCGAAGCGATGGAGGAGCACCACGTCACCATCGACGGCAAAAGCCACGATCTCAAAGAGCCTTTCTTCGTCATCGCGACCCAGAACCCCCACGAAGAGGTCGGCACCTTTGCCCTGCCCCACTCCCAGCTTGACCGTTTCCTCTGCTCGTTCGGGATCGGCTACCCGGACAAAGAGGCGGAACGTGCCGTCTTGCTGGGCGGAGGCAGCCGTGCCGCCGCGGCGGTGCCACTCATGGACGCCGCGGCGATCAACACGGCGATGGAGGCGGTACGGACAGTCCACCTCAGCCCGGCGCTGATCGAGTACCTCCAGTCGCTGATCGCCTACACCCGCGACAGCGGCCGCTTCGTCTACGGCCTCTCGACACGGGGGGCACTGGCGCTGGCGGCGATGACACGGGCCTGGGCCCACCTGCACGGGCGCGACTACGCCGTCCCCGACGACGTCCAGGCCGTCCTCGGCGAAGTCTGCCTCCACCGCCTCGCCTTCAAAGAGGGGGTCACGACCCTGAACCGCATCCGCCATGAGCTCTTTTCGCACGTTCCTGCGGATGCGTAGACGCGTCCGCCAACGGGCGACGCGCTTCAGCCTCCTGGTCGTCATCCTGCTCTTCAGCCTCTTTCTCGAGGCCTATATGCACAACTTCAACCTCGTCTACATCACCCTCTTTTTCGTCTTTGCCAGCGCCTTTGCCGCCGGGCCGCTCGGGCTGCGCAACCTCGGCTGCCTCGAGGCGGAACCAAACGGCTGCGACCGCCTCTTCGCCCGCAGGACAACGCAGTGCCATTTCAAAATACGCAACACCTCTGCGCTGGGGGCCTGGGCCGTCGAACTGCACGGCGGGGAGGCCCTCAACACCCTGCCCGAAATCCCCCCGCACACGACGCTCAGTGCCGCGCTGCAGCTCAGCCCCGAGCGGCGGGGGCACTTTGAGGCGGGGCCCTGCACCCTGCAGAGCCTCTTTCCCCTCTCGACGGTCCGTTTCGTCCTCGAGATCGCCAAGAGCTGCGAGCGCATCGTCTACCCTGAACCCAGGGGCGAACCCCTGCGCAGCTTCCTGCTGCGGCAACGCTCCCCCTTCGGGGATGAAACGGATTTTGAGGGGCTGCGCAGCTACAGCGGCGCGGAGAGCCCTTCGCGCATCCACTGGCCCTCCGTCGCCAGGGGCGAACTCGCCGTGAAAAGCTTCGACCGTGAACGACGGACGGAGAGCCTGCAATTCGACTTCGTCCGCAGCGGCAGGGATGACGAAGCCCGCCTCTCGCAGCTGACCCTCTGGGCCCTCGAGTGCGAGGCCGCGCGCCTCCCCTTTACCATCCTCATGCCCCGCAAGGTGCTTGACAGCAAAAAGGAGGGGATCGATGAGATTCTCGGCTATCTCGCGCTTTACTGATCCCGCGGCAGCGGGGAGGAGCCGCATGGCAAAGCGCCTGCGCGCCTGGCGCGAAAACCGCGAACTCTTTTTGCTCGACCTCGCCTATCTGGCGGTGGTGACCCCGGTACTGCTGCTGGTCAAGGCGCCGATGCTCCTCTTTCTGCTGCTGGTGCTCGTGCTGCTGCTGGCCCGCAAACGAGGCAGCGCGGCGACCCTGCTGCTCGTCGCGCTGGCCGGCCTCTTCGCCATCTTCTTCTCCATCTACGGCGCCTTCAACTTCGCGGGGCTCTCGCGGCTGAAGCTCTTTGTCGAGCTCATCCTCTACCTCCTGCTGCTCGCCGTCAGCCTGCAGCGGCTGACCCGGACGATCAACTTCTACCTGCTCGTCTCCCCGGTGCTGATCCTGGCCCTGTCGCTCTTCTTTTTCGACTCCATCGCGATGCTCGTCTACGTCGTTTTCGAGGTCTTCGTCCTGCTGTGGCTCATCCTCGCCTACCGCACCCGCGCCGACGCGCTCTCGAGCCTCCGGGTCACGGGGATGCTTTTCGCCCTGTCGCTGCCCTGGGTCGTGCTGCTCTTTTTCTTCTTTCCCCGCATCTCGTTTGAGCACGCCTCGTACGGTTTCCGGGGCGACGAAATCACCCGGACCGGCCACGACGGCACGATGCGCATGGACGGCGCCGCCCTGCTGGTGCCCTCCGAACGCATCGTCATGGAGGTGGGATTCCAGAACGCGATGCCGCCCGATGGTCAGCTCTATTTCCGCGGCAGCGTCCTCTACCGCGATAAAAAAGATCACTGGGAGCCGCTTCCCGCCTATGTCAGAAGGGCCTTCGCGCCGAAACAGCGCGCCCAGGAGGGGATGTACCGTTCCGCCGATGATGTGACCGCCTACAAGGTGTCGCTCTACCCGACCCACAAGAAGTGGCTCTACCTCCTCGACCTGCCGCTCGAGGCCCCGGAGGGGGCGACGATCAACGCCGACTTCGAAACGACGCTGGAGAAACCCGTTGACGAACCGCAGCACTACGACGCGGGATCGGCCCTCGTCTACCGCTACGGCGACCGCACGGAACGCACCGTTTTAGCCTACGCCCGCGACGTCAACCGCAGCGCCAACCCCCGCAGCGCAAAAGCCGCCGACACGATCGCGGCAGCCAACCCCGACCCGAAACAGCGCCTCAACGCCCTTTTGCACTTTTTCCGCGACCAAAATCTCACTTACAGCCTGCGCCCGGAGCCCCTGGACCTCAACCACACCGCCGACAGTTTCCTCTTCGACAAACACAAAGGGTACTGCGTCCATTTCGCGGGCAGTTTCGTGACCCTCTCAAGGCTGGCGGGGCTGCCGGCCCGCGTCGTCACGGGCTACAAGGCCGACCGCAAGAACAGCGTCAAAAACTACCTTGCCGTCAAGGAGCGCGACGCCCATGCCTGGGCGGAGGTCTACCTGGGCGACCACTGGCAACGCGTCGAAACGACGGCGGCCGCCGCATTCATCGACAGCGAGAGCGCCGAACTGCTGCGTCAGACCGGCACGCTCGAAGACAACGGCGAGCGCCTGACCCGGCTGAACCTCTACCTGCTCTATGTCAAATACCAGGTGGAGACCTGGGTCCTGCAGTACAGCCACTTCAGGCAGATGCGCCTGCTCGAAAACGTCAAGCAGCATCCCGCCCTGGCCGCCAAACTGGCCGCCGCTTTCGCCCTGATCGTGCTGGCCAGCGCGGCGCTCTTTCTCTGGCTGCGCCGTCCGCGCTGCAAGGATAGGCTGCTCTGCCTGCTGCGCCCGCTGCTTTCAAGGCTGCAGCGCAGCGGCTTCGCACGCGAAGAGGGGGAGACGCTGCACCGCCTTTTCACGCGCTATCTCGACCTCTACCCCGGCAGCGCCCTGACCGAGGTCGACCGCCTCTATCACCGGCTGCAGTACGGCACGGCCAAGGAAGATGCTGTACAATTCAAAAAGGCCATCCGCGCCTTTCTGCGCGAATCCACCGCCAAAGGAGACTCCGATGCTCGTAAGCTATGACGCTGTCAACGCCGGGGACATCTACAAACTGATGTCGCAGACCATCATCCCCCGCCCGATCGCCTGGGTCGTCACCGAGAGCAGCGGCGTCGTAAACGTGGCACCCTTCAGCTACTTCACCGGCCTCTCCTCCAACCCACCGACGATGCTCTTCTCTGTCGGCCACAAAAGCGACGGCACGCCCAAGGACACCCTGCGCAACCTGCGCGAAACGCAGAAGTGCACCGTCTGTATCGCCTCGGAAGCTCAGCTCGAGCACCTGCATTTCTCCTCCAAGGAGCTCGAGGCCCACGTCAGCGAAGCGGAGCAGTTCGCCATTCCCCATACGCGCCCCGTGCCGGAATACCCGCCGATGATCGAAGGTGCCCCCGTCGCCTTTTTCTGCGACTTTTACAGCGAAGTCGACCTGGGGGAGAGCAAGACGATCCCGCTCATCGTCGAGATCAAGGCGCAGTTCGTCGACGATGTCTGCATCACGGACAAAGAGCGCATGACGATCACCTTCGACCCCATCGCCCGTATCGGCAAGAGCTACGCCCATATCGGCGAGGAGCGCACCCCGCCGCCGATCCCCTGATCACTCCCGCTCTATCCTCCTGTCCCGCCCAAGACGGAACACGTCGAAATCCTCGGCAATGAACAAGGGGCCGTCATAGGCTGAGCGGATCTCCTGCTCTATTTCGCTTAGTTCATGGGGACCGCCCCTGCCGAAGCGGGGGCTGATGTGCGTCGCGATGAGCGCGCCGACGCCGGCAGCGCCCGCCGCGCGCCCAAGATCGCGGGCCGTCGTGTGCAGCTGTTTTTCGACGAGACTGTCGTAGATCGCCTGCGTGTAGGTGCATTCGTGCACGAGCAGGTCGAGCCCCTCCAGCGCCGCGCCCAGTACGGAAGGCTCCGCATTGTCCCCGGCGATAAGGAGTGAGCGTCCCCGGAACGGCTCCAGCATATACGCCTGCGGTTCGTAGACCCGCCCCCCGGCGGTGACGGTCAGGCCCCTTTTCAGCTCCCCGTAGAGCGGGGAGGGTTCCAGGCCTTCACTGCGCAGCTTCGCCTCGTCGAGCCGGTTGGCGGTGTCGTTCTCTTTGACCAAGAAGCCGTGACTCTCGATGGAGTGCACCAACGGCATAACAGTGACGCGGAAACGCTCAAAGATAAACTGATCCCCCGGCGTGTACTCGATGATCTGCAGGTCGTACCCAAGGTAGTCGGCGTCGGTGTCCGTAAAGCAGTTGATGAATGCGGCGATCCCTTTGGGCCCGTAAATGCGCAGCGGACGGAAGGCCCTGTCCATCCGCTTTGATGCCAGCAGGCCCGGCAGCCCGAAGATGTGGTCGCCGTGCATATGGGTGATGAAGATCGCGGCCAGTTTTCCGACGGAGGGGCGCGTGCGCAGCAGTTGGTGCTGGGTCCCCTCCCCGCAGTCGAAGAGGTACCATTGCGGCTCCTGCTCCATCTGCAGCGCCAGCGCCGTGACGTTGCGCTCCTTCGTCGGTTTTCCCGCGCTTGTTCCAAGGAAGGTCAGTTTCATACGCATAGTATAGTACAATATAGGGTTTCTGGAGGTACCCCTGAATGCGCAAACACCGTGGATTGGCCCCCGAAGACACCCTCTTTTTCGATCCGAAGCGGCTTGCCGTGCTGCGGCAGGCCGTCGGCGACCTCTCGTGGCTGCTGCAGCGCGGCTACAGCACCAAGGCGGCCCTCGTTCTGGTCGGCAACCATTTTCAGCTCGTCGAGCGTGAACGGCTCGCCATCGTGCATACCGCCGGCGACGGCGCACCGAGACACTCCCCCCTGGCCTTCGAGACGCTGCGGGGCAAAGCGCTCTGCATCGACGGTTTCAACCTGCTGATTACCCTCGAAACGGCGCTGGGCGGAGGCATCATCCTCATCGGGACAGACGGCTGCTACCGCGACATCGCCAATATCCACGGCGCCTACGCTCTTCGGGCTGAAACCGAGGAGGCCATCACCGTCGCCGCCACTGCGCTCAAAGAGGCCGGGGTCGCCGAGGTGCTGTGGCTCTTCGACCGCCCCGTTTCCAACAGCGGCAGGGTCGCCGCCCTCGTCAACGATACCGCACACAGGCTCTCGGTCCCAATGGAGGCGCTCACGGCCGACGAGGTCGACGCCAAAGTGAAACGGTGCGGCGGCGTCGCCGTCACCGCCGATTCGGAGATCCTCGCCAGCGGGGTCGCATGGTTCGACCTCGCCGGCTGGATCATCCGCACACGGATCCCGGATGCGCGCCTTATCGACCTGCGTTCTCCCGCCGATGCTTAAACCCTCTGCAAAGGCCCTGCACCCCTCAGAACCTCCTAAGCAAGCTGTGTTAAGATTGCACTATCAGACGGCCTCCCTGGAGTGTTGGCCGTTTGCTCCAACGAATGGGCGCATACTATGACGTATCCTCTCGCGCTTTTATCCATCTTCTTTTTACTGTTCGTGCTCTGGGCCTCCATTGTCTATGTTCGCGCACGCCGCCGCAACAGGCTCCTGGAGACGCTGCGCACCATGCCTTTTCCCGAGGAGTGGCGCCGTTACCTGGAACGGACCGTTCACTATCCTCAGCTCAGCGAAGAGGAGCGCCGGCGTATCGAACGTGCCGTCCTGCGTTTTGTCTATACGAAACCCTTCAGCGGTGTCGGGCTTGAGGTGACGGAGGAGATGAAAGCCGTCATCGCCTTTTACGCCTGTATGATCGTGCGGCACCGGCCCGAATCCTACGACTACCCGACGCTGGAGGGCATCATCATTTACGCGGACGGTTTCCTTGTCGATGAGTACCATGAACACGGCGGGATCGTTTCGGAACAACGTGCGGTGCTTGACGGGCAATCCTCCCACGATACCGTCGTCCTTGCCTGGCCCGACGTGGAAGCCGAGGCCTACCACCCCTCCGAGTACAACGTCGTCATTCACGAATTCGCCCATCTCCTCGACTTCGAGGACGGGCTGACCGACGGCGTTCCGCTGCTGCCCAAAGAGAGCGCCCCCAAATGGGAGCACGTCATGGCGCGGGAGTTCAAACACCTCGCGGCCGCCACGGAGCACGGGCACCTGAACGAAAAGCAGCAGCTCCTCGGTACTTATGCCGCCACGGACATGGCCGAGTTTTTTGCCGTCGCTTCCGAGCGCTACTTTATGCAGCCCGACGCTTTCGAGCAGCACTACCCCGAACTCTACACCCTCTTTTCCGCCTACTACGGCTGATACTGCCATATATCAGCTCTTTTCACTGCAACCGTAAACGATTCTCGTCTGACGATAAAACTATATTTTTATTTTAGTTTAATCGTCAAGTATTATAATGCTGACAGATTATTTTCATAAGGAGTAAAAATGAATGAGAATTTCAATGAGCGTCTGGCATCCATTATCGCCAACGACGTCGCCAAAGAGAACCTCGGCCATATCGACCTGCACAAAGCGCGGGAACTGCTGATGGACGCCGGTGCCGTGCTCTTTGACGTCCGGCCGCCGGCGAAGGTGGAGGGCGAAAATGCCCAGGAAGCGGGGATCAAAAATGCCCATTACACGCCCTACCCGGCTTTTGCCGCCTCCCTGGACCTGCTGCCCGAAGACAAAACGACCCCGATTATCACCGCCTGCGTCAAAGGGTGGTTCGGCAACCGCGTCATGGCCTACCTCGAGATGATGGGCTATGCCAATGTCTATATCCTCGACACCAGCGTCACGGCGCTGATCGAAGCACACTACGCCCACAGCGGCCGCTGAGACCGGCACGATACAAAGGAAAAACCGCATGAGAAAAACAGTGATCTCCCTGATCGCACTGAGCGCACTGGCCGCTTCCGCTTTCGCCTACGACGCCGCGAAAGCCGCCGAGTTTGACGGCTTCTTCTCCCACATGACCCACAAGGCGTGCGCCAACTCGACGCTCTTCGTCAAGGCCGACGACGTCATGAAGATGCTGCGCGAAGCCAAACCGATGCTCCTGCTCGATATCCGGACCGAAGGGGAAGCCTCCGTCGTCGGTCTGGGCACTGCAGGTTCCAGACACGTCCCCGTCGAGCACCTGTTCGAAAAAACGAACCTCGACGCCCTCCCCACGGACCGCCCGATCATCCTTGTCTGCTACTCCGGTACGCGGGCAACGATGGCGGCCATGGGGCTGAAAATGATCGGGATCAAGAACGTACAGGTGCTCAAAGGGGGCATCGTCGCGCTCGCAACTTCCGATACGACAAAAAACGCACCGATAAAGGAATCAAAATGAAAATCGCCATCCCCGTAGAGGGTGAAAACCTCAAAATCGTCAAACGCACGGGGCAGGCCCCCTACTACGCCCTCTTCGACGACACCGTCTTCGAGCGGATCGTCGAGGCGCCGCAAAGCGGGCATGCCCACGACGACCATCTCGATCACCATGACCATGAGGACCACGACGGCCATCACGGGCATCACCACGCCGAAGACGAGGAGCATATCAAGGGACACGGCAAGAGCCTCTCCAACCTCGCCGGTGTCGAGATGATGCTCGTACGCATGATCGGAACGCATATGAAAGAGGCGGTCGACCGCGCCGGCATCACCGTCAAGAAGATCCGCGAGAAACACGGCGAAACCGCCGATGAAGCCGTCAAAAACTATCTAGAGGAGAAAGCAGCATGAAAATCGTATTCCCGACCGATGAAGACATGGGATTCCTCTCCCGCCGCGGGGCGCACTTCGGCAAGGCCAAGTACTACACCCTCGTCACCGTCGAAAATAATCGTATAATGGATGTCGAAGGTATCGTCAACCCAGGCCACGATGCCGGCGGCTGCGGCAACGCCGTCGCCAATATCATGGCCCTGCACCCGGACGCGCTGGTCGTTTCGGGTATCGGCGGCTCCCCGGCCAAAGGGTTTGAACAGGCGGGCCTCACCGTCTATGTCGACCGCGAATCGCCGACGGTACGCGACTCCGTCGAACGCCTGATGCGTAACGCCCTCGGCGCCCTCGGCGGCAAAGGGACCTGTTCCACCCACTGAGCAAGGATGAGATCATGAAGCTTTCAGCCATTTACCGTTTTTACCGGGACGGTTTCAGCGCCATGCGGCTTGGCCGTACGCTCTGGACCGTCGTGGCCGTCAAGCTTCTCATTCTTTTCGGCGTAATCAAGCTGCTCTTTTTCAACGATACCCTGCAGAGCCGCTTCGACAGTGACGAAGCGCGGCAGGAGTATGTCAGCCGACAGCTGACGGGCACACCGTAACCCCCCAGTAGTTTATTCGATACTATAATACTCTGCACCCCAGAAGGGGAGAGGCGTGTCGAGAACAGGACAAAAATGAAAATGAAAAGGATAATTAATGCTGTATGAAACGGCCGCAAGCGTTGACTGGGCACGGGCCCAGTTTGCCCTGACGGCGATCTACCACTTCCTGTTCGTCCCGCTCACCCTGGGACTCTCGTTTATCGTCGCGATCATGGAGACGCTCTATGTCCGCACGAACGACCCGCAGTGGAAGCGGGCGACGAAGTTCTGGATGACCCTCTTTGCCATCAACTTCGCCGTCGGCGTCGCCACGGGGCTGATCATGGAGTTCGAGTTCGGGACAAACTGGGCCAACTACTCCTGGTTCGTCGGCGACATCTTCGGCGCGCCCCTGGCGGTCGAGGGGATCCTCGCCTTCTTTATGGAGTCGACCTTCTTCGCCGTCATGTTCTTCGGCTGGGAGAAGGTGAGCAAAGGGTTCCACCTCCTCTCCACCTGGCTCGTCGCCGTCGGTTCGAACCTCTCCGCCCTCTGGATCCTTGTCGCCAACGGCTGGATGCAGTACCCCGTCGGCATGGCCTTCAACCCCGACACCGCCCGTAACGAGATGGCCTCCTTCTGGGATGTCATTCTCTCCCCGGTTGCGATGTCGAAGTTCTTGCACACCATCAGCAGCGGCTACGTCATCGCCGGGCTCTTCGTCGTCGGAATCTCCGGCTGGTACCTGCTGAAGAACCGCGACGTGCTGATCGCAAAGCGCAGCATGGTCGTCGGCGCCTCTTTCGGCCTGCTTGTTTCGCTTTTCCTCGCACTGAGCGGGGATGAGAGCGCCTATAACGTCGCGCAGAAACAGCCGGTCAAACTGGCCGCCATGGAGGGGCTCTACAAAGGCGAGACCCGCGCGGGCATCATCGCCTTCGGCATCCTCAACATCGACAAAGAGCTGGGCGACGACCGCCACGAGTTTTACGGCGACATCGAAATCCCCTACGCCCTCTCTTTCCTGGGCTACCACGATATCGACGCCTTCGTGCCGGGCCTCGACGACCTCGTCTACGGCAACGAGAAGCACGGCATCGAACCGGCGCAGGCGCGGATTGAGCGCGGCAAGACAGCGGTTGCGGCGTTCAAGGAGTACAAAGCGGCCGTAAAAGCGGGCGATGACACTGCTGCGGCCGAAGCCCGCACGGTGCTCGAAGCAAACATCGCTGATTTCGGCTACGGTTACCTCGAGAAACCCGAAGATATCGTCCCGCCGATCGCGCTGACCTTCTACAGTTTCCACGTCATGGTGGGACTGGGCAGCTGGTTCATCCTGCTCTTCCTTGTCCTGCTCTACCTGACGATGGCCAACGAGATCACCCGATTCCGCAAACTGCTCTGGCTCGCCATCTGGTCGATCCCGCTGGGCTACATCGCCGCCGAAGCGGGCTGGATCGTCGCCGAGGTCGGCCGCCAGCCCTGGGCCGTGCAGGACCTGCTGCCCGTCGGCATCGCGATGACGGACATCTCGAGCAGCAGCGTCCAGACGACCTTCTGGATGTTCGCGGCGCTCTTTACAGCGCTGCTCGTCGCGGAGATCAAGATCATGCTCCGCCAGATCAAAATCGGACCCGACGGAGGACACCACTGATGTTTGAGCAACTTACACTCCTTCAACTCCAGCAGTACTGGTGGATCATCATCAGCCTGCTGGGCGGACTCTTTGTCTATATCATGTTTATCCAGGGGGGCCAGACCCTCCTGAGTCAGCTCAGCGACAACGAAACGGAAAAGACGATGCTCGTCAACTCCCTCGGGCGCAAGTGGGAGCTCGGCTTCACGACCCTGGTCCTTTTCGGCGGGGCGCTCTTTGCCGCCTTCCCGCTCTTTTACGCCACGAGCTTCGGCGGGGCGTACTGGGTCTGGATGGTTATCCTCTTCTGTTTTATCATCCAGGCGGTCAGCTACGAGTACCGCAAGAAACCCGACAACGTCCTGGGGCAGAAGACCTACGAAGCGTTCCTCTACATCAACGGCAGCCTCGGCGTCGTGCTGCTCGGCATCGCCATCAGCACCTTCTTCAGCGGTGCGGATTTCGCCCTCGATGAGAGCAACTTCGTCCACTGGCAGGGGGCTGCGCGGGGCCTTGAAGCGCTGCTGAACCCCATGAACTACCTGCTGGGCTTCGCCCTGCTCTTCCTCGTGCGGATCGCGGCGGGGATGTATTTCATCTCGAGCATCGACCATGCGCCGATCGAAGCCAAGGCGCGTATGATGATCAAGCGTAACATCGTCTGGTTCCTGCCCTTCTTCCTCGGTTTCGTCGCCTGGGTTTTCCTCAAAGACGGCTTCGCCTACGACGCCGCCACCAAAACGGTGTCGATGGTACCGCACAAATACTTCTGGAACTTCATCGAAATGCCCGTTGTGGGCATCATGTTCCTCGCAGGGGTCGTCATGGTCCTGCTCTCCGTCTTCAACACGGTCTTCCGCGGCAAAGGCTGCTGCGCCTGGACCAACGGGGTCGGGATCGTGCTGACGGTTATGGCGGTGCTGCTCGCCGTCGGGTTTAACGGCACGGCCTTCTACCCCTCGACGCACGACATCCAGCACTCGCTCACCATCGAGAATGCCTCCGGCAGCCACTACACGCTGACCGTGATGAGTTACGTCTCGCTGATGGTGCCCTTCGTCCTCGCCTACATCGCCTACGCGTGGCGGCAGATGGACCGGGTCAAGATCACCGAAGAAGAGATCACCGCGCCCGACGCGCACAACTATTAAGGAGTACGGTATGGACTACACATCTTCACTCATCTGGTTTGCATCCTGGCCGCTGATCATCTACGTCAGCTACCGCTTCGTCCGCCTCAACGTCGACGAGATCGCACGCCGAGAAAAAGAGCAGTCGTGACCCCATTTGGGGAAGGGGTTTCGATACAATCACAGTATGAAAGAACACTCCCGCGCCAAAGAGGCCTTTAGCAAGGCCCTGCGCTCCCTCGCCGCCATGACGCCGATGCTCCTGGCCGTCATCGCCCTGGTGGGCCTCTTCCAGGCCTTTGTCTCCCCGGAGATGCTCCGCGCACTCTTTAGCGGCTCCGCCTTCCTTGACACCCTGATCGGGACCGTCATCGGCGGGATCTCCATCGGCCAGCCCGTCATCAGCTACATTATCGGCGGCGAGCTGCTCGGCCAGGGGATCTCCCTTTATGCGGTCACCGCCTTTATCCTCGCATGGGTGACGCTCGGGATCATTCAGCTGCCGCTCGAAGCCTCCCTCTTCGGACGGCGTTTCACCATTGTCCGCAACCTGCTCAGCTTCGTTTTCGCGATGCTGATCGGCGTCGCGACCGCCCTGACGCTGCAGGGGCTCTCATGAAACAGAATGCCCCCAAAAAGCCGAAGTGCAACGGCTGCGTCCTACTCGTTGTTACCCTCCTGCTCTACGGCATGGCGGCGCTGTTCGCCCCGGAGAAGACGCTCCTCGCCGCCGAAGAGAGCTTCGGCATTCTGGTCAAGATCCTGCCGATCCTGCTCGTCGTCTTTTTTCTCACCGCCCTGCTCAACACCTTTTTGAAACCCAAAAGCATCGCGAAACACCTCGGCAAGGGTTCGCGGTTTCGCGGCTGGTTCATCGCCCTCTTCGGCGGGATCCTCAGCCACGGCCCCGGGTATGTCTGGTACCCCATGCTCGCCGACCTGAGAAGCCAGGGGGCCCGCGACGGCCTCATCGTCGCCTTCTTTTACGCCCGGGCCATCAAACTCCCCTGGCTCCCCGTCATGATCAGCTACTTCGGCATCGGTTTCACCCTTGTGCTTAGCTTCTACATCCTACTGGGCGCCTGGCTGCAGGGGATCATTGCCGATAAAATACTGGTAAAGCATGAAACGTAAAGAGTATCAACATCTGCTTTTCCGTCAAGGCCGAAACGGTAGTTAGCGGGTCGAGCGGATCACCTAGGCATGGCAGTGCCCGAGAGCGGCAGCCTTTTATCCTTTTTTCTTCCCGGTTCGGCTTCTTTTTTGGATAAGCAAAAAAGAAGGGGAACAAAGCACCTCATCAAGAAGGAAAACAATGAAAACCATCTACCTCGCCGGCCCCGACGTCTTCGAACCCGACCCTTTTGCCGCGGGCGAGGCTCTCAAGCAGCTCTGCAGCGAGCACGGCTTCGAAGGGCTCTTCCCCCTGGACAACGCCATCGAAGCCTTCGACCACCCGCACAAAACCGCCGAAGCGATCCGGAAAGCGAACATCGACCTCATCCGCCGGGCCGACATCGTCATGGCGAACCTCAACCCCTTCCGCGGTTTCGAACCCGACTCGGGCACCGTCTACGAGGTCGGGTTCGCCGAGGCGCTCGGCAAGCCGGTCTTCGCCTACGCCGCGGACCGCCGCCACATGCTCGAACGCCTCCGGGAACATCAGCGGCTGGCATCCGACGCCGTGCAGTGCCTGGAGGGCAAAAGCATCGAGTCCTTCGCCCTGTCGCACAACCTGATGTTCGCCCACACGCTCGTGGCAGACAATCCCCGCGGCTGCCTGCGCCATATCGCGGAGCGCTTCTGCTGACGCACCCAAAGTATTCGGTGCTATAATATTTCACGGCACCTATGAAAAAGGATTTGCGATGCGTGAGCTTTTCGACGGGTTTTTGGACGGCATGGAAGAAGTGCTGCGGCGGCGGACGATGATCGTCCTCGTCATTTTCGCCACGGTGGCTGCGGGCATCTGGGCGATCATAGGGATGCTCTACTGGGAACATTTCCTCACCTTCAGCGACCGTCTCGTCGAATGGCTCCCCTTTGCAATGCTCCGCTCCAACGGGGCGTGGATGCTCTCGACCTTCCTCTGGGTCCAGGCCATTATGCTCACCGTCGCCCTGCTCTCGCTGCTGCTGACGGTGACGCTCTACCGCGATCTTCCCAAAAAAGATTTTACCAAGGCCGCCGTCTGGCTGCTGCTGGGCGCCACGATCTTCTGGACCGTCGTGTGGCTTTTCAAAGGGAGCACCATCTACGACGGCGTGCTGAAGCTGCTGACCATGCTTCCCTTCGATACCGTCGAGAACGGGGTCAGTACCCTGCTGATCTTCTACTTCCTCTACAACGCCGCCATCATCACCATGCTCTTTTTTACAAGCCTCTACTCGCCGGTGCTGCTACGTCGCATCCGCGAAGAGGTCTATCCCTACGAGGACGTGCACAGCGAAGCCGAACTGCGCTCGCTGGTCTACACCGCCAGAAACACCCTCCTGTTTGTTGCCGCCTCTCTGGTGCTGATGCCGCTGCTCTTCGTCCCGGTGCTCAATATCTTCGTCCAGCTGCTGCTGTGGATCTGGCTGGTCAAGGACACCTTCACCTACGATGTCGGGGCACTCTTCTTCAACCCCAAGGAGCTGCGCCTGATCAAAAAGGGTGACAAGCACATTTGGGCCGTGGCCGCCGTCACTGCGCTGTTCAACTTCTTCCCCCTGCTCAACTTCGCCGGTCCCTTTATCGGGGAGATCATGATGTTCCGCTACCTCGTCGGGCTCAAAAGCAAACCCTAGACCGGGGCCGGGATGAACGATCAGACCCTCGGCACCTTTTTACTGCTGCTCGCGCTGCTGTTCGCACTGACCTATCTCCTCGCCGGCCTCTTCGAACGGCTGAAGATCCCGGGAATCCTCTCGGCGCTCTTCGTGGCGATGGGGGCGCATTATACGCCGATCGAACCGATGCTGACCCAGGGGGTCAACGGTGCCGTCTTCACCGTCCTTGCGGACCTCGGCGTCCTTTTCCTGCTCTTTTTTATCGGCCTGCAGATCGACACGAATGCGATGCGGCGCCAGGGGAAGGATATCCTGATCGCCACGGTGCTCAACACCTCCGTTCCCTTCCTCCTCGCCCTGGGGTTTATGCTCTACCTCGGTTACGGCTGGCTCATCGCCGTCGTTATCGGATTGACACGGATGCCGACGGCCGAAGCCGTCATCGTCCCAATCGTCGATGAATTCAGACTGCTGCGGACAAAGGTCGGCAACTACATCGTCGGCGCCGGGGTCATGGACGACGTCATCGAGGTCTTTCTCGTCGCGCTCGTCTCCGTCTGGGTCGGGGAGCGCAGCGGCATCATCACCTCCGATTCGATGGAAGTCGTGCATATCGTGACCAACATGGCCATCTTCATCACCGTCGCCTGGGGCGTCCGCAGCCTGGTCCTCGTCCCCCTCTCCCGCTGGCTGCAGATCAAAGTCCCCAACCTCATCCTCCTGATGATCATCGTCCTTTTTATCTTCGGCGGCTTCGCGGAGTATGTCGGGCTGGGACTGGTTGTCGGGGCCATCGTCGCAGGGATGCTGATGCGGCCGGTATTTACCGCGGCGACGAAAACCGGTGCGGAGGCGACCAAGGCGGTCCGGGCCGTCAGCTACGGATTTTTCGGCATCATCTTTTTCCTCTGGATCGGGATGAGCATCGACCTCGAGGGATTGGGTGCGGCTCCCCATCTGGCCATCGGGCTCTTTCTAGCCGACTTCATCGGGAAGACGGCGGGCATCCTCCTGATGGTGCCGATGAAAAAACTGACCTTCAAAGAGGCCCTGACCATCGGTATCGGCCTGAACGTACGGCTGACGACGGAGATCATCGTCGCCAAGCTGCTCTTTGACGCCCAGCTGATCGACCTCCAGCTCTTTACCGCCCTGGTGGCCGCCTCCTCCTTCTCGACCATCGCCGTCCCCCTGCTCTTCATCTTCATCGTCTCCCGCTGGAGGAGCGCGATCACAGGAGGTGCGGAGGTCGTGCCCGCTCCCATGGCCGGAATCGTGATCACCGAAACGCAGACGCCGTGGCACGCCAAAGCGATCGCGGAGGTCACCGCGCTGCTGGGCACGGATGTCGGCACGGGGCTGGATGACGCCCGGGCCAAGAGCCGTCTCGCCGAGGCCGGCCCCAACCGTATCGAGGCCGTCCGCAAAGAGGGGTGGGGTTCGATCCTGCTGCGCCAGTTCACCGATGTGCTGATCCTCATCCTTGCCGCGGCGGCAGTCGTCTCTTTTGCCGTCGGCGAAATCGGGGATACGATCACGATCCTCGCCATCATTCTCCTCAACGGCCTGCTGGGCTTTGTCCAGGAGTTCAAGGCGGAAAAGGCGATCGAAGCGCTGCAGAAGATGCTCTCCCCGCGCTGCAAGGTGCTGCGCGACGGCAGCCGGAGCGAAATCGACGCCGAAGCGCTTGTCCCCGGCGACGTCGTCCTGCTCGAAATAGGCGACAGGGTCCCCGCGGACCTGCGGCTGCTCGAAGCCGTCAATCTCAAAGCCGACGAATCCGCCCTCACGGGCGAATCGGCCTCCGTCGGCAAATCGGCCGACAGCATCGCCGAAGCGACGCCTCTCGCCGAGCGCAGCGACATGGTCTGGATGGGGACGAATGTCACCAACGGCTATGCGCGGGGGATCGTCACCGGCACCGGCATGGCGACGGAGTTCGGACGCATCGCACGGCTGACCAGCGAGGTCGAACAGACCCGTACTCCGCTGCAGAAACGGCTCGCCGTCCTGGGTAAACGGCTCGGTATCCTCTCCGTCGCCGTCTCGGCGCTGGTGGCGATCATGGGCTACCTCTTCGGCAAACCGGTCATGGAGATGTTCCTCACCGGCATTTCCCTTGCCGTCGCCGTCGTCCCCGAGGGACTGCCCGCCGTCGTCACGATCACCCTTGCGCTCGGCGTCAAGGCGATGGTGCGCCAAAACGCCCTGCTGAGGCGCCTGCAGGCGGCGGAGAACCTCGGCAGCGCCGACGTCATCTGTACGGACAAAACGGGAACGCTGACGAAGAACGAGATGACGGTACAGCAGATCTGGCTTTTCGGTGGCGGCGTGACCGTCACCGGCAGCGGGTATGATCCCGCCGGCCATTTTGAGGCCGACGGACACAAAATTGATTACAAGGGCCGTGCCGACCTTTTGGCGCTGCTGAAAACGGGGCTGATCTGCAACCACGCCTCACTGCACCGCGAAGCGGGTGCGTGGGGAATCACCGGCGAACCGACCGAGGCCGCCCTGATCACCGCCGCCTACAAAGCGTGGATGGCGCCGGCGGACGTCCGCATCGTCAGCGAGTTCTCCTTCAACTCCGAGCGCAAACGAATGACGACGGTGATCGACGAGGATGGGGCCAGGGCCGCCTACGTCAAGGGGGCGCCCGAAGTCCTCCTTGCGCGCGCGGCCTCCTATCTCGAACACGGTGAAATTCGCCCGCTGGACGCCGAGGCGCGCGGCCGCTTCGAAGCCGCCTACACCTCCCTCGCCGCATCGGGTCTCCGCACCCTCGCCCTGGCCACGCGCACCCTCGCCCCGGAGACGAAGCTCGATCCCGACGCGGTCGAACAAGCGCTTGTCCTGCTCGGCATTGCCGGCATTATCGACCCGCCGCGTCCGGAAGTCCCCGAGGCGATCCGCACGGCGAAAAGCGCCGGCATCGCCGTCGTCATGATCACCGGCGACGCCCCGTTGACCGCCATGGCGATCGCCGAGAAGATCGGGATGCACCCGCCGCGGGCCGTCACGGGAGCAGAACTGGCGACCATGAACGACGCGGCCCTCGCGTCGGCGCTGCAGGCGGAAGCGATCTTTGCACGGACGACACCCGAGAACAAGCTGCGCATCGTCAAAGCCCTGCAGCGCGAAGGGATGGTGACGGCGATGACGGGCGACGGCGTCAACGACGCGCCGGCGCTCAAGCGCGCCGACATCGGCATCGCGATGGGGATGCGGGGTACGGACGTCGCCAAAGGGGCCTCCGACATGCTCCTGCTCGACGACAACTTTGCCTCCATCGTCAACGCCGTGCGCGAAGGGCGGCGCCAGTACGACAATATCAAAAAGTTCGTCACCTACCTCCTCTCCTCCAATATCGGGGAGGTCCTCGCCATCTTTATCAATATTCTGCTCGGCGGCCCGCTGCTGCTCCTGCCCGTGCAGATCCTCTGGATGAACCTCGTCACCGACGGGATGACCGCCGTCGCCCTGGGCATGGAGCCCGCGGAAAAGGGGCTTATGCAGCGCCCTCCCCGGGCAGGGAACAGCACCTTCCTGCAGCGAAGGGGGATCTTGATGATCCTGCTGCTGGGCGCCTACATCGCCGGGGCAACGCTGTGGATATTCCACTACTATCTTGCCTCCGGCATGGCGGAGCCACAGGCGGTCATGCTGGCGCAGACCGTCGCCTTCACGGCGATCATCGTGCTGGAAAAGATGAACGTCTTCAACTACCGCAGCCTGCATGCGCCGATGCCGATCATCGGCTTCTTTACCAACCCCTGGCTGCTCGGCGCCTGGGTGACGACCGTCTCGCTGCAGGCCGCCGCCGTCTACGTGCCGTTTCTGCAGGAAGCCCTGCATACCGTTGCGCTCGGCTGGCAGGACTGGCTGCTGATCTTCGAGATCGCGCTGCCGCTCTTCGTCATCGTCGAACTCTATAAGTGGCTGGAGTGGTGGGGACGGCGCAACGGCCTTCCGGCGGAGGTCTAAAGGTTTCGATAGTGCAAAAGCACTCTGCGCACGCGCGGGAAATGCCGTTCAAGGTGTGAGAGTTCCTGCATCAGCGCCCCGCTCCACTCCGTCTCTTTGCGCCGGATCTCCTGCAAGAACGCAATGCGGCGCTCAACGAAGTAGAAGTAGAGCATGATGCTGACAACAGCGGCATAAAGGCACCAAACGGAGGTGACGGCATAGGGTTTCCACAGCGTAATGCCCACCAGGCCCATCAGGTTGAACCATCCGAAGAGCTGTACGGAGACGCTGCTGCTCAGGACCAGCGGCCCGCAGGTCGTGAGAATATAGGCGATGTTGATCCACCCCTTTTGCGTCCACGCGTTGACGTAGACAAGCGCGTCGTGCTTCACCGCAACGTACGTCGGCTGTACGGAGAGTCCCCACAGCGTATAGGCCGCCAGAATGCCGCCCAGTACGAGAAGCACCCCGATCACCCTCCGGTACCATCCCGAAGGCTCCAGCAGCCAGATCGCCAGCGGCACGAGAAACGGCAGCAGCCCCTGGGCATAGAAGATGAAGATGCTCTCCGCCATCTCCAGCGCGCGCGGTTCGATCAACCCGTCCATGCCCAGCCAGACGAACCCCTGGGTGAACTGGTGCAGGGCGAAAAGCAGCGGCAGGCTCGCGAAGACGACCTCTTTTGGCTCGCTGACCCGCCGAAGCGTCAGCAGGCCGATCACGCCCAGGGCACCGGAGAGCGTAAAGTTCATAATGGCAAAGAACATGGCTTACTTTTTCAGGTCGTGAATGAGCGTCGAGCCGCATTTTTTATGCCATTTCACAATCGCCTCCCACGCCTCTTCAGCCGTTTCGGCGAATGCGAAAAGTTCCCGGTCCTCTTCGTCTATCGTCCCCTCCTCGACAAGCATCTCGAAATTGATGATCCCCCGCCAGTAGCTTTCGCCGACGAAGACGACGGGCATCGGGTCGATCTTGCGTGTCTGCACCAGGGTCAGCACTTCGAAACATTCGTCCAGGGTCCCGTAGCCGCCGGGGAAGATGACAAGGGCTTTGGCCCGCCGCAGAAAGTGGAGCTTGCGGATGGCGAAGTAGTGCACCTGGAAGCAGAGTTCGGGGGTAATGTAGGGGTTGGGGTACTGTTCATGGGGCAGGGTAATGTTGAGGCCGATCGATTTGGCCCCGACGTCGAAAGCCCCGCGGTTGGCCGCCTCCATGATGCCCGGCCCCCCGCCTGTCATCAGGGTGATCTTCGTATCTTCGGGCCCTTTGCCGCTGCGGCCGACGATCCTCCCGAAAGCGCGGGCCGTCTCGTAGTAGTGGCTCTTGGCCAGGATCCGCCGCGCAATGCCCAGCTCTTTTTCAAGGGCCTCGCCGTCTTTGGCGTTCCGTTCCGATTCGAGGCTCTCGATCAGGCGCTTGGCCTCCGCCTCCTCCATGATCCGCGTGGAGCCGAAGACGACGATGGTGTGTTCGATGCCGTGTTCGCGCAGCAGCAGCTCGGGCTTGAAGTAGTCCACCTCCAGCCGCACGCCCCGCACCTCGTCGCGCCGGAGAAAGTTCGGGTCCCGGTCCGCCTGGATAAAATTGTCGTGGGCCATGATGGCCTTCACGCGTTTATGTGCTTTGGGGTCGTCCTCGTTGGGCTTCGGGTGTTCCCACGGCAACGGCTTCTGGTGCCGTTTCAGCAGCTTGCGGAACGCTTTTTTATCATGGTTTTTCTTCATGGCTTTCTCTTTCAACTCCGATCTCCCATTGTAGCATGCATCCGCGTCTACATGGTACAATCCTTCTATGGAATACGCCGTTCTCAAATCGATGGTCATCGCGCTGCTGCTGGGGTTCATGATCGGCATGCAGCGCACCATGAGCCGCATGCCCCAAAGCGGCCAGAGCTTCGCGGGCAGCCGGACCTTTGCCCTGCTGGCCCTTATCGGCTACCTCGCCAGCTGGCTCGGCGAGACGGTCCCGGGCTTCGTCTTCGCCGCGACGGCGGTCGTCGGCCTCCTCGTCGGGCTCTCCTATTACCTCAAGGTCACCCGCTTTCACAAGACGGGGATGACGACCCAGGTCGCCGCCGTCGTCACCTTTCTCCTGGGCCTGATGGTCTATGCCTCCCTCGAGCCCTACGCCATCTTCATCGCCGTACTGATGGTCGTGCTCCTCGAGATCAAACCCCGTCTGCGGGAGTTCGAAGCGCACCTCTCCTCCACCGACATCAACGCCGCCGTCCTGCTGCTGGCGATGAGCTTCATCGTGCTGCCGGTGCTGCCCAACGAGATGATCGGCCCTTATGAACTTTTCAACCCCTACAAGACCTGGCTGATGGCCGTCATCATCGCCGCCATCTCCTTTGTGGGGTACGCCGCGGTCAAGCTCTTCGGACACAAGCGCGGGCTCTTCATCACCGGGGCCGCCGGCGGGCTCGTCTCTTCCACGGGCGTGGCCGTATCGCTCTCCAAGATGTTCGCAAATCAGTTCAGCCTGCTCAACAACTACGCCGCCGGCGTGGCCGTCGCCTGTACCTTCATGTACCTGCGCGTCCTCTTCGAAGCGGCCGTCATCTATCCCGCCCTCGCCAAGCTCCTCGCCCCTGCCTTCCTCGCCGCGACGGCCGTGGGCCTGCTCTTCACCTATTACCTCTATACCCGTTCGCAGAGTGCCGATATCCATCTCGAGAACGAAGCGATCACGAAAAACCCGCTGCAGCTGAGCGAAGCGATCAAATTCGGCCTGATCTTCGGCGTCATCTACGGGGCGATCGCCTTTACCGAGAACCGCTTCGGCAATGTCGGCGTCTACATCGTTTCACTGATCTCCGGTATTACCGATGTCGATGCCATCACCCTCTCGCTCTCGGAACTGAGCAAGGACGGCAAACTTGTCAAAAGCACCGCCATGAACGGCATCGTCATCGCTTCGGTGACAAATTCGCTCGTCAAACTCGGCATCGTCTTCTGGATAGGCGGTCTGAAGCTTGGATGGCGCACCGCACAGTTCTTCATCCTGACACTCGGTTCGATGGCCACGGTGCTCTCTCTGACCGAGCTCTTTCTTCTCTAATCCATAAGAATATTAAATAAAAATAATTATTCATTGTTATCATTAAGGGTAAATAGGTGATACTGTCTTCCTAAATACATTAATTTTGAGGAGAATTCATGAAAACCAGTGCACGCAACCAGATCAAGGCAACGGTGACCGAGATCATCGGGGGAACCGTCAACAGCGAAGTGGTGATGGACGTGGCAGGCACCCCGCTCAAGGCTATCATTACCAAAGAGGCGGTCTCCGAGATGGGACTGGCGGCCGGTTCGGAAGTCTACGCCATCATCAAAGCCTCCTTCGTCATGATCGCCAAAGAGAAACCCGGCAAGATCAGCACACGGAACGTCATCGAGACAACGGTCAGCGACATAATCGAAGGCCCGGTCAGCTGCGAACTCAAACTTGCCATGGGCAGCGCGGTCCTGACCGCGATCATCACCGAAGAAGCGGCCAAGGAACTTGACGTCGCCAAAGGAGACACCGTCTACGCGCTGATCAAAGCCAGCGCCATCATTCTCGCACAGTAACACTCTATTTGCAGCCTTCAACGGCTGCGAAGCCCCGTTGCTTATGCCCCGGAACGGCTATTGTCCCGTCTGCGCTTCCTGCTCTGCCGCTTCCAGATCGATAATTTTGGGCAGTGTCGTCAGGACACTGTCGGGGTTAAGGCTGATGGAGTCGATGCCGAGCTTCACGAGGAACTCCGCGACCTCCGGGTAGTCCGACGGGGCCTGCCCGCAGATGCCGCTGTGGCGCCCGTTGCGCTTCGCCCCCTCGACGGCCATCTCGATCATCTTCAGCACCCCCTCATCCCGCTCCTCGTAATCAAAGGCGACGATCTCGCTGTCGCGGTCGACGCCCAGGGTGAGTTGGGTGAGGTCGTTGCTGCCGATACTGAAGCCGTCGAAGACCTCGCTGAAGCCGTCGATGGAGATGACGTTGTTGGGGATCTCGCACATCACGTAGATCTGCAGCCCGTTCTCTCCCCGCACCAGCCCGTGCTTCGCCATCGTCTCAACGACCCGGCGCCCCTCTTCGACCCGGCGGCAGAAGGGGATCATCAGGATAACGTTCGTAAAGCCCATCTCGTCGCGGACCCGCTTCATCGCGGCACACTCCAGCGCGAACCCCTCCTCGTAGGCGGGATGGCTGTAGCGCGCCGCGCCCCGGAAGCCGATCATCGGGTTCGCCTCGTCCAGCGGTTCGAAGAACTGCCCGCCCGCGAGGGTGGCGTACTCGTTCGTTTTGAAGTCGCTCATGCGAACGACGCAGGGGTCGGGGTAGACCGCCGACGCGATCGTCGCCACCCCCTCGGAGAGGCGCTTGATAAAGAAATCCTCCGGTCCCTCGTAGGCGGCGCTGAGCGCCTCGATCTGCACCCTTGTGGCCAGATCCGTCTTTTCGGGGTGGACCAGCGCCATCGGGTGGACCTTGATCGACTCGTTGATGATGAACTCCATCCGCGCCAGCCCGATCCCGTCGACGGGAAGATGCGCCAGCGAAAAGGCGAGATCGGGGTTGCCGAGGTTCATCATGATCTTCGTGCGCGTTTTGGGGAGATGGCTGAGATCGGTGCGTTCAATCTCAAAGGCCAGCATGCCGTCGTAGACCCGTCCCGTCTCCCCCTCGGCACAGCTGACCGTCACCTCCCGGCCGTCTTTGAGCAGTTCCGTCGCGTTTTCCGCACCGACGATGGCAGGGATGCCGAGCTCCCGGCTGACAATGGCCGCGTGACAGGTACGCCCGCCGCGGTTGGTCACGATGGCCGAAGCCATCTTCATCACCGGTTCCCAGTCCGGCGTCGTCGTATCGGCCAGCAGCACCTCCCCCTGCTTGAACTCGCCGAGCTGCGACGTATCGCGGATATGGTGCACCTTTCCGCTGCCGATCTTCGTACCGACGGCGCGTCCGGTCGCGAGCAGCTCCCCCTCCCCCGTCAGATGGTAGATCTCGAGGATCGACCCTTTCTTCTGCGACTCCACCGTCTCCGGGCGCGCCTGTACCATGTAGAGCCGGCCGTCGATGCCGTCCTTGGCCCACTCCATGTCCATCGGCTTGTCGTGGCCAACGTTTTCGGAGTAGTGCCGCTCGATCTTGATGGCGTAATCGGCCAGGACCATCACGTCTTCGTCGGTAATGCAGAAACGCGTCCGCTCGGCGGGCGGCGTCTCGACGTTTTTCGTATACTCGACGGCGATGCTGCCGCTGCTGAGCGCTTCGGAGAAGATCATCTCGAGCTCTTTTTTCCCCAGGCTCCGCTTCAAAACCGCCCGGTGCCCCCGGTCAAACGTCGGCTTGTGAACGTAGAAGCCGTCCGGATCGATGGTCCCCTGCACGACGTTCTCCCCCAGCCCGTAGGTGCCGGTAATGTAGACGACGTCGCGGAAGCCCGTCTCCGTATCGATGCTGAACATCACCCCGCTCGCACCGACGTCGCTGCGCACCATCTTCATCACGACGACGCAGAGCTTGACCTCGAAGTAGTCGAAACCGCTGTCAAACTTGTAGTGCAGGGAGCGGTCGGTAAAGTTCGAAGCAAGGCAGCGTTTGTAGGCGTCCAGGAGCGCCTCCGCAGAGGCGATATTGAGGTAGGTGTCGTTCTGCCCCGCGAAGGAGGCCTCCGGGGAGTCCTCCGCCGTCGCGGAGGAGCGGACCGCCAGGGAGACGTCCTCGCCGTATTCGCGCCTGAGCGCCGCGTACCCCTCCAGGATCTCCGCTTCGAGCGCGGGCGGGAGGGTGCATCCGTAGAGGATCTCCCGGCACGCCTTCCCCCGCGCCTGCAGCTGCGCGACGTCGTCGGGGTTGAGATCATCCAGCTGCGCATGGAGCTTCTCCAGGGCACCGTTCGCTTCGAGCACAGCGTCATAGGCCTCCGCCGTGACGGCAAAACCGTTGGGGACGAGCACCCCCGCCGCGCTGAGATGCTGGTACATCTCCCCCAGGGACGCGTTCTTGCCCCCGACCGAAGGGACATCCCCGATGCCGAGCGCTTCAAACCATTTGACATATGCCATCGCTTCCTCCTTAGTGCAGTGTTCCTCGCCTCTTCCCTGTGCTGCCGCGCTACAGGTAGATCACCTCGTTCTGCTCCACGATATGGGCCTCTTTGTGCAGCTTCTCCGCAATGGCCGCCTTGAAGAGCGCCTCTTTGTCCGCTTCCCCGTGGATGAGAAAGATGTTTTTGACGCTGTTCATCCCCTTGATCCACTCCAGGATGCCGGATTGGTCGGCATGGGCGGAAAAACCGTTGATTGTATAGACACCGGCCTCGATCCGGATATCTTCGCGGTAGATCTTGACCCACTTTGCCCCGTCAACGATGCGGCGCCCCAACGTGCCGGCGGCCTGGTAGCCGACGAAGATCAGCGCATTCTTGCGGTTCCAGAGGCGGTGTTTGAAGTGGTGCAGGATACGGCCGCCGGTGCACATCCCGCTGCCGGCGATGATGATGGCGCGGCTGTCGATCTGGTTGATCGCCTTGGACTCCCCAACGTCGAGGGTGTAGGTGAGCAGTTCGAAATCAAAGACGCTCCCGTCCCGCGCCTTCACCTCCCGGCACTTGGCGCTGAGCAGGTCGCTGTAGCGGTCGTAGACCTCCGTGGCCCTGATGGCCATCGGCGAATCGACGAAGACCTTGCAGTGCGGCAGTTCGCCGCTTTCGTGCATCTGCTTCAGCAGAAAAAGGATCTCCTGGGTCCGCTCGACGGCGAAGGAGGGGATGAGCACGTTACCCCAGTTTAGCAGGGTATCGGTCACGACCTTTTTGAACTCTTCCGTGCTCTGCAGGGCATTTTGGTGGTCACGGTCGCCGTAGGTCGATTCGGTATAGAGGTAGTCCGCATGGGGGCAGGGCGCGAGGTTGGGCAGTACCATGTCGTTGTCGTTGCCGATGTCACCGGAAAAGACGATCGTCCGCGTCACCCCCGCCTCTTCGTAGGCGATTTCGATAAACGCGGAACCGAGGATGTGCCCCGCGTCCCTGTAGGTCACCTCCACCCCCTTGCAAAGGGTAAAAGGCTCGCCGTACTCGGGCAGGATGCGGGTGAGGGCCAGGGCGTCCCTGACGTCGTCCTCGCCGTAAAGCGGCGGGCTTACCTCCCCCTCGGTCCCGCGGCGCAGCGCCTTTTTAAAACGGGTTTCATGGTCTTCTTGCATGATCTTGGCGCTGTCGAGGAGAATGACTTCGGCCAGGTCGAAGGTCGCCCGTGTCGCGACGATCGTCTTCGTAAACCCCTCTTTGACGAGTTTCGGCATCCGCCCGCAGTGATCGAGATGCGCATGCGTCAGCAGCAAAAAATCGACCTGCGCCGGATCGAAGCCGAACGCTTCCGCGTTGCGCTCCTCCTCCCGGCCCTGGAACATGCCGCAGTCGATCAGGATCTGTTTGCCGTTTTCGAGTTCAAGCAGGTGGCATGAACCCGTGACAACCTCCGCCGCCCCGTAGGAAATTACCGTCGCCATCTCCCCTCCTTTTGCTTCACTGCCACTATCATAGCACTAAACCGCCGGGACGATCAAACGGGCCTGAACCAAATAATCATTTTTATGTGTTGACCTGCACTTAAGAATTGTCGTCCTATGATGGAACTATTACAATTTTTTAGAGGAGACTGTCATGGCGATTCGCGGTATTTCAATTCTCAAAGGCATCGAAGCGGAAACGGTGGCCACACTGCTCAACAAAGCGTACTGCGACGAATGGCTGGCCTACTACCAGTACTTCATCGAGTCCAAGGTCGTCAAGGGGATCATGAAAGACGCCGCGATTGCCGAGCTTAATCAGCACGCGGCGGACGAACTGCGCCATGCGACGATGGTGGCGGACCGCATCATCCAGCTCGGCGGGACCCCGGCGCTGAGCCCCAGCGACTGGATGGTTCACGGTAACTGCGGGTACGAGGCGCCGGAGAACCCCGACGTCATGGCGGTGCTGGAGCAGGCGATCAAAGGGGAGCAGTGCGCCATCAGCGTCTATTCGGATCTCGTCGATCTCACCCGGGAAAAAGACATCGTCACCTATGACATCGTCTCCCAGATCCTCGCCGACGAGGTTGAACACGAAGAGGATCTGCAGGCCCTCTACGACGACATCCAAGAGTTCGTCGAGCAGATCAGGACGGCGCTAAAGTAGGACCACCGCCCAGATCATCACCGTCATCGCGACGCTGATCAGACAGGCGGCGGCCGCACTGTCCTTGGCCGCCTTGGCCAGGCGGTGGTAATCGCGCGTGCTCAGATCCACCCCCCGCTCGACGGCGCTGTTGAAGAGCTCAGCGACGATGGGGAGGAAGAGCGAGAACTGCAGCCAGAGCCGTTCGCATTTGGCAATGTCGATGCTCCAGGCGACGACGCTGAGCACGACAAAGAGCGCGACCTCGATCTTGAAGACCGTCTCATGCCGGAAGACATGCATAAACCCCTCGACGGCGTAGCCGAAGTTCCTGCGGAGCGAATATTTCGGTTTGTTCATCCTCGAAGCCCCTTTTTTAACCCATATAATACACTAACGCCGAGGGTTCCCCCCAGCGCGACGTCCAGCGCCGTCTGCATGCCGAAATGCTCCCAGAGCCACCCGCCGAAGGCCGCCCCAGCCGCGGCGAAGAGCGCGACCGCCGCATAGAAGATGCCGTAGACCGAACCGCGGTTCTCCGCCTGCTGCGCGATCATGGCCCGGTTCGCATTGAGCGTGGCGACCGTAAAAAGGCCCAGGAAAGCGAAGGCCGCCCAGGTCGCCAACGGTGTCTGCAGCCACAGCAGCGCCTGAGCGACGATGCCGCAGCCGTAGCCGAAGGCGTTCACGGTCCCGCTGCCGAAGCGGTCCGACCCCAGACCGAAAAGATAGCTTGTCAACGTCTGCACCCCCGTCGATACGGCAAAGAGCAGCGGGATCAGAGCCGTGGCGATCCCGACCGTTTTGGCCTGTACCGTGAAGAAGGCTTCGCTGAATATGAAAAAGAGGAACAGAAAATAGAAGAGCAGCTGCAGCACGGTTTTTTTGTCCGCGCCGCTCAGCCGGAAACGCTCGGCGCACTGAACCCGTTTGGGGATATCCCGCACGAAAAAGATGACGATCACCAGGCCGATGAGGCCGGGGATCAGCGTGGCGAAGAAGAGGGTGCGGATCACCCCTTCGCTGTCGCCGAAATACCACAGCAGCCCAAAGAGCAGCAGGGTGCCGCTGAACTCCCCCGCGATATCCATCGTTTTGTGAAACCCGAAGGTCTTGCCGTGGGCGTTCTGCCGGGCGTAGGAGGCGATCATCAGGTCTTTCGGCGCCGAACGCACCCCCTTGCCCACCCGTTCCAGTGCGCGCAGCGCCGCAATGCTCCCCCAGCCGTGGCTGAACCCCAGCAGCGGTTTCGAGAGGGCCGAAAAAAGGTAGCCGCCCACTACCAGCGGTTTGACGACGCCGTAGTAATCCGCGATATAGCCCGAAACCATCCGGAGCGCATAGGAGACGAAGGTCGCCACGGCGACAATGACGCCCAGCTTGTCCATCCCTTCATGCAGGACGGTAATGACAAAAATAGGAAGAATGGGATTGACCATCGCGGAGGCCAGGTCAGTGAAATAGCTCACCCATCCGAGGCGCACGACGTTTTGATCGATAGAGTGCATTCAGGCATTATAGCGCAGCCCGATGCGCGAAGAAAGGCTTATTTTTTGCCGAAGAGTTTTCCGAAGAAGCCGAACATGCCGCTCAGTTTTTTATGGAAGATGTCGTCGATATAGGCGGAGTAGTCGTGGAATCCGTCGTTGTGGAGTTTCAGCTCAAGGAACATCTCCGCGTCTCTCTGCGTCTTCGTCTGCTCAAGGTCGAGGAGTTTCGCGTAGAGGGTTTCGACCTCATCAAGCACTTTCTTGGGGACCGGCCAGCGGTGGGAGCGGTAACCGCGGATCTGCTTGTGCTCGTTGAAAAGCGGTTTGTACTCCGAGTAGACCCAGTAATATTTACCGTCTTTACGGCGGTTCTTGACGATAGCCTTGTACTCCTTGCCCGCTTTAAGGGCGTCCCAGAGCAGTTTGAAGACGGTTTTGGGCATATCCGGGTGGCGGACGATGTTGTGCGGTTTGCCCATCAGCTCCTCTTCGGGATAGCCGGAGAGTTCCACGAAATATTCATTGGCATAAACGATCTTGCCCATGACATCCGTTTCCGAAAGGATCTCTCTTTTTGAATCGACAGGTACTTCTATATCCAGGGGCTTGAGCTGAAACTTCTCCGACATCGGGGACTCCTTAAATTATGTATATTTGTCGGATAGTAACAGAAGCAAAGTTAATATTTTACAAAAAGTAATAGTTAATATTATATATATAAAGTAACGGTTATTGTTTTTTCACATTAATGTGACAAATAAGAAACCCGGATACACCTCCTCCTCTACTCCCCCCTGCTCGTTTATGCTGAAGCGGCAGAGACTTTCGCCGATCGGAATGACGAGGGTTCCCCCGGGTTTGAGTTGCTTCAGAAGCGTTTCGGGGAGTTCCCGCGCCGCGGCGGAGACGAGGATCCTGTCATACTGCTCCCCCGGCATGCCCAGGGCCTCGCCGGCCTCCTCGATCCGGACATGCCCGAACCCGAATGGCGCAATGTTGCGTTGACCGACCGCCACCAGGGTTTTACGGTACTCCAGCCCGGTCACCTCCCCCTGCGGACCGACAATATGCCCCAGCAGCGCCGTCGTCCAGCCCGAACCCGAGCCGATATCGAGGACCCGCTCACCCGGTTCGGCGCCGAGCAGTTCCAGCATAATCGCCACCGTCGTCGGCTGGGAGATCGTCTGTCCCTCCCCGATGGGAAGCGGGTAATCGCCGTAGCGCTCCTCCCCGTAATATTCCGGCACAAAGGCGCCGCGGTCGACGGCGCGAAACGCCTCGATGATCCGCGGCGTGCGTAGCGCCCCGTAGTCGATCATCCCCGCGATCAGCCTCTCTGTCGCTTCGCGGTCACGCATCATCGCCGCTTCCTACGGTCAAAAACGCATCCGGCAGCAGCGAGGTCGCCAGCATGACACTGTTGATGCCCGCGTGCCCCTGCCACGTCCCGACGGCCTGGTGCGCCTCCCGCAGCCAGAAAAGCTCCAGCACCTCGGCGATCGGCACAAAGGCCTGTAGCCCTTCAAGCTGTTCGGCCAGGATCGCGTTATGCAGGACGGCGCCGTTGAGCGCCTGCATCAAGGAGACCCCGTGCAGCCCGATGCCCAATCCCAGTTCGCGGAAAGGGAGCCTCGCGTCGGCGGGATGACGCAGGGCGTTACTCTGCGCGTAGCGCGACGTTCCCTCCCGCGCCGCTTCAAGCAGGGAGCGCAGCAGACCGCGCAACGGCAGGTCGTGCCCCGCCATCAGCTGAGTCACCCGCGCCGCATCGAACAGCATGCCGCCCAGCCCCAGAGGGTCCTCCGTGGCGAGCGGCATCGCTTCGGCCATCGTCCCGGCGGCTTCGAGCTCCCCGCCCAGACCCGCATCGTCGCCCAGCGCCCTCGCCGTCATGGAGAGCTGCAGATAGGTCACATACGCCTCCAGGGCATCATGCTGCCCCATCGATGCGACCAGCGGCCGGCGCAGGTCGATACTCATTTTCCAGTACATCCGTTTTGAGCCGTCCGGCAACGCGTAGGTAAAGGCCCGGTGCGCGCTTTTGGCCAGTTCGACGGCCCAGCGGCTGTAGCGCACCTCCCCGCTCACCGACGCCATGCGGTCGAGAGCATGCATCCACTTGGTGAGGTAATGGAAATATTGGCCGTCGCGGTCCCACTCTGAGGCTTCATCATACGCTGCATCGGCACCGCGCTCCGGCTGCGGCTTGCCGATGCGCAGTCCCGCTACCGTCGGGTAGCTGGCCGCATCAGCCGCTGCCAAGCCGCTCAAAGGCCCTTCGCGCGCGTCGTCGCCGCGGAATGCCCCCAGTTCGCGGTGGACCGTATCGATCAAAATCCGGGCCTTTTCAAGATACCTCTTCTCCCCGGTGCGTTTGTACAGTGAAAGGAAGTTGCAGACGGCGAAGGCATCCGTCCAGAGATAACGCCCCTTCCCCGTTCCAATCGGGTTTTGCGCATCATAGGCCTCCATCAGGGCCGCGGCCTTTTCGATGCGCTCGCTGTGTTCCAGGATCATTGCCGCCTCACTCCCCCATCACGGGGCCGCCGACCTCATCGTCGCCGTAGAAGCTGTGCGTCCCGTCGCAGAAGGGAAGATTCTTGGAGGATTTGCAGCGGCACAGCAGGTAGGCCTTGCTCTTCTCTACCGTGAACTTCAGGGGCATGCAGCCGCTCCCCTTGTGGCTGCCGTCGCAGAAGACCCCCTCTTTGGCGCGGCCGCACATGCAGTACATATAGGACTTCCCCGCCTCCAGGTCGACCCCCTTCGGTTTATTGAAAAAAACAACAGCATCCTTGCACATCTGGCACCCCCGTTTTGCAGTGGACGATCCCGCACACCGTTTTTTTCATAATAGCCCGATGCCACGGCGAAGTCAAGCCCGCCGGAAACGCCGGAAGTGTGGCTATAATTATTGCATGACACCCTTTCTTCTGCCGCCGAAGGTGCGCTGCAGCGACGGCGAGATGCGTCGCGTCGGATTTGAACTGGAGTACTCCGGCCCGGAGCTGGAAGCATGTGCCAGGATCGTCGCGGAGATCACCGGGGGCGAGATCACCGAAATCAACCCCTGGCACTACACCATCGGCCCGACGCCCTGGGGAGACTTCTCCCTGACGCTCGATTTCCAGTTCCTCATCCGCTCAGGCCTCCAGGAGTGGCTGCACAATGCCGGGTTCGACGAAGCGATGGAGCAGGACGAAATCGACGCCATCGAATACTTTATCGGCTCCTTTTCCGCGTCGCTTGTCCCCTTTGAGCTGACGACGCCGCCGCTGCCGATGAACGCCCTTGACCTGGTCGAGACCCTTAAAGATGCCCTGCGCGATGCGGGGGCGCTCGGCACGACGGCCAACCCCCTCTATGTCTTCGGCTTCCACATTAATCCCGAGGCCCCCGACTTGAGTGCGGCGACCCTGCTGGCCTATCTCCGCGCCTACCTCGTGCTCTATGACCTGCTGGCCGAGGAGATCCGTCCCGTCTTCACCCGGCGCCTCTCTTTCTATATCGACCCCTTCCCCTCCGATTACATCCGCAAGGTTTTGCACCCCGCCTACCGTCCGACGATGGAGAGCTTTACCGACGATTACCTGGAAGCCAACCCGACACGCAACCGGGCCCTCGACCTGCTGCCGCTGCTGGCCTGGAACGACCTGGGGCGTGTCCGCCGGGCCCTGCCCAAAGAGAAGATCTCCCCCCGCCCCGCCTTTCACTTCCGTCTCCCCAACTCCCGTGTCGACGAAGCGGGTTGGCACACCGCCGACGCCTGGAACAGCTGGCTCCATGTGGAACGCCTGGCGGAAGATACGGAGACGCTGCTGTCGCTCGCCTATGCGCGCTACCGCATGATGAACTCATTCTTCTACCGTTTCCGCAAAAAACAGTGGATAAAAAGGATACGCCAATGGGCAGAAAAGTTCGAATAGCCGTCACGGGAGGCAAACGCGGCAGCCGGCTCGCCTGGTACTTCTCCCGCTTCCTGCTGGGGGGCCACGGGGCGGGAGGAAGTTTCCTGCATCCCGAAACCGTTTACCGTGATGCCCCCTTCGACGCCCTGCTGATCACCGGCGGCAGCGATATCGATCCCCAGACCTACGGTGCCCGGGCGCACCCGGCCATCGAACATACCGATCCCGCGCGTGATGCCATGGAACTCTACCTCCTCGAGGCGGCAATCCGCCGGGGGGTGCCCGTCATGGGCATCTGCCGCGGCATGCAGCTGCTCAATCTCCATTTCGGCGGGACGCTGCATCCGCATATTCACGACTTCGACCTCGACGTCGCTCACCCCCATACGCCCCTGCCGCTCAAAACGGTGACGCTGGAACACGGGACAAACCTGCACGACATTGTCGGGCAGACCACCCTGCGCGTCAATGCACTGCACCATCAGGCCGTCGACCGGCCCGGCGAGAAGATGCGCATTGCCGCCCGGGACGGCAACAAAATCGTCCAGGCGATCGAACACACGGAGCTGCCCTTCCTGCTGGGAGTGCAGTGGCATCCGGAGTTCATGCCCTACAGCTGGCACAGCCGGAAGATCTTCGCGGCCTTTGTCCATGCGGCACGGACGATGCATACGTCGTGAAAAGATAAATTCGGGATAAGAAAACGGGGAGGAGAGGCGGCGCCCTCTCCTAGAAAATCAGCGGATCAGTTCCGCGCGGACGGAGCGGTTCTGCGCACGCCCTTCGGCTGTGGCGTTGGTGGCGACCGGATCGGTCTCCCCTTTTCCGACGGCGCTCAGGCGGTTGGACGCGATTCCCTTACCCACCAGCAGGCCGACAACGACCTCGGCACGTTTCTTCGAGAGCACGTCATTATATGCATTCGTCCCGCGGTCGTCGGCACGGCCGACGATCTCGGCTTTGTAGGGGTTGGATTTCATATAATCCGCAAAGGCATCGATCTCGTCCATATGGGCACTCGTCACCACGGCGGAGTCGGTGGCGAACTCGACGCTGAACGGGAAGGTCGCGGCACACCCTACTTTATCGACCTTGAAGCCTGATGGGGTCTCCGGGCAGTTGTCATAAAGGTTCGCAACGCCGTCGCGGTCGTCATCGGGCACGCACCCGTAGGCGTCGACTTCGGCGCCGCGCGGTGTATTCGGGCACTGGTCATTGTCGTCGATGACGCCGTCGCCGTCACTGTCGTAGGTTTTGTACCCAGATGAAGCTACCGCCGCGCCCGACGTTCCGTGGGCACCGAAGGCAAAAGAGAGACCGGCGAGCGCCAGCAGGTTGCTGTCATAGCGGTTGCCGTTGTTCTTGAGCATGTAGATCGCTTCGAGTTTCAGCGCCACCTGGTCGGTGAAGGGGATTTTCACCCCCGCACCGGCATCGCCGTAGGCGCTGTTTTTATTGCCGTAGAGCGGATTGCTCATATTCTCGTAACCGGCGCCGATCTTGGCGAACGGGCGGACGCTGCCTTCCTCCGTGTAGTCGTAGACGGCCCCCATGCCGACACGCCAGATATTCGTGGACGCAGACATATCCGCAGGGCTGAGGAAAAGGGGCGGCGTCGGTGCCGGCGGCTCATAGGAGTAATCCGTATCCGTCGCATAGTAGGCGGAGAGTTCCGGTTTGATCGGGAAAGAAAAGAGGTTGTTGATCTGGATCTCACCCCCGATGATCATCTCGTTTTCAAGCAGAATATTGCCTTCCGGAATCCCGATCCCCGCCACCGGTGAAACCTCGATATTGTATTGTGATGCTGCCGCGATCTGTGCCGCCAGCAGCGCACTCGTCATCCATGCACGCTTCATCATTCCTTATACTCCTGAGCGAAATTCACGGAAGTATACCATAGAGAACTGTACAAAAAATAACGTTTTTTTAAAAAAATGTAACTATAGCGCCGGGTGCCCCTCTACCGCCCTGCGCCCCGCTTCGATCAGCGGCGCGGCTTTATGGAAGTCAAACGTACTGCAGATATTCTTGGGGAGGGTAATCATGATATCGGGCGGGTAGCCGCCGATACGGTACTGGGTCAGGCTGCGCTGCATCGTATCGAAACTCTGATCGAGAATGGAGAAAATGTGCGCCTGCTCCCGGCGGCGGAGGCGCTCTTTGATGGCATTTTTGGCCTTGGATGCCAGACGTTCGGCAAAGGAGTCGTAACGCTCGGCCACGGCAGCTTCCTCCTGCTCCGCGTCGGGGCCGTAGAGGTTGACGGCGATGGTCAGGTCGCTGCGGTCGCGCATCGTCGGTGCCACGGGCAGGGGGTTGAGGACCCCGCCGTCGACCAGGAGCATCCCGTCGAGCTCCACTGGAGTGAAGACGGAGGGGATGGCGATCGACGCACGGATCGCGCTTAGCAGGTCGCCGCTTTGAAACCACACCTCTTTGCCACGGTTCAGGTCCGACGCGACGGCCGTAAAACGGATGGGCAGCTCCTCGATCGCCTGCGTACCGATAAGATCGTCCAGACGCTCGAAAACCTTTGTACCGCTCATAATGCCCCGCTTGTCCCAGGCGAGGTCCAGGAGCGCGGCGACGTCGAGGGGGTCTAGCCCCTGCACCCACTCCTTGTACTCGGCAAGCCTGCCGCAGGCGTAAAGTCCGCCGACCAGCGCCCCCATGGAGCAGCCGCTGACAGAGACGATCTCATACCCCTTCGCCTCCAGCGCCTCGATGACGCCGATATGAACGTAGCCACGCGCCCCGCCGCTTCCCAATACCAACGATACTTTCTTCATCGATTCCCTTTGTGTTCAGAACTATTTCTAATTATAGGGCATTCGGAGCTGCGGGGAGATCAACTTGTGTCACTCGAGAGGGTAATGGAAGGGGAAGAGAGCATCATGCTCTCTTTGTGCCCAAAGAAAAAGGGCTAGCGTTTGCGGATAACGACCCCCTGGTCCGTCTGGTGGGCCGGGTGATACGGCCCCGCCGGCAGTGCAAAGAAGAGCCGGGCGTTCGCGACATGGGCGTATTCGACATAATCGGCCGCGGCGGTATTGATCGCCGTACCGATCGCCTGGACCAACAGTCCGGCCAGTCCTCCGCCGCCGCTGTTGCTGGTGAGGTCAACGGTGACGCTACCGTCGTAATCCCACAACTTCTCGTTCGTCTTGGTCGAGTACGCTTCCGACTCAATCGTGACCGTCAGGGAAGAAGCCAGGACCATGTAGGAGACGTCCCACTTCTTGATACGCGTGAACATGACGACGTCCGCGCCGAAGTAGTCGTAGAACTTGTCCGCGGACATGCTGTAAAGCAATTCGGTGTCATAGACACCCTCCTGCTTGAGGACGTCGCTGACCATCTCCATCGGGAAGACATAGTAGCCCGTCTGCGCTATGGGCATCTCGATCGTCGTGGCGTAGTAGGCTTTCGCCTCGGCGTCGCTGCTTTCGTTCATCGCCGGCAGCACCAGGATGGAACGCGGATCCTCTTCATACATCTGGGGGAACGCTTCACCTTTGGTGATGCCTGCGTTATGGGCGGCACACCCCGTCATGATCATCGCGGCGAAAACCGAGGCTGCCACTGCAGCTATTTTTCCGTACTTCATGATTTCGCCCCCTTCGCTTCGGCTTTGCGCACCTTCTCAATGACGCGGTCCATAAAGTGCGCCGACTCCGGGTAGAGCCCTTTTTCCATCTCGAAATAGTGCACGGCCTGCTTGGTGTCCCCCTGCTTGAAGTAGATGTAGCCCAGGTTTGCGTACATTCCCGGTGCCACGCGCTTGGAAACACTATCGTTGGCGTTTTCGATGGCCGTCAGGATCGCCTGCTGCATCGCCAGGAGGTTCTCCGCACTGGCATCCTGTTTGTACGCATAGTAGCTTTCGCTGTAGGTGCCGTAGTTATAAAGTGCCTGCGGTTTCGTAGCACACCCGCTCAAAAGCGCAATTGCTGCCAGCGGCCAGGCCGCTTTCATCAGCATGCCCATCCTCACTGGCCGACTCCGATCTCTTTGGCGATGCCGTCGCCGACGTAGATACTGCGTTCAACGACAAGGGCATCCCCCTTGTAAACCTTGACCGTATGCTTGCCCGGAGCGACCCGGTACTGGTGGTCGCGCCCGGCTTCGACGGTGAAGGGCTGTCCGTCGTCGACGGAGACGGCTGCCCCCGCAACGTCACCCGTAAAGTAGAGGTAGGATGCCCGCTCACCCGTGGCGACGCCCGACTTGTAGCCGCATCCGGCCATGAAGAGGGCGGCGGCCATCAACAGTGCTGTCAATGCTTTCATGCTTTAATCCTTGTGGACCTGGATATACAGGTCCGAGAAATTTTTCGTTTTCAGGCGCGCGCCAAGGTCTCCGCTCGTGATCGACGCGAAGGAGACTTCGTTCTCCGGGGTGTCACCCGCCGTCGAGACGATCTCGATCGTTGCCAGCTTTTTGCCCGGGAGCGTGATGATACTGTTGGTCTGAGGGTTCTTGACCTTCTTGCCCGACGCCATGACGTCAAACTTGTCCCCCACCTTGATGTTCTGGCTCTTGCCGCCGGAGGTGATCAGCATCCCCTGCTCGTAGCCCAGCAGGTAGCCGCGCCACGGTTTGTCCATCATGTTCTCGATGACGTTCGATGCGAGGTCCGAGATCGCCGCGTCGATCGCCTTGTCGTTGAGCTGGGAGTCATACGCGCTCTTGTCCCCGACGCCCATGACTGTACCGGCTTCGCTGTACGCCGTGCCTTTCCCCTCTTCGGAGTAGATGATCTGCCCCGTACTGACGTCGACGATGCGGATATGGACCTTCGCGAAGGCCTCCTGTTTCTTAACGCGGCTAAACCAGCCGACGTCGCTTACCTCGTTGCGGCCGAACTCCGTAATGGAACCGAGAATGAGGTAGTCCGCGCTGTTTTTCAGCGCGGGCGCATCGCCCATCGCCAGCTCTTTCTGGATCTTCTCGAGGTCCGCACGCTCAAGCATGATGAACTTGCCCGTCTCGAAAAGCTTTGAGGAGAGGATATCCATCGCCTGCTTCCCGATCCGATCGCTGTTCTCGTCGATAAAGAAACTCTGGCCGTAGCGGGTCTCGTTGGTAAAGCGGCCGATGGCGACTTTGCGCTTCAGACCCGAAGGCTCCTCTTTGAGCGCCTTGGCGGCCTGCACCGTTTTGCTGACGGCGGGGGCCGCCGTCGGCGTTTCATGCACTTCCTGCTTCTCCATAGTCGCACACCCCGTGATACAGAGGGCTGCGGCGACCGGAACAAGTAAATACCTATACTTCATTGTAGTCTCCGATAACAGTATATGTTTTATATTATGCCAAGTCATGCTTAATCTAGAGGGCTGCAAACGCTCCCCGGCATTCGGATGGGGGATGGCAGAAGGGAAGAAAACGGAGATGTGCGGTTAAAAAACGGGCGGATGTCCGGCAGCCGGCCGCGCCGGTGCAGGTTATTTACTCATACCGCAGCGCGTCGATCGGGTTCATGTTTGCCGCCTTGCGCGCCGGGATGATCCCAAACACGATGCCGATCAGCATGGAGAAGAGCAGGGCGACGGTCGTCACGGCCGGGTTGATGACCAGGGTCAGGTCCATCGCCTGCGCGACCCCCACGGTGATCCCGATGCCTGTGAGCACGCCGAAGATGCCGCCGAGGCCCGAGAGGACGACCGCTTCGATCAGAAACTGGATCAGGATATCCTGGCTCATGGCCCCGATGGCCATACGGATACCGATCTCGCGGGTGCGTTCCGTCACCGATACGAGCATGATGTTCATGATCCCGATGCCGCCGACGACGAGGGAGATGGCGGCCACCGCCCCCAGCATCACCGTCAGCATGGAGGTGATCTGCGACAGGGTATCGAGCAGCGCCGTCATGCTCCGGACGGCGAAGTTGTCCTCTTTGCCCGGTTTGATGTTCCGGCTTTCGCGCAGCACCTGGCGGATCTGCTGTTTGACGGTGTCGAGGGGATAGTTCTCCTTGACCGACACCAGGATGGAGGGGATGTTCTGGTTCCCGCCGATCCGGCGCTGGAACATCTTGATGGGGACGAGGATCAGGTCATCCTGGTCCATCCCGAAGGTGTTCGCCCCCTTCTCCTCGAGCGTCCCGATCACCCGGCACGAAAAGCTCTTGAGGCGGATCTTCTTCCCCAGGGGGTCTTCCCCCCCGGGGAAAAGCTCGTCGATCACCGTCTGCCCGAGGATACAGACGCTCTGCCCCGCGCGCAGCTCGCTCTCGCCGAAGCGCTCCCCCTCCGCCAGGTTCCAGTTCTGGACATCAAAATAGCCGTTCTCGACGCCGCGCACGCTGGTCTGGTAACTGCGGTCGCGGTAGAGCACGTTCACGGTACTGCTGGCCATCGGGGAGACCGCTTCGAGCGTAAAGATCGACTTTTGCAGGATACGGACGTCCTTCATTTCGAAGGGGATGCTTGTTCCCGACATCCCCGGAGGCCCCTTCTCCTGCCCGGGCATGATGTGCAGGGTGTTACTGCCGAGGCTGCCCACGCTCGCGGTGATCGACTCGCTCGCCCCCTGCCCGATGTTGACCATCGCGATCACCGAGGCGATCCCGATGACGATCCCGATCGCCGTCAGCAGGGAGCGCATCAGGTTGCGCCTGATTTCACGGATGGCCTGCAGGAAAGCGTTAAGCAGCATGGCCCGTATCCTGCTCGATGCGGCCGTCACGCAGGAGGATCGTGCGCGACGCATACTCGGCGATCTCCTCTTCGTGTGTCACCATGATCACGGTGATCCCCTGGGCGTTGAAGCCCCGGATAAGCTCCATGATCTCGTGGCTGCGCTGGGTGTCGAGGTTCCCCGTCGGTTCGTCGGCGATAAGGACCTGCGGCTGCGTCACGATGGCGCGGGCGATGGCCACGCGCTGCTGCTGCCCGCCCGAAAGCTGGGAGGGGTCGTGATGCATGCGCTCCGCAAGCCCGACCTGCACCAGGGCCTCTTCCGCGCGCTCCCGGCGCTCCCTGGCGGAAACCCCCTGGTAGATCAGCGGCATCTCCACATTCTCCAGCGCCGAGGTACGTTTGAGCAGGTTGAAGCCCTGGAAGACGAAGCCGAGGACGTAGCGGCGGAACAGGGCGCGCTGTTCATGCGTCAGCCGCCCCAGGTCCGTCCCCTCGAACCGATAGCGCCCCCCGCTGGGCACATCGAGGGCACCAAGGATATTGAGCAGAGTCGATTTACCGCTGCCGCTGGGCCCCATGATGGCCACGAACTCGCCCTGGCCGATACGGAGATCCAGCGGGTGCAGGACGTGCGTCGCCGCTTCGCCGCTGCCGTAGGTCTTCGTGATCTGTTCCAGGCTGATCACGGCTGCTTCTCCTGGGCGACGATGAGACTGTCCCCAGCTGTGAGCACCTCCCCGGCGATGACGCTCTGGGTGCCGTTCGTGCCGAGCACCTCGACGTAGAGCTTCTCCGGGGTCTGCCCGTTCAGCCGCCAGACGTGCGGTTTGTCATCAAAGGCGCTCTCGTCATCATCATGAAACGCGAACAGTTTCGTCTCCTTGGACGTTACGACGGGAAGATAAAGCAGCGCGGCGCGGGGGACGATCAGCGCATCGCGGAAGGTCTGGACGGTGATATCCGCGTCGGCGCTCATCCCCGGGCGCAGCTTCAGATCGCTGTTGTTGACGTCCAGCACGGCGATGTAGGTGACGACCCCGTCCTCGATCTCCGAATTGACCCGCACCATGCGGATGGTCCCCGAAAACACGCTGTCGGGATAGGCGTCGACCGTAAACGTTGCCGTGTCCCCCGCCTTCACCTTGGCGATATCCGCCTCGTCTACGCTGACCTGCAGCTCCATCTTGCGCAGGTCCTTGGCGATCGTGAAGAGTGTCGGGGTCTGGTAGGAGGCTGCCACCGTCTGGCCGGGGTCGATCTCCCGGGTGAGCACGGTGCCGTCGACGGGTGAATAGATCGCCGTGCGCTCCAGGTCGTACTGCGAAGAGACGAGGCTGTGCTTCGCCTGTTCCACCTGCGCCTTGGCGTTATCGACCTGCGCCTTGGACGCCAGATAGTCGGCATAGTCCGTATCCCAATCGCTTTGCGAAGGCAGGGCCCCTTTCGTCTCTTCGCGCAGCGTTTCGTCGCGCTTGAGCGTCGCCTTGCTGCGGTAGAGTTCCGCATTCGCGTTCTCCAGCGTCGCCTTGGCCGACATCAGCGCCGCATTTGCCTTGTCGACGGCGCTTTGGTACTTCGTCTTATCCATCTGCGCCATCAACTCCCCCTTCTTCACAAGGTCGTTGTAATCGACAAGCACCTTCTCGATCGTGCCCGAGACCTCCGTACCGACGTCAACGCTTTCCAGCGGCTGCAGGTACCCCGACGCCGAAACGGTGATGTTGAGTTCCCCCCGTTCCGCGTTCTGGGTCACGAAACGGTAGGCCTGGCCGTTTTTGGCCGGTTGCAGGAAGAAGTAACCGCCGACGGCCACCGCGATCAGCACGACAACGCCCAATACGATCCATTTCCATCGGGGGCTTTTATACGCCGTGACCTTTTCCATCGCTTCCATTACTGCTCCTTGTATGTCCGGGTGTCAAAGTAGAGCGCTATACGCTCAATCTGGATGTTGTAGTGCTGGATCTGCTTTTCGAGTTTCTGGATCTGCACAGAATTGCCCAGCGACTCGAGGTCGTAGGAGGAGGTATAGCCCGCTTTGACCTGGCTCTGCGTAAAGGTGTAGAGGTCGTCGTACATGGCGATCATCTCTTCGGCCACGCCGATCTTCTCTTCATAGTCGCCAATGGTCGCCGCACGCATATCGTACTCCTCCTCCAGCTCCATCTTGCGGTCGATCTGCGCCGTCTGCGTCTGCAAGGATTGCAGTCGGCTCGCCTCGACCGTCCCCCTGCTGTTGATATCGAGCGGCATGCTCAGCACGGCGCCATAGCTGTAGCGGTCCCCGTGATAATCGAGGCTGTCGCCGCGGTAGTCGTTATAGCCGTACCCTGCGTTGACCGAGAGCGTCGGCAGGTAGGCCGAACGCGTCACCTTCCACGCCGCCGTGTCCGCACGGCTCTGGGCCGTGTATTGCAGCAGTTCAAGGCTGTTTTGCAGGTAGACGTCGCGGGGGACAAGGGGGAATGCCGGCAGCGACACCGTGTCGACGCTGCGCGACCCGAGCAGCTTCTGGAGTTCGAATACTTCGCTGCGCAGGGTGTTGCGCACGACGATCACGTCGCTGCGTGCACTGTCGCGGTCGATGGTCACACGGTTGAGCTCACTGATGTCCGCACTGCCGGCCTTGTACTTCGCCCGGGTGATCATCAGGTCAATGTCGCGATTGGCCAGCGTCAATTCACTCTGCTGCAACTGAAAGCGGTCCCGCTCAACCTGCGCTTTGAGGGTATAGGCCTGCTTGAGGTAGGCAGCCTCCTCCAGGTCGACGGCAAGCAGGTTCGCTTTGCCGGAGGCTTCCGCCTGTTCGACGGTATAGTAGATCCCGCCGCTGCGGAAAACATCCTGGTCCCACGACACCCCGGCGCTTGCCAATCCGCCCTCACTGCCCGCGGCATCCCTGGAGCGCGTATAGGAGAGCGACAACATTAACGGAGAAACCCAGCTTGTCTTGCCGGTCCCGGTCTGTTCCATCACCTGTTCGCGCTTGAGCATCAGCAGTTCCTGCTTCTGTTCCGAAAGCGGCAGTGTTTCGGCGCCGAGGCATGCGGCGAGCAGAAACGGCAGGGGCCAGAGCCGGCGTAGACGTAACGTGCATTCTTTCACTTTACCGATATCCTTCTGAGTGTGTCACTTGCCATTATAGAACAAGCCTGCCCCTTTAGGGACAACTCCCGTTAAACAGGGACGCCGCATTACTGTTTCACCGCGGTGATCATCATGACCAGTTCGAAGGGTGAGACGCTGTTGACGCGGGCGATCGCAGCGAGCGAATCCGCACTGCCAAGGGCGATCCCCCTGTCGCCCAGCAGCGTTTCGGCCGCTTCCAGGTCCGTCTCCAGCAGCGGGAGCGACACGGCCAGCGGTGCGTTCAGGGCGCGCTCAATCAGGGTCACCTTCGGGTTCGGGCCGCTCTGCGCAGACGCGATAAATGCAATAGAGATGGCGGTGAGCACGGCAGCGGATCCCATGAAAAGCTTTTTGGGGAAGTACCGTTTCATTCCCTTCCAGTTAAAGTAGACGTGCAGGAGCGCTGCGGCGACGAAGAGCAATCCCAGCGTCTCGTGCAGTGCCTTGACCTGGACATCGAAGAGGTGGAAATAGAGCAGGATGCCGCTCACGCCGACGACAATAAATACCAGCGCCGTTAACGAGGTCGCACTCTCTTTGATCAACGGTTTCATTATACGCTCCTTGCAGATAGTTGTTCGGTGACTCGGGAACGGCAGGGAACTTCCGGCACCGTTCATATCTCTTTGGAAACGATTGTAGAAAAAAGGTGTATATCGGCAGCCAACGCGGCGTAAACCAATGTAAACGCCGCTGCAGTCGTGGGAAAAGCGTCACTGCGTTTTTTGGCTCTCTCGGTGCCCTTGCGTATCCCCCTCGGGGTATCAGGAACCAAATAGGTCCTCCAGCGCCGCATCGACGGTTTTGAATTTAAACGTAAATCCGGCCTCCAGCAGCCGTTTGGGCAGGGCATACTGACCGCCGGCAAGCGCCTCGCCGCCTTCGGAGCCGAAACGCAGCTTCAGGAGTAAACGGGGTACGGCCATAAAAGTCGGGCGGTGCAGCACCCTGCCGAGCGCCTTGGTCAGACCGTAATTGGTCGTCGGCACGGGCGCCATAAGATTGTAAACCCCTTCCATATCCTGATGCCGGGTAGCAAAAAGGTAGCCCCGCATCAGGTCCTCGATATGCACCCATGTAAAAGACTGTGTCCCATCGCCGATCGTCCCGCCGAGACCGAGCCTGAACGGCAGAAGCATCTCTTTGAGAATGCCGCCGCCATGGCCGAGTACAATGCCGTAGCGGAAGATGATCGTTCTGATGCCAACGGCTTTGGCCTGCATGGCCGCCGCCTCCCAGTTCTGCGCCAGCCGTCCCAGAAAATCGTTGGCATAGACGGCGTTATCTTCATCATATTTGCCCGTCGATTCATAGATGCCTACTGCCGACGTACAGATGAAAAGTTTGGGCTTTTCTGCCATCATCGCCATGGCGCGCACGAGCTTCTCTGCCGTTTTCACTCGGCTCTCGTAGAGCTCTTTTTTATACACTTCCGTCCAGCGCCTGTTGATCGATGCACCGGCCAGGTGGGCAATGACGTCCGCCCCGGAAAGTTTCTCGACGAAAACAGCGTCATCGAGCAAAAAGTCCTTTGTGTGGAGCGGGATAACGTCCCACCCTTCCGCTTCGAACATGCGTACCAGGTGACTTCCGATAAACCCGCCTGCGCCGCTGATTGCGATTCTCATGTCTCCTCCTCTGACGGACGGTAGGGTGCTCACACCAAACACCGCGTCCTTTTTGCATCACACCTATTTTACACATGATAACGCTGACACAGAAGGGATTAATTGAGAAAAACAACATACTCTGGCGCATTAAACAAAAAAACACACCAGACTCATTCGGGAAAAGGGTTGACGGAGGGGCTTACGCCTCCCCGATACGGCGTTCGTAGTGCGAACGCAGCCAGCGGTCCAGCGGGTAGAGGAGGCGGTAGATGATGGGCACGACGACGAGGGTCAGGATCATCGAACTGATCAGCCCGCCGATGACGGCGATGGCCATCGGCGACTTCGTCTCGCTCCCGAAACCGCTGCCGAATGCCAGCGGCAGCATCGCGAAGACCATCGCGAAGGTCGTCATCAGGATCGGTCGCAGACGTTTTTCGCCCGCCTCGAGCAGCGCCTCGTTGACCTCCCGCCCCTTCTCGACGGCGACGTTGGCGAAGTCGACAAGCAAGACAGCGTTCTTGCCGACCATTCCCATCAGCAGGAAGAAGCCGATCATGACGAAGAGGCTGAACTGCTGCCCGCTCAAGAAGAGGGCGATCAAAACCCCCGTAATGGAGAGCGGCAGCGCCATCATGATAATGACGGGCTGGATCAGCGACTCGTAGAGGATCGCCAGGATGATATAGATCATGATGATCGTCAGCCCTATTGCCGTGACGAAGGCTTTGCCGGTCTTGGCCATCTCTTCGGCGAAGCCGGTAAAGCGGTAGTTGACGCCCTCGGGCATCAGCTCGTCGATCTTGGCCATCGTGTAGCCGACAGCCCCGCCGAGGTCGAGGCCGAAGAGGTCGGCGAAGACCGTCACCTGGCGTTCGCGGTCGAAACGGTTGACCGCCGCCATCGCGCTGCCGTTCTCAAAGGTGACGAGCCCGTCGAGGGAAACGAGGTCGCCCGCCGGGGTCCGCAGCTCCATCTTTTTGATCTGCTCCACGTCCTCGCGGTGGGCGTCGTCGAAACGCAGGGTGATGTCGTAGAGCTTGCCGTTCTCCTCATACTGGGAAATCGGCAGGTCGCTGGAGAAGGCCGTTGCCAGGGCGTTGGCGATATCCTCGGCACGGACGCCGAGGCGGTTGGCGTTCTCGCGCAGAATGGAGATCTGCAGCTCCGGCTTGCCCGCCTCGAGGTTCGTGTCGATGTCGACGAAGCCCTGCTTCTGCGCCAGGTAGGCCGTGAGCGCGTCCGACGCCTTGGTGAGGGATTCGAAGCTGTCGCCCTTGAGGACGATCTGGTACGGCACGGAGACCCCGGCGCCCTTGATGTTCGGGATGGCCGCCGCGGTGATGAAGAGATCCGGATCGAACCCCTTGAGTTTGCCGCGCAGCGCCTGGATGATCTCCTCCTGGTTCTCGCTCCGTGTCGTTTTGTCCGTCAGCTTGACGTAGAGCAGCGCCTTGTTGATCTCCTGGGCGCTGTTATAGCCGATGCCCAGCGTCGTATACTCCACCTGGTCGACGCTGTTGACCAGCGCCTCGACCTTGCGGGATTTGACGAGCATCTCCTCCAGGGAGATCCCCGGCTTCGCCTCGATTTTCACCTCGAACTCCGCCTTGTCCTCCTTGGGGACAAAGTCCATCCCGATCTTCGGGAAGAGGGAGAGCGAACCGATGAAGATGACGAGGACGGCGACCATATTGAGCACCTTGAACCGCAGGGCAAAGCGCAGGGTCGCCGCGTAGGCGCGGTCGAGCCAGACGAAGATGAACTCCGTCTTGTCGTAAAAACGGCTCTCGCCTTTATGCAGCACCCGCGCACTGAGCGATGGGATGAAGGTCATCGCGATCGTATAGGAGATGACGATGGCAAAGGCGACGGTCATCGCGAAGGAGTTGAAGAACTTCCCGACGATCCCGCTCATCATGGAGACGGGAATAAAGACCGCCAGCAGCATCGAGGAGATCGCGAGGATGGCGAAGGCCATCTCCTTGGTCCCCTCGACGGCCGCATCGAACTTGCCCATCCCCGCTTCCATCTTTTTATAGATGTTCTCGATGACGACAATGGCGTCGTCGATGAGGATACCGATCGCCAGCGTCAGCCCGATCAGCGTCAGCTTGTTCAGGTCGAAGCCCATATAGTCCATCAGGGCGAAGGTGCCGATAATGGACGTCGGGATCGCCAGGAAGGCGACGAGGGTGATCGTGACGTTGCGCAGGAAGACGAAGATGATCAGTGCCGCCAGCAGCGCCCCGTAAACGAGGTCGAACTCGACGTCCTCGAGGGAGTGGATGATGAAGGGCGAGGTGTCGTTGAGCGTTTTCACCTCGATCTTGTCGCCCGCGAGCTTCTGCAGCCCCGGCACGGCCTCCTTGACCAGCTTGATCACGTCGAGGGTATTGGTGCCCGAGATCTTCTGGACCTCCAGCATGACGCCGGCCTTGCCGTCATAGGAGGAGAAGCTCTTCGCATCGGCCAGGGCGTCCTCGACCCTGGCAAGATCCCCCAGGCGAAGCTCGTCTTTGATCTTGATTGCGAGCAGGTCTTCCATACTTACCGCGTCGGCCTCGGTCTTGATGATCAGCTCGTTCGGACCCTTCTCCAGCTTCCCGCCGCCGATCTTGACGTTCTCTTTGGCGATGATGTCATTGAGCTCGCCCACGGTAATGCCGTACTTGTTCAGGGCGTAGGGGTCTGGGTAGATGCGGATCTCGCGGTCGCGGTAGCCGATGATATTGATGGCCCCGACCCCGCTGAGGCGCTGGATCGCCGGCTTGGCCTTCTCGTCGGCAAAGAGCATCAGCGCCGTCGGCGTCGCCTCTTTGGCCGCCAGGAAGACGTTGATGACCGGGGCGGCACCGATGTCGAGCTTGCTTACCAGCGGTTTCTCCGCCTGCACCGGCAGCTTGACGGCGGAGACCTTGTCGCGCACGTCGTTGGCTGCCTCGTCGATCTTGCGTTCGAGCAGGAACTTCACCATGACGACGCTGACGCCGTCGCTGCTGGTGGAGGTGATCGTGTCGATCCCGTTGATCCCCGAGACCGCTTCTTCGATCTTGTCGGTGATCTGGGACTCGACGCTGGTCGGTTCCGCCCCAGGGTAGACCGTTTTCACGGTGACGATGGGGAAGTCGACGTTGGGGAAGAGCGCCGCGGGCATGGCTTTGAAACTCATCAGTCCGAAGACGACGAGCGTCAGCACATACATCAGCGTCGTGATAGGTCGGTTAATGGCGAATTTGTACATCAGTCGACCTCGATCTCACCCTCGCCGAACAGCCCCGGGACGATCCCCTTCGCCGGGACCTCGACGATGATCTTTCGGTTGGCGTTGTTGGCCGTCGGGTAGACGATGCTCACCTTCCCTTCGCGCGGTGCCGTATCGCCGTCGACGCGGTAGCGGAAAGTCTGGCCCGCTTTGAGTTTCGTCCAGTACTTCTGGTCGACTTTGAGCTTAAGGGTGTTCGCCTTCGCGCTCTGCAGCCGCAGCAGCACCTTGATCATGGCGCCGCTGACGACGTCCCCCACCTCGACGGGCTTGTCGGAAACGACCCCGTCAAAGGGGGCCCGCAGGATCGTCTTCTCCAGCAGGGCCTGCTTGTAGCGAACGTTGACTTCCGCTTCGTGCAAACGGCTTTTCGCCGTCTCATACGCCGATGCGTAGCGGTCGTACTCGCCCGCGTCGATGACGTTCTTGACCTTCTCGTAGCGTTCGAAATTGCGCTGGGCGAACTTGGCGTCGACACGGGCCAGCTCCAGCTGCGCCTTGGCCAGCTCCACCGCCTCTTTCATATCATGGTTATCGAGCCAAAGCAGGATCTCCCCCTTTTTGACCCGGGAACCGACGTCGATATTGATCCCTTCGATGGTGCCGCTGGAGGTCAGCGAGAGTTCGGCGGCCTTTTCCGCCTCAACATCGAACGTTGCATAGATGTTCTCCGCATGCAGTGCCGCAAACATGAGGACTGCCGTCACTAAGATCTTTTTCATTTGACATACTCCTTCGGGTCCATCCCCAGGTTATAAATGTAGGTTGCGTTGGCGCTGTTAAGCCCGCTCAGTGCGCGGTTGTACTGCGCTCTCGACTCCGTCGCTTTGCTCAGCGCGTCAAGGTAGCGGATGTAATCAACGACCCGCGCCTCGTACTTCTTCTTGACGACGGCAAAGGTGCAGTCCGAGGCCGTTTCCGACTTTTTCGCCGCGTCCAGCAGGCTTTCGGCGCGCTGGATCGCTTTGAGGGCCAGGGCCCGGTCTGCCTCCGCCGACTTCTCGGCGTAGCGCAGTTCAAGCGCCTGCGCCTCCTGCTGCAGCCGGATCACCTGTTTCTGCTGCCGCGCGGCGCCGAAGTCGATCAGATTCATGGTGAGCTGCAGGGTCAGACGGTTCTGCTTGTCGACGAAATTGACCGGGAAACTCGGGTTGAAATTCTTGTAGTCGTACCAGGTATAGGTGTCATTGAGGGCGATAGTCGGGTAGTAGACGCTGTCGGCCTGTTCTGCCGCATAGCCAAGGGCACGAACCCTGTAGGCCATCGCTTCGAGGCTGTCGAGGCGTTTCGCTTCAGTCTTCTCCGGCAGAACGACAGCCCCCGGTGTCAGCTCCCCCTCCAGCGGCGCGCCGCTGAGCAGTTCCAGCTGGCTGCGCAGGCGGTCGCTCTCGTACTGCCGTGCCGTGATCTGGTAATCCGCATCGGCCACGGCGGCATTGAGACGCTCGACATCCTCCTCGGTCGCAATGCCCGCACTCTTGAAGAGCTTGAAGCGTTCCAGCTGTTCGGCAAGCTGCTCGCGGTTCTTCTGCAGGGCGTCAATGTCGGACGCAACGTTCTGCAGTTCGGCATAGCGCTGGATCACCTGCAGTGAGACCGCTTTTTTGAACCCTTCCAGGTCAAACTGCCCCGCTTTCGCGTCCATGCTTTTCTCGTCAATCAGATTCTTTCGTTTAAAACCGTCGAGGATGACGAAGTTCGCCTCGGCGTAGGCCTTGTAGGTTTCGGGTACGTCGATGCTGCCCCGCTCGTCGATGTACGAGGCGCTCGCCCCCGCGTCGATGCGCGGAAGGTACGATGCGATCACCGCGTCGTGTGCGTGCGCCGCCGCTTCCGCGCGTTTGGCATAGGCCTGCACCTGTTCATTCTGCTGCGCCTGGGTGATCAGCGTCGGCAGATCAAACCCGAACAGGGCCGTCCCCGCAAAAAGTAAAGAGAAAATCTGTCGCATTAGCATCCTTTGATCATGGTCAACATTTGGGCCTGCAGTGCCGGCAACTGTGAGAGAAGATCACCGTCATGGACCAGCCAGTAGTTAATATAGCCGTCGCTGAGGCCGGCAAGGTGATAGGACATCGCCAGGGCCCCTGCCTCGTCCAGTGCCGGATTGATCCGCCGGACGATCCCGGCGATCACCTTGTACACCTGTTCAAGGATCTCCGGTTCGCTGTGGCGGATATTGCTGAAAAAGAGCGGGTTGTTCTTCGCGCACTCCTCGACGGCCTTGCGTTTGGAGGCGAAATGGCTGAACTTGAGCAAAAAGGCCGCTTCCAGCTGCGCTTCGGGCTCTGTCACCGTCTTGCAACGCACTTGGAGCTCCTCGATATAGCCGCCGATCTGCGCTTTGACATAGGCCATATAGAGCCCCTCTTTGGACTCGAACAGCCCGTAGATCGTCCCCACGGAGACCCCGACGCTTTTGGCCAGCTCCGAGACCTTGAGCGCTTCATACCCCGCCGACTCGAAGGCTTCCGCCGCCGCTTCAAGGATCAGGGAGCGCTTGACATCCTGCAGTTTTGCTTTGATCATGGTTGACCCTTCCGTCCCTTTTTATCGAAATCATATTTGAATACTAGAACTATATTTCTAAAAATGAACTTAGTTCAAATCTCTATACACCGAATGTGATGTATACTACCGGATAGGACCCCCGAAGGAGCAGGACTGTGATCGAGGCCGAACATCTGCGCAAACGTTTCAACAGCACCATGGCCGTCGATGATGTCGGATTTCATATCCCCCGCGGCGAGATCTTCGGACTGCTGGGGCCCAACGCCGCGGGCAAAACGACGACGATGCGGATGCTCTGCGGCCTGATCACCCCCGACGACGGCACCGTGCGCATCGACGGGAAGCCCGTGCAAAAGGCCAAACGCCGCTTCGGCTATGTTGCCCAGTCGTTCGGACAGTACGAAGAGCTCAGTGTCATCGAGAACCTCCGTTTCTACGCAAGCATGTATGATGTACATGACGCAGAACGGCTCGATGCGCTGCTCGAACGCTACGCTTTGAGCACGTACCGGAACAAACGTGCCGGAACCCTCTCGGGCGGGATGAAACGGCGCCTTGCCCTCGCCTGCGCCCTCGCCCACGACCCCGACGTCCTCTTCCTCGACGAACCGACGGCCGGCATCGACCCCGTCACCCGCAAGCAGCTCTGGGACGACTTCTACACGCTGGCGGCCGCGGGGAAAACCCTCTTTGTCACGACCCACTACATGGAAGAGGCACAGCGCTGCCGCCGCATCGCCATTCTCGACCACGGGCGGATGATCGCCGAAGGCGCACCCTCTGCCATCAAATCCGAACTGGGGGATGTCCGCGTCTTTGCCGTGCGCGTCGACTACGACCCCGCCCTGGTCGCCGCCGCCGAAAGGCATCCGGGGATCCGTCTCGTCAACCAGTTCGGCGGTGAACTGCGCCTTATGACGATGCCGGAAATGGGCCGGGAGGCCATCGATGCGCTCATCGCGCCCTTCGCGCCCGATGCCGCCGTCTATGAAACCGAACCAAACCTCGAGGATGTCTTTATGGCCCTCACCCAGGAGCGACGGTAATGGTTGGGGCGATGATCAAGAAGGAGCTGACCCAGCTACGCCGCGACCCGAGGCTGATCGCCCTGATTGTCGTCATGCCCGTCATCTTCCTCGTGCTGTTCGGCCTCGCCCTCAAACTCGAGCCCAAAAACGTCGCGATGGCCTACGTCGACAACGACCGCTCCTTTTTCAGCAACCTCATCAAAACGGGACTCTGGAGCGACGGCTACTTCAAGCTCTACCCGGTTGCGGACAAAGCGGCGATCATCGAGGAGATCCGTTCCGGGCGGGCCGAGGCGGGCCTCTTGATCGACGGCAACTTCTCCGCCGACCTCAGCGAGAACCGCCAGCCCCACATCACCTTCTACGTCGACGGCACGATGCCCTCCCTGACGACGGCGATGAAGTACAACTCCTCCGCCGCCACAGACGAAGGGGTGACGAACGACATGTATTTCCTCGACGAGAACGCGCCGCCGACCGTCATTGCCCCGGAGCCCTTCATCATGGATACCGTCGTGCTTTTCAATCCCGACGAGAAAGAGACCTGGTTCTTCCTCCCCGGCATCATCGGGGTGCTCATCATGCAGATCGCGCTCATTCTCACGGGGATCACCGTCGTGCGCGAGCGGGAGAAACAGACCCTGGAGCAGCTCCTCGCCACCCCCATCAGCAAAAGCGCCTTCGTCTTCGGCAAAATCATCCCCTACGTCATCATCGCCCTGATCGACTTCTACCTCATCCTGGAGCTGGGGTGGCTGCTCTTCGACCTGCCAGAGGCGACGTCCCACCTCTATCTCGCCCTGCTCGCCGTCATCTATGTCGCCGTCATGATCGCGCTTGGAGTGCTGATCTCGCTCGTGTCGCAGACCCAGCAGCAGGCGATGTTCCTCGCGATCTTCATCATTATCCCTTCCGTGATGCTCAGCGGCCTCATCTTCCCCCTTGAAGCCGTCCCCGACTACATCCGGCCGCTCTGCTACGCCATCCCCTTTACCTACTTCGTCGAAATCATCCGGGGATTGCTCATCAAACACACCCTCATCGCCGACCTCTGGCGCTCTTTCGCGGCGCTGGGCGGATTCGCCGTGCTCTTCATCGGGCTGAGCATCCTAAAATTCAGACGCTCCCTGCTGTAAGAACAGTCGGCCGGTTTTGTGCTGTCGGGCGTTGTCACTGCATACATGTCTATGATCTGTGGTTGAAAGAAAAGGGAGGTTCAGAAGCGTGGCGTGCTTGTAGAAGCCGGCAGCCGTGCTGCCGATGCCGCCTTTGCCAAGGGGCCTTCAGGGGTTAGGCGAGGGTGACTTCCTGGCCGTCGCTTTCGTTGTCGTCAACGCCGTCGTTATCATCATCCGGGTCCTCATCGTCAGGAATACCGTCGTTATCGTCATCATCGTCGTATTCATCGGTCAGGCCGTCATGATCGGTGTCGTTGAGCTGGTCGGGATCGTTGCTGTCGTCGATTCCGTCATTATCGTCGTCGCTGTCCACGTCATCATCGATGCCGTCGTTGTCGTCGTCGCTGTCATCGGCGTCGACGCTCTGGTCGTTGTCGTCGTCAATGTCGGCATCGTTGTTGATACCGTCATGGTCGAAGTCATTGATACTATCCTCGTCCTCGCTGTCGGGAATACCGTCGCCGTCGTCATCCGGATCGACATCATCCTTGAGACCGTCGTTGTCGTCATCATCGTCGTAGAGGTCGATAACGCCGTCGTGGTCGCTGTCCATCGGGTCGTCGGTGAGTTCGACGGAGATAACGGCGCCTTCGGGCGTGACGACGTTGAAGAGATCGTCGGAGACGCCGTTGTTATCATCGTCGTAACCGGTACGATCCATCGGCAGGTCGATATAGCCCAGTGCAATGGCGGACGCGTTCACTTCGAAGAGGGTACTGCCGTTAAGGGTCAGCAGCGTCACGACGGAAGCGTCCGGCGTATTCTCGTTGGTCGTCATCACCAGGCGGCAGCTGACATTCTGGGGGACTTCGATCTCGAAGGGGTGCTGGGACGTACCGTTGTCGGTGGAGTTGACAGCGTAATAGCTGCCGTCCTCGCAGAAAGCTTCGATCAGGGTTCCCGGTACGGTCCCGGTGATGCTCGCCATCGCCGTGTTGGTGCTGCTCCCCGAGCTTCCGCAGGCGGCAAAGATTAGGCCGGCAATAAGCGCCGAAAGTGCAAGAGAAGTCGATTTCATCTCGGATCCTTGTGGTGATATGGTGACAACCACTATGACGCGCGAAAATGAAGATTGCATGAAGAAAGTGATACATTTGTGATACTTTCCGGGGCGCTTTTGCCTCTCTGCACACCGTTTCAGCGGCCTCGGATGCCGCCGAACCCTGCTCCGAAAAAAAAATGTACATTTTTTTCATTTTGCTACGCCGGTGCTACGTTTGCTTTTTACAATTGGTTTTGTTCAACTTAAAGGAGTGATCATGACTATGTTCTACTACCGTCTGCCGAGCCTGGGTCTGGGATGGGGAACGACCGCCATCGGCGCCACAGTACAGAACGTTCCTGCACGTACGACACGCTACACTTCAGTGCGCTAATTCGCACGGCGGGGTCCCCCGCCGGTTTTTCCGAACACTATAATTTTTTGAGTTGTTTTTTTTGGAGGGCCGACGCGCGTCAGCAGGCGTCGCGGTAGTGGTGGTTGAGTTCACCGCGGTACGCGGCAAGGACTTTCTCAGCCGGGATGCCGTCTTGATAGATACGCAGGATCTGGCGGATGAAGTTGATGGGGTATTCGTAATAGTGCCCCTCGTCGCGGCGCATGATCTCATAGAGGACCTCATACATCCCCGCGTAGATCTCCGGGTGTTCCTTGCGCAGCCGCTGCAGGTCTTCTTCGGCCTGAATCAGCGTCTGGTCATTGAATTCGCCCCGTTCGTGGATGGTTTTGCGGATCTCGACATAATCCTTGAGACTTTTACAGTTGACTACATGGTCCGTAAAGATATCTATCAGCGTCATCGTATCTCCTTTGCCGCTTCGTTATCTATGCATTGTAAAACGCGAACGTAGCAACAGTGTAGCACGAAATGCACCCGATGCATCCTAGCCTTCCGCTTTCAGCCCCTCGAGCAGCGTGCGGTTCCCCGCCTCGAAGATCGCATCGATGTTGTCGCTGATCACCAGGTGCCCGTCGATAATCAGCGAAGCGAGCCCATGCACCGTCGACCAGACCGTCGCCGCGAGCAAAAAAGCATCCCCTTTTTTGAAGATCCCTTCCCGCTGCCCCACCTCGATGAGATGTACCAGCGCATGAAACCCAGACGCCCTTTCAGCGTCTTCAAGATCGCAGACCTCTTCGCGTTCCTGGCGCACCGTCGGTCCGAAAAGCACGCGGTAGAGCTGCGGATTGTTGACGGCAAAGGCGAGGTAGGCGCGCCCCATCATCGTAAAACGGGTCAGCACGTCCACGTCACCCTTGGAAAAGATATCGACAAAGAAGGCGTCAAAGCGTTCGAAGCCGGCCAGGATCACCTCCCGGATCAGCGCCTCCTTGTTCTCGAAGTGCCGGTAGATCGCCGTTCGCGATGCCCCGATGCGCGCCGAGAGTTCCCGCAGCGTTATGGCTTCGAGCCCCTCGCTCTCCAGCATCTCCAAGGCCGTTTCGATCGCCGATTCTTTCACATTGCCGTGGTGGTACGGCCGCTTTTCATCCTGGTTCATTTCAAAAGTATAACAAAATCCCCCTTGGTGTTGACAACGGTCACATTACTATGTTAACATTGTCAACATCAACCGAAAACGGAGGAATTCCCATGCAAAAATGCTTACCGCTACTCCTGCTTATTACCCTGAACACCTGGGCGATCAGCGACTACGACCTGGCGAAAAAAACCGATGCCGCACTCAGCGGCTTCCACGATGCCGTCAGCGAAATGCAGATGACGCTCATCAACGCCAACGGCCAGACCCGCGAACGCACGATGCTGATGAAGGTACTCGAAGGCAAAGAGGGGGACAAATCACTGATGGAGTTCCTCACCCCGGCGGACGTCAAGGGGACCAAGTTCCTCAACTACGAACATTTCGACCGCGACGACGACCAGTGGCTCTACCTCCCCGCCCTCAAACGGGTCAAGCGGATCGCCTCGCGGAACAAGTCCGGCTCCTTCATGGGCAGCGAATTCAGCTACGAGGACCTCAGCGCGTTCAATATCGAAAAGTACACCTACGGGGGCGATGCGGAGACGGTGGAGCTCGAGGGAAAATCCTACTACAAGACCGTCCGCTTCCCCAAAGAGAAAGACTCCGGCTATACCAAACAGGTGAGCTGGATCAATCCGGAAACCTACGTGATCGTGCGGGTGGACTACTACGACCGCAAAAAGGCGCTGCTGAAGACAGCCCGCTTCAGTGACTACCGCAACGAGGGAGGAGTGTGGCGTATCGGCAAGATCGTTATGACCAACCACCAAAACGACAAAGAGACGATCCTCGTCTGGAAACACGAAAAGATCGATACGGGCCTGACGGACAAAGATTTCCACAAACGGGTCCTCAAGCAGTGAGACGGCTGCTGCCCCTGCTCATCACCCTGCCGCTGGCGGCGGATGTCGACATCCGCGGCAATGTCAGCCTGCAGGGCGATGCCTTTCTTCTCCGCCAAAGCGGCAAGCATGACACCGGCACCACCCTGCTGGGTTCCTTTGAGGCCGAATACACCTATGAGGATTTCCGCGCGGTGACACGGCTCAACGCCCAGCAGGACTACTATGACCTGCTGGCAAAAGAGGAGCAGACGGGCCGGAGCTTCCTTCGCGTCGACGAGCTCTACGGCACGTTGGACCTGGGCAACAACCAGCTGATGGCGGGGCGGAGCCTCCGCTTCTGGGGGGCACTCGAGGTACGCAATATCGTCGACGGCTTTAACCCCGTGGACCTGCGCAACGGCCTCTTCGAAGAGGACAAGATCGGCGTCTGGAACGCGGCGCTGACCCACTACACCGACACCGGATCCCTTTCCCTGATCGTCAAATTCGCCGAGGAGAATCAGAAAATGGCCAAGCCCCCTTATGCCTTCTACTTCTTCCCGCCCGAGGTGCAATACGACGCGACGCTCCAGACCAGCGAGTCGAACACCCTCCCGACCTACTACCTGCGTCTGGGCGGTTCGACGGAAACCGAATACCCCCTCGATTATGCCGTGATCGTGCAGCGCGGCTACGATTCGCAGCGCTATTTCCTGGCGGGCGATCCCGTGATTACGCCGATCGACCTCATCACCTATACCTATACGGTCCCCCTGGCCGAGTACGCCTACCGCGTCAACAAGGTGATGACCTACGATACCCTCGTCGTCGGCGACACCCTCTTCAAACTTGAGGCCCTGTATACCGACGTCATTGACGATGACCATATCTCCGACTACTATCACATTGCCGCCGGGGTGGAACACACCATCGTGCAGGTGTACGGTGAAGCGGACCTCGGCCTGCTGGCGGAGTACTACCGCTATGAGACGACGGAAAAGGGCAAGTATACGGACCTCGACCTCTTCGAAGTCTTCCAAAACGACCTTTTCCTCGGTCTGCGCGTCAGCCTGAACGACGTCAACAGCGCCTCGCTCGTCGGCGGGGTGGTCGCGGACCTGGAGTACGACGAGCAGAGCTACTATGCCGAGTACGAGACCCGGCTTTTCGACAGTTTCAAACTCAATATCGACTACCGCTATATCGAACCCTCGAAAAACACGATGACGGCGTTCCATATGCTCGGCCGTTTTCAAAGCATCACCGCCAAATTTGGGTATTACTTTTGAACGATGTCTGGAACAAAGTCCCATCCATCTACGCTTGCCGCTATGGCACTAAAGCACAAAAATGCTTTCGGCATTTTCGTAAACTGACATAAGGACGCTCTATGAGTATCGACCGATTCGTTGACGGCATCATCCGTTTCCGCTGGTGGGCCGCGCTGCTGATCCCGCTCATCACCCTGGCCCTGGCCTCGCAGCTGCGCTACCTGCAGTTCGAGGGAAGCTATCGCATCTGGTTCGGCGAGGACTCGCCGATCCTCAAGCAGTACGACACCTTCCGTTCCGTCTTCGGCAACGACGATGCCCTCCTTATCATGTTCCGCGACGATGAGGGCGTTTTCAACCCCAAAGCGCTGGGCGTCGTCAAGCGGATCACCGAGGCGCTCTGGCAGACGACGGACATTGCCCGGGTCGATTCGCTGACCAATTACCAGTACGTACACAGCGACCCGGCGTATCCCGACGACGTCATCGTGGAGGACTTCATCGACGACCCCGCCGCCCTATCCCCCGAACAGCTGGCCGATAAGGCGCGCATCGCCGCGGGCGAGGAGATGATCGTGGGGCGGATCGTCAGCGCCGACATGAAAACGACGATGATCGCCGCGCGCCTCACCCCCAAAGCCGGGGACGACCCCGAAGTCTCGGCGCGGCTCAAGGCGGCGGGCGAAGCGATCGTGGCCAAAGAGGCGGCCAGCGGCTACACCTTCCACCTGGGCGGCGGCCCGATTCTCAACATGGCCTTCATCACCCTCGGCGAACACGACGTCAAGACCTTCACCCCCTTCGTGCTGCTGATCGCGATGGTCCTGTTGTGGTTTATTTTCCGCCGCCCCTCGGGGATGCTGCTGAGTCTCTCCGTCGTCATCTTCACCTTCCTCATCGTCCTGGCGGTGCAGGTACTGCTGGGCTACCGGCTCAACAACTTCACCGCCAATCTCCCCGTCTTCGTCGTCGCCATCGGGATCGCCGACGCGATGCACCTCTTCTGGATCTACCTCGTCGGCCGGCGGCGGGGCATGGGCAACCATGACGCGATCCGTTTCAGCGTACGGAAGAACTTTCTGCCGACCCTGCTGACCTCGCTGACAACCGCCGTCGGGTTCGCTTCCCTGGCCGTTTCCCAGGTCATTCCCGTCAAGACTCTGGGCATCGCGACGGCAACCGCCGCGCTGCTCGCCTTTGTGCTGACGATCCTTTTCGTCCCGGCCATGCTGGCGATCCTCAACCCTAAAGTGGCGCGGAGCGAAGAGGAGGAGTCCGAAAGCCATGACGCGCTCTCGCTGCGGAGCGCCCGTTTCATCATACGCCATGACCGTCGTATCCTCCTTGGCAGCCTGCTGCTCTTTACGCTGATCGGCATCGGGATCGCCTGGGTAAAGGTCGACTCGAACACGGTGCGCTACTTCAAAGAGCACGTCCCCTTCCGGGAGACGGTGACCTTCGTGCAGCGCAACCTCACCGGACCGATGGCCTACGAGATCGTCGTGGATTCGGGGGAGAAGGACGGCATCAAATCGCCCGAATTCATGCGGACCGTCGCCCGCTTTACCGAGGCGTTCAAAGCGCAGTATCCGGCGGTGCGCCACACCACCTCCCTCGTCGACGTCGTCGAAAAGTTCAACGACGTCATGACCGGCAGCCCGACCGTACCGGACGGGCGCAACCTGATCGCCCAGTATCTGCTGCTCTACTCCCTTTCCCTGCCCCAGGGAATGGAAATAAACGACCGCATGGACGTCGACGAACGGCAGCTGCGGGTTACCGCGTCCGTGGACATCGTTGACACCTCCCTCGACCTGGAGATGATGCAGTGGGTCGAGGATTGGTGGGCGCAGACCCCCTACCGCGCCCAGGTCAACGGTCAGACGGAGATGTTCGCGCATATGCAGCACGACGTTACGGACACCCTTGTCGAATCAATCCTGCTCGCCATCGCGGCAGTCTCCCTGATGATGATGCTGATCTTCAGGAACCTCCGCATGATCCCCCTCTTTATCATCCCCAACGTGCTGCCCATCGCCCTCGTCGTCGGGGTCATGGGGTGGCTGGGGATCACCATCGACCTCGGCGTGGCGGTCTCCGGAGCCATCATTATCGGCGTCGCGGTGGACGACACCATCCACTTCCTCGTCAAATACCGCGAAGCGCGGCGTGAGGGCGAAAGCTTCGAAGCGGCGCTTGCCTACGTCTACCACTATGCGGGCAAAGCGATCGTCTTTACCACCCTCATCCTCAGCGCGGCCTTTATGATCTTCGCGCTGAGCGACTTCGTCCCCAACGTCAACTTCGGGATCGTCACGGCGTCTGCCCTCGTGATCGCCGTCGTCATCGATCTGCTGATGCTCCCCGCCTGGCTGAGTCTCGCCGACAGCGGCAAACGCAGCCTCATCGCCTGACGAACAGCGGAGGGGCGCTACGCCGCGCAACACCGCTGCCACGATTTACCAATTGTTATATATGGATTTACACCCGATTTACCCCGTCCGAATATGATTGCGTATCACACGATCCGAGGATGGGAAAACATGAACGAGAAAATCCACGCCATCAAGACCGAAATCGCCAAGGTGATGGTCGGACAGGAGGCGCTCATCGACGCGCTGCTGATCGGCCTCATCACCGACGGCCACATTCTCGTCGAGGGGGTGCCGGGGCTGGCGAAGACGACGGCCATCAACTCCCTGGCCAAGGCGCTGGGACTGGATTTCAAACGGGTACAGTTCACCCCCGACCTGCTCCCCAGCGACATCGTCGGGACCGAAATGTACGACCAGCGCAACGGCGCGTTCAAGGTCAAGATGGGTCCCGCCTTTACCCACCTGCTCCTCGCCGACGAGATCAACCGCGCCCCGGCGAAGGTGCAGTCGGCCCTGCTGGAGGTGATGCAGGAGCACCAGATCACCATCGGCGACGAGACCTTCAAACTGAGCGATCCCTTCCTCGTCCTCGCGACCCAGAACCCCGTCGAACAGGAGGGGACCTACCGCCTCCCCGAGGCACAGCTCGACCGTTTCATGCTCAAGGTCCTCGTCGACTACAACAGCTTCGAGGAGGAGATGCAGATCGTCGATCGCATCGCTAACCGCAGCGTCGGGGCTATATTGCAGGTCGCCGGTGCCGACGACATCCTCGCCATGCGCGACGAAGTGCAAAACGTTCATGTCGACGAGGCCGTCACCCGCTATATGATGAAGATCATCTTCGCCACCCGCGAGCCGGAGAAGTACGGGGTCGGCGAGATCGCGCAATACCTCGAATACGGTGCGAGCCCCCGGGCCTCCATCAACCTCTACAAGGCCGCCAAGGCCCGCGCCTACCTGCGCGGTAACGACTTCGTCACCCCCCTTGATGTCGCCGACACGGTGCGGGGCGTCCTGCGCCACCGCATGGTGCTGAACTACCGGGCCGAAGCCGCCGGTGTCACCGCCGACGACCTCATCGGCACGATCATGCAGACGATCAAGCTCCCCTAAGGCGTGAGAGTGCTGGCGCACAAGAGCGAAGAGATCCTGATCCGTACCCGCCGCAACATCTTCGGCAGCAACGCCGGGGGCAACCCCAGCATCTTCGCGGGCAACGGGCTGGACTTCGCCGAACTTAAAGAGTACACCATCGGCGATGACGTGCGGACCCTCAACTGGAAGGTGACGGCAAGGGAGCAGCGCCCCTTCGTCAACGTCTTCAACGAGGAGCGCGAACTCAACATCGTCTGCGTCTTCTTGGAGAGCGGCAGCATCTTTTTCGGCTCGCAGCGTTTCAAGCAGGAGGTGATGGCCGAAGCCCTCTCACTCATCTCCTACTCCGCGCTGAAAAACGACGACCGCGTCTCCACCCTTGTCTTCAGCGACAAAGAGGAGTTCTTCCTGCCGCCGACCCGCGCCCTGGGCTCCCTGCATGTCACCGTCCCCGAGGTACTGGGCCGCGACCCGCTGGGCAAGCGCGTCGATTTTGCCGCGCTCGTCGACCACCTCAACGGCCGCGTCCGCCAGCGTTCGCTCATCTTCCTGATCGGCGACTTCTACGGCGACGACATCGACCTCTCACTGCTCGCCCGCCACGAGGTCTACGCCATCATCGTTCGCGATCGCTTCGAGGAGAACCCCGCGCTCTCCGGCGAGATCGGCCTGCTCGACGCCCAGAGCATGGCGGGCACGACCCTGGAACTCTCCCCCGCCCTCGCCGCACGCTACCGTGATGCCCTGGAGGCGCGGGACAAGGCCCTCGTCGAGCACCTCGCCTCCCACCGCATCACCGCAACGAAACTCTACACCGACGAAGAGCCCTTCGTGAAGCTCTCCGCGCTGTTCAGGAGGTAGGCGATGCCAGGACAGACCCTCCCGCTCAAAGACATCAAGCCCATTGTCGCCGTCCCCGACCACTCGCTCTGGCTGCTCACTGCCCTTGTCGCGGCCGGCATCCTCCTGACGGCTCTCCTGCTCTTCTGGCTGCTCAAACAGCGCCGCAAAGGAGGAGACCCCAAACGTTCCGAGGCGCTGAAACGGCTGCAGGCGCTGGATTTCAGCGACACGAAAAGCGCCGTCTACGACTTCAGCCTGCTGGGGCACTTCGTGGCGACACCGGAGACGATGCCGACCTTCCGGGCGCTGCTCTCGGAGCTTGAACCCTACAAGTACCAAAAAAGCGTTCCCCCCCTGGACGCCGCGCTCGAGACGAAGCTGCACGATTTCATCAAGGAGGCGCGCCGTGGGTGAGTGGACGCTGGAGTACCCCTGGGCGCTGGGACTGATCGCCCTCTTTTTCCTCTGCGAGGCCCTCTGCCGGGCCAAAACGCAGCAGATGCTCTTCCCCGACACGGCGCTGCTGCGCACCCTCTCCGCCCGGAGCGGCTGGCTCACCCGGGGGATCAAACTCCTCGTTTTCGCCCTGCTTGCCCTCGCCCTCGCCTCGCCGATCCGCCAGAATGAAGTCGTCGTCAACAACGACGAGGGGTACGAGCTCTCCCTCGTCCTCGACGCCAGCGGCTCCATGCGGCAGATGGACAAATTCGGCATCGTCAAAAAGATCGTCCTCGACTTCATCGACAAGCGCGCCCATGACAAGCTCGCCCTGACCCTCTTCGCCGACTTCGCCTACGTCGCCATGCCGCTGACCTATGACAAGCAGAGCCTGGGGCAGCTGCTCTCCAAGGTCGACGTCGGCATCGCCGGCATGCAGCGCACGGCGCTCTACGAGGCGCTCTTTATGAGCACCCAACTCTTTAAATCCTCCGACGCCAAGGAGAAGATCGCCATTTTGCTCACCGACGGGATCGACAACACCTCCCAGGTCCCCCTCGACGTCGCCATCCAGAGCGCCGTCAAGCACGGCATCAAAGTCTACGTCATCGGCGTCGGCGGCCGCGGGGACTACAATCCGGAGGTACTCCGAAAGATCGCCCGGGAGACGGGCGGGAAATTCTACGAGGCGGGCAGTGTCGAGCGGCTCAAGCGGATCTACGACGAGATCGACACCCTGGAGAAGAGCGAGATCAAGGCGGACAAGTACGTCAAGAAACACTACTACTTCCAGTACCCCCTCGGCGCGGCGCTGCTGCTGCTCGTGCTTTATGCCGTCATGCGAAGGAGAGGCCATGCACTTTGAACAGCCGCACCTGCTTTTCTTGCTGATCGTCCTCGTCCCGCTCGCGCTGCTGCTGTTTGCACCGCGCAAAGCGGCCCGGAACACCTTTGCCCCGGAGGTGCTGAAACTGCTGCTGCAGCGCACCTCCATCGTGCCGCAGTGGCTGCGCAGCGCCCTGCTGCTCGCCGCGGCAGCCCTCTTTATCGTCGCCCTCGCCCGGCCGGTCATTGACAACGGCGAGATCAAGGTCCAGAGCAGTACGATCGACCTCATCGTCGGGTTCGACCTCTCCCGCTCCATGTTCGCCAACGACGTCTACCCCAGCCGTCTCGCCCTGGCGAAGCGGAAATTCGATGCCCTGCTCGGGGATGTCAACGGCACCCGTATCGGGGTGATCGGGTTCAGCGCCCGGGCCTTCATGGTCTCGCCGCTGACCGAGGATTTTGCGACCCTGCGCTACCTCGTATCGAACATGAATACCGACTCCATCAGCCTGCGCGGCACCGACCTGCTCCAGGCCCTGCAGCAGACCGACACCCTCCTGGAGGGGAGCAACAAAAAAGCGCTGCTGCTCTTTACCGACGGCGGAGACGGCAGCGATTTCGACAAAGAGATCGCATACGCCAAAGCCCACAACATCGTCGTCTTCCTCTACAATATCGGCACGGAGAAGGGCGGGGTCATCCCGACCGGCCAGGGGGCCATGACGGACAAGCACGGCGACATCGTCGTCGTCCGCCGCAACGACGACGTCAAAGCCCTCGCCCTGCAAAGCGGCGGCGCCTATTTGCCCTACTCCCTCAAACACAACGACATCAAAGCCCTTGCCGATGCGCTGAAGTCCCGCTTCACACCGCGCAGGGAAAAGAACGACGTCATCCGCGATCTTCAGGAACTCTTCGTCTGGCCGCTAGGCGGCGGCGTTCTCCTGCTGCTGATGGCCCTCTACTCCCTGCCGCAGCGAAGGAGACGCCATGCTTAGATACCTTCTGCCCTGCCTTGCCGCGGGAGTGCTCCATGCCGGGGTGACGGATTTCCATACCCTCTCCAACGCCGCATCGGCCTACAAGGGAGGCGATTACGCCGCGGCCGCCCAGGGGTACGGCGCGCTGCAGGAGAAGAACGATGCCGCGCGCTTCAACTACGGCGACGCCCTTTACAAGCAGCAGCACTACAAAGAGGCCGCCGGCGTTTTCGCGCAGATCCATGCTCCAGAGCTCAAACAAAAAGCGCTGCACAACCTCGGGAACAGCCTCGCGAACCTCGGCAAAACCGATGAAGCGATCAAGGCCTACGAGGAGGCGCTGAAACTCGGCAAAGACGACGATACGCAGTACAACCTCGATCTCCTGAAAAAACAGAAAGAGCAGGAGCAGCAAAAAGAGGACAAACAGAACCAGTCAAACGACCAGAACCAATCCAAGCAGAATGATCAGCAGCAAAACAAGCAGAAGCAACAGGGTGATCAAGAGAACAAGGACCAAAAGAGCCAGGACGACGCCTCAAAGGGTGAAGATCAGCAGCAAAAAGAAGACCGGCAACAGGAGAAGGGCGAACAGAAGCAGGAGGAGCAGGAGAAACAAGCGGACGGAGAACGCGAGAAGCAACAACAAGAGGCACAGCAGAAAAACGGCCAGCAGGACGAACAACAGCAAGAGGCTGTCAGGCAGCCGGAAGAAGCACCGGAAAGCCCCGAAACAGACAAACAGCAGGCCGCCATGGCCGACCCCATCAGCGATATGGAAGAGCGCAAATACAACCAGATGCTCGACAAGCGCGGCATCAAAACACTGATGATCCCGCTATCGGGCAAAGGAGAACCCCATGATGACGAAACGACCCCTTGGTAAGATCCTGGCACTGTTGCTTGTAGGGCTGCCGCTTTTCGCGGCGGTGACCGCCACCGTCGACAACCCCGCCGTCACCCGCGGCGACCCGGTCACCCTGACACTCAGCGCCACCGGCGACGATATCCGCTTCCCGGCGCTGACGGAGATCGCAGGCTACCCCATCCAGAGCCGCGGCACGAGCCGCAACATCTCCATCGTGAACGGCCGAACAACGCGCGCCGTCGAACAGCGGCTCGTCTTTACCCCGACGGAGGACACTGCCATCCCCGCCCTCGACATCACCGTTGACGGCACGGTCGAACACACCCTCCCCCTGCATGTCAAGGTTGTCGCTCCCCAGGCAGCAGCGAAGGGAGCGCCCGTGCAGATGCTGTTGCACCTCTCCAAAGAGGATGCCTATGTCGGCGAGCCGGTCGAACTCGACCTGGTCTTCAAATACCTGCCCGGGGAGCGCATCGACGACATCCGCATCAGCGAACCGACCCTTGAGCACTTCTGGATCAAACGCATCAACACCCAGGCCGAACGTTCCGCCGACAGCGAAGGGTACATCACCCAGTCCTACCGCTACCTGCTCTTTCCGCAGCAGAGCGGGGACCTCGAAATCCCCGCCATTTTCGCCCAGATCGGCACCAAGGTCAGCACCGGCCGCGGCGGCATGAGCGGCGATCCCTTCTTCAACGACCCCTTCTTCGGCGCGGCGCGGATGCAGTACCGCAAAGTCTACTCCGAACAGGAGACCCTGCATGTCACCGCTTTGCCGCAGGGGCTGGAGGTCTACGGCCGTTTCACGATGCACGCCGACATTGATAAAGCGTCCGTGGACGCCAACAAGCCGGTCAACCTCCACATCCATATCGAAGGCAACGGCAACGTCGAGGACATCCCCAAATTCGACCCGCACTTCGCCCACGCCATCGTCTACGCCAACGACCCGAAAACGACCAGCACGCTTCAAGACGGCAAATACTTCGGCACCTTTGACCAGACCATCGCCATTATCCCGGACCGCGACCTCACCGTCACGCCGCAATCCTTCCGCTATTTTGATGCCAAAACCGCGCAACCGGCGACCCTGCAGACCCCGCCTTTCTTTATCAAAGTCAAGGGCGCGGCACCGGTACCGGCAGCCGCGGCGGCCCCGCATGTCGAAACGGCCGCCCCCTCGAAAGCGGCGGCCGTGCAGACGCCTACGGTACCGGACGGCAGCCGTTTCAGCCCCTTTGAAGCCCTGGGCATCTTCGCCGCCGGAGCGGCCGCGGGCGTCCTGTCCTTCTGGCTACTGCTGCTGCGCGGCCGCGACCGTCTCCCGAAAAAGAGGGAACTCCCCCCGATGGTCAAACGGGTCAAAGCCGCCAAAAGCGACCGCACCCTCTTCGAACTGCTGCTGCCGCTCAAGGGGAGCGCCAAACCGATCGACGACGCCCTGGCCCAGTTGGAGGCCAACCTCTACCGCGGCGCCGACCATGCCGTCGACCGCAAAGCACTGGCGGACTATTTCGGCGGTCAGACCGGGGAGGATGTCGCCTTAATCTGACGCAATTTTGTACAGGTTTCCGGCGTGCGCTCTGCTATAATGGAGTGTTTTCGGAGGAGACCTTATGCGCCTGATACTTCCGGCTCTTTTCCTGTTTTACGGCATCCTGCACGCCAATATCGTCTGGTACACCGGGTACGTTGAGGCGGTACGGGCCGCAAAACTCGCCCACAAACCGCTGATGCTCTTCCTCACAAGGCCCCGATGCAAAGTCCGCAGCTTTATGCAAAAGGATGTCTTCACGGACCCGGAGGTCGCCGCATACATCGAAGCCCACTTCATCGCCGCCGATATCTGGAACGACCATGAGAGCCTGCCCCCAAAATACCGGGTCACCGCCAGTCCCGTTTTTACCTTCCTCGACGCCGAGAAAGACGAGATCATTGAGCAGGTCGTCGGAGGGAAACCGCCCTCCCACTTCCTGGAGACCCTGCACAGCGTCATCGACGACAACCCCCAATTTCGGTAGCGCCGCGCAGCGCGAGCCGTTACCAAAGGGTGGTACACTGTTGCCAACGCGCCCCAAGGAGAGAGGATGAAATTAACCTACGCCGGCCCCAAGCCGCTCATCTCCCACAGCGGCATCGTCTTCGACAGGAAAAAAGAGGACAAGTACCGTTATATTCCCTTCATCGTCTCCCTGCTGCTGGCCCTCGACCACGACTACACCTCGTCGCAAAACTATACCTATACGCCCGACCGGAAGCATTACAGCGACGAAGAACTGCTTCGGATCATCGCCGCGCACTGCCAGAATGCGAAAACCGAGGCGCAAAGGCGCCTGAGCGACAAAGCGGCCGAACTCGACGAAGAGCTCCGGCGGGTACAGAGCGCGCTTTCGCTCTCCGCCGAAGCCCGCGCCGTCCTGCGGACCAACCTGATGCTGATGCGTGACTACCGCCTGCAGCGCACCGTCAACAAGAGCTTCTACTACAGCGCAGCCGCTGCCCTCGTCACCCTGGTCGCCGCCAAACGGCTGCGGTATATCCAGACACCGTTCACGCCGGAGTATTTTCATGTCTTTCATACCATGGAGGGGATCATACGCAGACGGCGTCTCGCGCTCGCTGCACAGCTTGAGGTTTATGAGGAGAAGGGGGAGTTGATGGTGCGGCTGGCGCTGGCCGGCCGCTAGAGGGTTATTTGCCGGAATCCGGCAACGGTGTTGTCGCCGTGCGGGCCGGCAGGACCGGGTACTCGACGACCGGCTTCTCGCCCGTCAGCGATTTGAGGAACGTCTCGATGCTCTCCGTCTCTGCGTCGGTCAGTTTGACACCCAGCTGAGTCTCGCCCATGATCTTGATCGCCTCTTTCAGGCTCCAGACCGTACCGTTGTGGAAATAAGGCGCTGTCTCTTCAACGTTGCGCAGCGTCGGAACCTTGACCATCCCGTTCGCATCGCCTTTGAAATCGCCGACGCCCATGTACTTGAACTTGCCCATCAGCGGGAACGGCTGCATACCGCCGCCGACAGCCACGCCGGTGTGACAGCTCACGCACCCTTTGTCAATGAAGGTCTGCAGACCGGCCTTCTCCTCTTTGGAGAGTGCTTTGTCACAGCCGCGCAGGTACTCGTCGAAGCGTGACGGCGTGACCAGTGTGCGCTCGAAGGAGGCGATCACATCCGCGATGTCCTTGAAGGTCGGGACCATCTTCTGGTCATTGTAGGCGTGGCGGAACGCCGCGACGTATGCAGGGATGGCGTTGACGACGGCGGCAACGTGTTCGGGTTTGGCCGCCATCTCCGGGGCCGCCTGCATCGGTCCCTGCGCCTGGTCTTCGAGGTCCGGGCTGCGGCCGTCCCAGAACTGTTTCTCAGCGAATACGGCGTTGTAGACCGACGGAGAGTTCAGGTGGTGCGGGTTGTGTGCCCAGTTGTGGCCGATCGCCGCCGGCACGCCGTCCACACCGCCGGTGGCGAGGTTGTGGCAGGTGTTACAGCTGATGATTTCGCTCTTTGAAAGGCGAGGGTCGAAGAAGAGCTGTTTGCCGAGCTCAACCTTCTGGGCATTCATCGGGTTCTTCGGATTGTCGATGAGCTTATAGAGTTCGGTCGTGCTTTTCGGAATAGGGGCGAGACCCATCGCCTTGGCCTGATCGGCCAGTGTCTCCGCGGATGCGGCAGAAGCCAGGACACATGCTGTCAACGCAATTTTTTTAAACATTTTTCTCTCCTTGATTATTCAATCCTCCGGCAGAAATGCGAAGGTTCCAAATTCATGTAATGGGGAAATTCTACCTGTAAACGATAATTTTTTTCCTTAAATAAACAAACTACTTTTACTTAATGGAAAATAATAAACGCCGCCTTCTTGCTACTATTATTTCGACTTTTACCTTTTTGGTGCTTTAATGCTACTATGAATAAAGAACTCATAGCCACAAACCTGCGGAACCACCATCTCAAAGTGACACCGCAGCGGCTCAAGATCGTCGAAAGCCTCAACACCTTCGGCCACCTGAACATCGATATGCTTTACCAGGAGGTAAAAGAAGCGTATCCGAACGTTTCACTGGCGACGGTGTACAAGAATATTGCCATAATGACGGAAAACGGACTGCTCGAAGAGGTGAAAGTCCCCGAGAGCAAGAGTGTTTTCGAGATCCGAAAAGAGCCGCACCTGCACCTGCACTGCAGCGAATGCGGGAAGATCGAAGATTTTTCCTTCGATACGGAGCAGATCAGAGCGCACGCCGAAGCCGTCAGCGGCTACAGCATCCAGAGCAGCGATATCGTGCTGCGGGGCATCTGCCCGGCGTGCCAGAAAAAGCGTTAACAGTTTAGTAACTTTTCTTTACTATACTTTCCCTACCTTCATTCAAAGCGTCTCCTTCTCCCGACATCCACCGGGAGTTGGTTATAATCCATCTATGACAATACGGCCCATCTATCTTCTTTCTGTGACCCCCTCCGATGATCCCGACATTACCCATCTGCCGATCCTGGAAACGGCATGGCTGCGGCCCGAAGTCGATCTTTCACGGATCGACGGCATCATCTTTACCTCGAAAAATGGCGTCGATGCCCTGGAAAAGATCGCCCCGGAGTGGAAAAGCGTGCCTGTGCTCTGCGTCGGGAAGGGAACGCAGCAGCGCGTGGAGGCACTCGGCGGCACGGTTGCCGGAACGGTGAAGGGGTATGGCGAGATGCTGTACGCACTTATCCGGGAGCGTTTCCCCCGTTTCCGCTGGCTCTATGCACGCCCCCGGGTCGTCGCGTCGGACTTCGCCTCCCGGCTGCGCGACGAGGGGGTCGCCGTGGAGGAGGCCGTGGTCTATGAGACCCTCTGTCGGGCCGATAAAATAGACATTGCAATTCCCGACGACAGCATACTGATCTTTACCTCGCCTTCTGCACTGCAGTGCTTTCAGCGCCGCTTTGTCCTGGCCCAGACCCAGACCGTCGTCGCCATCGGCAGCACGACGGAAAAGAGCCTTCCCGGCCAGAAGGTCCACATCGCCCCCGAACCGACCGTCGCGGCCTGCATCACCCTCGCAAAAGAGCTGGCAAAGGAGCAAGTATGATCGACACCGACCGCATGATCTGCGTCTGTAATTCGATGGATATGAAGGCGATTGCCGAATGCATCAAGTCACATGGCTGGGAGAGCGTCGACGCGATGCTCAACCACAGCGAGTGCGAACTGGGCAACAAATGCGAATCCTGCATCGAAGACGGGTATGAGAACGACGGCTATTCGCTGGCCATGGTCCTCTCCCTTGTCAAACAGGGGCGGCTCTGAGCGCTAGCAGTCTCTGCGTTTGCCGAAGAGACAGGGTCCGTTCTTGATGAGCTTGCGTACCGAGAAGAAAAGGAAAAAGAGGGAGACGGCCCCGGCGGCCACCCCGTAGAGCAGCTGTCCGTGTGTCAGCAGTGACACGGCGAAGGCACCGACGACGATAAAAACGACGAAACACATCCGCTAGGTCATAAAAAGCATGCCGTAGATCGTCACACCCATCAGCGATGTGACAGTCATCCCCGAGAACACGATCACACCGTTGCGCTTGTGCGTGGCGGCCACCGTTTCACTGCCACTGTAGCTTCGCAGGGCGTCGATCAGCAGCCATGCCCACCCGGCGACGGCGGCGACGGCGATCAGCACATGCACCGCCAGGAACACCGCCAGCGAGGAGAACTCCACGCCGCTCTCTTCCGCGTAGGCGACAAAGCCGCCGGTAAAGCGCACCCCGACTTCGAAAAGCACGACCATCGCCAGCGTGACCGCGAAGAGCAGCGTCTGTGCACGTTTGTGCCCCTTTTCATACCCGCCTTTAATCAGAAGGATCGCCCCGCCCATCAAGAACGGCAACGCTGCAAACCACAGGGTGACGATGTCCATAAACCAGAGGGCGCGCGTCCCCAGAAAACCTGCCTCAAACATCAATCTTCTCCTGGAACGTCCGCATAAATTTCTGCACCTTCGGCGCGATCACGACCTGGCAGTATCCCTGCTGGGGATTGAGGTCGAAATAGTTCTGGTGGTACGCTTCTGCCGGATAGAACGTCGGAGCCGGGGAGAGTTCCGTCACGATCGGGTCGGAAAAACCGGTCTGTGCTGCGGCAATGGCGGCCTCCGCTTCTGCTTTCTGTACATCGTTATAATAGTAGATGACCGAGCGGTACTGGGTCCCGACGTCCGCGCCCTGGCGGTTCAGCGTCGTCGGATCGTGAATGACCCAGAAAATATCGAGAATCTCCCCGAAGGAGATAACGTCGGGATCGAAAGTGACCTCGACCACTTCGGCGTGCCCCGTCGTTCCGCTGCAGACCGCACGGTAATCGGGGTGCTCCGTTGCGCCGCCCGCGTAACCGCTGATGGCGCTGCTGACCCCTTTGACCCGGCGATAGACTGCCTCGATGCACCAAAAACATCCGCCCCCGAGGAGCGCTACTTCCTTAGCCATCGTCATCCTTTTTTGCCCCAATAATGCCAAAGCGTACCTTCAAGGCACCCCATAGCTTCAATCTAAACGGCGACGTCAAAAATTACAGAACATAAGTATTGCTATATTTCTGTTCAATTACAACAAACAATATTAATATAAAATATAGTACTCTAAAAAATTCTTCGCGCAAGGGAACGTAGACCATCATGACGACCGCGGATTTTTTCCTTCACATCTTATGGCCGCTCGCCATCGCTTCCGCTCTGTTTCTCTACTGGCGTATCAAGCCGCTGCCGCTGCCGGTCGCCGAAGGTCCCATAGATGCCTCCCCGAATGAACTGCCCGATCCAAGTCTGCAGGAGCGTATGTGGTTTGATCTCGGCGATCGCGTCGATCGGCTCTGCACCTTGGAACTTTCGCCGGAAAGCCAGAAACAGCAGCTTTTCGAGCTCTTAAGCAGTTTTGCCCCCGTCGTGACCCTCTGGGCCGGCTTCACGAACAAAGAGGGCGCTATCGACCCCTTTTACATCTATGACGAAACCGAACCGGGTTTTTTGACAGAGGACTACGGTGTCCGCCCCGCCGTGGCGGTCGACGAGGCACAAAACCCGACCGAATACGCCTTTGTTTCCGCCCAGCCCCATCTCTTCAGCAATGCGCTTGAAGCCCCGATGGACACGGCATGGCAGAGACGGTTGCGCTACGCCCCGCTGGTCTCCGTCCTCTCGGTCCCGCTCTTCTCCCCCGACCGGACCCGTCCGGAGGGCATCGTCACCCTCTACACCGATACCGCCTGCATGGACAACGATATACTGACGTACCTGACGAACCTGCTGAACCGTTTCATGGTCTTTTCCCATCAGAACGCGCTTTACCACCGGGTCCTGGCCCAATACAATACGGTCCACTCGACCAGCCGTTTCTATGAGCAGCTCATCGACGCCACGCCGATACGCATCTGCTGGAAAAACAGTAATCTTGTCTACCTCGGAGGCAATCTCTCTTTTGCCAAGGATGTCCGGTTGGGCAACAGCAATGCGCTCAAAGGGAAAACCGACCATGACCTTTTCGGGGCGGAGGAGGCACAGCTCTTCGAAATGTCAGATCGGAAGGTACTGGAGCACGGGACCGAACTGCTCAACCGGATTGAAAAGCAAGGAGAGATGTGGCGGCTCAGCAGCCGCGCCCCGCTGAGCGATCCCGACGGCCGCATCGTCGGCGTCGTCACCGCCTATATCGATTACACCTTCCAGTACCGCGCCCAGAACTATCATGAAACGACGGAACAGCGTTTCCGTTCGCTGCTGGATCAGATGCCGACCGTCGCGATCCAGGGCTTCGACGAACAGCGGCGCATCAACTACTGGAACCGTCAAAGCGAAGCGCTGTACGGCTACAGCGCCGAAGAGGCCCTGGGGCGGAAGATTGACGAATTGATCCTTCCCCAATCCCAACAAAAACATTTTGCCGCGGGGATCGCGGCGTGGTTGAACCATAACGATGCGATGGCGGCCGAAGAGCATTCGGTCCTGGCCAGAAGCGGCATCTCCATCCCGGTGCAAAGCGCGCGTATCCTTCTCGACCGGGCCACGGAAAACCCGCAGTTCTACGCCATCGACATCGATCTGAGTCTTCAAAAAGCCGCTGAATCAAAGCTCAAACAGCTCGCCGACTACGACGCATTGACGATGCTGCCGAACCGCCATCACCTCAACTACCATCTCCAGTCCCTGATCACGAGTGCGCAACGGGCTGAAAAACAGTTTGCCATCTTCTTCATTGACCTGGATAACTTCAAGTACATCAATGACACGTTCGGCCATAACTACGGCGACAAACTACTGGTCCAAGCCGCGCGGCGTCTGCAGCATGTCCTGCGCGAATCCGACTACATCGCCCGTTTCGGCGGCGACGAGTTTATCGTCACGGTGGAGTACGGCGAGGACCATTTTGTCACCTCCCATATCGCCCAGAAAATGATCAGCGTTTTGCAAGAGGGCTTCAACATCAAAGAGCAGGAGCTCTACGTCGGTGCCAGCATCGGGATTACGCTCTTCCCGGAGAACAGCAGCGCACTCGACGTCCTGCTCAAACAGGCCGATGCCGCCATGTACAAAGCGAAACGCGGCGGCAAAAACCAGTTCACCTACTTCACGGCGGAGATGACCGAAGAGATCGAGCGCCAACTGACAATGGAGAATGCCCTTCGACAGACGTTTCAAGATGACAAGATCACCTTTTTCTACCAGCCGCAGGTCGACCTCTATACCGGTGTCATCGTGAGCTGCGAGGCCCTGGTACGCTGGTACGACGAAGAGAACAGCGCCTACATCCCGCCGATAACGTTCCTGCCCATCGTCGAGAAGGCGCACCTGATGCAGACCCTGACGCAAAGGGCCTTCGAACACGCCGTCCGGCTGCTTGACCAGTGGCGGCGTCTGCGCCTGGCGCTGATCCGGATTGACGTCAACGTCCCCGCAGAACAGCTGGCGAACAAAGAGATCCTCACCTATGTCACCGAATTGCTCGAAACGTACAATATCGATCCGGTATTTATCGGCATCGAGATCACCGAGGGGCAGCTGATCGACCTGGATACGGAAGCAGCCAAGAGCGTGCTCGGCGCCTTCAGCGACCTCGGCATCCATATCAGCATCGACGATTTCGGCACCGGGTACTCCTCGCTCAGCTACCTCAGCCGCCTTACCATCGACACGGTCAAGATCGACAAAAGCTTTGTCCAGGAATACGAAAGCAGCCAGAACCAGGCCCTGATCCGCTCCATCATCGCCATGGCCCATGAGCTCGGATACCAGGTTGTTGCCGAAGGCGTCGAACTTCCCGAACAGGCCGATGCGCTGAAAAAGTATCGCTGCGACAAAGTCCAGGGTAATCACTTCTACCTGCCGAAGCACGCCGAAGCAATGACCCGGGAGCTCACCCTTAACCTCCATCGCCACCGGAAGAATTTGACGAAATAACTGCCGTTTAATTTTGATTTTATCGTCATTGTATTATGATTATTATCAATCCAAATTATAGGGGTAGCGATGAAAAAGGTGTTGGTGCTTGGCGGAGGGTTTGCAGGAGTCGATGCGGCGACGCATCTGCGCAAAAGAGGTTATGACGTGACGCTCGTCAGCGACCGGGACTATTTTTATATCTATCCTACTTCCATCTGGGTCCCGACGGGCGAAGCCTCCTTTGACGACGTCAAGGTCTCGCTGGAGGAGCTGCGGGATGCCCACGGCTTCACCCTCCTGGTCGACGGAGTCGAAACGATCGAGGCGAAGGCGAACCGGGTCACCCTTGCCTCCGGGAAGGTGATCGACGACTACGATTACCTCGTCGTCGCCCTCGGAGCGCACAAGATGAAGCACCCCGGCATCGAGCATACCCTCTCCATCTGCGGCGATCCGCGCGAATCGTTGCGGATCAAGGAGCGGATCGACGCCCTGGTCGCCAAGGGGAGCGGCAAGGTCGCCTTCGGCTTCGGCGGCAACCCAAAAGACACCTCCGCCGTACGGGGCGGTCCCGGTTTCGAACTCTTTTTCAACCTCCATGAACTCCTGAAGAAAAAGGGGATCCGCGACCGTTTCGAACTGACCTTTTTCGCCCCGATGCCCAAGCCGGGCGCACGCATGGGCGACCAGGCGCTTAGCATGATGGACACGATGTTCGAACGGGCCGATCTGAACAAACACTTCGGCAAAAAGATCAAACGTTTCGAAGAGGACGGCGTCGTCTTCGAGGATGACAGCAAGCTTGACTCGGACTTCACGATGTTCATTCCCGCCGGGGACGGTCACGGTGTCATCAAGGCGTCAGACCTCCCGACGAACGAGGCCGGTTTCGTCGCCATCAACGATTACAGCGAGGTCGTGATCGACGGCGAGGTCAGCAACGTCTACGCCGCCGGGGACGTCGCGGCGCTGGAAGGACCGGAATGGCGGGCAAAACAGGGGCATGTGGCTGAAGTCATGTCCAAAAACATCGCCTTCAACATCGCCGCGCGCGACGCCGGGAAGGCGGAACGCAAAGGGTACCAGGAGCACCTCAACATCCTCTGCGTTATGGATACCGGCAGTGGTGCTGGCTTTGTCTTCCGCGACGACAAGAAAGCTTTCATGATGCCGATGCCCATCCTGGGACACTGGATGAAAAAAGGGTGGGGATGGTACTGCCGCAACAGCAAACTGGGTAAGGTTCCGCGCCTGCCGGGGCTCTAGGAAGGCTAGACCGCTTCCCGGCGTTCCGATTCGCGGAGCGTCTTCATTTTCACGAGGTTGTTCCGGTACATACGGTCTAGCTGGCCGAACGGCACCGGCTTGCTGAAGAAATACCCCTGTCCGTAGTCGACGCCGAGCTTTTTGAGAAGACGGACGTGTTCGATGCTTTCAACACCCTCTGCGACGATTTTCAGTCCCATCGCCTTGCTCAGTGACACGATCGATTCGACGATGGTGCGGTCATCCTGGTCATCGAGCATGTTCATGATGAACGCTTTGTCGATCTTGAGGGTATCGACCGGGAACTGTTTGAGGTAGGCCAGGGAGGAGTAGCCCGTCCCGAAGTCGTCAATGTTGACGCCGACGCCCAGGTCACGCAGCTGGTGCAGAACTTTCAGACTTTCGGTCAGACTGATCATGGAGACGCTTTCGGTGACCTCGAACTCCAGATACTCCGGCTTGATGTCATAGCGCTGCAGCACGGTCCGGATCTGGTGTAGCAGCAACGGGCTGCCGAACTGGCGCCCGGAGAGGTTGACGGCCAGCTTCAGCGGTACGATCCCAGAGGCGCGCCACTGCTCGATGCGGCGGGCCGCCTCGTGCATAACCCACTCGCCGATCTTGATGATCATCCCCGTGTGCTCGGCGACAGGGATGAAGTCGTCCGGGTAGACCGTCCCGATCTTCGGGTGGTTCCAGCGGATCAGCGCCTCGGCGCCGGTGATGGCCCCCGTGCGCAGAGAGATCTTCGGCTGGTAGTAGAGTTCGAACTGCTCCATCGTTTCGATCGCTTCGCGCATCTCGTGCTCGACCTGGAGCTTTTTGCGGATCGTCTCTCCCATCGTCGTATCGTAGAAACGGTAGCGGTTGCGCCCGTCCTCTTTCGCCTTGTACATGGCCGTATCCGCGAACTTGATCAGGGTATCGGCGTCGTCGGAATGGTCCGGGTAAATTGCCACCCCGATACTCGTCGTCGTGAAGATCGCCTTGTCCCCGAACTCCCAGCGCTCCTGCAGAGCGTCGATCATCTTCTTGGCGACGATCGTGATGTCTTTTTCCGAATTGATCAGCGGCAGCAGAACGATGAACTCGTCCCCGCCGATCCGCGAGATCGTGTCGGAGTCCCGCAGGGTGCGCTTGAGGCGCTCCGCCACCTCTTTGAGCAGGCGGTCCCCCAGGGTATGCCCCAGGGTGTCGTTGACGTTTTTGAAGCCGTCGAGGTCGAGGAAGAGCACCCCCAGCTTCTCGCCCCGGCGGTTGGCGTCCTTGATCGCTTTTTGCAGACGGTCCTGCATGAGCACCCGGTTTGGCAGATTGGTAAGCGGGTCGTAGAAGGCGAGCTTTTCGATCATCTGTTGGCTCTCCGCCTGCTCGCTGACGTCCATCGTAATCCCCGAAATAAATGCCTTCCCGTCACGCCGGAGGCTCAGTTTCCCCTCGGTCAAGACGTGCATCGCCTCCCCGTGGGCATTGACAAGCTTGTGCATCAGGCGGAACGGGGTATGGGTCTGGGCCGTGTTCTCGAGGGCGCGGATAAACGCCTGGCGCTGCGACGGCTCGATGACGTTGAGCAGTGCTTCCCAGGTCAGCGGCATGCCGTCCATCGGCAGGCCCAGCAGCACGTACATCTGATCACTGAAACTGCAGTCGTGCGTCTGCGTATCGATCCGCCAGCTTCCCATCCGCGCGATCTGCTGCGCCTCTTTGAGGTGTTGGCGCCCCTCTTCGATCTCTTTGTGCAGCTCGTTCATAAAGTCGGCGTGGTGGATGATGTTGTCGCTCATTTTGTTCGCCGCTTCGGCGATCATACCGATCTCGTTCGCGCTGGTGTCCCGCAGCTCAATGGGCACGGGGTGGCTCGGGTCGAAGGCTTCCAGTTTCCGGGTCAGCTCGCGCAGCGGGAGGAAAGAGCGGTACAGCAGCCTCAGCAGCAGCAGGACGAGCAGGACGTACCCGGCGATGATCGCGGCGAGGAACTGGAAATACTGTTCCATCATCGACCGGAAATTCCGGTCGGAGACGGCAACATCCATCGAGGCGATGATCTCGCCGTTGATATTGGTCACGGGAAGCGCCAGGGTAAAGAGCCGGTGCGAAGAGCCGAAGTTGCCGACGACCAGGGGACGCCCGTGGTTTCTCAGCAGACGCACGCCGTTGATCACCTGCGCCGAGCTGAGGCGGATGAGCTGCTCTTCGACAAGAAGCTGTTTGTCGTTGTGCAGGGCATCGGAGAGCTGCGGAAGCATAAAGTCGATCTTCTGTTCCACCAGTTCCTGAAGCTGTTTTTTGTAGCCGCTGATGACGATTTTCGTATTGACGTACGCCAGCCCGAAGACAAGCAGCAGGCTGAAAAACGCCAGGGAGAACAACAGTTTCGATGCCAAGGAGTTCCAGATAGTCAACTTCATTGTGATAGATTATATCGAAAAGTGACCGACTCCGTTAGCGTTGCTTCTCCTAACGGATGATCGTATCGTTGCGGTCGGGGGAGGTGGAAACCATGCCGATCTTCGTTTCGGTCAGCTTTTCGATCTCGCTGAGATAGGCCCTGGCCGTTTCCGGCAGCGCATCCCATTCACGCACGCCTTCGGTCCGCTCCCAGCCCGGGAAGCTTTTGTAGACCGGCGTGGCCGTTTCAAGATCGAGCGGCATGTAGTCAACAACTTCCCCGCCGACCTCATAGCCGACGCAGACTTTGACTTCGTCGAAGCCGTCGAGGACGTCGAGTTTCATGATGGCCAACTCGTCGCAGCCGTTGATGCGGCTCGCGAACTTCGTCGCCACAGCATCGAACCATCCGCAGCGGCGCGGACGCCCTGTTGTCGTGCCGAACTCGTGCCCCTGCTCGCGCAGCTTGTCGCCGTCGTTTCCGAAATCTTCCGTCGGGAAAGGGCCGTTGCCGACACGCGTACAGTAGGCTTTGACAATCCCCGTCACCTTTCCGATGTCTTTCGGGCTGATTCCCAGGCCGATACACGCGCCCGCCGCGATCGTCGAAGAGCTTGTGACATAGGGGTAAGTACCGTGGTCGATGTCGAGCATCGTTCCCTGCGCCCCCTCAAGCAGAACGTTCTGATCACCTGAGAGCAGTTCCCAGACCATCTGCGTCGTATTGGCCAGGTACGGCAACAGCACATCGGCGAACCCCTGCAGTTCCGCTTTCAGCGCCGCTTCATCCGGTGCGGAGATTCCCAGGGCGCTGTAGATGGCACCGTTTTGCTCGAAGTACTCGAGGATGCGTGCCGCCAGCGCGTCGATATCGCGCAGCTCTCCGAGGCGGAAGCCGGCGCGGGCAATTTTCTCGCTGTAAGCGGGCCCGATGCCGCGGCCGGTCGTCCCGATCGCCTTCTTGCCGCGCAGGCGCTCTTTGGCCTGGTCGATCTCCTCGTGGAAGCCGAGGATCATATGCGCCGATTCGCTTACAAAGAGACGCCCCTCGAGCTTGTCGAACTGTTTCATCTCTTTGATCAGTGCCGCCGGCGAAACGACGACGCCGTTACCGATAATGTTGATCGCTTCGGGGTTCAGGACGCCGGAGGGGATCAGGTGGAGGGCATATTTGGTCCCGTCAACCCAGATGGTGTGGCCGGCATTGTGTCCGCCCTGGTAACGCGCGACGGCGTCATATTTCTGCGCAAGAAGATCAACGATCTTCCCTTTGCCCTCATCGCCCCACTGGATGCCGACGATCAAATCTGCTTTTTTCATAATATCAATTTCCTTTACACGCCGGCTTCAAGCAGCACATCGGTTGCGATGGCGAAGCCGACACTGGTCACATCTTCGTTTTTATAGCGTCCGCCTCTGGCGTAAACGTCGTTGTCCGCGATCACGCGGAAATAGAGCTCGTCGTAATAGAGCATCTTCGCATAATAAAGCGGTGCGACGACCGTGTTGCTATACGGCACGCTCAGGCTAAGCTCTTTCATCTTCAGCAGCTCGACGCGGAGCTCCTCCGGCACGAGCGGCAGGACCGCGTCGATCTCCGAAGGGTTCTCAAGGTAGACGAGCTTGGTCAGCCAGTCGATCCCCCGCGCCAGCAGGTTCTCGATACGGATGTGGCGGAAATCGTCCATCGGGATATCGAGCAGGCGGCTGAGGATCTTCGGGATGTTGATGTTGGAGATCTGCAGCAGCGGCTGCGTCTCCAGACGCTCGAAGATCTCCAGGCAGCGGGTGAGCGCGATGGAGAGGTCCGCCTCGCCGATCACCTCGGCACCGACCTGGTACTGCTCGTGTGACGGGTAGCGGTAGACCGGCTGGATGTAAAACCATTTGCGGTGGTCCGTATTGCGCCCGAGGCGCTTGGAGATGATGCGCACGACGTCGATGGTCGTATCCGCGCGCAGGCTCATGCGGTTGTTGTCACGGTCCCCGAGACGGATCAGCTCTTTGGCATCGGAGATGCTCTCATGCTGGTGGTGCGAAAAAAGCGGCACGACGATCTCTTCGAAGCCGTCGGCATAGAGCACATCGCTGGCGATCTGCTCGATCTCCCGCTTGCGGCGGGCGCTGGCACCGAAATAGAGCTTGCTCCCTTCGGGGATCTCGTGGGCAAAGATCATGCCGTCAGCCCGAAATAGATTTCGTTGAAGACGCGGCCCGCCGTGCCGTCGTAGCTGCGGCGGCCGAGCTTGTCGAGGGCGACCTCGACGGCGTTGACGACCCAGGCGGCCTCGAACGGCTTGATCAGCCCCATGTGGTTGACACGGAAGATCTTCCCTTTGAGGTGGTCCTGGCCGCCGGCCATATTGACGTCGAACTCTTTTTTCAGCAGGGCACGGATCTCATTGGCGTTCGCATCATCAATCGTTGTCATGGACGCCGCAGGCACTTTCGGGTAAATATGCAGTCCCAGCGCCTCGAAGGCAGCCCGCGTCGCGGCACCGCGGCGGGCCGTTTCGTCGTAAAGCGTCTCGAGGCCCTTGGCCTCGATCTCCGCCAGGACGGCCTCCAGGCCGATTACGAGCGTCGTCGCCGCCGTCCAGGCCGTCGTATTGGTACGCTGTTTCTTGATCTCGGTGGCGAGGTTGAAGTAGTACCCCTTCCCTGCACCGATCTTCTCGACCGCCGCATTGCTCAGACCGATCACGGCGAGGCCCGGCGGCAGCATCAGCGCCTTCTGGCTTCCCGCCAGCAGGGCATCGATGTGGGTGACGTCAATCGCTTCGACGCCGACGGCCGTAATGCCGTCCGCGATGATCATAATGTCGGGGCGTACCGCCTTGACGGCCGCGGCAATCGCTTCGACCGGGTGGCGCAGGCCGCCGGCGCTTTCGCTGATCTGAACGGCGATGGCATCGATGCGCGGGTTCTCCTGCAGTGCGGCGAGGACATCCTCGGGCGTTGAGGGCGTATCCCATTCATAGGCCAGTTCAACGTTCTGCAGCCCGTGCGCCTGGGCGATTTTGCCGAAACGCTCGCCGAATTTTCCCGCATTGATGTTCAGCAGGGTATCGCGGCAGAGGTTGGTGATGGCCGCTTCCATCGCGCCGGTACCCGTCGAGGCCAGCATCACGACCTCATCGGTTTTCATCAGGCCGAAGAGCGCTTTGCGCGCCCGTTCGAAGATCGCTTCAAACTCCGGCGTGCGGTGATGGATCGTCTCCTCCGCCATCGCTTTGCGGACGGATTCCGGAACAGGGGTAGGACCGGGGGTAAAGAGCAGCATGCTTTTTTTCCTTAAGTGATATGCATATGCGGCAAGGCGGGTTTGCACCGCCTTTTTCAAGCCGCGTATTATACTCTATGTTCATTTAAGGGTCTCTCAAGGTTGGTTTTCGGGCCGAAAAGGTACAATGATGCATCTTGACATCCGGACCCATTTTTATGACGCTTTTTGACGCTCTCATCCTCGGCATCGTCGAGGGAATTACCGAATATCTCCCCGTCTCTTCCACCGCCCACCTCTACCTCGCCGGACAGATGCTCGGTCTCAAGCAGGACACCTTCCTGACCGCCTTCGAAATCATTATCCAGATCGCCCCGATCTTCTCGGTCATGCTGATCTACCGCGAACGGCTCATGCAGAGCACAGCGCTCTGGATCAAGCTCATCGCCGCGTTCATCCCGACGGGCATCGTCGGTCTGCTCTTTCACAAACAGATCGAGGCGATGTTCGCCGCCAACTCCACCGTCGCCCTGATGATCCTCACCGGGATCGCTTTCCTCGCCGTCGAGTTCGCGTACAAACCCAAGGCGCACGCCGTCAAAGACCTCGAGGGGGTCAGTATGAAACAGGCCCTCACCGTCGGTGTCTTCCAGGTCTTCGCCCTGGTGCCGGGGGTCTCGCGCTCGGGGATGACGATCCTCGGCGGGATGCTCGGCGGGCTGTCGCGGGACACGGCCATGGCATTCTCGTTCCTGCTGGCCATCCCGACGATGGGCGCCGCCTCGGGCTATACGCTGCTCAAGGAGTACTCGTCCCTCTCCTTCGAGCATTTCGGCGCACTGGCCATCGGCTTCGTCGTCTCCTTTGTCGTCGGCTGGGTTGCCGTCAAAACCTTCCTCGCCGTCGTCTCGCGCTACAGTTTCAAACCCTTCGGCGTCTACCTCATTGCCAGCGGTCTGCTGTACGGGCTCTTCGGCGTCGAACTCGTCCACTGAAACAGCTGCATTAGCCAAAAACCCGAGGCTTCCGTCCAACGCCCTTTGGCTATAATCGCGGCATGAAACCGATCGAACACGTAAGAAACGCCCTGTCCGACCTCGACAAAGAGGTGCAGGCGATCCTGATGGATATGAAGCTCAACCTGACCCAGAAAGATAACGCGATGCTGCCGCTGCTGCAGCAGCAGAAGGTCCTCAAACAGACCCTCGAGGATCTCGAATACCTCGAAGCGCATCCGCCCTCACCGAACCAGCCGTGCGGGATTTCAAAATACCGGGAAGATTAAAATATGGGGATGGGGCAGAGGCCCCGTAGGGGTCAGGCCTCTTTGCTTTTGAACAGCAGCCGGTCGAAGGAGAGGTTACCGGCGCCGTGCGTCAGCAGGACGAAAAGCATAATCAAATAATACAGCGGGATTTCGAACCCGTTGTTGCCCGACTGGAAGCCGTTGGGCAGGTGCACAAGGGTAATGGCAACGAGCATGACGACCATCAACGGAATGGAGATCAGCCGCGTAAATAGCCCCAGTGTCAAGAGCACGACACCCGACGCTTCCGTCGTTGCCGCCAGGTATGCTTGCAGCGTGGGCATTGGGAGGCCCATAGAAGCGAACCATTCGGCCACGGAGCCGATATCGTTCCACTTCATCTTCGCCGGTTCATAAAAACCGTAGGCGAGGATCAGCCGTACGAAAAGCAGTGCGACACTCTGGAGCTTTTCCACGGCCGGTTCGACGATTTTACATAGGTTGGAAAGCTGGCATTGCATGGCGGCTCCTTTCCTGCGCGAAACTCACTGCTGCGGGGTCACCCGCCGCATTTGCCCTGGCCGCATTTGCCTTTGGGCTTCTCTTCTTTTTTCTCACCGTTGCATTTGGCGTTCATGTTCGCTTTTTGCTCGCCGTTGCACTTGGTATTCATGTTCGCTTTTTTCTCACCACTGCATTTGGTTGCCGGTGTTTCCATTTTCTCACCGTTGCATTTCGCAAAGGCCGACGTCGCTCCGATCCCCGTCATCAGGGCCGCTCCGAGCAGCATGGCCGCCAACTTGTACGTTTTCATCCTACACTCCTTGTGTTCGATCTGTCTGAAAGCATTGTAGCGGGAAGGGCTCAATACCATCAACGAGTATGATCGCACAGCATCAATAACGTTTCATAAACAGTTTTTTGTGGGGTTTATATAAAAAGAAGTAATGAGGAACTCTCCTCCAGATACCTGCGGCACATGCACAGAAAAGGTGGGCTGCTATGTTCCCATCCTGACCCAGTGCCTCGCCTACGCATTGCACAGGTCTAAAGGAGAGCGTTCAAAACAGCGAACTGTCCTGAGCGCTGGTGTAATTATACCGCATCACGCCCCGGAATGCAACTCTCAGCTTCCGGTTTTGCACCAATGGGATTTGAGGTTGAGCAGCAGCAGCCAGAGCACCGCCACGTCGATCATCACGTCGGCAAAATTGAAGACGGCAAAATCGAAGCCGCAGTGCCAGTAGACGTAATCCACCACTCCCGGGTGCACAAAACGGTCATAGACGTTGGAGAGGCCCGCACCCACCAAGATACCGACCGGGAGCATGTAGCAGGTTTTTTTCAGCCGCATAACGTACACAAGTACCCCCGCGATCAGCAGCAGTTGCAGCCACTTGAGCCATGATTCCAGGAAAGCGAACATCGAGAAAGCGACCCCTTTGTTATAGACGAGGGTCAGATCGATACAGTCGCTGTAGAAACGGTAGCCGCCCAGGAAAAGCGCCTTGATGTTCTGGTCGATGATGAAGATCCCGGCCAGGGCCAGGAAGAGTGCGAGCACGCCCCTAGTCATTGAGGGCATGCCTGAAGAAGCCGCTGAGGCGCTCCATCTCCGCGGTCATCGCTTCGCGGTCCCGCCCTTCGAGCAGGAGGCGCAGTTTGTTCTCCGTCCCGCTGTAGCGGATAAGATGGCGCATGCCGGCGGCCTCGATCCCCTGCAGCACGTCGGCAAGCCCGTCGATGGCGTCCAGCGGTTTTTTCGTTTTGACATTGAGGTTGACGAGCATTTGCGGATAGAGTTCGAACGGGTGCAGCGCGGCGGATGCCTTCGTATTGTTCATCAGCACCATCGCCAGCACCTGCAGTGCTGTCACCAGGCCGTCTCCGGTCTTGGCGAAATCGTGCATGATGACGTGCCCGCTCTGCTCGCCGCCGAAGTTGATGCCGTGTTCGCGCATCGCCTCCAGCACGTACTTGTCCCCGACGCCGCAGCGGTGGAGTGTGAGCCCGGCGGCGGCCATCGCGTCTTCAAGGGCCTGGTTGCTCATCACCGTCGCCACGATCCCGTCGCCCTTGAGCAGGCCGTACTTGTGCATGAAAAGCCCCAGCGCACCGAGCAGCTGATCCCCGTCGACCACCTCGCCCTTTTCATCCACCACGACCAGCCGGTCCGCATCGCCGTCGAGGGCGAAACCGATGTCGGCACGGTACTGCTTCACCGCTTTTTGGACGTCTTTGGGGTGCAGCGCGCCGCACCCCTCGTTGATATTAAAACCGTCAGGAGCGTTGTGCAGTACGATCACTTCCGCCCCCAGCTCTTCAAGGACCGTCGGACCGACCTTGTAGCCCGCGCCGTTGGCGGTATCGAGGACGATGCGCATCCCCTGCAGACTGAGCACATCGGGAAATGAGTTCTTGAGCTGGACGATATAGCGGCCGATGACGTCGTCGATCCGCTTCGCCGAACCGATGGCGCGCCCCGTCACCTGCGCCTTGGCGATCTGTGCGTCATCCCGGTAAATCGCTTCGATCTGCGCTTCGACCTCTTCGGAGAATTTGTTGCCGTGGGCGTCGAAGAGCTTGATACCGTTATCTTCAAAGGAGTTGTGGCTCGCCGAGATCATAATGCCCGCATCGCAGCGCATGTTCTCGGTCAGGAAGGCAATGGCCGGCGTCGGCATCGGGCCGATCTGTACGACGTCATACCCCACCGCCGTCAAGCCGCTGACAATGGCGTTTTCGATCATATAGCCGCTGCGCCGCGTATCTTTGCCCAGCAGAATCTTCTTCGTTTTTGAGCTCTTTTTGAAGTAGATCCCCGCTGCCATTGCCGTACGCATCGCCAGCTCCGCCGTTAAAAATGTTCCCGCTTCACCACGTACGCCGTCGGTCCCGAATAATTTCATTTCTACCCTTCTCATCGCCCTGAAAGCGGGGGATACACTAAAGTTTAACTTAAATTTAATTATTTTTAAGGTAGTATTCTACCCTAAATTTTTTTCCAGAAGGATAAAGGCTATGGCAAACCATAAGTCATCAATGAAACGTATCCGTCAGACTGAAAAACGTACGGAACGTAACAGATTTTACCGCACGCGCCTGAAAAACATCGTCAAAGCTGTCCGCGCAGCCATCGATGAAGGCAACAAAGAAGCAGCATCTGCCGCTATGACTGTCGCTAACCAGCAGATCCACAAGTTCGTCAGCAAAGGGATCCTGAAAAAAGAGACAGCTTCCCGCAAAGTCAGCCGCCTCCAGAAGGCCGTAAACGGCCTTTAATTAGTACGCCAACGGAGCAAAGCCCCGTTGACTACGCTAACGCTAAGTTCGCCTTGGCGGCGAGCCTGCGCGCAGTTAAACCGCGCTTTCCCTCCCCAACTATCTTTTCAAAATAGTATCATTATTCGCTATTGCAAATGGGAGTAGACATGCTTTCTGACAAACTGACCCCTTTTATCGACCGTTACAACGAGCTCAGCGAACTGCTCAGCAGTCCCGACATCGCCAACGACGTCAAACGGATGACCGCGCTCTCCAAAGAGCAATCCTCTCTGCAGGACATCGTCGATACGGCCAAGGCCTACAAACAGCTGCTCGTGGACATCGAAGAGAACAAGTCCCTCGTGTACGACGACGAACTGGGAGAACTGGCCAAAGAGGAGCTCAAAACCCTCGAACCGCAGGTCCCCGTGATGGAGGAGGAGATCAAGGTCCTCCTACTGCCGACGGACCCCAACGACGAGCGCAACATCATTCTGGAGATGCGCGCGGGCACCGGCGGGGACGAAGCCGCAATCTTTGTCGGCGACCTCTTTACCGCCTATACCCGCTACGCGGAAGTCAAAGGATGGAAGATCGAACTGATCAGCTCCAGCCCCTCCGACATGGGCGGCTACAAAGAGATCACGGCCCTGATCAAGGGCGACAAAGTCTACAGCCGTCTGAAATTCGAAGGGGGGACCCACCGTGTGCAGCGGGTCCCGGCGACGGAGTCCCAGGGACGCGTCCACACCTCGGCGATCACCGTGGCCGTCATGCCCGAAGCGGACGACGTCGACGTCAAAATCGACCCGAACGATCTCAAGATCGACGTCATGCGTTCCAGCGGCTGCGGCGGGCAGTCCGTCAATACGACCGACTCCGCGGTGCGCATCACCCACCTGCCTACCGGCATCGTCGTCACCAACCAGGACCAGAAATCGCAGCACAAGAATAAAGAGAAAGCAATGAAGGTCCTGCAGGCGCGCCTCTTCGAGATCGAGCAGCAGAAAGCCCAGGAGGCGGAGGGTGCCGCGCGCAAGGAGCAGGTCGGGACCGGCGACCGCAGCGGCCGCATCCGTACCTACAACTACCCGCAGAACCGCATCTCCGACCACCGCATCAACCTGACGCTCTACCGCCTCAACGAGATCATGACCGGCGGCCTCTTCGACGAGATTATCGATCCCCTCATCGCCGACGCCCAGGCAAAAAGCATGGAGGCCGCAGGCCTCTAAGCGGCATCGCTGCCCGTGCTATCCTCCGAGAGGACTTCCTCCGGAGCGACTGTTAAGTGCTAAGTGCTAAGTGCTAAGTGCTAAGTGAAGGATGTCGGGTTCCGCTTCTTCTGTACAAGTCCGAAACGGTAATTAGCGGGTCGGGCGGATCACCAAGGAATGGAATATCCCGAAAGCGGCAGCCTTTCGCATTTTCTTCTTTCGGGTTCGGTTTCTTCTTTGTGCGAGCAAAGAAGAAAGGGAACAAAAAAACTATTTAACGTCTAAAACCGTCTCAAACGTTTTCTCTACGAGCCCTTTGAAGGTAATCGTCCCCTCTTCCAGCCCGAGATAGAGCGTCTCTCCACTTTTGGGGTAGACATTCGCTTTGTCGCCGACAAGTTCTTCACGGTTGGCGCGGTAGAAACAGGCCGCCATCCCCGTCCCGCAGGCGAGCGTCTCGTCCTCGACTCCGCGTTCATAGGTCCGCACCCGGATGGAGCCGTCACTGTCGACGCTGGCAATGTTGACGTTGGCGTTGTGCTCGAAGCGCAGGGCACGCGCCTCTTCGGGGTCGAAGTTATCCATGTCGGCATCAAAGGTGACAAGGTGGGGCACGCCCGTATCGAGCAGCCACCACTTTTTCCCGCCCGCAACGATGTCATCACGCAGGATCTTCGGCGGGGTCAGATCGCTCTGTACCATCTCCCCCTCCACTTCCGCACCGATGACGCCCGCTTCCGTCAGGAAGGTCATGTTCGCCGGTGCCAGGCCGTTGCTGTAGGCGTAGTGCGCGCAGGCACGGCTGCCGTTGCCGCACATCTCCGCCGTCGAGCCGTCGCTGTTGTAGAACTGCCACTCGAAATCGTACTCGACATGCGGCACAAGGACGATCAGGCCGTCAGCCCCGACACCGCTTTGGCGATCACAGAGGGTGCGTGCCAGTTCGGAGCGGTCTCTTGCGATAAAGCTGTGAAAGAGGACAAAGTCGTTACCGCTCGCGCTGTATTTGGCGATCATCATCGTTTATGCCTTTTGAGTAATATCAGTAATGGAAGTGTAGTGGGTATTGGTTGAAAGGTTATTTAGGCTTTATATTTGGCTTTGATCATCTCAACAAAGGCCTCGCACTCAGCCTGAAGTTGTTTGAGGTTGCCGCTGTTGTCGATGACCCAGGTCGCGCGCTTCTTCTTCTCCTCGATGTCCATCTGGGACTCGATGCGGCGCAGCGCCTCGGCCTCGTCGAAGCCGTTGCGTTTCATAAACCGCTGCAGCTGCGTCGCTTTGGGAGTGTAAACGACAACGGAGTCCGCGATGGGATAGGCCTGCGTCTCGAAGTAGAGCGGGATGTCGATCAAGTAGGGGAATTTGAAAGCGTCCTGGCGTTCGCTCTCCTCCTCGATCGCCTGACGGATCTTGGGGTGCAGGTAAGCTTCGAGCGTCGCTTTGGCCGTGGGGTCGGAGAAGATCACCTTCCCCAGTTCGCTGCGCAGGACCTTGCCGTTTTCGACATAGTGTGCGCCGAAGGTCTCGGCGACCCATCCGCTGTGCTCGTCCAGCAGCCTGTGCGCGATCGCATCGGCGTCGATGACCCGCAGGCCGTGCAGGGCCAGCAGGGAGGCGACGGTACTTTTGCCCGTCGCGATCCCCCCGGTCAGTGCGATCGCGTATTCAAACGCCATCACAGCCCCCTGGGAAGGCGTGGGCGCTCCAAGAGCACTTCTTCCAGGGCGCCCGCTGCTGATGTAGCTTTGCGGAATTTCACAGGGCGTAAGCCCGAGGACAACGCGGACACAGCGTCAGCGTAGTCGGAGGGGCTTTGCTCCTTCGGCGTACTCATAATGGAAGCCATTTAGTTGCGGATGATCCCGAGGTAGGTTTTACGGATGTAGTTCGGCATCGCGAACGCGGCCGGGTGGATATCGGTGTTGTAATACTCCAGCCCGTCGAGCATGTCCGCACGGTGGAGGTTGATGTCCGCCGTCGGGTGGTTGCCCTTGCTGGCCAGCAGGAGGGTCTCCTCATTGGCTAGGCGGTAAGGCATGATCACCTTGAAATAGTTGCCCAGCACACCGAGCAGCACCGTATTGGCCTGGACTTCCTCGAGCGAAGCGTGGCGCATGGAAACGACCCCCTCTTCGCTGAGAACGCGGCTGATGTGCCCGGCCACCGCCGCATCGACATCCGCTTCGCAGAGAACGACGTCGACACTGCCGTCGGCGACTTCGCGCAGCGCGTCAAGGCTGGCCGGGGCATGGACGACAACGACGCCCTCATGGCGCGCCACTTCCGTCTGAAGGCGTTCGGGCGCATTGCTGATCACCAGAACATTCTGGGGCGCCTTGTGGGTACACATCGGGACGTGTACCATCATTTCAGGGTAGACAAACTCTCTCATTTTCTCAATTCCTTGGGGGCTTTGGGCACCTCTGAATTACCCTACGTGAGCTCAGCAGTGCAGAAAATGTCATAGTCAAGGCGCTACTTTGGAGGCCTAGCCAAAGCTAGGGCGAAAAGTGGCAACGCCGAATATGGCTTTTTCTGCACTGCCCTTCGGGAGGGCATCTGAAGCACGATCTTTTCTCCGTTTCCCACTTGACTTAGCCAAAGCTAAGCCCGCGCAGCAAACAAAAAAAATCTCATGCTTCACATGTCCTCTGAGATTCACGTAGGGTAATTCAGAGGTGCCCTTGGGCCGAAAGTGGCGCGATTTTAGCATCTTACATTTAAACCGGAATGAAGAAAATCCCAACTTCTCACCGGCCAAGCTTTGGACGCGCCGAACATGTAGGCGAAGCATAACGCATCTGCGCTGAAAGCCCCTGCCAAACCCTATCCTAACCCCACCTTCGCTATACTTCCATTAATAATCATCTGGAGCGATCTATGAGTCAAATCAGCTACAAAGACGCCGGTGTCGATATCGACGCCGGGAACAGTTTCGTCGAGAACATCAAGCCCCTGGTCAAGTCGACCCGCATCCCCGGTGTCCTGGGCGGGATCGGCTCTTTCGCCGGCGCCTTCGAGATGCCGGCAGGCTACAAAGAACCCGTGCTCCTCGCCGCGACCGACGGGGTCGGCACCAAGCTGAAACTGGCCATCGACTCCGGCAAACACGACACGGTCGGCATCGACCTCGTCGCCATGTGCGTCAACGACCTCATCTGTAACTTCGGCACCCCGACCTTCTTCCTCGACTACTATGCCACGGGCAAACTCGAGGTCGATGTCGCGACCGCCGTCGTCAGCGGAATCGCCGAAGGATGCCGCCAGGCCGAATGCGCCCTGATCGGCGGTGAAACAGCGGAGATGCCGGGCATGTACTCCAAAGATGACTACGACCTCGCCGGCTTCGCCGTCGGCGTCGCGGAGAAGAGCGAGCTCGATACTCCCGCCAACGTCCGCGCGGGCGACAAGCTGATCGCCCTGCCGAGCTCCGGCCTCCACTCCAACGGCTTCTCCCTGGCGCGCAAGGTTCTGTTTGAGAAGATGGGGATGAAATTCGACGACGACTTCAACGGCACGCCGCTCATCGACGCCCTGCTCGCGCCGACGCGCATCTACGTCAAGACCTTCAAGCAGCTCAAACCGAAGATCCAGGCGATGGCGCACATCACCGGCGGCGGCCTTGTCGAGAACCTGCCACGCGTGCTCCCCGAAGGGCTGCGCGCCGTTATCAAAGGCGACGACGTCCGCGTCCTGCCGATCTTTGAACTGATGAGCGAACACGTTGCCCGCGACGAGATGTTCCGCGCCTTCAATATGGGTGTCGGCATGGTCCTCGTCGTCCGTCCCGACGATGTCAACGCCGTCCTCGACGCGACCGACGGCTACCTGATCGGCGAGATCGAACCGGGCGACAAAGAGGCCCGGATCGTCTAAACCGTTTCAGACAACTTCTCTTGAAAAGCAGAGCACCCCGCCCGGGGGCCTTGTATCCTCTCCCGCCACACCTCTAGCAGACCTGCATCGACACATAACGATATTGCCTTTCGGCGAAGCCTATGAAAACCAACACCATGCCTCGGCATACATCTGTTTTGGATACGTGAAGCCGATCGGATGTTTCGAAACATATGGATAAGAAAACGGAACCCGCCCGGGGTTCAGCAGTTCGGGCGGCCGTTAAAGGGAGGAAACGGAACGAATCCGTTAAAGCGCGCGGCGCCGAGCACCGCACGGAAAGGTTGAGCGGAAGGTTATTCCGCCGCCTCGTATTTGTCGTAGCGCGGGAAGATGAAGGTTGATTCGCGGTCGACGGCGATCTTCTCTTTGTCGTCAATGGCATAGGCATGGATCTTGATCGGCAGTACCGTATCCTTACGCTCATCTTTGACCAGCTCCTCCGTCGTATAGAGGCGGACGATTTTCTTCTTCTTCACGCCCGGATGGACGGTGAAGGGTTTGGTCGGCTTGAGAATTTTGATCTTGCCTTCCATCCCCTTCGGTGCCTCGATGTCGAAATAGAACTTATGGTCTTTATCCTGCGTATTCTGCAGAAGGAAGATGTAATCGTTCTCGACCAGCGTTTTGCCTTCCGGCGTCTTCTCGATCGCATAGAGGCGGTTCTCTTTGTTGATGTTAAGCAGCATATGCTCCTTCTTGCTTCCCATCATACCGAGAACGACCATGATGATGACCAGGACGACGGCATAACCGATAATCTTCGGACGCAGGTAGTGCGTTTTGCCTTTCTGGAACAGCACCTCTTTTTCGCTCGACCAGCGGACCAGCGACGGACGTCCGAGCGCACCCATAACTTCCGTACAGGCGTCGACACACTCGAGGCAGTTGATACACTCGAGCTGCAGCCCCTGGCGGATATCGATGTGGGTCGGACAGACGGTCACACAGCTTTCACAGGTCGTACACTCCGCATTCGGCTCGACCGCCTGCAGATCCTTCTGTTTGGTGTACTGCTTGTGCTTCGCTTCGTCGTAGATCTCGCCACCGCGGTGCGGATCGTAGATCGCCATCACCGTATCTTCGTCGTACAGGACCGACTGGATACGGGAGTAGGGACAGACGTAGACACACCAATTCTCTTTGAACCAGACGACGTCGACCACGAGGAAGAGCGTCGTGATCAGCAGGATCCCGACGAGGATCAGGTGGTCACCCGCGTTCATCAGGTACGGGAAAAAATCCTCCGGCGGGACGAAGAACCACAGGAAGTTCGCCGTTGCCAGCAGGGAGAGCGCCGTCCAGAGCGCAATGGCGACAACACGCTTGGCCTTGTTCTCCGGCTTGCTCCAGTCAGGCTCTTTCTGCTTGTTCTTGATCCGCTTGCGCAGTTTCAGGATCTTCGTTTCGATCAGGTCGCGGTAGATGACGCGGAAGATCGTCTGCGGACAGACCCAGCCGCAGAAAACACGGCCGCCCAGTACCGTCATCCCGAAGACCCCGATAAAGAGGATCATCAGAATGAACGGCATAAGGTACATCTCCTGCATGTCGAACTGGACAAACGCCAGGTGCAGTTTGAGCTTGTCAAAGCTCAACAGGAAAATATGGTTGCCGTTGATCGTAATCCACGGCAGTACCAGCGACACGATGGTCATCCCCACGAAAAACCAGTAGCGTTTTACGCGGTAGGAAACCCACCCTTTTAAATACTCTTTTTTACTGACCTTGGCCGGTCCGGCCTGGCCTGAGACTTCTGCCTGACTCACTGTCTACTCCTTTTCATTGACTTGCGGACATTCGATCGTTTCGATAATGCTGGCTTCGGCATTGTCCACGTTTTCCAAAAAACTGCTTCCCATCGCCACCTCTTTGAGCTCCCGCGACTCGATGTAGTCTTTCAGGGAACTCCGGCTCACATCCAATACTCTAGCGATCTCGCTGACACTCTGTCCCTCCCGAAGCGAACCGATGATCACCTCGAGATAAGGGTCGAACTTCGAAGAGGAACGGCTCCCTTTCGGGCGGCCGATCACCTTCTTCTCCACCGACTGTATCGTCTGCCGCAACTGGTCAACCAACCCCATCGCGACGATAATATCACTTTGCGCATTCAAGACGATTGAAGGTTTGATCAAGTGGGTTTCGATGCCGTTTTTCAGCAGACAGCTAAACATCTGCACGACATCCTCGATATTGCTGCTGAGCACCCACAGGTCGTAGATCAGCAGCGTACCGCCCATGTGTTCGGGCTGGCGCATATAACGCACAGCCTCGTCACGTTCACTGAGGCGGCTGTTCTGCGACAGCTGATCAACCATCTCGTCTTCGATCACCAGATCATGTTTCTTGGCATAGGCACTGATCACTTTCAGCTGTTCGTATACACCGTGAAAGTGGCTGTCGGCACGGATATAACTGAATATCATTGACGTATAAACCTTTCGCATTCTCCAGTTTCAACGTCATTCTACCCTTTTTGGCGAAGTAATGTCAATGTTTTATCAGTTTTTTTCGTCACATTTTTATCTCATTTTCTCCGAAAAGTTCAAAAGCGCTATAATGGCTGCAATCCAAGACCCCCCAAGGCAGTGCGACAGGAGCCGACGTGAACAGCCTCTTTATCGAATTCCGCGACCCGCTATTCGGCATCATCGTCTTCGTCGCCCTGATCTTCATCATCGCGTTCGTGAGCTACTGGTGGGGACGGCTGCGCAGCAAGGAGGACCACCGCTACCTCGAACGCTTCCTCCGCTCGTTTACCAAGCCCCCCTCCCAGACCGAACTCCACCGCGAGATTGGCAGCAGCGCCGTCTCGCAGAAGTCATGGCTGCTCGTCGCCCAGACCTATGTGCAAAACGGCGATTTCGAACAGGCCGTCGCGATCTACCGCAGCCTTCTGGAGATGCAGCACGAGCCCCACCGTCGCCGCGAACTGCTGCTGCTGCTCGCCCAGACCTATTTTAAAGCCGGCTTCCTGGAGCGGTGCGAGACGATCCTGCTCAAGATCCTCGGCCGTTTTCCCCGCACGCCGCAGGCGCTGAAGCTGCTGCTTTTCACCTACGAACGGCTCCGGAGTTTTGACAAGGCCCTGCAGGTGCTCGAACCCCTCGACGAACTCGGCAACGACATCGCCGGCGACCGCCGCTACCTCGAAACCGTCAGCCTGCTGCAGGACGCCCGAACCGATACGGCGGCGAAATGCCGGCGGCTCGCCGAAGAGTACCGCGAACACCACACCCTCACCTACCTCACCTTCGAATACCTTTTCCGCCACGACCCGGCAGTGGCCTGGGCGGCCCTGGAGCTCTCCGCCAGCCGCATCATCGCGGACATCCTGTGGTATTTACCCGAGGAGCACCTGAATTTGGATATAATTTCAGGTGATGGCTATTTGCGGCAGCTGTATAGCGCCAGAGGAAGCGTGAATCTTGCTCAGAACAGTTCCGAATTCGAACTGGATGTTTTGATCAAACTTCGCCAAAGCGGCCAAAGCGGGGCAACCCTGCAGTTTGAATACCTGTGCGGCCACTGCAAGCAGATCTTCCCTTTCCCGTTCCACCGCTGCCCGAACTGCCATACGATCGATTCCGTCGTCACCGAACCGCTGCTGGGCAAAGCCGTAGCGGATTTCGCCCCGTCGGAACGCTCGGAAAGGGCTTACGAAGTATGAAACATATCACCCTGTTCAGTGACGGTTCCGCCCTGGGCAACCCCGGCCCCGGCGGCTACGGGACGATCCTGCGCTTCGGCGACAAAGAGCGCGAGCTCAGCGGCGGCGAACCCCATACGACCAACAACCGTATGGAACTGCGCGGCGTCATCGAAGGTCTCAAAGCCCTCAAAGAGCCCTGCGACGTGGAGATCGTCTCGGACTCCTCCTACGTCGTCAAGGGGATCAACGAGTGGCTTCAGAACTGGATCAAACGCGATTTCGCCAAGGTGAAGAACCCCGATCTCTGGCGTGACTACATCGTCGCCAGCGCCCCCCACCGTATCAAAGCGACCTGGGTCCGGGGCCATGACGGCCACCCGGAAAACGAACGCTGCGACACCCTGGCCCGGGGCGTCGCCGAAAAGATGAAAAGAGGATAAGCATGGACCAGATGGCGCGTATTGAGCAGACGCTCGGCTACACCTTCGAAAACAAACAGCTGCTGCGCGAAGCCCTGACGCATAAAAGTTTCAAACAGCCCTACAATAACGAACGCCTCGAATTCCTGGGCGACGCCGTCCTCGACCTCATCGTCGGCGAGTACCTCTTTGAGCACTTCCCCAAGCACGACGAGGGCAAACTCTCCAAGATGCGGGCCTCCCTTGTCAACGAAGAGGGTTTCGCGCGCCTGGCCAACCATATCAAGCTGGGCCAGGCCATCTTCCTCTCCAACGCCGAAGAAAACAACGGCGGACGCACCAAACCCTCTCTGCTCTCCAACGCCTTCGAAGCCGTGATCGGCGCCATCTACCTCGAAGCGGGACTCGCCCCGGTCAAAACGATCGCGACCACCCTGCTGGAGAGCGTCTATAAAGAGATCTCCCTCGACACCCTCTTCAAAGACCACAAGACGGCGCTGCAGGAGCTGACCCAGGCGCACTTCGGCATCACCCCCGAGTACCGCCTCGTGGGCAGCAGCGGCCCTGACCACAAGAAAGAGTTCACCATCGCCATCGTGATCGACGGCAAGGAGTACGCCAAAGCCACCGGCAAGAGCAAAAAAACCGCCCAGCAGGAGGCGGCCCAGCAAACCATCGCCCGACTCAAAGAGGAGCTTTCATGAACCGTTTCGGCATCCGCTTCAGTTTCACCACCTTCGGCGAATCCCACGGCAAGGCGATCGGCTGCGTCGTCGACGGCGTTCCCGCCGGCCTCACGATCGACGAGGCCTACATTCAGCGCGAGCTCGACCGCCGCAAGCCGGGACAGAACGCCTACGCCACGGCCCGCAAAGAGGACGACGCGGTCGAGATCCTCAGCGGGGTATTCGAAGGCAAAAGCACCGGCACCCCGATTGCGATGGTCATCTACAACACCAACCAGAAATCCAAAGACTACTCCAATATCAAAGATATCTTCCGCCCCGGCCACGCCGACTACACCTACTGGCACAAGTTCGGCATCCGCGACTACCGCGGGGGCGGGCGTTCCAGTGCCCGCGAAACGGCGGCCCGCGTCGCGGCGGGGGCCATTGCCAAACTGATGCTGCGCGAGGTCGGCATCACCGTCAAAAGCGGCATCAGCGAGATCGCGGGGATCGCCGCAAGCAGCTTCGACTTCGACCACGTCGTCACCAGCGAGATCTACGCCCTCGATCCCAGCGTGGAGCAGGCGCAAAAAGACGCGATCCTGCTCGCCAAAAACGACCATGACTCCGTCGGCGGGGTCGCACAGGTCCATATCGAGAACCTTCCGGTGGGCCTCGGCGAACCGCTCTACTACAAGCTCGACGCCGTCCTCGCCGACGCGATGATGGGCATCAACGCCGTCAAGGCCGTCGAGATCGGCGACGGCCTTCTGGGGACGCGCCTGCACGGGTCAGAGAACAACGACCCAATACGCAACAGCGGCTTCGAATCCAACCACAGCGGCGGCATCCTCGGCGGGATCAGCAACGGGGACGCGGTTCGCCTCAGCGTCTACTTCAAACCGACCCCCTCCATTTTCCGAGAGCAGCACACGACCACCACCGAGGGCGAAGAGGTCGATTTCGCGCTCAAGGGACGCCACGACCCCTGCGTCGCCATCCGCGGTTCCGTCGTCTGCGAAGCGATGGCCGCCCTTGTCGTCGCCGATATGCTCCTGCTCAATATGGGGCGCACCATAGAGGGAGTCACACGCTATTACCACGTGTAAAGCGTGCTGCCCAAACTTCATCCACCGCATCCTTTCGCATTAAGCTTTCCGGGGTTATAATCAATGTAACTCATATAACCGAAGGATGCTCTTTCCATGAGTCCCACACAAAAATGCTATCTCCTCGACACCTCAGTCATTCTCGATGATCCGGCCAACATCCTGCGCATTTCCGAGAACAACAAAAATATTGTCGCCATCACCAACACGGTGCTTGCCGAGCTCAATAACAAAAAAGACGACATGCGCTCGGACGCCGGCTTCCGGGCCCGGGAGTTCTTCCGGCTCGCCGATTACGAGGTGGGGCAGACCCTGACCTTCGACGCCCTGCCCGAACCGCTGCGCCGTTCGCGCGAGACGGCGCCCAACAACAGCGACTGCTACTACCGTCTCACCCTCCCCTTCGCCCCGGACCTCAACCCCGAGGCGGAGGGCGACACGAACGTCGAGCTGCTGATCATCTACCGCGAAGAGTACCGCATTGCCAAATCCTACTCCGAACCGAAGGGCTTCAACGACGCCAAGATCGCCGAGATCGCCGCGGACTACCATCTCAAACTCGTCACCAACGACATCTCCTTCAAGATTGCGGCCGAAGTCCAGGGAATCGAGGCGCAGAGCCTGAAAAATGCCAGCGTCGAACGCCCCGACGCCATCGAGTTCGCCCACACCGTCACCTACCACGAGGAACCCGTCCTCGACCCGCAGAACGACTTCCGCAATTTTGAACAGTTCAGCTTTATCCAGGAGGCCACCAGCGAAGGGCACAACGAGATATATGAAACCGGGCTGCAGCGCTATGCGCTCACCTACAACGGCCACCTGGAGTGGTGCGACTTCGACAAGCGCTTCGGGGAGTATTTCGACGAGACCCTGATCCGCCCCATCAACCTGGAGCAGAAGTTCTACTACACCATTCTCACCCATCCCCAGAACCACCTGACCGTCGTCGCCGGCTCCACCGGTTCGGGCAAAACCCTGATGGCCCTGCAGGCGGGACTGGAGATGGTCAAAGAGGGGATCGTCGAGGGGATCGTCTACGCGCGCAATACCGTCACCGCTTCCGATCCGCAGGCGGAACTGGGCTTCCGCAAAGGGGACGAACACGAGAAGCTCGGCTACTTCATGTACCCGCTCTACTCCGCCATCAACTACACCATCGAGCACCAGAACAAACACTCCATCGAATCACAGGTGGAGTTCACCGGCAATACGAACTCCACCAAGCGCGAAAACGCGACGGAGCTTTTCATGGCCAAGTACAACATCGAGGTAATGGATATCGCCCACATGCGCGGGACGACGATCTCGCGCAAATTCGTCATCATCGACGAGGCGCAGAATATGACGAACGCGACGATGAAGCTGATCGGGACCCGGATGGGCGACGAGACGCGCCTCGTCGTCATGGGCGACCCGCACCAGATCGACCACCCCTTCCTCTCCAAGCGCCGCAACGCCCTTGTAACGATGCTCAACAAGGCACAGCACAGCGATTTCCTCGCCGGGATCCAGCTGCGCCACACCATCCGCTCCGAAGTCGCCAACTGGTTCGACAAGAACCTGTAAAGGCAGACTTCTCCAGGAGCACCTCACCGCTAGAGGGCGAGCGAACCGAACCGGCGCGGATACCAGAGCTTCAAAAACGTGCGCCGCGGAACAACCACGGCACCCAGATCGCTCTTGTACTTCATGTAGGGATGCCCCAGATTCCAAAAGCGCAACCCGGCCTTTTGCAGATGCCGGCCCAGCAGGACCAGCTGCAGTGTTCCCCAGCTGCTGTAGCGCCGTTCGGCACTGTGGAACCCCGAGAGGCTCGTATAGACGTTGTTGGCCGTAATGTAACCGATCTCGCCGGCAACGAGGGTACCGGTCCCCTCGTCGAACAGCTCCACGCTAAAGAGCCTGAAAGCTTCACTGCTGTTCGCATTCAGACGCCGCATCAGCGTCTCGTACTTCCCGACCATCCAACATGCGTCATGCGAGGCCTGTATCCCGCGGACAACGTCGTCGAATGCCGTGTTGAACGCGAGCCGGTAGTTCGCCCCCCGCAGCAGTTTCGCCACCTTTTTGCTGACATGCATCTCATCGAAACGCAGCAGCGCGTACGCCCGCTGGATCTCCCCCAGCAGAAGCTGGCTGCCGCCATACTCCAGCGACACGCTGATGAAGCCGGCATTGGCGAGCGCAAGGTACATCGCCTCGGAAAAATCGTCGCTCCAGTAGTAGTCGTGCTCCATGTCGCGGTAGATCTTCTCAAGGAACCGGAGATCCCAGAGATCTTTGCGGTCAATCCGGTAAACCATCACATACCGCCTTTGTCAACTGCTCCGGGCACTTTCTCATCCGTACTCTCATCGGCTACAACATACTCCGCACGCCGATCGCATACCAGAGGATGATCAGGTTCAGAAAGAAGATCCCCAGCGAACTCCCCCGCGAGAGGAACTGCTGCCATTTCGTCCGGCTGATCATGTGCGTTTTGAAGGCGATCACTAAATGAACAAACGTTAACATCGTCAAAACGATGACCAGGTAGACCTTGTGGTGCATCATCTGCGACAGTTCCGAGTCGTAGGCGTATTTGAAGACCTCGTGGAAACCGTGGTGCAGATAGAGCAGCGTCCCCGTCACCCAGAGCGAGACCAGCCAGAAGACCTCGAACCAGCCGTAGATGGGCCCCAGATGCTCATAGGTCTGCCGCTGGGCCTCTTTGTCGCGCAGCAAGACGCCCAGCGCGAAAAGCAGCAGCGACCCGCCGATCCATGCCGTTGCGGAAAGAATATGAACATATAAAATAAAATGCATACTGGATTGTAGACTATCCGGGGTAAAAAAGAGGATGTTCAGGCCAAAGAGGGCCCGAACAAGTAGAAGTTAAAAGTCGCCTTTGGCGGCACGCTCCGGAATCTCTTCCATCGCTTTTTTGACAGAGAGAGCCATCGTGAGCATATCGGCCGGGAGCGGGTGGCCGCCGTGGATCGCCAGCGTCATGTCCATCGCCACAAGGAAGCGCTCACCGCTGCCGTATTCGACCAGCATAATGCGGCACGGCATGAATCCGCCGTACCAGCGGGAGTAGTTCAGGAACACCTTCGCGATTGGAAGGCTGCAGAGCGAGAAGATGCGCGCATGCTTGATTTCAGTCGCCGCGGCGTCATCTTTCGTATACATTTTGACGTCACCCGTGATACGCATGTTGTACTCTTCGGCCAGTGCCTTGATCAGTTCCGCCGCATCGTCGTTCGTGACTTCATCACTGATCTTCCACTCTTTCATCATGGCCCGCGCTGCATCCCCGTTTTCCAGGATGTTGCCGAACATCTTCATATACGCCGGAAGGGCACCGCCGTCAAGCTGCTGTACTTTGCCGCCGAACATCGCGTATCCGCCGATCACCGCGACCAGTGTCACGGCACCGATCAGTGCCAGTATGTTTTTGAACATTATTATCTCCTTGTGAACGTTTGAAAGGCGGCATTGTACAGAAAAAGTCGGCATTTAAGCAACAGCCGCTGATAAAAAAAAGGGGGAAATCGTTAATGATAGGAGGGGGGAGAGGGGCCGGGCCCCTCGTCATGTCGTCAGATCGGCAGAACGCGGATCTTGTCGGAGAGCTTCTCTTTGAGGGCCGCTTCAATGGCATAGAGCGTTCCCGTACTGGAGCTCGCACAGCCGGAGCAGGCACCGAGGTAGCGGATATAAACGTCAATGTACTCTTCGCCGTCCTTGACGTCGATGACTTCCATGTTCCCGCCGTCCATGATGAGGAACTGGCGGATGTTGTCGTCGACGACCGCGTCGATCGCCTTGATCTTCTGGACCAGGGTCATCGCTTCGAAATCGCCGCCGAGACCGGCTTCGGCCGCCGCTTTCATCTTTTCTTCGTCCATCTCGCGGCGGACGTCGGCGAGGATGTCGACGAGATAGTATTCGCGCGCCTCGTGGCCGCCCGGCTTGATACAGCTTTTACAGAAGCCGCCCGCTTTCGTATAGTCGGTAACCTGCTCGACCGTACTCAGGTCGTTGAGCTTGATCACCTCTTTGAGGGTCGAGAGGCTGACGCGGGCACATTCGCAGACGATGATCTCCTCTTCGAAGCTCTCCGCGTCGACGCCCTTGTAGAGTCCGGCCGCTTTCTTGATGACGTCGTACGCCATGACCGAACAGTGCATCTTCTGCGGCGGAACGGCCGGTACGTCCGGCGTATCGCGCAGCGCCATCTCGACGTCGATGTTGGTGATCTTGACCGCTTCGTCGACCGTCTTGCCCAGACAGAGCTGCGTCATCATATCGGAACTGGCGATCGCCGTCCCGCAGCCGAAGCTCTTGAACTTGGAGTTCTCGATGACGTCGGTCTCCGGGTTGACTTCCCAGTAGAGGCGTACGGCGTCACCGCAGCTCTCCGCACCGAAGTCCGCGACGATCAGCTTGTTGCCGTTCGCGGCCGCTTCCTCTTCCGTGATCTCCCCCTGGTGCTGGGGGTTGTTCATCAGTGTCGTTACCTTGTTGGAGTATTCATCCCACAGGGATGCGCCAAACAGATCATTCTTTGCCATAATGGTTTCCTTCTCTCTCTAATTCTCAGTGCATTTCACACGCAGTGGCTTCACCGCCGGGCGTCGGTTTGACTTTGGCGTATGAGCTGGAGATCGAGCGCAGACGCTCGACAGCCGTTTTGAAGTGATCGATCACGTAATCGACCTCTTCGTCCGTCGTATAGCGGCTAAGGCTCAGGCGGATACCGGTGTGGGCCAGTTCGTGGTCCGCACCGATCGCGAGCATTACCGTGTTGGCTTCGAGGTCCTCGGAGGCGCACGCCGAACCGGTGGAAGCACCGATCGCCGCGTTGTTGAGGTCCCACAGCATCCCTTCGCCCTCGACCCCGCGGATGGAGATGAGGATCGTGTTCGGAGTACGGTGGTCGCGTTCACCGACCGTAAAGGTGTCGGGAATGAGCTTCAGCAGCGCATCTTCGAGGCGGTCGCGCTTAGCGCTGATGCTGGCCATCTTCTCTTCGATATTCACTGTCGCCATTTCCAGTGCCTTGCCCATCCCGACAATGTAGGGGACGTTCAGGGTGCCAGAACGGCGGCCGCCCATGTGCTCGCCGCCGTTGAGCAGCGGGGAGAGGGCCTGTCCGTTACGGATATAGAGTGCCCCGATCCCTTTCGGGCCGTGGAACTTGTGTGCGGACATCGACATGAAGTCGACATGGACCGCCTGGACATCGACGGGGATCTTGCCGACGGCCTGGACGCCGTCGGTATGGAAGAGCACGCCCTTCTCTTTACAGATCTCTCCGATCTCTTTGATCGGGAAGATCATTCCCGTCTCGTTGTTTGCCCACATCACGGAGACCAGCGCCGTCTTGTCCGTAATGAAGCTGCGCAGCATCTGGGCATCGACGACGCCCTGCTCGTTGACCGGGAGGTAGGTTACATTGACGCCCTGCTCCTCCAGGAACTTACAGGTGGAAAGGACGGAGGGGTGCTCCACCTCTGTGGTGATGATATGGTTCTTCTCCCCGTGCAGGATCTTGTCGATCCAGACGGATTTGAGTACCCAGTTGTTCGATTCGGTTGCGCAGGACGTAAAGACGATATCGTCGTCGTCCGACGCGCTGATCGCTGCGTAGACCTGGTCGATCGCTCTCGCGATCGCCGGATGGGACGCAGTGCCGAATTTATGCAGCGAGTTCGGGTTTCCGTACTGCTCGCTGAAAAATGGAAGCATTGCTTCGACGACCGCCGGGTCTACCATGGTCGTCGCATTGTTGTCCATATATACTTGCATCGCTCTTCCTCAATTCACATGTTATTTTGATAACAATTTTAAAAAAGACAAAATTTGTCCTCTTTGTGTGGTGAGATATTAGATCATCTGTCGTTAGATATCCCTTAATCAATTTCAATACTTAAAAAAGCTTAAGAAGTTGCTAGCGCCGAAATCTAAGAGTCGTGTTAATGTAATTAAGGTAGAATTGCGAAATTTTTCTCCGTATTGCCGCATGGGCTGAGCCGGAAGAAACAGAAGATAAAGGTAAGAGATCACCATGGAAATGAGCACCAACAAAATCAACGCAGCCAATGCCGAAATCAGCGCGACGGTCACCGCCGGCGACCTGGACAAGCACTTCGACAACATGGCCAAAGAGCTGAGCAAGCAAGCAAACATCCCGGGATTCCGCAAAGGAAAAGTCCCCGTATCCGCCGTCAAGAAACAGTATGGCGAACGCCTTATGCAAGACGCTGAAAGCCAGGCGGTCCGCGAAGCCCTGAACATCGGTCTGGATGCCCTCAAGATCGCTGCCGATGCCCTGATCGGTGAGCCGCAGTTCTCCAAGTTCGACAAGAAAGAGGACGGTACGATCGAAATGACGATCAAGGTCGCAATGCGCCCCGAGTTCGACCTCGGCGACTATCAGGCCAAGGTTCCCGATTTCAAAGCGCCGAAGATCACTGCCAAAGCGGTCACCGACCGTATCCAGGAGATCGCCAAAGCGCAGGCGCCTTTCGTTGACATCGAAGAGGACCGCGCGGTTGAAGACGGCGACACTGCCGTCATCGACTTTGAAGGCTTCGTCGACGGTGAAGCGTTTGAAGGCGGCAAAGCCGAAGAGTTCCCGCTCAACATCGGCAGCGGCCAGTTCATCCCGGGCTTCGAAGATCAGGTCATCGGCATGAAAGCGGGCGACGAGAAGATGATCGACGTCACATTCCCGGAGAGCTACGGCAGCGAAAAACTGGCCGGCAAACCGGCACAGTTCAAGGTGAAACTGCACAAGATCCAGACAAAAGAGAAGGTCCGCATGGACGCCAAGCTTGCCAAGCAGCTGCTGCCGGGTGAAGAGGACGCGACGATAGATATGGTCAAAGAGCAGGTCCAGAAACAGCTCGAGAACGAAGAGCGCGGCAAGCTCTTCAACGAGAAACTCAAGCCGGAACTCCTCGAGGCCTTCGTCGCCGCATACAACTTCGACCTGCCGGAGTTCGTCGTCGAGCAGGAGATGGACATGGCGCTGAACAACAAAGCGCGCGAAATGAGCGAAGAGGAGCTCGCGGCACTGCGCGATGACCAGGAGAAGGTCAAAGAGCTCCGCGAAACCTTCCGCGACGACGCAACCCGCTCCGTCAAGGCAACCTTCATCGTCGATGCCCTCGCCAGAGCCGAAGGCGTCAACGTCAACGAGCAGGAAGTCATGCAGACGATCTACTTCGAAGCGATGCAGACGGGTCAGGACCCGCAGGCGACCTACGACCACTACAGAGAGAGCGGCTACCTGCCGGCGATCCAGATGGCGATGGTTGAAGACAAAGTGCTCAGCGGACTGCTGAACGCAAAAATGGCAACAGCCGAAGAGTAAACCATGAGCTATATTCCGTACGTCATTGAAAAAAGTGCGCGGGGCGAACGCTCTTACGACATCTACTCCCGCCTCCTGAAGGACCGCATCATCATGCTCAGCGGCGAGGTCAATGACGCCGTCGCTTCGACCATCGTCGCTCAGATGCTCTTCCTCGAAGCGGAGGATCCGGATAAAGACATCTACTTCTACATCAACTCCCCCGGCGGTGTCGTCACCTCCGGTATGGCGATCTTCGATACGATGAACTACATCCGTCCCGACGTCGCGACGATCTGTATCGGGCAGGCAGCTTCCATGGGCTCCTTCCTGCTCAGCTCCGGCGCCCAGGGCAAGCGCTTTGCCCTGCCGCACGCGCGCATCATGATCCACCAGCCCCTCGGCGGCGCCCAGGGACAGGCGACGGACATCGAGATCCAGGCCAACGAGATCCTGCGCATGAAAAAAGAGCTCAACGGCATCCTTGCCAAGAACACCGGACAGAGCCTGAAAAAGGTCGAGAAAGATACCGACCGCGACTTCTTCATGAGTGCGGAAGAGGCCAAAGCCTACGGCCTCATCGACGAAGTCCTCGTCAAGAACGCGAAGAAATAAGGCGCATGCAGCTTCCGATCGTCACCTACCCGGACAAACGCCTCAAACAGCTCTCCGAGCCTGTTGAGCGTTTCGACGAAGCCCTCCATACCTTCCTGGACGATATGTACGATACGATGATCGCCTCCAACGGGATCGGCCTCGCGGCCATCCAGGTCGCCAAACCCCTCCAGGTCCTCATCATCAACCTCCCCGACGAGCAGGGCGAACAGGACAAGTCGGAACTGCTGGAGATCATCAACCCGCAGATCGTGCTCAGCGACGGCACGACCTTCTACCAGGAGGGGTGTCTCAGCGTGCCGGGCTTCTACGAGGACGTCGAACGCTTTGAGACGGTCACCGTCAGTTACCAAGACCGTCACGGCAACGAGCAGGTCCTCGAAGCCGACGGCCTGCTCAGCGTCGCCGTCCAGCACGAGATGGACCACCTCGCCGGCAAGCTCTTTATTGAAAAGCTCACCTACACTCGCCGCAAGAAATTCGAGAAAGAGTACAAGCGGATTCAAAAAGAGAAGAAGAACGGCTAACGACACCTCCTTTCCCAGGTGCCAGGTCGCCCCAAACATCTTTTCATTCAACTTTTCCCTCCTTGATATTGTCTTCATCACTCATACCATGGCACACAGCATCACTACACCACACACGAATACTCGCTCTTTTACTAAAACGCTAAACAACAATTAATGTTTTTATAAATTTTATATGGATACCATTCTTCCTGACCTATGGGAGTATTGTCATGAAACAGCTCAAATGTGCCACCCTCGAAGGCATCGACGCACTTCCGGTCACGGTCGAGTCCACGCTGACACGCGGTCTTCCCTCCTTCACCGTCGTCGGCCTGGCCTCCTCCTCAATATCCGAGGCGCGGGAGCGGGTCAAAAGCGCTCTACTGGCAAACGACTTCACCTTCCCGCCCAAACGCATCACGATCAATCTCAGTCCCAGCGACATCGAGAAACACGGCAGCCAGTTCGACCTCGCCATGGCCCTCCTGATCGCCCTAGACAGTTCCGAACGGGACTTCCCGGAGTGGTACGCTTTCGGAGAGCTGGGTCTTGACGGCACGGTCAAGGAGAACCTCATGCTCTATCCGCTGATTCTCTCCCTGGCCAACAGGGGACTGCTGCGCAATGCCCTCGTCCCGATGGAGGCCCTCGATAAACTCTCCAACATTCCCGGGATCACCTTTGTCGGTGCCGGAACGCTTAAAGACGCCATCGCCTTTTTCAAAGAGGAGGAGCATGCAAACATCCGGCCGGCAGCACCGAAACCCATCCCGTTTCCCCATCAGACGTTTCAGGATGTCCGCTACTATTATCAGAAACACTATCCCGAGGACTTCGGGGAGATTCGCGGCCAGGAGGTGGCGAAACGCGCCGCGCTCATCAGTGCGTGCGGCATGCACAACCTTCTCCTCGAAGGAAGCCCCGGTTCCGGGAAGTCGATGATTGCCAAACGGCTGCGCCATATCCTGCCGCCTATGACCGACGGCGAGCTCCTTGACATCGCCAAACTCGACGTGCTGGAAGGGAGAGCGCCCCACTTCACGCCGCTGCGCCCTTTCAGGGCTCCACACCACAGCGGTACCTCCGCCTCCATTTTCGGTGGCGGCTGTCATTTCCAACTAATTATGCTACTTTCCAAATAATTATGCTACTACTTTTTTGAAGAAAGAAATTTCAATCAAAAGGGAGGAACCCATATTTTGCACAGATTGCAAAACAAATATAGTGTTAAGACACGGTAATTAAAAAAATATCAAATAGGCTAATAAATATTCTTTTTTATTTCTTGCTAATATACTAATGATATCATGGATTAATTTTAATAAATAAGATCACACAATACACAACGGTAATGATGGTGCTTCTGGATTTTTCAATCTCATCTTGACGATCAAAGGTATTCTCATATGCTTAAAATGATATTCGGGTTACTCTTGCTATTGCCAACTGCACTCTTTTCTGTATCTGATACGCAGGAGGGTTATGAAAACTGCGCCTGCGATGCACCACGATATTGGTATCTGTATTCAAAAGATTCTGGAGTATCTGATCAGACTCAACATTGCAGTTATTCTACTCCCTGCTCATTGCTAGAAGATACGAGTCGATATTACTGTGACAAATATTATAAAAATTGGCAGACGCACCATTACGTATTTAAATACAGCAAAAAATGGACTACAACCCAATATGTAAACTATTATGACAACCATTACGCCAACGAGTTTTATCAATGCCTACTATGCAATGAAAGTGACATCCCCTTTCCTGTTCAAGAGAGCAATGCCACTTATTCTACTCCGTGGAGAAGCGATACACTTGATGCGCCAGCATCACACCAGCAATGTATTGACAGCAACGGTACGATAGAAAGCGGCAAACTCACATGCGTCAATTATGAACGGTGTAAACTGCCTGCCGTGTGCGACGAAACTCAAGCAAACTTTCCAGCCAAAGGCGACAATGAGGAGATCCTTTACCAATGGTCTGGCGTCGATAATAATCTAACGACGGCTTGTGAAGATCTTAATGGGTCAGTTCAGACGGCAAATACACCCTGTGAAGATCTCCACCGCTGTGTCAAGAAGACAGACGAGGACCAACCTATATGCGATGAGTCCATCAGTTCATATGTTTCCCCGCGCGACACCACCTTCCACGAGGAGATCGCGATCAGCGGTTCCGAGTATGGTCTGCACTACTCCTCAGGAGACATTGATGAGAACCGCAGCCGAACCGTCGCCTACGGCTGGAGCCTGAACGGTCACGCGGTTTTCTCCGGAGACAAACTCTATCTGGACAGCACCATCTACGCGGTCGACACCCCCGTCCAGGAGAACGGCAATCTTGTCGTAAAACTTGGAACGCATGAATACCTGTTTGATGCCGAAGGCAAACATGTACTGACACGCGATGCCTACACCAAACAGACAATCTCCTCCTTCCTTTATGATGGTCAGGGTCTGCTTACTACCGTGACAGACGCTTTCAGTCAAACGACGACACTCAACAGGGACGCCAACGGCACCGTCATAAGCGTTACGGCTCCGCACGGTCAGAGTACCTACCTAAACGTAGACGCGAACGGGGATCTGACGGAAGTGCAGTACGAAGATCTGTCGTCCTATGGCTTCACGTATGAGAACCATCTCATGACCCAGGAGACCGAACCAAACGGGAACAGCTTCCTCCACATCTTCGACAGCAATGGGAAAGTTGTCAAAGTTGTTGATGCCGAGCAGGGAGAGTGGCTCTTCGGCCAAAGCAGCGGAGCAACAGCCCTTGACATCAATGTCACCAGGGCTGCCGGCGACGCCGTCGCCTATAAAAAGCATTACCTGGCGAACGGTCTCCTTGTCACGGAAAAGTTCCTCCCTTCCGGCGACACCGTTCTTTACGAGAATGCCGTTGACGACACCCTTTCAAGCACGACAATGTGCAGCGAGAAGACGACCAGTACCTACCTGACGGCAAACGGAGTGCTCGTCAAGGATCCTGCGGAAGGGCGTAGGATCCTTGCTTCCACGACACGGACGGAACCAAGCGGACTCTCCATGCAGACAGCATATACCGCCAGTTACACGATGGACGGAGACAGCGTCTCAAAAGTGGTGCGGACAGCGACAACGAACGGGGCTACGGTAACGAACGAACGTGATTACAGCGGTTCCACCCAGACGACTGTTTCGGCCGAAGGCATCACTTCCAGCCAGACCTATGATGCGGCCAACCGCCTGATGCTCTCCTCGCAGTTGGGCAACCTACTGCCGGTACAGTACGGCTATGACAATGAAGGTAGACTGACCACCGTCACGCAAGGTACCAGAACCACAACGTATGTCTATAATGCGGACGGCCACCTCGACTCAGTCATCGATCCTGACGGACTCACAACGGGCTATGCCTACGACCTCCTTGGCAGACGTACGCAGATCACCCACCCCAACTTGCATACGACAGACTTCCAGTATGACGCCAATGGAAATATGATCGTCCTCACCACGCCGATACCGAGAGACCACTCCTTTAGCTATAACGGCGTCAACAAGCGTGACTCCTATACCTCTCCGCTGGGTAAGGCGACCGCTTACATCTACGACAAGCAAAGAAGGCTGATCACGCTCATGAAGCCGAGCGGCAAGACGGTTGTTACAACGTATAGCGGCGGTCGGGTATCGCAGGTGCAAACACCTGAAGGAAACACAACGTATGGCTACGACTGCGGCGACAATCCTTCCACTGTCATGCGCGGCAGTGAGCAGATCGATTACGGTTACGACGGTGCGCTTGTCACCTCCATCGCCCAAAGCGGCGTGCTAAACCAGACGATGAGCTTGGGCTACAACAGCGACTTTAGAGTCGAGAGCTTCACCTATGCTGGTGCCAGCGAGTCTTATGTCTATAACGGGGATGGCCAACCGACACAGATCGGCGGCGCCCAAATGACATACAGCCCCGAGAATGGCTTGCTTACATCCGTGAACAGTGGTGATATTCACTTCGATCTTCAGATGACCTATAATGATTACGGCGAAACCGATACATCCACTATCAAAGGAACCGGAGTCTATCGATATAACTACCAGATATTGCAGCGTTCACCCGCGGGTAAGATCACCCAGCGCCTTGAGGGTTCAGAAGTGAATCCACTCGCCTTGTATGAATATAAATATAACTCCCTCGGTCGTTTGATTGAAGCAAAAGATCTTTATTCAGGCTCTGTCGAGTCGTATGTATATGATGCCAACGGCAACCGGCAAAGCGCGACGATCAACGGTGTGACGACAACAGCGAACTTCACCCTGGATGACCAGGTGGTCGTCTACGGTCAGAACACATATGCCTATGACGATGATGGTTACCTCTCAGAGAAGACGACGCCGGAAGGAACGACGACGTACGAATACGGCACACTCGGCGAACTCATAAAGGTCGTCAAGCCTGACGGCACGGTGATCGAATACCTTCAGAATGCCAATAACCAGCGTGTCGCCAAAAAGATCAACGGACAGATCGTCGAGAAATACCTCTGGAAGGACCTGACGACGCTCCTGGCGGTCTATGACGGCAATGACAACCTGATCAGCCGGTTCGAATACGCAGCCGGACGGATGCCCTACAAGATGACGACGGGAAGCGGCAAGGTCTTCTACCTGGCATACGACCAGGTGGGGACATTCAAATACGCCTATGAGAAACCTCTCTTCTTATTCCTTGGTGATCGCAAAGCCGTCAAGTACGACACCTACGGGAATATCCTTTCAGATAGCAACCCTGATGTCAAGGTGCCCTTCGGATTCGCCGGAGGCCTCTACGATCCGGATACCAAGCTGACCCGCTTTGGCTACCGCGACTATGATGCCTATACCGGCAAGTGGATGGCGAAGGATCCGATTGGGTTTGCAGGTGGGGACACCAACCTTTATGGGTATGTCCTCGGGGATCCAGCTAATTTTATTGACCCAACTGGCAAATTTGCCTTCTTAATACCACTTTTCCCAACGATAGGTGTGGCAGTTTTGGGCATAGGTTATTCGATCTTAAACCCACCACCAGCGTTTCATCCGGTAGCTTGGGATGACTCATGGGAGAACAATTCCCCCTATTGTGCCAATGACGATAAAATGTTAAGTCCTGGTGAAATTGAAAGATTAAAAAGGGGTGGAATCCACCCACATGATTTAAAAGAAAATTCACGCCAGGATTTGTACAAAAAAAAGAATGGTGATATCGTAGTTAAACGTAAAGGCGGCAAAGGCCCAGGCGAACCAACTGGTCTAAATATCAATGATTTTTGAGGTGGTAAATATGTATAAAAACGAAGTAATTGTGCGCTTAATAATATCTGGAGCGTTAAATGATATAAGTGAAATTGCTGAAAAAATCCATGCGACAAAAATATGGAAAGTTGGTGATCTAAAAAATGAAAAAGGTACAATAGAATATAAAACTAATGGTTGTGAGTTTTCTATTCAGAAGAAAGATATTTTGCATGTAGATAGCATTTTGCATGACCTAATACTACATCTCACACCTCAACAAGAGGGCGTCCTGTCTTCTCTAGATACGGAAAAAAAGCTAAGTATTGTTGTGTACTCAAATGATTTGATGCCAAGTTTTTCATTTACTAAAGAAAGTCTAGAGTTTCTGTGTTCAATCAATGCAGAATTGGATCTGGACATTTATTGCATGAAAGAGTGATTGTTTTACAAACTATGACAACAAGGCTTATCCCGCCTTCTAAAGTGGGATTTACTAATATATGATTTACTGGTTTAAACTGGTATCCTTGAAAAGCGATGCTTAGCAAAAAAAAATATGTTGTTGAGTCCTGACGACGTGGAGATTGACATTGACAAGCCTCATAACCCTATATATGAGAACTCCAAATCATAGGTATACCGACAACCCGTTACGACTATTCAACACGACTAGGATTGATGCGATTGACGTTTCTGATTGTTACCACTAAATGAGTTACGGGTACAACATCTCGTATGCATTTATAGCAATTCTCTAAATTGTCGAAATGATTAATGAAGAGATATAATCCTCTAGCTCCAGTCCATTCTCATTGCTTTTTCGTTCCGCGATCTGTAATGCTTTCTTCGAAAGAAGTTGAGTTAGATTCTGCTTTCTATCGTATTCTTCCAATTTCTGTTTCAATACTTCATTGGCATGCTTTTCTTGCCGTAACTCCAGATACAACTCTAGTGCAAGTACGGCTTTTCTTGGCACTTCTCCCGTTTTAGCCCAATTGTTTTCAATACTGCCTTTCGAATAGCCCAATTTTGATGCGATCCCACCCACATCAATCTCATGCTTTTCTAGTAACTGTAAGAATTCGGTATATGTCACTGAACACGTTCCCAATATAATTCATAGCAATGATACAATATATTATCAAATAAATACATATTTTATTTACATTCATATTCCATAATTCCTAATTTATTACCCATATATATATATTTTATTGTACAATATCAATATTTTATTTGATTGTACCTCAACTTGATTGGATACAATTATAGTTAGGATAGTTGCATGAAAACACAGCCTACTTTTTACAGACAACGATTACTTTTGTCACTGATACATGCATTCAAAAGACCACTCTCCAAATTAGATCTACAAAAACTACTTTTTTTGTTTGTTGAAGAAGTTCAAACTAGTAAGAAAAAGGCATATGAATTCGTCCCATACCATTATGGCTGCTACTCATTCCAGGCTAACGCTGATTTAAGAACCCTGCACAATTATGCTTTCATTCAAATCAACGATGAAGAGAACCTGATCAATGGTCTAGAAAGCGAAGGCAATTCGTTAAGTGGCCTGAAAGAGAAAGATAAACACGCAATTTTGTCATTTGCCAGCAAATATGAAGATCTGTCAGGCAATGACCTTATTGCATACGTTTATAAGAACTATCCGTACTACACATTGCATAGTAAAATCGCCCATAAGTTCTTGGAAAAAAGATATCAAAAAGAGCCAAAGTTGATTGATGATGGTGTAATGCTATTCACCATTGGGTATGAGGGAATTACCTTCGAACATTACGTCAACCTTCTTATCAATAATGACATCAAAGTACTTTGTGATGTCAGAAAAAACCCCTTCAGCATGAAGTTCGGATTTTCAAAGCACATGCTTAAGAGTACACTTGAAAAAATTGGTATTCGATATCTTCACCTCCCCGAGCTTGGGATAGAGTCTGAAAATAGGCAAGAACTTAATGACATTAGCGACTATCAAATGCTTTTCGCAGACTACCAACGCGAGACTATTCCATCAGATGTAGCACAAAATGCTCTCAAATACATTAATGATATTGCCTCTAATGAAAAAATTGCTTTGACCTGCTTTGAAAAAGATATTGAGTATTGCCATCGAGGGGTGATTGCTGAAAATTTGAAAAAAATGTTTGGACTTGGATATAATAATATTTCATAGGTAATCATGTAAGGAAATATTATTTTTTCCAGTCCACGAAAAAGAATTTTTGTAGTAGCTAAAACCTATCCGACCCGTTCGAAAAAATATGGTGAACTGATGTGTACTGCCGGAATTACGGAAAACGGCGATTGGATCAGAATCTATCCAATCCCTTTTCGTACAATGGAAGACTATAAAAAATTCAATAGGTACACCTGGTTAGATGCTGAAGTCACCGCAGATTCCCGCGATCCTCGTCCCGAAAGCTTCCGAATTAATACAAGTACCATGGACATACTCGACAATGTACCCCCTCAAGGAGATTGGGGAAGACGTCGACAATTAATACTTCAAAACTCCAAAGTGTATACCAATCTCTCTTTCATCCTAGACGCTGCAAAGAGCAATAAATTCTCTCTATGTACTTTTAAGCCAACGGAGTATTTGGGCGTCAAAATAGAAGCTAATCTCAAGCCAGCACCTTCCAAGAAGGATGAACTAGAATTCCTAAATTCAACACGATCGTTATTCGATGATGAAGAGACGAGATCCGAATTTACGGCCATGCCCCATATACCCTACAAGTTCAAGTTACATTTTAAAGATGATGAAGGCGTTGAAAGCTCAATGAGTATCATTGATTGGGAAATTTCTCAATTATATTTAAATGAAAAAAATAGACATGGGAAAAATGTTGCGCAGCAAAAGGTCAAAGAAAAACTTGAAACTTTTATTAAAAATAAGGATCTGTATCTCTTCCTTGGTACAATGAAACAAATGCACATTCGAAAAGCAAGAAATCCCTACACCATCATTGGCTTATTCTATCCACCTTTTACAAAGCGATATCAGCCTAGCCTATTTTGAATCTGAGGAACTATTTCAAATTTTTACCACATCAATAAATATGATTTTTAGTCACTATACGACTTTTGCTTCTTGTAGACAGCAGTTCCTTGACTTCTTTCAAACAGATATTGAGCTTATTCACATCGCTTGCTCATCCTGCTGCGTAACTGCTCTTGAATCTAGACACTAGGCGTGTGAAATCTCATCAAGCCCAAGTATCCCCTTTAGTTGTTCAAGATCAACTATTGTAGGCGAATGACTGTGCGCAGATACATACTGCCCATTTGCCTTGACTAAGCGCCCAACGCACTCCCGCAAAAGTTTCTGCGCATCACTGTCAACAAATACTTCCTCGTTTTTAATAAAACGTCGTTCACCTTCTTCTGCCGATGTAAAAATGCCTTCTCTCCCCTCGAAGCTTGCCCCAAATACACCGTTTTCATGGTCTTCGATTGTAATCGTAACCGCCTTCTTATCAAAGAGCAGCGTAATGTGCTGTATTATTCCCACAATGATCCTTTTGTAATTTTCAATCTACATGCTTCCAACATACGTAATGCTCCCCCAAAACACTCAGTCTTCATACTGACATCATTTAACTACTACACTTTTATTCGACAATTATAGACGCATTTCTATTACACTGTCTATCTTGTCATTTCTGAGATGCTTCCTACTTATTCCTTTTAAAAAAGTATCGAACGATTCTCGCCCAGGGACTGTGTGATATCTGTATCTCTACTTCTTCCTTTGCTCGATAGTACTGTTCTTTATCCTCAAGATCCCTTTCTTTGACTTCACGGATCTGTTCATCAGAAAAACCATAAGACCACTTTACCTTCCCTTTTTTGATAAAGTAATGCGACTGGCATGGGAAATCCCAATTCCCGATTGAGGGATCAAGTGAAACTGTTTCTCCATCAAATATCAATTTCCATCCTGCTGGTGATAGGGAGGTAAAAACCTCCCTTTTACAACCACATGCACAGAGATGCAATGTTGTCTTATAGGGGATAGAGATATATAACACTCCCTCATCCGGTTTCTCTGGAATAAATTCGACAAATTCATGTCTCATGTCTTCACCAGGCCAAGGGTATTAATACTAAACATCACCTGTCCTTCATCCACAAGCGATTGGTAGAACCCGAGATGTTGCTTCCATCTTAGGACTGCAATTGCAGCATTAAGCCCATTCAATTCAGCGATCTGGATATTAGTGCTATAAGCGTTATCCACTCCTTCGCTGAAATCAATCATCCTTCTAAGCCCCTTGTGCTCTTCTGCCATAAAGGCGGTAGTGCGCACTGACCCACGCAACACTTTTTCTTCAATTGTCAACCCCATTCCAACATCTATATAGGGGATATCATTCCCATCAAGATAATCGAAAATCAAACGCTTAATTTCACCGCTGTCGATGGAAACAAACACAAAATCCATCTCCTTCAACAGCTCCATATGTTGCTCCGTCATAAAGAGAGAATGCGCGCGTATCCCTTTGTGCATCTTGGAATATATGTCACTCAAATAGTCGACTTTGCTCATCCCTTCATTGAGTTGCTCTATGGAGGGAGCACCCGGAGCGCGGAATGCATTATGTGTCAGGAAAGCATCCCCGTCAAAAAGATGAATCTCTTTAACAGGCGTCTTGGCTATAAAATCAAGGATATAGGACCCTGTCCCACCTAAACCGACAATACCTATCTTTTGCTCCGCAAACATTTCTGTAAGTTCGGTGATCGATGCTCTGCTTGCATTCGTGTCGACGTAGTTGAATACTGAAGTGACATCATCTTCAAGTGGACGGAAACGTTTCGCATCCATTGATGAATCAATCACCTGGGCCTGAGCCTGTAGGATATTGATGTATGTAATCATTTTATGATGATAATCTCTATATCCTCCGCTTGGCTTACTTGAAAAAGACATCTTGGTTATGATACCATTACCATGATTTGTCTCAATAGTTTGATGCATTATTTCATTGATCGGACGTCCGTCCGCAAAGCAGGGCTGACTCCCTGCAAAATGCGCGACGTGCATATTGTCGTAGGCGGCTTTCTCACCTTGAAGCGCCAATGTCGAGACCAATGTTCCTATTGATACTTTTCTTTCAGCAGTCACGTAGGGAACATCATCTATCACCAAGAGTCCTCCTTTTATGTGTACGCTGAAACCTTCATCACGTAATCGTTTTAAATCAGGGCTACGATTTATTAGTTGTGTCGACATTGAACACCATCCCATCTTTAATGACAACGAAACCACCTGGCGCCAATGTACCTTCTGCATTTCCGTGTTCTCCACGTTCATACGTAATTATATAGAGGGTTGTTTGACCACCTGCAGGAATCTTAGCAAGTTCAAGAACCTGTTCATACGTAAGTTTGTGGTCTTTGACCGTAACTGGTCTACCATTGATGATAATGCTATATTCTTTGTTCTGTCCGGGTGCATTACTTCCGTTGTTGTTTTCGCCAGGCATGTATACTCCTTATATAGTCGTCATAGCGATTGAATGGCCACCTCATTGAGATAACCAAAAGGACTCTGCAAGATTCACATCCTAGTGAACCTCTGATATAATTATACACCACTTCAAGACCAAAAAAAAGGTCTTGAAGTACTCTTTTTTTAAAGGACCCATTTGAAATATAAAGCACAAGAAGTCGTTGTCATTATCTTAAATGAGCTTTCCAGAAGCCAATCTGTGGTCCTTTCCAGTTTCGCTGATTTTTATGATGTAAACGAATTAACCCTGGCAAGAAATTTTCGAGATGTAAGAGATCATTTTTATTCCGATGACATTGAATACGTTAGAAAAGAAAAACTTTGGATAGCAAAACGCCCAAGGTTTTTGGACGATTCCTTTATCAAAGCAGAAGAGGCCGTCGTTTTAACCGGTATCCTAAAAAATAGCTCTCACTTTGGGCACTCCCTGTCCCAACAAGTGGGATTAATTGTCAATTACTATAAAAAGAGACGCTATTACAACCTACTTCAGCCGGACACTATTGAAGATGCAGAGCCAATGAAATCATTCTTTGCTACCGTTGAAATGGCCATAAGGGCTGGGCAATATATCAATCTCCATTATCGAAAAAACGGTGAAATAAAGCAGCGCGAAGTTTTACCAATACGAATAGCGAATATGGAATACTACTGGTATCTTATCGGTGAGTTTAAAACAGATTCTGGAAAAGAAATACGTTATCTTGCATTTAGAAAAATTGAAAAGATCGAACCTATTAATAGTTATGCAAAATATAGTGTACTTCGGGAATTGCGGCATCAAGTCAAAGATTCAAACAAAGGTATGAATGCTTTCTACAAACCTTACCAAAAACATAAGAAAGTTAAAGTCATGATCCCAGAACACTTTGAAGAATACATAAAAAGTACACCCTATTTTAGTACTTGGAAGCGCGCTACAGGTTCAAAGATTATTGAAGATAAAAAATATATTTTTTACAATATTATTACTACGGATGGAGATGAATACAGAGATATCATACCGACAATACAAAAATACATGCCTGATGTAGTTGTATGTAATAATGATGAGAATCAAGAACTCATCAGGATAATGAGAGAACGTTCACTTATGTATGCAAAACTACTTGAAGAATCAGGCTCTTAAGTTCATTTGACTTGCGGCGAAAAGAATAGTTTTATCACATACGGTTGCTCCGCATATAAGGTAATTCAATCTTTCATTCCTTGACAGGTTCAATCATTATTTCCAATCAATTATGCTACTATCTTTCAACAATACTTTGATATGAATCTCAAATAACCTATGGACTCTTTCCCGTTAATAAAATCTTTCCCTAATGACAAAACTCTCCGTGTTATATGGTGGTACGGTCCTGTAATCAACACTACATTAAGTTCAAGTGTCCCAATGGTAGAAATATCAACAAAAGAGATTAAATCAAATGGATCTCTATCAAATACTGCACAAGTGTTTAAAGTGCCTCTTACGGAACTGGACATCATTAGGATTGGAAGCGTTTGGGAAGGACAAAGAAAAACTGGACGCAATTGGCAACGGCTGAAACATGAGCAATTTTCTTTCGACTTTACCATTGATGCGCCGGAAGTAATAACATTTAGCAGTAAAGACCCATTAACGTCAAATTACTTTATCCCTTCGAGCCAATACTGGCTAGGGGATATGGGCAAGGTTGCCACATACCATTTTTTGAATTCGACGCTCACCAAACTACGTACCATAAGCGGAGCCACCATATTGATACCAGGGCTTGAATTCCTAACCAGTGCAGTCGTTCCTTACCACAAGCAGTTCAGATCCCACTTACTCCACTACAACCTTCCTGATTTCCTGGAACTGCATGTCAAAAAGGCCAAAGAGGAAGATGTTCGATACGTTATTGAATCCCGAGAAAACCATTTGTCAGAGAATATGACATTGTTGGCATATTTAAAGCTTAATAAGGCTTCGTTCCAAAGACTCAGTCGACTATGGGCGAGTGTGCAAAGGACAAGGGCTATGCCAAATGGGCGGCCCTATGAAGACAGATACCCAGAGGTTCTCCCTTTCCATCCTACAAGCATGGCTCTGAGTGGTAGAGGCCTTTGGGTAGACAATCAGACATTCCTCATCTTGCGTATAACGGGTGTATCACAACCCCAAGATTTCAAAGTCGAATGCCTCGAAACGGAATACCGCACTAACGATCCCGAAAGAACAGATAGCTCTCCAAAGGGTCTCAAAAACCCTAGAATTATTGACCAGGAAGATCTGGGTGTCGACGGAATGAACGACCCAGGGATTAAAACAGGGAGGGCCTTTATAAGATCCGAAGTAAAACTTCTCGGCCCGACTGCGCCTGTGACCAGATCAACCGCGATCAAAGAAATTGAAGGTATGCCCCCCGCCAACCATGAAGGTTATGAAGAGGTGACCGGTCTTTCGTCTGGTGATCCGACCAATAGAAAGGACTCTGAAGGTATCGCGCAGTTGAAGCAGAGTAAAGCGCCAGCGGACCTATCCGGATTACTTTCTAAAACAGTTGATGCACTGACCGAAATGGTCAAAGATGTTGATTCCCAAGTTTCTGATTTTCATTTTGTTGGGAATGATGGCACCGAAAGTCATGGTTCCTCTTACTGTACTATCAGAAAAAAGCAGTTAGATAAAAACATAAAAGGTCGCTGGCATCTTCATAGATACAAAAATCTGAACAAGACGTTATATACATACAGACATTTTCTCTTAGTTAAAATCTATCTAGAAGATGGTAAAAGTGCCTACCTGCTTGAAATTGAAAGGACACAGAAAAGCGATGCTTTTGCAGGTCTTCTTTTCAGTGCCATGTCAAATAATATTACTGCAGATGAAATCGTCAGGCTCCTCCAAAAAGTCGTTCAGCACAAAGGGCGATTTCACGCAGTTGCCAAGTCAGTGGAAGCTGGTGGAAAAATACAAATTAGAAAACTAGAACTACCAGTTTACAAATCATATGTTTTCAGACACAAAGACATTTATAACTCTTTAAAAAATGCTATCAAAAAAGCCTACCAGTCACATATTTTTTGTTGATTGTAATCTAGAGCAAGTGTCTATGTGCCAATGAAGGGAAACCGATTCGTGGGCAGAACGGAGAAAAAGTCACTTAAAAATAAAGTGCACAGCGGGTTTCTCGGCATTCTCCTGCATTGCTTCCATCATTAAATGATGTGACGCATCTGTTGCACTTTTGAACAATGAAGATTTCCCATAACTTCGTAGTCCATAGATCACTTCAGCCATAATATTAGTCATGATAACAAGGAGCAGACATGCAGACAACACAAACGCAATTGAATCATGCACTGCTGCAGACAACATCATTCCTGGAATCATCAACCCAACCAAGACAGAAATCTTACGTGGAGAGACGGTCTTTATCTTTTCACGCTTCTGTCCAGCCGCTATTGCCGTATTAATAAACTTCTGAATTTCTCGTCCATCATCGAACTCATTGAGGAAACGCTGGTTAGCCATGAGCTTGTCAAGCTTTATGCCATTTGGCATAACATCATAGTCATCTTTTTTTTCATCCAAGAGCGTTCGTTTTGGGCTAGATTCCCGTTCCATGTCATAATCAGAAATGAAACCGTCCACAATCATAGATTGCTCTCTAAAATACAACGCAATAAGCGGAGCAAGCAGATACATTGAGGTTAGCGATGCTGTAGGATTTCCTGCGAAAAGTCCAACAAAGTATGTTGAAAGGCTAAATTGTCTGAAATAAGGGCCAAGAATCGGTACCCACTGAAATAGGATTAAAAAGTAATCAAGTACTAAGACGTAATATACTGGCTTGGAAAGGTACCTGTCAATAAAACTAAGCCATTCGCTCCATTTGTTGTATCTTGTAATGGTTTGTCTCGCTAATTCATCTACACTGGCTGCTTGAAGTTCCTTTTTATCCGCAAATTGATTCCCCAACCTCCAGTATCCCGCCTTTCTAGTACTTTTGTGCAGTTGATGAATTAGTTTGTGCGTGCAGTGCCAAAAAATTGGCCCTACTCCATGCCTTATCAAAAGCATCGACAAACAGTTCGGCATCTACAGGCCGATTGAATGTCCCTCGAGCATTTACATTCTTGAGACCGTTGCAAGGTGTCTCAATGCTTCCCTGCTCATATCGAATTCCACGTTTGTCAATAATCATAAAATTGTTCAGTTCCATTCGTTCCGATGCATCATCTTCATTTGCTATAACAATTCCTGTAGATAATGTCTTCACACTGACTCTTTCTTGAAACAGGTCATTATAGGCAGCATACGCAGGGTTTTCATGTAATGGCTTTCTAGAAATAATCTGGAACTGTACTTTTTTCTCGGCTGCAGATTCGAAGGCATTAATGACATCTGACCGGTTATAAAACTCTTCACAAAAACTTGTCGTAAATAATCTTATTTCTTTAGTTGCGCTTTTCACAAGCTCTGAAACCAAAATAGCTGCATGTTCTACAGAATCATTGTCGATTAGACTATCGCTTTGCGTTTTGCTTAGATAACCCAATAACTCTTTATAGTCATTGAGCGAGAGCTCTTCAATTTTCATATAACCCCCTTTACAGGATTCCAAAAAGCGGCAGATTTTGGAATCTGCCGCTTTCTCAACAATATGGCATTCAGCCTTTTAAAATAAAAAGTAGCGAAATCATACCACAAAAAATTGCAGAAATTGCCGACCACACCGTATGAATTCCAGTATATCATGTTTAATTCATATACAGAAAAACAGACACAAAAGTCGATTAAGCCCAAGCCATTTGTTCCCAATTCCTACAACAGTACAATGTCTTCTAAACATCTTTCTCGAAGATATATTACACTTTGACAATATGCAAGATTCTCTCTGGCTGAATATCGACAATTTTTCTATTTAGCACATTACACATGTCATCCAAACAGCAGAGCAGCAACCTTTTTATGTATTACCTGGTGGTTTACAAAGTAAATCATCTAAGGTTATACGATTGACTGACGCAGTATGTTATAAACATCAACCTCTGATTGCTCTAATAATTCTTCAAGAGCTTCTGAACTCTTTTCTAGAGCCAGACTTCGCTCTTCATCAGAAATTGGAATTATTTGCAACCAAGCCACTTTCTTATTTTCAAATTCTATAGTTTCTAATCTATTATCCCAAACAAAGGGAGGGACAAACAAGAGATGCTTCATCTCAATTGATGAATCATACATTGAAATAATATTATCAAAAATCACACCTGGGTAGCATTCCCACTTGGAGTTCATTATGTTGAATGCAGCAGTCGCTAAAACATTCGGAAAATAATCGATATTTGCATACGACGCACCTACTAATTCAACACGAACTTCATATTCTTTCCCATCAATGTATAGAGGTGAGTCAGACAAGCCAATTGTTGCATACGACAATAACTTTTCATCTTCACTTGTCAATATGTCAACACTTTTTTCTTCTTTTTCATCATAGTATCGCCTAACCTTTGCAGTACCACCAAAAGCATCTCTTGCCATTTTTGCTAAAGCTATATTTTCGTTTGATACTTCTGACATATCAACTGCTCCTTAATTACCAAAGTATGTATCTGTTTTATCCTCTCCAGCATGGCTACGATTACTTTGTGGTAGCTCTGGTCTGTAGTGCTCAGGATTATTATGTTCATCAAGAAACTTTTCTCGAGAGATTCCTCTTTCTTCAGCGCTCTTTTGATGTTTTCTAAATTCATATCCTGGTTTATGCCCCATATCCCATGACTTTTCTTTACTCATAAATTGACCAGTTTTAGGATCACGAACTCTGCCGGTCTTAGAATCTGTAGCATTATCCCAAACTTTGTCCCTGACGCCTTTTCTGTAATTTGATGGTCTAGAATAATTAACCTTTTTGGCTGCCTGAACGGCATCACCACCCTTACGCGCGAGCTTTGTTGCCCCAGCCGGAACATACGGAATTAATACTGCAACTGAATCAGCAGCAAGATCTACAACACCTTCACCGACAAGCTTCTGATTTCCTGTCGCATATCCTACACCTATTTTCCCAACATCCCAAACTACGCTCGCAATATCCCACACTGTGTCGATAGGAATGTTCCCATCGGGATCAGACAGAACGATAGGGTTATTGTAAGAATATGTAAAAAGATTCAAATTCCGGGGATTATATACACCATCATTACCTTGACCATTCATATACCGTGAAAGTATTTGGTCAGGATTTTGCCAAACAGAAGTTCTCGGATCATAATAACGCGCTCCGAAGTAATACAATCCAGTCATCTCATCATACTCTTTACCCGTAAACCTGTATGGAGTTCTTTGGGTATTGGAGTGCTCATGCCCAAAAGTCTCACCTGAAGGGAAATATTCCAGATGCTCAAATACTTTTCCGTTACGGTCGGAGATGAAACTTGAGCTTCCCAGATGGTCAAGGTGGTAGTAATACTGCTCTTTTTCCAGAATCGGCTGACTGTTTCCCTTGCCATTGTTATCCGACTCTTTTTTGGCAAGCTTCGTAGCAATCCTTTGGCTACCGACAAAGAAGTGCTTGCTAGAAACTTCACCCTCTCTGATCACGTAGTACGGGTTAACGTAGAATGTCTCGCCCTGTGACGTACGTTTGAGAGTTCGCTCGCCGTCAGCATCATATACATAGTAGCTTGTTTCGCCGTTGTCACTAACCGAAGCAATCCGGTTCTCCTCATCCCACTTAATGACTCTGTTGGTGTGATTCTTGAGGTTCTCCCAGCCGATCTGGTTTCCATTGGCATCATAGGTGAACTTCCGCTCACCAATTCTACTCGCAGCATGTGGCTGCATCCCGGTATAACTGTAAATCCAGTTATAACTAGTCCCTTTCTGCTCAATCCACTTGTCTCCTTCGTACGGCAAACGTTCGTGGAGCTGGTTTTTCGACTGGATATTTCCAATAGTGTCGTAGACCATCTTCAGGTCATAGCGATGCTCATGCCCCTGGCGGGTAACCCAATCTCCATTTGCACCGGTAAGCTGATAAAGGTTGTCATAACTGAAATTTTGCTGCGTCTCACCGCCGAAATACGGGGAATCAACTGGGACCCCTGCTCTATTGTTGATACCAAGAATATTCTGCATAGCATCATAGGCGTAAACGTCGTCCATAAAGGTCCGCTGATCATTGGCTGCAACTATGTTAGCAAGTCTTCTGCGCTCTGGTTCGTACGCATAGGTCATCGTTGTATCATTGGCATAACGTACAAATACACGTTGACCAAACTTGTCATAAGTCAATGTCTTGAGGTAGTCATATTTATGACTACCTTTTCGACCTTCCATTGCGCTCAATTTTCCACCGCGGTCATAGGTATGCGTCAGTACTTCACCATCAGGATACGTAAGCTCCCGTAGACGGTTCCATGTATCATACCGGTAGCCTGTAATATACGTCTTCGGCTCAGTGCCTGTAAAAGTGAAGAGAGTACGCGTTTCCTTTGTCGTCTCACCCAACTTACCGTATTCGAAACGGCGTATGCCACTGCCGTCGGTAATACTTATGACGCGTCCAACGTTGTAGTTCGATGCATCGTCCCCGTAGGTGTAAGTGGCATTGTTCTGCGGGTTTTCTGGATAGGCAATATGACTCAGACGGTTGTAATCGTACTCATAGCTGATAGACTTGCCTGTAGCCCGAAGGTTTGGAGTGATTTTCTCTATTACATTGCCCGCGGCGTCGTATACTGACTTGATTAACCCCGTATCAGGGTTACTGATGTCGGTACGTCGGCCAGCCAAGTCATAAACAGCCTGAGTAAGATTTTCTTTGTCATCAAGAACGCTGATTAGTTCGTTTACCGCATTGTAACTGTAGCTCGTCCAGATATCTTCTTGTTCTGCCAATGGATTGTGCTGCAGAACTGAGGTGATCCTATTCCGGACGTCTTTGAAGTTTTCAGCCTCGTTGCCGTTAGCGTCAATACGGAGCGTATGGAAGCGCATAACGCCTTGACGGTCTGCACCAAAGTCATAAGCGTTGGCAAGGGTAGCACCGTCAGGCAAGGTTGTTAGCGTTTTCCGATCAAGGATATCGTAATGCGTTCTCGTTGGAGCGATATTATCTATGTCTGTGTTGAACGTTTCTTTAGAAGCTGGCATTTCTGAAACGGGATAGTACACAGCTACAGTACGACCAAAGCTGTCAAACACTATGTGGCCAGATACAACCATGCCGTCAAGTGCCACTCCATCTTTGTCTTCATCTATTGCGGCGTCTTTTTTCGTTTGGACAACCCGCATCAAACCGTCGATGAAAGTAACGGTATCAATAGTGTCCGGACGGCCTTCGTCGTAATGCTCTGTCACGGCATAAGGCGTCTCTTCCTCCGGGTAGTAATGATGTGTAATTGTCGTATCGCCTGTACCTGCTTCGAGCGGGCCGGTGATCGTTTCGACACGTCCCTTTGCATCAAGTGTAGTGACAACGGGTTGATTATTTATATCAGTCTGATTCGTCTGTACGCCGAATCTATAATCGTAAGCCGCAGTGGCGGTGTAACCAAAGCTATCATGCATAACGGTCGTATATGTATTAACGACGTCGTCCATAACGTAATGGACCGCATACCGCTGTCCCTTATGGTTTGGTGGGTTGGTGATGCTTTCAAGGTTACCGTATGCATCGTACGTCATGTCAGTATTGAGTGGAGCCGCTCCAGAGTTAACTCTCACTTGCGTTACCGCACCTCTTTCGTTAACAGTCGCTTCACGGTGGCGTAAAAGGTTGTTGCCAGCATCATAAATGTGTATTGTTTGGGGCACGGATAAGATATAAGCATCAAGATCCTGGTAATAAGTGACATAGGCCTTGTAATCGTCAGACGGGTCACTCATCTCACCATAATCCGTCTGGGTCCGTATATTCCCGTACCGATCATATGTATACTCCAACACCATGCGCTGACCAGCCTGGGCTGTCCCTTCGTAGTACAGCGTCTGTTGGCGCTGCAGCTGCGGGAATGTCACGCGACCGTCTTCATCTTTCTCCTCATCACTCATTGTCTGCTGAGTAAAGATGTCCACAGTGTTGTAACTATTAAAGTTCTCGACGTAAGTCCGGTTGGCATCGTCAATCACTTTGGAATAATCAAGCAAACCCTTTTCATAGTAGTTCCCATTAATATAATGGCTGACGGTTTTACGATATACGCTATCGCTATTCGCCGTGTCTAAATCTACAGCCGTCACCCATGCGAAGCCATAGAATTCTCGTTCATGGCGATCATAATACCCGTCTTTATAGTAGAGACGTTTTTTCATAGTATCTGCACCGTCTCCGCTATGACCATCAAAGACTTCGACCGTATCAAGAACCCACTTGCTATGCGGATTTTGGTAAGTATTTCCACTGCGTTTATAATCAAGATTGATCACAGCTCCAAGTGGACGCTCAACACTTTTAAGAAGATTCGTCCTACCGATAGTCGAACGCTTGACAGCAAGGTTGTTCGAATCGGAAGAGCTTAAATAATCAGGATAGCCGTCTCCGTCAATATCACTGAGCATAGCTTTGTCCCTGCTGCCACCCTCGCCGACAGAGCCTCCGGGATTCACACAGAAACGAATCGGAGGCAATGGGATATTGACACAAGCGGTGATATAGCCATTGGCATCGCCGCTAAGAGTCTCGCTCTCATAAAGACCGCCTGCGCCACTCCATTCAATTGTATCCGTATAGCCGTTCCCGGTGTTGATCCTTGCCATGACTGAACCGGCACCATTGATATAAACCTCGTCAATCAACCCATCACCATTCAGATCGCTCAGTGTGTGTTTGTGCTTATTATCAGATGTATTGATTGACAACCCGGCGCTGATACTGTAATTCACCAGGTTGATACTCGCGCCAGCACCAAGGGATTCGCTCTCTCCCGTTTGAATCTCTCCATAACCCCACTCCTCGGCAACATCAGTAAAGCGGTAGCCCAGATTCAACCGTACATTGCCGTTCTTGTCAACGCGGTCGGGAAGTCCATCCCCATTGATATCCCGATAAGAGTATTCGCCTTGATCATCGCAAGAACCCGCATAACCGGAAAGACCGGCACTTGGGTCATTACTGTCAGCGGCGTAGGCATTCGAGCTCCCCGACGTCACGAGCTCAGCGAAAGCAAACGTTCCGGCACTAAGCGTTTCTGAATGCGCCTCTCCGTAGGTCGGGAAACCGCCAATAATACCGCTGCTAATATTACTATCAAGCGAACCATACCGGGTCGTATACTGCAGCCGGTCATTGCCGACGATATCCGGGTATCGGTCCCCATTCATGTCGATAAAGTCCGTTAACGTCTTATTGGTCTGATCAGAAACGGAGACACCCAGCAAGAAGCCGGCCGAATAACCTTGAGCCTCGCTTTTCATCACCTTGCTAATCCCACGAACCGGTACGCCGTTTTCACCATCAACCGCAATTGGGTTGTCCTGCTCGATACTCTTAAGGCCAAGCCGCGATGCACTGATCGTCGTGCGTCCCAACTGGGTATCGGTATCAACACCCTGCCAGAGATCAGCTTCGCTTCTGGCGAACATGATAATGAACATAGACGTTGCCGGGTCATAACCGTAGGTGTCGAAAGCGTTCTGCAGATCGTCTTTGCTGTTTGCATTGTCGAAGGCACCGGCGCCTGCGCCTCCACCATTAATACCACTGAAGCCCAGGAGACTTTCCATGATCGGCATAGTTGAGCGTCCATCATTTGCGTTGTAAACGAACTGCCCCCAATGACGATACATTGGACCAAAAATACTAAATGCTCTTCGTGCATGCACGCCGGCTTCATGATACAGGGTAATATTGTTGTCGATTTTGATTGAAACGGAAGCATCGTTTTGTCCCAGAAATGTCGCGAAATCACGATCGTTGGTGTGGTACTCAAAATAAATGCCATGCTTGTCTGTCAAATCAACGTTGTATGACTGCAGCGGGGTCACTAGCGAGCCGTCCTGGTATTCCACAACCTGCTTACCCAGCAATTCCGCATTTCGTTTGATACTGAAAACGGCACGGCCGTTATCATATGCCCCCAACACCAGTAACGGTTTGATCTTTGCCGAAGACATGTTCGCATCCGGAACCCATGGAATGGAAGCAACATACTCAGTAGAAAAAGTCTGTACTGTAGGTGTTGCATGAAGTTTCAAGAGGGCTACGTTGTTCTCATCGAAAAGAGTGATATTTTCGGGTGAGGCGACGTAAACTACTGTTGGAGTCCACACGACCTTCGACCAATCTACGTTGGTGTCTGAAACGACTTCAAAGCGGTATTTTTCCTCTTTCAACACATCTCGGTTTGGCAGGACGACCGTAGCATTTTGCTCAGCGCCACGGCCCATATTCTCCTCCCAGAGCACTGTATCCCCATTCTGTGAATCCACTTTCACAAAACGTAAGATGACATCATCACTTGTCACTGTCTTACTAAATGTCGATTGAATGGAAACTGTACCCTCAATCGGCATCGTAACGTCGTACCCGGAGAGAAGAAAATCCTCTTTGGCATCGTATTGGTAAACCGGCAAGTTATTTGCGTCAAGGCGGTCAGTTTTATCCGTATAGGAGATAATTGGTGCCCAACTCACCTTATCGTACATGCCATCATTAATTGAATCGACGCGGAAATAGATACGATCACCCTGTTGCACCGCAACGGAGCTAACGCCGGTCGGAGTCTTGGTAGCATAATCGTCAGAGGCAATCTTCTCACTCCAAAGCGTAACTTCCCTGTGTTCGATTGAAACCATAACACCATCAGCTTTCAGATAATCCGGCCGCTCTTCACTGGTATCCTGAATGAGATTTACCGGTGCATAGATTGAGACAACCCCCGCCTCCGGCGCCTCCCATACTTTGACAGTATCATGCAGCGGGTTTTCGCTGTCCAGCTGGGCACGTTCTTCAGCGGTTTGTTCCGGGATCCACCCCTCGGAATTCACCGAGCCGCTCTGCGCAATCGGGTTGGGAGTATCTGCACTGTTTAGGGTAAAGATCGGCTTGCCTTCGCTGTCGATATGGTTGTAATAGACGACTCCTTTTTTTACTACATCAATCAGACCATCACCGTTTACATCGGAGAAATAGATATCCGTTGTCGTCGTTGTCTTGCTTTTATTTACGCCGGCAAACGCATAATAGTGTGCTTCTGCACCCCTGTTTGAAGAATTCGACTTACTGTGGTGGAAGGCACCTACTCCATAAATCAGTTTGGCGACGCCAAAGCGTTCAATCCCGGAGTGTGAAAGGTTCTTTTTGTATTTGAGGTGATCGCCATCGTCAAATACCTGATCTGGCAAGGAGTCGCCATCAATATCGACAAAAGCTAGTACGCCGTTATCTTCGGTCCAGCTGGATCCAGCCTTGCCCCCGACAGTAAACGTTTTGGAATTCGTGTCGCCGACAGGCCCAACCGTTGCTGAAGCACTGAGCGTCTTGGTTTTTGAAATAGAACCGCTCAAAGCCGAGAGGAACCCGATCTGCGATATCACGCTGCTGCTCTTCACCTCCGGAGCAGACTGAATAACATAAACCTTCTGTCCGTTGACAATCGCACTTCTCAGTGCCGGCGCAGTTACCGATGCAGTACTTGCCCCTTCATCGGTCGCAGCAGTACTATTGCTATCGGTAGCAGCGTTGGCACTCTGCAGTGTACGCGTTGGATCCGAAACAGCCCCCATGAGGTCAGCAACCTTCACCGGTGAAATGTTGTCCCCATCTGCCGCCATAAAGACGTATTCTCCCCAGCCGCGGTAGAAGACCTCGTAGTTAAGTGGCAATTCGGAAAGACCCGCCGCATCAAACTCGACAGTTTTGCCGTTCAACGTTGCGTCCGGATGCCAATAAGTTGTTTCGACGCCGGACACCGTTCCAAGACTGCTATAATCGACATAGACGTCCTGCCCTTGGGTAACGTCAACACTCAACGGCTTATAGGCCCCAGTCATTAATGTTTGCATTGTTATTTGCTGCTTGGCCAGCAGTTCGCCGCCGGACTTGACAGTGAAGTTTAACGGTTCTGCTCCATCCCATGTTCCTGGTACTGCTGCGTCGAAAAGCATCGTTCCATCTGACGGCACGCTCCAGGCCGTACTCTCTTTCAAGGGACGGTAAAGTGTAAAGGCGGGCCGAATCTCCGTGGCCAAAGCCGGCAGATCGACATCTCCGAGGATCACCCGGTCGATGAAACGTTTCTTCATACTTTTGTATGTAACAACCGGTTTCCAAACAATCGCTTTTGCATCGATAGGACTTTGCGTGGAAACGACAGCAAATACCTTGTCTCCCGCTTCAACATCGAATTCGCCATATTCCGGTTCTTCTTGCAGCTTATTCTGTGCCTTACTGGCATAGCTCCACAGGACACTGCTTTGATCTGAAGCCGCACTGTATTTCACAAGCGAAAGGTTGACATCATCCGAAAGGGATTCTTTGAGAATTTCTCCTTGTACAATAATGGTACCGCTGTAAGGCAAGTCGGCAGCAGCAGCCAACGGAAGGAATTCTTTCGTATAGCTGTAGTCATACAGAGGTAGGTTGTTCGCGTCAAACGTGCCTACGGGTTTATCCAAATACGAAACCGCAGGGCTCCATGAAACGACGTCATTAAACCCGTTAGAAAGGCCATGAACTCTGAAAAGAATCAAATCGTCTTTTTGAACAATGATTGCATCAGTGCCTTCAGGGTATTTGACGTTGAAATCGTCCGGAGCAATTACTGTATTCCAAACCTCACGATCCTGGTGTTGCACCGAGACGCGCACACCATCTGCTTGGTCGTTTGTCCCCACGGAAACAAGGGCAAGCGGAGCATCAATAGCGACCGTCCCAGCAAAAGGTGCTTGCCAGACACGGATGTAATCCAGCGCTGTGTCATCCCCGCTGGAATATATCAGGTCCGCTACGCCGTCACGGGCTGTTTCCGCAATGGCTTCGTCATCAACACCCTGCACGGACACCTGAACATGCTCAAATCCACTTTTGCTACTTAAGCCTTCCGCCAGGGCATTCCCCTTGGATACGATACCCTCAAGATCAAGGTTGAGACGCGAATGTTCATTCACATGGGAGAGGGCTTCCATCAGCCCTTTAATACTGGTCTCTGTACTCGAAGTGGAAACCACAGACGATGGTGTCGCCATCGGCGTTGTCGTTGCCGATCCGGATGTACTTGTAGTAACCAAAGGTGCCGCAGGAACTGTCGTTTCATTGGAAGGTACGGCGTCGTAAGCAACAGGGTCCACAGACCACTGCTTCTTCTCCTTTTCGAACGGTGCGTATTTGCCGTCTTTCCGGACATCGTCAAAATAATTGAATGTATGGGTGTTAAAGAGTGACCCTTCCGCATCGTATTGTTCAATCTTTTTGAGAAGCGTCTTCTCGAAGGCACCCTTCGTATATTCAAATGAATATGTGCGGAACGTAGTTTCCTGGAAACGGATTTCCACTTTTCTCAAGAGATCTGCAGTAACCCGTTTAAAGCCTAGTCTTGCACTTATCGTAATATCGTCTCGGCGGGGCTCTTGCAGATCCCGGTCACGGATGAACACAACGTCATATGCCCCGTCATCTCCGTTGAATCCGGTATAATTGATTTTCTTAACATAAAGTTCGAATCCATCAACGCCTCCTTTTCCATCACCCATACCGGAATCCCGCACCTTCTCGTACGTATAATTCACAGTATTGCCATAGACGTCGATTGACTGTACAAGCGCCCAATGTCCAATATTGCCAAACGAATCGGTTAACACCGCTGCATGGTCGACCCCGCTAGATGGTTTACCCCCATAAAAGCTCTTTGCACCATTTTTAGACGTCACTTCCCACCAATAGTGCTTCGGATCACTCCCGTGCCTGACAACTTTATTGAATGTCCCCTCTACACGAGGGTAAAAACGCTTCTCGGATGTCCGGGAAACCGGTGCACTACGATGCGCCTGGGGAGCAAGCTGCTGCCCTCCAAGCATATATGTTTCACTTTCATTATCATCGTAATAGTGCGGTACACCCCACCTCGTATCAATACCGACACTCGGTGTCGAAAGGTTCCATCCAAGTCCCATCCATGAATTCGAAGAACCGGAACTATAGTTGACATTTAGCTGCGGCATCATGCCGTGTCTTCCGCCAGGAATCTCCAGAGGATAACTCAATTGCGCATCCCCCTGCGTTGACGCCTTCGGTGGCTGGATAAGATTGATCTTTGCGCCAGGATTCGCCACTTTTAGATCTTTAATCTGCGTAGCGCCATATGCCTTTGCCTGCGGGGCATCGGGAGTTTTAATGACGGCATTGATCATATCCGTAAAGTGGGTAGTTGTCGAGGCAACTACTCCCGATGCAGCCGCTACTTTCGGCAGAGGCAGCCATCGCCCGGTCTCTTCGTCAAAGAAATATGTCTTGACATCTTTGGCGCTACTCCCCTTTGGAAGCTTACTCTCGTCGTAAGCCAACTCCAGCCGGTTTTCCTTATCGAACTTGGTTCCATGTGGCAAGAAGCGATAACCCTGCTGATCTTTGGTGACATTGACCATGCCTGGATCCAGCGGGGGGAGATCCCTCTCTCCAAGAGTAGAGACCTTGATTTGGCGATTTGCTTTCAATGCCTGCTTCTGTACCTCAAGCGTTGCTTCACCCAATGTAATACGAGTTGTCTTCCCAGCTCTTGCCAAGACGCTTCGGGTTTGCAAGACGGGCTGCTTTCCACTGAGAAGCGCGACACCGCTCTCGCTGAGTTGCACGCTTTTTGCTTGCATAAGGGCTAGCGTCGTATTGACTGCGACCTTTTCGTTTAACGTGGTGCCATTTTCCATCACTGCGTGGACTACAACTTCTTTTGTGCCCTTTACCTTGACGAGACTCTCAAAAGCTCCCCCGTTGACAGGTACAGCCTTCCCGTCAACCGTCACTTTTTTGATGTTTTGGCCATTTGCCTGTACAAACCCCCGAATATAGGCATACTCTTTATATGATAGGCCCTTCTGGGGCGTGAACACTGCAAGGCGAGCACCCGCAGTTTGCTCAAGCTTCTTGGCAGTCGAAAGGGAAAGCACTGCATTGCTTACTGAGTAAGGTTCAGGAATCTCTCCTCTCTCATGATTGATGAATTTGACTCGGTTAAAGCCGGCATGGAGTGATTCCGGATTAATCTCTTCGCGGACATGAACCTTCTTCTTTGCCCCATTCGTGCTTGTCGCCTGTATTAGTAAACCGCCCAAAGCGAGTTCGTCGTTAATAGCTCGGATCACGCTGGCGCCGCCACTGACGCCCTCCACGTCATACTCCAGCCATGCGCGGGCGATCTGGCCAGCATGCAACGCCGTCGTCAACGCAAACGTCGTGCTGCCATACTCCTGTTTCACTGACTTTTGCATTGGATAGACGTTACGGTATCCATCTTTGATACCCGTATCATCGAAAACGCGACTGGAAGAGTTTTCTATCTTCTGGTCAGACAAGAATTGAATCTCTCCTACACCTCTGCCATTTTTTTTCGAAGGAACCATTGAAATACGGATTTTTTCAGCGGCAATCGGTTCTGCCACGGAATAAGTATGCCACTGAGAAGAAGGTTGTTTAAGACCACTCCACGCCTGGCACTGTTCCCATACTCCATTGATGAAGTAGTCAACGCTGATTTCGTAGTCTGTTCCCCCTAGAAGCTTCAAACCTTTCAGGAGTACCGGAGCATTGAAATCACGTTCAACCAGTACAGCTTTTTCAGGTGAAAAAACAGAATGATTATTTCCATCAAACATCAGTAAAGATGGGTCTGATTCCTTATGAGAATTTTGCTGTGCCCCCAAAAGAAAAGGAGCGGTCACACTCCTTACAGATGCCTGGGCAGTGCCTATCGTAGAGGAAAAAAGAAAGACCGAAGCGAGCACCGGGGAAATGACTGTTGAAAGCTTTCTCATAAAATGAAACATTCTCATCCTTTTAATTTCGTATTATGTCGGTAGTGTTAAATTGTAAAAATTGGGAGTGTTGTAATTCAAGCACCGGCTTCTGATAGAACCGGAAGCACATTGCAGTCGCCAAAGCTTTTAGTCAACTCATCATTCAGGTAAAGGCCAATGCTGTGGTCCTCACTAAACTTAAGTTCCAAGGTGGATCCACTGCCAAGAAGCGCCATGTCACCTGAATCAGGGCAAACACCCTCTTTGAATTGCATTGCTTTCTCGGTCTTGACGCCCATCCAATCGCCGACGGCATCGGTTTTCAAATATCCGTTCACTGCGATACGCATCGTGTCACCGACAATATCAAGCGCATATTTGTATTGGTCAAACTCGACCTTTTTGCCATCAATGGTTCTCTCACCCGAAGTGACATAAGCAATGTGGCCGCTAGAAAGAGTGTATGTCGTCTTGGGTGTTTTGTAAGAGGTACTGCTATTTTCCAAACTATAGTCCGACAATGTATAGCTGACGCTTCCGGTCGTATCGTCATAAATGACTGTAATCTTTCCATTCGTCGTTGTCGTTCCTTCTACACAGTTCTCATAGCTTAGTTCTGCGCTGCCTTCCGAACCGTTGGAATATATCATTCCCCCTCCACTGCAAGTCGAGACCGTCTCTTTTTTTGAATCTGATTCTCCTTTGATACTTGCAAGCGCTTCAGCATATGACATCGAAGAGGGATCCGGTGTTTTTGTCTCTTTCACAGAGGGGAGTTGTGGCGTAGTACTGTCTATAGAATCGAAAAGTGTAGCAACTAAGAGCTGCTGATTACTCGTGTCAATATTAACGCTCGCCTGATGATCGCTATCACCGCTATTACAACCTATAAAAGCTAGACTCACCCCTGACAGTAATAATAAACTGGTCTGTTTGGAAAAATGCCTGATCATTACTCATTGAACCTTTCTCTACTACAAAATCCGTCATCATTTGAAGAAACATAGTAGATTTATTTTGGTTATTTTAATTAATTTTTCACAATAGTATATGTTTGTTTCTAATTATTTACTTAATTATGTATCACTGTAACAGTATGGAAATAAATTTATTAATGTGAAGATATATGTTAGTGTGCCCTATACTTGGTTGTTCTTTTATACAACTCTAGAGCTTGAATGAGTCAAACAGTGTGCTTGCAATTTTCATTCATCATTGACACGAATGTTCCAGCCTGCAGTCCGGCTGAAAATCTGCATACGCACCATCTAGGTGTTAAACTTTAGAAGGAGTCTTCGAATACTCTCTTGATGTGATTATGTTCATCCACCTTGCTAAGAACGACCTCATGAAATTCTTCATCAATGTGTACAATTTGACATTTGCCGTCTGGGCAGAGTTTGACCATTTCATCCTCCCCCAATGCCATACCCAGGGGTCTGACATAAACCGAGACTCCTCTAGCCAGCACCTCATTCCCCAATCCGATTACTTGAGAGTTTCTAAGATCCGAAATCGTAGGAATTTCAACCTTCATGATAACTAGTCAACCTTTTTACTCACACCAGTCTTTTGTCTTTCTACCACCATCGTAAGGCACGGCAAAACCACTGGTTATCAGTCCCCGAGCGAGACTTCTCCCATCCACATAGACATCTGCAACAATTCGAAAATACTTTCCTCGTTTCATATGCCTTAATTCAATCGTATTCGCAGCCCTCAAGGCATGTACAGTGTACTGCTTTGCTTTGCGTGCCAGGATTTTTTCTTTATCACACTTCCCTCTTATCTCGGGCGTATCAATGCCGTTTAGCCGAATGGGGATGCGTTCTCCTATAATTCCGGGATAACCTAATATATTCACCCTAAATGTGTCCCCATCATAAATACTTGTCACTTCTGCAATCCGGACATTCCCAAAATCTTTCTCATGAATGGATATTGCTGATAGTAAAGCTGTCAATAGTAAGAGTATGGCAAGAGTTTTTATCATTTCATTTCCTTGTATCGACTATCTAAAACACAATATGTGATACCACAAGATGCAATATGAAATATTTTTGAACAATATTTTATCTATTTGCTATATTGCAGGCACAAAAAACATTGGAGGGTTCTATGACAGACAATTATATGAAAGACTTCGTGAAACTATGTAGTGCATATGGTCAATACCACACATCTACAACAGTAGAAAAGTTCCTGGCCTATCAGCACAATTACACCCTTTCCTTTTTGGATACCCCCAAAGATGGCAAGCGGCCAGAAGTATTTTTCTTTATATGTGTTACCGATCAAATAACCAACAGCATCATTTTTACAATGCAAGCCATATCGGGGAATAGGCCTAATTTGTTTGAGGACATCATGCGCATGGAGTTTAAGTCTGGACTGCACTCGTTTCTTGAACCAAGACAAGACCGGAAGAACCTGCTCATTGATTTGTTTGTAGTACCAGTCAAAGACAAAAAGAGTGCTGCAGTAATCAAGAAACATCTTTGTCCCTTTGAGTCCGAAACAAAAAAATTCACTGACACCAACCCGATCAGACACTTCATCGACGAAGTAAAAAACAAGCTATCGATTGGCAATGTACTGAGTTTGTTCATTGCGATGTTTTCTATTGTCGTCGTGAGCATTGTTGTCAGACTATTAATCTTCGGATTCCCACTACATTCCATCTCAATTGAATCGGTCGTTCTGATTGCAGAAGAAACCCTTCTATTCATTGGCGGCTTGATACTTGCGTATACACTCGTCATGGGAGGTGGTGGAGTACTCCCACTACATGTGCTTGAAAAGATGAGCAAACAATATATCATCAAATGCAAACCTAGTTTGCTTGATTCCATCAAAAGTGCGTTAGTCACTATTACAGCAGGAGCAATGATTTTTCTAGCTATTACATTGATGATTTCAGGGGTGAATTTTGTGAGAGCGACTTATCTCAAAGTTGACGACCCTCTTTTTAAAGATTACCTGGTTGATATGGCTGTAGAAAGCTATACCATGGAATCTACTTTACCGGCCATTCAAGAGGTTCAGTTTTCTGATCAAAACCAATCGCAGATTATTCTCATGATGGGCATTAGAGACAACATCGTCTATTATTACCCAAAGGAAGTGGTCCAGGAAATTGTACAAGATAAAAATAGCTCTTCTCTAAAAAAAATATGCGATGGTAACGCAACTTATCCAACATATGTCAATATGCTTTTGAGATCAACAAAATTGCGCCACAAGAAAAACGAAAAAGCTTCTTTGAGAGATATACACCTGATTAGTGAATATCATTCATTCCACGAAGCGTTCTGCAAGGATAAATGATCATTTTGCCGCAGGAGTGACCTCCTCCGGCAAATAAAACTCCCTTCCTGCCAAACGTACACTCCAGCTGCTATCCTTTTTTGATCTTTTTATGTCACGTAGTTCAATTACAACATTGTCCGGAATACCGACATGATGCAGATACTCTATAGCGAGTACAGTCTTCTTGACAACACTGCTTAGATCCTGTTCTCCGCTTCTAAGTGCCTCCAAAAAGAGACGCTCAAGCAATTGGCGGCTTTTAGTTGGAGTATGCAGTATTGTCTTGCCCGCGTTTGGAAGCTGGAGGTCTATTGAATATCCGCTGTTTACGAAATTGACGAACCCTGTCAAAGTACCCCTTTGTCCAGGGAATTTCCATAGGTACCCATGCAGGGCTTTATTGGATAATTCGACCGGCACAAAATGCCTGCAGTAATGCAATAAATTTACGGCGCCACCTAATGCTAACCGTATTGACCGTACCGTCGTTTGGTCGTTTTGAAGCTTTGTATGCAAGTGTTCAGAATATTTATGAAGCATATCCGCTTGCCAAGTCTTCTTAGGGAATCTACCGAGATAACGTTCAATCATATCCATGTTGGAGTATTCTTCCTGTACTCTCTTGTCAATTCTGATCACTCCGATCTCATCCAGAAAAATGCTCACAAGAAGATTTTGACGTGTTCTGGCCACCGTGAAACGGTCAACGAGTTCTTCGTAAGATGGATGCCTTTCTAGCTCTTCTGCAAAACGATCCAGGTCAAAGAAATAAGGAAAATATTGCTTGATCTTATTGGAAGCGAACTGCGAGCCTCTTCTTTTCACAAGCCACTGTGAAAATTGTGTAAAATATTCGGCCATAAAGGGTGACAAGGCATGCTGACCAAAATCAATCTGGCGGCCTAACGAGTTGTTACTGCTGCACGACGTGCAAATACGACCAACGCCTGCAGGGAATTCCTCGCCACAAACTTTGCATGTCCGTGTTCCCTCCAACGCACAAATCCGGCATACTGGCTTTTGTTCATCATCATATGTATAAGCCTTTCTCTGTTTTCTGCATTGAGAGCAGACAGGCAAGTGCTTGTTGTAGCAAGATTGGCAAACAAGTGCCACCTTTCCATCGTTAAATGTTCTATTAGAGACAGTGTATGTAGTTTTTCCGCACTCTGTACAAGTTTTATAGGGGCGAAAATACTTTGAGCATGAGTTGCATACCGGTCCTTGTCCACTGATCAATCCTGGCGTATAGTCAGTCTTCCCACATCTTATACACGGGGAATTTTTAACTTGGCATATCTTGCAAACAGCAACCACTAGATCGTTGTGAACTTTCTTTTTTCGGCCACATTTTGTGCATGTTCGCAAGGTAAAATTCGATTCAAAACATTGGCGGCAGAAACGCTCTCCTCTGTATCTGTACGACCACTCTCCATCCAGTACTTTTGCACAACTGCTGCAATGAGTTTCTTTCACAGATATCTCCTGAGCTCGTCCATTTTAATTTCGATCTCACGCTTGCTCTTTGGCTCTAAAGATCTCGTTGACAACTTCCGATGCACTTCTCCTCTTACGTTGTCTTTCAGAGCACCCATTATGTCGTCTATCGTCGATTCCAACTCGCACTTTGTTCTTTCAAACATTTGACGCGTTACGCCTTCCTCGCGTAAAATAAAAAGAACATCGTTATGCTGCATTTTGCAGAGCTTTCCGACAAGAGTCAACAGGTAGTGCCGCTCATCTACGCCAGCCATATCAAGTAGATTGCCGGCATGTTTCAAGCGCCTTTCTTCTTGCCCGTCGAGCCTACCCACGACCCTCTGAACAGCCTGGCAACGATCGGCTCTGCGAAAAAAACGCATTAGTAATCTCACGGTCGCAAAAACCAAATGTGTTTTCCCCTCCAGCAAGGGAAAAACATCTTTTGCATATTGATCATTTATAGCTATTGCATTGAGATACTCCTGTAGATCCAAAGCCATCTCGTTTGCCGGCAAGGAGCTGGTCGATTTCAAGTCATAACCACACATATGACACTTGGAGACGTCACCATCATCATATTGCACCAGCTGGGGGGAAAATACGGAATGGCATGCAGGGCAATGAATATGTAGCAGAATGCTGTGATGAGGACAGGCGACGTTCCATGAGAGGCGCCACTGCTTCTTGAAATAGACAGTCGAAAGTCCAAGACACTTTGGACAAAAGTGAAGACCATTTACTCGTTTTCTGCTGCGGCTACCAGTTGGAATAACCCATGGCCATGCTATGGTTGGTTTCATTCGGGAGAGGTGGGTTACTTTTTCTATTACGCCGGCCAGTGTCATCCCAACGATCTCTCCAGGGGATAACGAGGTAGCTTCAGACAAAGCATATACTTTATCCTCCGGCAAGAATCGATCCATATCCTTGGTCCACATCCTGGACTTCGGCCAAATCGCATCCGCAAAACTGGTGGGATCACTCCCGTTCATAATGGAACAGCGAATCAACCAAGAGCTCAGAATCTCATCCTCCCAGGGTTTTGGCCGCACAGGGATCAAAGCGGTATCTCGCGTGCTCTTTGTTTATTCGAACGCATGACCCACTGATTTTCTTTAATGAGATCCACAGTGATCTCTTCGAGCCCCCGTTCTATCGCGCTTTTACTGCATTCCACAAGAAGCCTGTGCAGATCCCCCAAATTCCCCTGGCAATACTGGTATATCAGTGTTGCCTTTTCTTTCCTATCGATATGCGAAGGCTTCTTCAAAGGAAGCCTTTTTTCGAAAGCGACAAGCAGTGCTCTGAAGTTTTTGTCCATATCCCACAGAGGCAATCTCGCAATGTCGAAGCGGCTCGCGAGTTGGGGTTCCGACCCCAAGACAAGTGCTGCTTCGTGGACGCCGACACCTACAATGGGTATCATCAGCTCGTTGCTAAGGTTTTTTAAGACATCCATGATGCTTCTCTGCTGCACCGGGGTTCCGCGTAGTAAATTATGGATTTCATCCAGGATCAACATCTTGACATGGCAAGCACGCATCAAAGAAATGGCCTGGTATTTCAGCTTCAAGCGTGTATCGTTTTTCCTAAATGGAGTTAAGAACGTTTCCAGAATAGCAATGTAAAGTTCCCGTTCATCCGAATTTTGCATTACAGCCTGTATGACAGGCCGTTGCACATGTGTTATCCGGTCCTCATCTTCAAAAGTGACATCCGGGTGCATTTGGGCAAATCTATTGACGATGGACGTCTTCCCAATAGCTGCTTCTCCAATTATCAACAACCCTTGCATCCTGGGTTTTTTGGGCATATTGATGATTCTATTTAGCAATTGAATGACGCTGTCGCTTTTTGGGTAATTGATCCATACGTCTTCATCAAGTGAAGCAATGCGGCGTTCTGCATCCAGATCAAGTAGATGCTTATAATCGTCATGGATATGGGAATATGGGATGCTCACTCTACAATCCTAATCAAAAACGGGAAGGTCATCGTCATCCCATAGGCTTTCATCCCCGGCTTTTGCCGGCTCTTCTGTCTTAACAATCGGCTTTGGATCTTTCTGCTTAGAATGCTCCTGATTCTTTATTTTCTGAAGCTGCCGTCTCGCTTTTTTTGATTTTTGTGAAGAACTTTCGATGTGTTCATGCAGTTCCTCATATGCCTCTGCTAGTTTGTACGGCGTAATGGCTTGCGTACCTGCATTCTTCAGTCTCTTTCTGATTTCTTTCAACTCCCATAGACTCATCCTTGGAATGGTCATGTCAGCCAAACGCACTTTGTAATAAACTTGGTTCACTTCCTCATAAAACCACACAAAGCTGATATCGCGAATGTCTCTTTTAAAAATGAATTGCTTCTTTTTTCCTGTTTGCAGATCAATCTGGTTGATGAATGGGCGTAGAGACTGGTCATAATAGTTCAGTCCGTCGATATTTACACCGTTGCGCTGGATGGTGCGCATAACCATTGGCAGGAAGTCAAGCAAAACAGTCTGCGGATCGGATGGTTTTGGGGGATACCCCACGCCTTCATGCAAGGCGCTGCCAAATATGCCCTCTCTCCATTTCGCCTCTGGAGACACTCCCAAAGTTTGATGCTGACGCTTATGGTATATTTTGGTAAGGAAGAGCAATAGCCACTTTTCGTACTCCGAAAAAGTCATCATCGCATTGCCTTCGGAATCATATGTCTTGCGTTCAAAGATATTTGAAAACGTCGTACCGGGGATATTGTGCGTTTCATCCATGATTGTTTTAATCATTCTTTCGACATGCCCACCTAGGCTGGGAACGCCTGGCGACCTAAACATATAATTCATTCCATATACAAGACAACTCCTCTTCAGGCTCTCTGATCTGAAATCTGCACCATTATCGGAATGAATAGTTTGCGGGAACCCCCAGACATCCCACTCCTCCTCAATGCCATGTTCAAGTAGGATTTGATCTTTTGGAAGCACTGCGTTTGCAATACACAATGCATCCGATGTAACACTGGGGGCTTCTAGGGACAGATGGAATCCCACAACCATTCGACTATACAGGTCAATCATTACGGTGAGCCATGGTCGATCGATAGGTGCCCTCGTCTCGTCATCGACAAGGATGACATCGGCACGGGTATGGTCAATCTGTACAATCTGCAGCGGGTATTCAGCGTTAAAGCTCCCAGGTTTTGGCTCAAACTTATCCCTTGCGATCGACGCATTTCCCTGTTTTTTTAGTCGTTCATATTCTGAAATACCGGCAATCCTATTTCTAATCGTATTCTTGCCGGGTGGGGTGACATTCTCCTGCTTGCACTGATTAAATACTTTATGGATGATGGACGATACGTTTGGTCGTTGTTTAGTCAAATAGAATTTTTGGATCATTTCCTGGATAATTGCTTCAGCCCGGCTGTTGATTCCTGACTTACCAGGCTTTGGGCCTTTCTTCCGTGGTGCAAGACCTAAAATTGTCCCGCTCTCCCTGTATTCTTTATACCATCGATACAAGGTGGTATAGTGGACATTCATCTGCTCTGCATGTTGTTCGATTTCAACCTTGGAAGCTCCATTCAATATTGGTTTGATACCTTCATATCGGCGCTCTACTTTTTCCCAAGTCTCATCAGAAATATCCAACATATCCCTGTCGATAATCTCATAGCCGCTTGATTCACTAAACTCTATTGGTTTTAAGTCCCTAGCCAATAACCTTGTTGCACTTCCGGTCTTGGTATTTATCCCAACAATCTCGTGTGGGTCGATAATCAGTGACACTTTATATACTTCGCCTTGGTATTGGACATAGCCATCTTTTTCAACTTTTACAAGGCGTCTGTCGAGTTTATGTGCTTCCGTCTCAGAATGCATAGTGAGCTCCCAAACAGTTATTCTCTTCTTCTTTCGCCCAGACCACTGTATGCTTGCCCAAAGGCAACCCTATATCGCATACTACGTGTTTGTTCGCGATCAAATGCCATACATGCCCGAGTCCTATACCCCGTTCGCTATCAGTGACGTAGAGTGATGCGAGTAAATTCTCTATAGTCACTTCCCCCAAAATCATTAAATTTGAAATGATGCGATGTCGCTCATCAGGATCATACTCGTAGTTTTTGTACCTTGCTAAGAAACTAATGTTTTTGAAGGCCTGCCCACGGATTTTCTTTTCATCGAAGATTTTGAACACATATCCATTCTCTAAAGCGTATTTTGTGGCAAGCTTGAATTTTGGGCGGAGCGTGGAGAAGTCAGATTTGAGCTTTTTAGATGGTTTAACTTCAATAAGCATTGGCTTTGGATAAGGCTTTCGTGCATTGCCTTGGGAAGAAAGTTTGAAATGCACGAGAAAGTCCGGCGTATATTGCACGCAGTTGCCATCAGCACCAAAGTACTCTAGTGTCACCGGTTGCTCTATAACATCCAGTACCAGATCATAGAACTCCAGTACAACAAGTAAATCTCTTTCAAGCGTCGACTCAAACGCTATGCTCTTCTCTTTCCTAAATGCATAATAGCCGGAAATGCTTCCATAGGTGTATCCGATTTTTCTATTTTTCAATGAAATCTTCATTTTTCCACTTCCAAGAAGTTGCATGAATAATTGGAATTCTGTAAAGGTTTTGCACAAATATTTGGAAATATTTGCATAATTAGTTGGAATTTTGTATCAGAATACACGGGCTTTGCCTTTCGATTGTAGCATAAATAATTGGAAATGACAGCGGCAGCCACCGGGCCCAAATCGGCGAGGTGGGGCTGGCCCATAACGGCATCCTTTTCTTTGATGAGCTCCCCCACTTCTCCAAACAGGTGCTCGAAGCCCTGCGCGAGCCCCTGGAGGACAGACGCATCCGCATCTCGCGCGTCCACTCGAAGGTGGAGTACCCGACGGACTTCCTCTTCGTGTCGGCGATGAACCCCTGTCCCTGCGGCAACCTGCTGAACGACGCGCTGGAGTGCCGCTGCAGCGATCTGGAGATCCGGCGCTACCGCTCCAGACTCTCCGACCCTTTCCTCGACCGCATCGACCTCTATGTGCAGATGCAGCCCGTCCGGGCCGAGGACAGCGCTTCGCTCACCTCGGAAGCGATGCACGAGACGGTGCTGCGTGTCCATTCCCTGCAACGCTCGCGCGGGCAGCAGGCGCTCAACGGTCGCCTCGACGACGCCGGCATCGACACCTACTGCCGCCTGGACGGTGAAAGCGACACCCTGCTCTCCCAGGCCGTGCAGCGCTTCGCACTCTCCTTCCGCGCCATCAAAAAGCTACAGAGAGTCGCCCGTACCATCGCCGACATCGAAGGGAGTCCCGAGATCGCCGCGGTTCATCTCCTGGAGGCCCTCAGTTACCGCAGACGAACCTGAAACCGCCCCGCCTCCGTCAACCGCTCTTCCCCTTGGGATAAATCTGGATACAATAGGGATATATCCCCGATCAAAAGACGGCAGACGTGAAACACTCTACTTTTCAACAGGTCGTGATCACTGTTCTGAAGGCGTGGCTGCTCATTGGCACACAAATTATTGCCCTTGAAAGTACAGAGGAGGCCAACCGTACGCAACCCGTAGCGGTCGCTGCTGGCCCCGTCGCCGCGCTAATCCGCAGCGTGGCGGATGAAAACGTCACCGCCAGAGCGGAGATGCCGGCGCTGGCGACCGCAGCAAAGCGTTTTTATGCCGCACGCGGCTTCGCGCCCTTCTGGAGCCGCGACAGCCGTCTCCTTCCCGGCGCGGACATGCTCTGGCTCATGATCGACGGCATCGCGGACGAAGGGCTCGACCCCAATACGCCCGCCTACCATTTAACCGAAATCCAATCCCTCCGCCAGGAGGAGGGGAATGCAACGCTACAGCTTGCACAGCTTGACGTGCTGCTTACCGATGCTTTTTTTTCACTCGGACACGATCTGCATTACGGCCAGGCCTACGGCGCGGATCTCAATGCCACCCACGAATTCGACAATTCGCTCCTCGAACCTGCCGCCCTCCTGACGGAGCACGTTGCGCAGGGCGGCGTACAGGATGTCCTGCTCTCAGTCGCACCGAACCACATCGGTTATCAGCGGCTGCGTACGGCCCTCGCCGAGTATCGGCGGATCGCCGACGCGGGAGGCTGGAGTACCCATGCCGCAGACTACGCCGACGACGCCAATGTCTACCGCCGTCTCGCCATGACCGGCGACCTGGTCGATCCCCCCTCCGAAGACGAAGCGGAGGAGACGGAGCGGCTGCGCGATGCCGTCAAACGTTTCCAGCGTCGCCACGGCATCACGGCAGACGGCATCGTTGGTCCGGTCACATCGGCTAAGATGGCCCAGTCCCCGTCAGTGCTCATGAAGAAGATCCGCCTCAATATGGAGCGGTGGAAATGGCTGCCGCCCCACAACGGCGGTCCCTATATCATCGTCAATATCCCCGGTTTCACCCTGGAAGTCATGCAGGACGATGAACCGCTGCTGACCATGCGGGCGATCGTCGGACGCCGCGAACGCGAGACCCCCACCTTCGCTTCCATGATGCGCTACATCGTCCTCAACCCCTATTGGCGCGTGCCGGCAACGATCCTCAACGAAGACCTTATTCCGAAACTTCAAACCGATCCCCACTACCTGGCCGTAAAACACATCAAGCTTTTCGCCGCCGACGACGCCGACGAGAGCCACCCCATCGACCCCCGGACCATCGACTGGATGCAGTGGCAGCAGAGCGATACCAATCGCTATACCTTCCGCGAAGACCCCGGCGCAAAAAACCCGCTGGGTTACGTCAAGTTCCTCTTTCAGAACCCCTACGATATCTATATCCACGATACGCCTTCACAATCGCTCTTTAAAAACGGCAACGGTACCCATAGCTCCGGCTGCATCCGGGTCAGAAAGCCGATGGAGCTGGCCCATTACCTTCTCTCACTCGATGATCCGGATATCACTTACAAAGCACTCCTGACACAGCTGTTGACAGGCGAAAACCGCTGGGTCCGTCTCACCACTCCCGTCCCCGTCTATATCACCTACCAGACCGCGCGCGTCGATGAAGAGGGCGTGGTCTATTTCTACGACGACATCTACAAGTACGATCGAAAACTCAGTCATTATCTTAAGAAATACTAAGTAATTTAAACTACTGATGCACCACCATGTTTCGTTTTGGTATAATAATATACATAAGAAATAAGAAACAGGGGGATTCGGATGGCGTTTGAACAGACAATGGATCGCAGAGCGTTTTTGAAACTGGGCGGGGCGGCGGCCCTGGCGGCCGCCCTTCCGAATACACTGTTCGGCAGTACAGCCGACGCGTATGAGAAAACGCTCTCTTTCTACAACATTCATACGGGTGAAAGCCTCAAAACCACTTTTTGGGCCGAAGGCAGTTTTATCCCGGAATCCCTCGTCGATATCAATAAGATCCTCAGGGACTACCGGACGGGCACGGAGATAGCAATGGACCCTGAACTTCTTGACCTGCTCTACGCCATCCGTACCAAACTCGACAGCAAAGAAGCCTTTCACATCATTTCAGGCTACCGCTCGCCGAAGACCAATGCCATGCTGCACAACAACACTTCCGGCGTCGCGAAAAAAAGCCTCCATATGCTTGGCAAAGCGATGGACATCAACCTGCCCGGTACGCAGCTCTCCATGCTCCGCAAAGCCGCCGTCAGTGAAAAAGTCGGCGGGGTCGGCTTTTATCCCGATTCCCACTTCGTCCACGTCGACAGCGGCCGCGTCCGCTACTGGTAACGTTCCCTACTGCCGCGAAAAGAGCGGCAGACAGAGCGTATAGAGTTTACACCCCACACAAAAGCCGCAGGCGGCTTCCAGCAACGCAAAAAGCGCCATGACAGTCATCAGCCATGTCGCAGCCTCAACGTAACCTCCCACCGCAAGCAGCAGGGCCGTGATGACGAAAACCAATCCGATCTTCGCCGCGAATTTCTTCGGCCCCGCATCTACCGGCTTCGCCGAGACAGGCAATCGTTTCACGACCGCCCGGCTTGTCAGGAAGAAAGGGCTCCCCTTCGGTGCCCCCAGAACGCGTATCGCGAAATCATACACCAGCAGCGCCAGCAGCCAGAACGAGCCGCTCCACAAAAATGCGGCGACAGCTATTACCACTAGAAACGCCTGCAGTCTTACCAGGTTCTCATCTATTTTTATCAGTGCCACGGGGCATGCAGCAGCCATGATATCTCCTTGGCAGATCCGTCGTTTTGCGGACCTTTTTCAATCTTTAGAGCGATCATATCAAAGAAAAATCATAATACACAAGTAAATATACTTTATTAATCAAGTATAGTATTAGCTTTCCGTTGCCTTTCTCTACTGCTCCAAGTACTACGTCATCCGTGCTATCGAATCTGACCGGAATGCTGCTGGCTTCCACGTTACCGCTATCGTTAAAAGGATGCTTTACCTGAAACCGCCTATACTGTTAAAAGCTATCCACCAAAGGATCCTCATGCGGTCATCTCTTTTACTCCTGCTGCTGTTATGCACGCTGCTACCGGCAGCTGCGACAGAGATCGCCAACGGTCAGACCGCCATGATCAGCCTCGCCGCCGATGACGATGCGAGGCTTTTCTACCGGGGGAAAGAGATCCCGCTGCTGCAGCATCCGGCCGATCCCGATCAACGCATTGCCCTTATTCCCGTCGGGTACCGCACGGCACCGGGAGAAAAGCAGTTGCACCGTCTCAGCCCGGAAGGGGACGAACTGATCCCTTTCCGCATCATTGACGGCAACTACCCCTCCGAAACCCTTCATGTCCAGCCCTCCAAGGTCAAACCGAATCCCGAACAGCAGAAACGCGTCTCGAGAGAGTACCGTGAGGCGATGGCGATCTACGGCCGCTTTACGCCGCAGCGCTTCTGGTCTACGCCCTTTGCCCTTCCGATGGAGAGCAACGTTACAAGTGTTTTCGGCACGGCAAGGCTCTTCAACGGCAGCCTCAGGAGCTTTCATTCCGGCACCGATTTCCGGGCCAAGCCCGGCTCCCCCGTCGCTGCCGTCAACGACGGCGTGGTCGTACTCGCCAAAGAGCGCTATTACGCCGGGAACTCCGTGCTTGTCGACCACGGGGAGGGGCTTTACAGCTGCTACTACCACCTCAGCCGTATCGACGTCAAGGTCGGCGACAGCGTCGCCAAAGGAGAACCGATCGGCCTCAGCGGCAGTACCGGCCGCGTGACCGGTCCGCATCTGCATTTTGCCGTGATGCTGCAGGGCGTCCAGGTCGACCCGATGCAGCTGCTCTCAACACTCAACGGTCTTTTCCGGGAGACCAAAACAGCGCAGCTAGATACGTCACGCGCAGCGGACACCGAATAACGCCCCTTCCGGCGAGACCACTGCCCGCATCCGCTCCGTGCAGAAATTCCCCTGCGCATTTTTTGCCCGGTAGACCATCTCCACGTGCAGACGCTCGCCTTCACGGCGATAGTACGTTTTGATATGGACAAAGCTCTCAGGGAAACGCAGCCGTTTGCGCAGATAACGTGTCAGCGCGATATGCGCACCGTCTCTGCGGCTGAACTGCCCCTCGATGCGTGCCTGCACCTCCTGAGATCGCTCTGCGCTCTGAAGCTTCGGCACGTCATCGCTGTTGCGCCGCGTGTCCTCCAGGCTCCTGCCGTCCGCCATAGTACCCGTCAATAGCATGAAACCGACGAGTGCACTTTTCACATAGTCCGAAACTGATTTCATTGATCGTTTCCATTGGGGATTTTCCCAATTGTAGATCGCAAAAGACAACGTATATCACATGGTGGGAATGTAGAAAAGGGGGAAACCGCTTCGTGCGAAGCGGCCTTTTTTGAAGAAAAGGTCGTGCTAGAACGTAGCGACGACCGCTTTGGTGATGAAGTAACCGCCGACAACAAGCCAGACGAACATCGCACCGGCGGCGTAGATCGGCTTGAGGCCGAGGCCTTTGAACTTCGCGAAACGCGTTCCCATACCGAGCGCCGTCATGGCCATCGTCAACAGGAACGTATCGATCTCGTTCACATAAGCGATCGTCGTAGTGATCAGCCCCGCGACCGCTTCGCTCACACCGCCGTGAACGTAGCCGTGGATCAGGGAGTTGACACCGGCCATCCCCACGAAGTAGACGGCAAACCAGGGGATGACGAGCTTGATCACACCGCCCTCGCCGCCGCTTTTCTTCGCAGCGTAGGAGAGGTAGATCCCCAACAGGATCAGCATCGGGGCGATCATGATAACGCGGGTCATTTTGACGATAACGGCCGCATCACTCGCCTCGGTGCCGTACGCACCGCCGACGGCGACGACCTGCGCAACCTCGTGGATCGTGCCGCCGACATAGATACCGAATTCGCGCGGCGTCATGTCGAAGACCCCTGCACTGTAGAGTGCCGGGTAGAGGAACATCGCGATCGTACCGAACAAGACGACCATGGAGACGGCGATCGCCGCTTTGTGCTCTTCGGCTTTGAGGACCGGCTCCGTCGCCAGGACCGCAGCCGCACCGCAGACAGAGGCGCCGGATGCCGTCAGCATAGCGGTATCGCGGTCAAGGCCGAAGATCTTGCTCCCGAGCCAAGTCCCGAGGATAAAGGTCGAGCCCAGCATGATCAGCGAGACCATAAACCCTTCGATACCGACCTCGGCGATCTGCTGGAAGGTAATACGGAAACCGTAAAAGACAATAGCGAAACGGAGGATTTTTTTACCGGAGAAGACAATCCCGCTCTCCCACGCTTCCGGGAAATGGTTATGCAGCGTGTTTGCGTAGAAGATACCGATCACGATACCCACAACCAAGGGAGATATCCCCAGTTTCGCTACCGGGGCCAGCGCCGCGATATAGGTGGCGGCGGCGGCGACGATCGCGACAAAGATGATACCGCTGATCGTCCCTTTGCGTTTCTCTTTGGAAAAAGCCATAAAAACCCTTTTGTCGGGCACACGCCGGCCAGGTAAAACCGGGGGGCCCAAGTATAATTGGGTGTAATTATACAGTTTTTAAGATGTTAAGAAAAATAAGGGAAAATTGATACTTGATTCAGCTTTTTTGAAAGAAAACCGGCGTCAGAACGCCAGTTCGTGCAGCTCTTTGAAGAGGAAGGCTTCGACGATGTCGTCGATGGAACGCTGCATATGCGCGACAAGGACCATCATCTGCTGTTCGATGAACTCCATCACCGGTTCAAAATCACCCGGCACGATAACGGCATCGGGCCACTCCTCCAGCGCCGTCTCCTTCTCCGCGAAAAAACGGACTTCGACGACCTGCCCCTCCTCCACGTCGACCAGACCCCAAGTCTTGGCCTCCGCGATCGGAACGAGGGAACCCTCCTGGGTATCCTCCCGGTCCATCGGCAGCAGCAGCTTCATCAGCAGACCGCCTTTTCAACCTTGGAGAGGTCCAGTTTCAGCGCATCGTTGTCCATCACGCCGACCCCTTTGTCCAGCACGCCCGACGCGATCGCCTTGGCTTCGTCCAAGGAGTGCATTTTACAGGTACCGCATTGGTAGAGGTTGAGTTCGGGGATATCTTCCTGGTGTTCGACACCGAGAACGTCCTTCATTGATGCTTCCCAGGCTTCGGCGACACGCACCTCCTCCGGCGTACCGATCACGCTCATGTAGAACCCGGTACGGCACCCCATCGGGGAGACATCGATGATCTCCACGTTGTTGCCGTTGAGGTGGTCGCGCATAAATCCGGCAAAGAGATGTTCGAGCGTATGGATCCCACGCTCGGGCATGATCTCCTCGTTCGGTTTGCAAAAGCGAAGGTCAAAGACCGTAATGGCATCCCCGCAGGGTGTCTTCATCCCTTTGGCCTTGCGCACTGCCGGCGCCGGCATGATGGTATGGTCGACTGTAAAACTGTCAAGCAGAGGCATATTTGTCCTTTAACATCGGATGAAAATTTTTCAAATGGTAGCGTTTGTGTATTGAAGGGGGCTTTAACGGATGGGGTTAATAGGGGGCGAAGCCGTGTCTTTTAGACACTGGCCTCTTCGCGGCGCTGGAGGTATTCCCAGTCGCGGTCGACACGAGCTTGCCACTCGTCGAGGACATGCTTGTTCTCCGGTTTGAAGAGGTGCTTGAAGCGCCCCTGCGCACCGAGATAGTCCTTGACCGGGATGACATTTTTCGGACGGTAGGTGATGTTGAGCTTCGTACCGCCGATGATCTCGTAGAGCGGGAAGACCAGGGAGTCCGTCGCCAGATCGGAGATCGCAATCGTATCTTCGGGAAGGAACTTCCACTCCGTCGTACAGGCGGACATGGCGTTGATGAAGACCGGGCCTTCGGTCGCGAAACCGGTTTGGATCTTCTTGACCATATCTTTCCACTTGTTCGGTGCAACCTGCGCAACGTACGGTGAGCCGTGCGCCGCCATGATTTGCATCATGTTTTTCTTGTGCATCTTCTCGCCGTAGCTGACGCGACCCGCCGGGGCTGTCGTTGTGCTCGCACCGATCGGTGTGGAAGAGGAGCGCTGTCCGCCGGTATTGGCGTAGACTTCGTTGTCGAGAACGACGTACATCATGTTATGACCGCGTTCGAAACAGCCGGAGATCCACTGGAAACCGATGTCGTAAGAGGCGCCGTCGCCGCCGAACGCAACGAATTTCGGCTCGCGGTCCGGCTGCTTCAGGCGCCCTTTGCGTTTGAGAGCCTTGTACATCGCCTCGGCACCCGCAACAGCCGTAGAGCCGTTCTCGAAGCCGATATGGATCCAGGAAGCGTCCCATGACGTATAGGGGTAAACCGCCGTACAAACTTCCAGACAGCCTGTCGATGCCGCAAGGATCAGGTCATCGTTCGTCGCGTTGAGAACTTCGCGGACGATGATAGAGTGCGCACACCCCGGACAGAGGAGGTTTGCCCCCTCGAAACGGTCCGCGGATGTTGAAAACTCTTTAAGGTTTTTAATCTTTTTCATTTCGCTCATATCTCTTCTCCTTAGTGGAAGCTGATCTTCGGTCCGCGGACCCCGATCAGCTGCTGCAGCGGTGTCGTCGGCTTGCCGGCTTCCGCATTGGCAAGCAGCTCTGCGTAGATTTCGCGCAGATGGACTTTGGTGAGGTCACGGCCGCCGAGGCCGTAGACGTAGTTCGTCAGGACTTTCACTTCACCGCTGTTAACGACCGTACCGGCCAGTTCGTTGTAGAGCATCCCGAAGGTACCGTTCGGTGAAGAGCGGTCGAGGGCACCGATCGCTTTGATCCCCTTGAGGGCCTCTGCGATCTGCGCGTGCGGCCACGGACGGACGACACGGATACCGATTACGCCGACTTTCTTGCCATCGGCACGCAGCTCATCGGCCACTTCGTACGCCGTTTCAACGGAAGTTCCCATACAGACGACAACCGCATCCGCATCTTCCGTCTTGTACGTTTCAACGATGTTATAGCGGCGGCCCGTCATTTTTTCGAACGCATCGAATGCAGCTTCGATCTTCGGGAAGACCTTCGTCATCAGGTCATTGTGCTGGCGCGCTTTGTGCTCGAAGTGCCAGTCCTCTTCGGTCTGGACACCGTGCGTGACCGGGTGATCGAGGTCGAGCATATCGTTCATCGGCTTGAATTCGCCGACGAAGTTATAAGCAGTGTCATCGTCCATTGTTTTGACACCCTGCGCCGTATGCGACGTCAGGAAGCCGTCCTGGTGGACCATTGCCGGCAGGCGGATCTCATGGTCTTCCGCGACGCGGAAAGCAATGAAGTTGAGGTCATAGGCGTGCTGCGGGTTATACGCATCGAACTGAATCCAGCCGCTGTCGCGTCCGAGGTACATATCGGAGTGGTCGCCGTTGACGTTCAACGGTGCAGCCAGGGCACGGTTGACGACATTCAGGATAATCGGCAGACGCATACCGGATGCTTGGTAAAGGGTCTCGACCATCAGGGCAAAGCCCTGGGAAGAGGTCGCCGTTGCGACACGGCCGCCCGCTGCGGCAGCACCGATACAGCCGGACATCGCCGCGTGCTCGGACTCGACCATGACGAACTCGCCGTCGATGTAGCCGTTTGCCAGATAGTTACCGTAGTTCTCGACAATCGGGGTCGAAGGGGTGATCGGGTACGCCGCGACGACGTCGATCTGTACCTGGCGCAGTGCCTGGCTGGCGGCCATGTTACCGTCCCAGACCTCGACGTCGCGCAGTTCCATTTTATCTGCCATTAGTTCTCCTTCTTCTCTTTTTCCGGCCAGCCGGCAAGTGCTTTGTCTTCATCTTCCTGCTCGGCAAACATCAGCAGGGATTTCGGGTTCGTCGGGCATACCTCGACACAGATACCGCAGCCTTTGCAGTGATCGTAGTCGACGCCGACCATCTTCTTGTCCCGGGAAATAATGGAGATATCCGGGCAGTAGATCCAACAGAACTGACAGTCGATACAGTAGTCCTTGTTAAAGATCGGTTTTTCGATACGCCAGTCTGCGACACTCGCCGTAAAGGAGTTCGATTTGGAGTAGGGGCGGTCTTCCTGAAGCGTCGTAGCGACATCATTGACCGCACCGTCGAACGAGCGCAGCATTGCGCCGATTTCAAAATCGTTCCATCCGTTGTTCATCTGCTCTCCTTATTTCACTTCGTCGTAGGCACGCTGGATCGCGTCCATGTTCGCATCAACGATTTTCGGCGGCAGCTTGGCAAGAATGCGTTTCATACTGTCCTTGAAAAACTCAATGTCGTACATGCCGGAAATCTTCATGAAAGCACCGAGCATCGGTGTATTCGGAATCGCACGGCCGATCGTCTCCTGAGCGATCTTGATACAGTCGACAGTGTAAACTTTTTTCCCGTCGAGCTTGGGCTGGGATGCCACCAGGTCTTCCGTGCTCATATGGGTTGTAATGATGTAGACCGTCTCCGGCTTGTCGTTGATTGTCACGTCTGTCGTATAGACCAATGCCGGGTCGATAACGAAGACGAAATCGGGGTTCATATATTTTTCATGATTAAGAATTTCATGGTCGTCAACGCGGTTATAGGCGGTCATAGCCGCCCCGCGCTTCGCAGAGCCATAAAAGGCGAAGGCCTGTACATGCTTTCCGGTCGTGGAAACAACATCCGCCAGTCCTTTGGCGCCGGTTACAGCACCTTGTCCCGCACGGCTGTGCCATCTGATTTCGAGCATGGTTTCTCCTCGGGTAAATTTAAGAACAGTATATGCATAATACTACTAACTTATGATGACTATTCTCAGATATCGGGTATTCTAAACCAGTTGCTCTTAAATACAGCTTTTCATTTTTGAAGAGAAAAAAAGGGTGTCAAAACGTTACGTTTCTCCCCTTGTTTGCGATGTATCGGACCGCTTCGAGGGCATTTTTTTCTATAAACGGTGTTAATAAGCGTAATTGCTCTTCGTTATCATATCCGCTTAAAACACCGACGCAACTCACCCCGGCCCGGCGTGCCGCTTCCGCATCCAGACGGGTGTCTCCGATGAGCCAACTGCGGGCCGGATCGCCCCCCATCCGCTCCAGTGCCGTCAACACCGGTTCGGGGTGCGGTTTGGCGTGGGTCACGTCCTCCCGGCCGATCAGCACCTCGAAGGCATCCATCACCCCGAAATGTTCCATCAGCTCCCGGGAGTAGAGCCCGGTCTTCGTCGTGACGATCCCCAGCCGCGCGACGGCCGAAGCGGCTTCGATCGCTTCGCGCGCCTGCGGCAGCAGCACCGTTTTAAGCGTCGAGATGCGGCGGTAGTGCTCTTTGTAGGTCCGGACATACGCTTCTACCGCCTCGGGGGCGATCCCGACGCGCAGGTACATGTCGTCCAGTGTATGCCCGATCAGCGCCTTGATCTCGGCGTCTGAAGGGTGCTCGCCCCCCAGGACCTCAAAAGTGCGGTGAAAGCTCTCGAGGATCGCTTCGGTCGAATCGATCAGCGTACCGTCCAGGTCAAAAAGAATCGTCATCATTCACTCCGGTGCCATTTCCCAATCGATGTAGTTGTGCCAGATTCCCTCCAGCGCCGGCTCGATCGGATGGATCCGTCTGTCGACCACGATAATCTCGTCGGGAATGTAGAGGAAGAGGTAGGGATCGTCATCGGTGATCAGTTTGAACATCCCCTGCCAGATCGTTGAAAGCCGGTCCCGCTCCACCGTCTGCTGCATCCGTTCGATCAGGCTGTCCACTTCACGGTTGTGGTAACCGATAAAGTTGAAGGCGCCAGGCTTGTCGTTATCGGAGTGCCACAGCAGGTAGGGGTCGGGGGTCAGGGAGAGCGCCCACCCCAGCAGGACCGTCTCGAACTCCCGCGGGAAGACGACCATGTTCAAAAAGGCCTGCCACTCCATAATGCGCAGCGTCACCTTGACCCCGATCTTGGAGAGCTGGTGCTGGATGATCTCGGCCGCGTAGGGGCGGACCGGGGTGGCGTTGGAGGTCGCGATTTCGAAGGTGAGCGGATGGGCGTCGTCATAGCCCGCCGCTTTGAGCAGTGCTTTGGCCGCTTCAAGGTCCGGCTGCGGAATGGGCACTTCGGGATTATAGGCGGGGCCGCCGGGCAGGAAAGGGCCCGTACAGACCCTGCCGTGTCCCATAAAGAGGATATCGACCATCGCCTGCCGGTCAATGGCCAGGGAGAGCGCCCGGCGTACCCGCGGGTCCTTGAACTTCTTCAGCCGAAGGTTGAACCCCAGGTAGGTATAGCTGTGCGAGATCTCTTCGATGGGTCGGAACTGCTTGAAAAAAGCCGCGTTCAGCTGCCGCTCGTACTGCATCGCCTCAAGCCCGCTCAGATCGATCTGGCCCGCCTTGAGCATCAAAAAACGCGTTGTCGGGTCGGGAATGACGTGAAAAGCGATGCGGTCGATCTTCGGACGGTGCTCAAAATAATCATCGAATGCCGTCAGTTCGATCTGCTTTGAAAACTCAAGCTTGCTCAGGCGGTACGGCCCCGTACCGACCGGGTTCAGATTGAACGCGCTACTCATAAGATTCTTCTCATCCTTGAGCAGGTGCGCGGGCAGAATCCCCATCATCCAGGTCTCCAGCGCTTTGAAATAGGGCTGTTTGTAACGCACCTTCACCGTATAGGCATCGGGCGCCGTGACCGACTCCACCATCCGGAAGGTCGAGGTGTAGGGGGAGACAACGGAGGGATCGTTGATAATGTTGTAGGTAAAAACGACATCCTCGGAACTGAAAGGGGCGCCGTCCTGCCACTTGACGCCGCGTCGCAGTTTGAAAACGACGGTACGGTTATCCTCGAAACGGTAGGATTCGGCGAGATCGCCGATGATCTCCTTGCCGTCTTTATCAAACTTCACCAGGCCGTTGAAGATAAAGCCGGCGATCTCGCTGCTGGCCGTATCCGTCGCAATGATCGGGTTCAGGCGTGCGGGGTTGGAAGAGGTCGCCAGGTGCAGGGTCGACGCGGCCAGGTACAGCGGTAAGATCAGCAGGTAAAAAATGCGCATGGCGCCATTGTACAGAAGCGGAGATTAGAACAAGGGGTGCTGCCCCCCGAAAGGAGGCGAATCAGGCTTAGTTCGCCTCGATGGAGCGGTCGAAAAGCTCCTGGACGGGACGTTCGTTGTCCACGTAGTATTTGCGGAACGCGTCGATCTGATCCTTGGAGGCCTCGACCGGCGTCTTCAGCAGGTACCACTGTACGTTCTCCGAACACGGCGGCGTCGTCAGGGAGCCGATGTAGTGGAAGTAGTGCGCGGTATCGGATGGCAGCAGATCCTGAGGGTCGATACGGGCTTCGCGGCCGACGTTGCCGACGATGTTGTCAAGCATCGGGTTGTTCTTGCCCTCGGTGAAGAAGACGGCGACCACGGCCAGCTGCTTCGTTTCCGGGTTCTGGTGGACCATGTGCGCGACCATGTCGTAACGCTTGCCGTCGACGGTGTGCTCGCTCTTGCCGTGGAAGTGGAACTGCAGCAGACGGAATTTTTCGCCGTTAAGCTCAATCATTCCCCCGGCTTTCGGCGTGACCTTGATGGAGTGGCCGTTGTCGATGATATCCGCCGTCGTATGGATATCCTCATCCAGGTGGAGCACATACTGCGGGTTCAGAGCGATGGACTTGCCCGGAACGATGTTGATCGGGGACTGGTGATGTCCGATGCCGCAGGTCTTGCTGAACTCTTCCCAGTGGGCCGGACCGTTTTCCGCGTAGTCCCAGTGCGCTTCGTGGTGCGCTTTCGATTCATGTTCCGCCGCAGAGGAGGCCGTAGCGATCAGTGCCGCCGCGACCAGGGATTGTGCCAATGTTTTGAGTGTCATTTCTTCTCCTTTTTATGATGACGTTAGAAGGTGTAGTTCGCGATCACGCGGTATTGGGTGAGGCTGTCGAGCTGACTGACGGTGCCGTCCTTGGATGCCCCGGTGTTGTTGCTGACCCAGATCCCCTTGAGCGCCAGTGAAAAGGCGTCACGCTTGTAAGCCAGCACAGCGTTGATGTCCTGCTGGTCCTTGTCATACCCGGGGCGGTTGTTACTGAACTGCGCCCAGCTGACCGTCGCCTTGAAACCGCTGATGCCCGTAAAGTCGAATCCCTGCGCATAAGCGAGTTTGATCCCCTGGGTACCGCCGATATAGGCGCTGTCGGCCTGAAACGCACTGCCGTAGAGCGACTGGAAGAGGTCATTTGACGTGATCATGTTCGTAAAGAGCGGCGTACCGTCCCAGGGAAGCACGAGCGAGTCATGGTCGCTCGCACTGCGAAGTACTTTCGTGTAGGCGGCAAAGAGGCTCCCCTCGTGGTGGGAGAGCGTCGCCTTGAAGCCGAAGGCGTTGCTGTTCAGCTTCTTTCCGCCGGTAATAGACGTGTTGCTCTCAAGGTTGTCCGCGGCGTTCCCGATGCTCTGCTGGTTGATGTACTGCGCCCCCACGTTCAGGAGCGCCCCGCTCGTTCCCAGCGCATGCGTATAGCCCGCGCCGACGTAGAGGGCATTCATAAAGTCGGGACTGCAGTAGTCATACGCCTCCAGCTTCGCGCCGTAGCCGCTGTAGACGATGCTGACGGGGGCCACGTAACCGGCAGTGTGCCCTGTTACCGTCTCGGTGTCCGCACCGAGGGCGTGTTCGATGATATTGACGAAGTCATTGGAGGTGCGCTGTTTGAAACGGTCGAGGTAGCCGATGCTGAGCGTCGCTCCGCCCAGCGTTGCCGCGGCCATCCCCCCCTGGACCGTGGAGGGAAGCAGCCGGACCTCCTTGGTATGAATGAGCGGTGTCTCATATTTTTTACGGCCGTACCAGAGGGTCATCGGCCCGCGGCTGTACTGCAGGTAGGCCTCCCCCAGGACGGAGAAGCCCTGCGTCGGGTCCGCCACACCGCGCACACCGTTGTCCTTGCCGATAATGGAGGTATCGACCACATTGGGAAGCGCAAAGGGGTTGGTCGTCATGAAGGTCGCCCCCATCTTCAGACCATGCAGCTCCGCCGTTTCGTAACCGAGTTCCCCGCCGATCGTGTTGGCGTGGGCCGAAGAGGTCGTGCCTGCGCCGTTATCCTTATCCGTCTCAATGTAGTAGTACCGGATATTGCCGTATGCCTTTCCGTCCGCGAACCACGCCGCGACAGTGTTGTCTGCCGCCATCAGCGACGCCGAAAGGGCCATCATGCCACTTATTAGATATTTCAATACCCAACCCTTGAAAAAAAAGTGCGCAGATTCTAACGAAACGGGTAAAGAAAGAAAAATAAATAAAGTTGAATGTTTTGTGAAAGAAAGATAAAGAAAGTGAATATCTGCCCCGAAGGGAGCAGAAAAAGCGTTAACGCTTGGAGAACTGCGGTGAACGGCGTGCTTTGCGTTTACCCGGTTTCTTACGTTCGACGACGCGTGAGTCACGTGTCATCATACCCGCCGGTTTGAGGACCGCACGGAACGTTTCGTCGTACTTGACGAGGGCACGGGAGATCCCGTGGCGAAGCGCGTCGGCCTGGCCGCCGAAACCGCCGCCGAGTGTTGTGGCGACGATATCAACAGAGCTGTCCTGCTTCGTCATTGCCAGCGGCTGCTTGACACGCAGTTTTTTTGCTTCGAGACCGCCCAGCCAGGCATCAAGGGAGAGACCGTTTACGGTAATCTTGCCCGTACCCGGCGTCAGCCATACTTTTGCGATGGAAGACTTGCGGCGTCCAGTTGCGTATGTTTTTGCCATGATTCAGTATCCTTACTTAGCGATCTGTGCAGTGTGAGGGTGTTCCTCGCCTGCATAGACTTTGAGTTTTTTCAGCATTGCACGGCCGAGCTTCGTTTTCGGAAGCATACCGCGTGTAGCCAGCTTGTAGAGTTTTTCCGGGTTCTTCTCGAGAAGCTCGGTCATCTTGACGCTCTTTGTGCTACCGAAGTAACCGCTGTGCGTGAAATACTCTTTGTTTGCGACTTTGCCCGCACCGTTGAACTTCGCTTTGGAAGCGTTGATGATGACGACGAAGTCGCCGCAGTCAACGTTCGGTGTGAAATATGGCTTGTCTTTACCGCGGAGGCGCGTCGCGACTTCCGTGATCAGACGGCCGAATGTTTTGCCTTCAGCATCGATCAGCACCCAGTTGCGCTCGATCTGCTCAGGCGATGCAATTTTCGTAAATTTCATCTTGCGACCCTTAGTGAATATAAAAGTGTGAAAGTATATCCGTTTAAACTTATAATTTACTGAATTTAAGTTATGTATAAGGGTCACACCCCAACGATCTCCACCCCCTCTTCCAGCACATAACAGAGGTACCCTTCCACCGGCATCTCCGTGATCGCCCGAACCGCCTTGACGTAGAACCCGACCTGTTCGCGGTGTTCGGACTCGTAGCGGCGCGCGCTTTTGTAATCGATGACGACCCAGCGCTCCTCCTGGCGCACCAGCAGGTCGAGGTAGCGCAGCTCCCCCTCATACATCAGCGGCTGCTCCCGGGCGATCTCCCCCTCGACGAGGCGGCGGAAGGTTTCATCGCCCAGCAGGCGCGTCAGCCTTGCGCGTATCGTCTCAAATACGCCGCCGTCGAGCAGTGCCCCGTAGCGGTTGGTGACGGCGGTCATCGCCGCCGCCAGGGCCTCGGGCTCGAAGGCGGCCATCATCTCCAGCGCATAATGCATCGCCAGCCCGAAGGTGACGGCGAAGGGCTCCTCCGCGACGGCCGCCTTTTCGGCGCTAACGACCTCCGTCTGCCGTCCGAGGGCCAGGGGTGTATAGGGGATATCCCTCGGCGCCTCCGGCAGCGCCGGCGCGGCGGCCAGCACCCCCTCCTCGCCCAGCGTCATCGGCGTAAGGCCGAGCCGCTCGAACATCGACTCTTTGGGTTTGCGCACGACATAAAGATTCTCCCGGGCCCGGGTAAAGGCGACATAGAGGGCGTTGAGGGCATCATCATCCGCCAGGGCGGCTTCGCGTTCCAGCGCCGCGGCGTACCCGGGGTCGAACTCGGCCCGTTTGCTCTGGCGCAGATAGAGCGTGCGCAGCTCCACCCCCTCGTAGGCATAGAGGATCGGGGCCGTGTCCGCTTTTTTGCGCCCCAGCCGGTCGAGCACGACGACATAGGGGTACTCCAGCCCCTTCGACTTGTGGACCGTCAGCACCCGCACCCCCTCGCGCTCCTGGGTGACGGCCTTCGTATCGATACGTTCGTGTTCGAACAAAAAGGCCTCCAGGTCACGGAAGCGCTCCAGCACCTCCAGGAAACGGACGATGTTCAGATCCCCGTCAAAAAGCCCGAAACGCACGGTCACCTCCCGTACGGCTTCCGCCGGCGCGTCAAAGGCGCGCGCGGGCCGCGGCAGCGGCTGCACCGCGATGTCGGCCAGGGCGCAGAAGTTTCGGGCATAGATCTCCGCGTCGAAATAGCAGTATTTGAGGTATTCGATCACCGCGCGGACCCGCCGCTGCGCGATCAGCCGCGAGGTCGTCTCTGTCACCACGTCGATCTGCCGGGCGTTGAGCGTCTCCTGGACGGCGCCGCCGTCCTTGTTCGTCGCCGTCAGTACGGCGATCTCCCCGGGAGCGGCCCCGAGGGCCAGCAGCCGTTCGACGATGGCTGTCATCCCCTCCAGCGGCGTTTCGTCCTCGACGATCTCCACGTAGCCCGGGCGCGCCCCCGGCTTGGTGAGCTGATCCTCGTAGCCGTCGATGCGACCGCGGAAGGTGTCGTTGACGAAGGTGACGACGTTCACGCTGCTGCGCCAGTTCGTCCGCAGCGAGTCGACCGTGAGCCCGTACCTGCCGGTCACCGCCCCGAACAGCTCCTTGGTGCCGCCGCGGAAGCGGTAGATGGACTGCTTGACGTCCCCGACGAGGAAGAAGGAGTGGTGTTCGCGCACCCCGCTGCCCGAGACCATTTCCTCCACGAGCGGCTGCAAAATCTCAAACTGCAGGACCGAGGTGTCCTGAAACTCGTCGAGTAGCAGGTGGGAGATGTGGCTGTCAAGGCGGAAATAGAGAAACTCCCGGTCGATGCGCTCGCCCAGCAGGTAGTAGACCAGGGCCGTGATGTCGTCGAAGCTGAGCTCATTGTCCTCTTTGGCCACGGTGAGCTTCGCACTCTTATAGAGATCGAGCAGTTCAAAGAGATGGGCGAAGAAGGTCTGCTCTTTGGCCTGCATATACCCCTGAAGCGCCCCCTGCAGCTGCTGTAACAGCACGTCCATCTGGGGATCATGGTGCTTTTTGAAGTCCCAGTACTCCAAAGAGGGCTTCACCGTCCAGGTTTTGCCGATCAGCGCCTCGACGCTCTCCGCCTCCAGCGCTTTGCGCCCCCGGTCGCTCAGCGCCTTGCCCCCAAACAGTGCCACCAGCTGCGCATGCAGCGCCATCGCCCGCGCCTCGTGCGGAGCCATCGCCGCCGCCTCGAACTGCAGATGACGCAGCTGCGGCGCCTTGGCGTAGAGGGCATCGAGGAGGCCGAAGATATCGCTGACCCGTTTCGCGCTGATTTGCGCCATCGCGACGAGGGTATTCTCCTTCCCCTCGATCTCGCAGAGCTTCAGAAAACGCGCCATCACCTTCAGCTCATGCTGCGCCTCGAAGGTGCCGAAGTTCGGCATGATCCCCGCGTGCAGGGCGAATTTCCGCAGAATCCGCGCGAAGAAACTGTCAATCGTCATCACCTTCGTATCGGCGGCCAAGAGCCGTTTCAATACCTCGGGACGCCGCTGCAGGATCGCCGTGTCGTCCGCACCGCAGAGTGCCGCGATCTCTTTCAGTTCATCGCGCTCGTGCAGATGCGTCAACGCCTCGATCAGACGCTCCTGCATCTCGTTGGCCGCCTTGTTCGTAAAGGTCAATGCAACGATCTCGTCGGGGCTCTCCCCCATAAAGAGGAGGCTGAGGTAGCGCACGACAAGGCTGAAGGTCTTCCCGCTGCCCGCACTGGCCATCAGGGCCTGGAAAGGAACAAAACCGCTCACTGCATCTCCCTTTGGCAGAGGTGGGCATAGTCGCAGAAGCGGCAGGCCGAAAGCTCTTCAGTCATGTCGAAACTGAAGCGTTTCGTCTCGCGCAGCTCCGCCAAATGTTCATTAAGCAGCTCGCGTTTGCGGCCGTGCAGCGGGTCGCAGATAATCTCCCCGCTGTTCAGGTCATAATAGCCCGCGTAGGCGACCTCGCCCTGCTGCTCCGACAGCAGGGCGTAGAACTCCAGCTGGAAATCCGTCGCGTTTTCGACGGTTTTGACCGTGTAGAGGGGGTACTTCCCGCTTTTATAATCCAGCACCTCCAACCCCTCCGGCCCGTGGTCGATGCGGTCGATCCGTCCTTCAAGCGTCAGTCCGGCGTGTTCCATCGTCAGCTTTGTCTCGCACGCTTTGACCCGCACCTCGGCGAAGCGGTTGATCTCATGTTCAAAGAAAGGGTCCAGTTTTTTGAGCCACAGCTGCTCCAGAAATCGCTCCAGCGGGCTGCCGCCGCTGTGCGCTGCAAGGGCCTGGGCCACGGCGGCCTTGAGCGTTTTCGCATCACGGTACTGCTCCTGTTCCGCATAGACGTCGCGCAGGGCGTTGTGCAGGGCGTTGCCGATCGCGTGCTCCTCGGGCATCTCCCTCGGCAGTTCGTGGGGCGCAATCGCGGCAACGTAGCGGTGATAGAAACGGCGGCGGCACTCCAGGAAGGTTTTCAGTGCCGTCGCGGAGAGCGGCCGGGCGGAAAAATCGTAATCGGCTTCGACTGCCTCGACCGGCAGCGAACGCTTCGGCGTGCGGGAAAAGAGAATCTCCGCCCAGGCATCGTCGGCGTAGCGGCGCTCCGTGTCGATCCCCATCTCTTTGAGAAAGCGGCTCGGCAGGGTCGTCTCGTTGGAGACGTAGCTGATCTCCACCCGTCTGGCGCGGGAGATGAGCTGGTAATAGAACTGTTTCTGCAGCGCTTCGCGCTCCCCCGTCGTCGGAAGCCCCGCCCGTCCCCGCACCAGGGAGTTGATGAAGAGATCCTTGTCGCTTCTGTGGGGCACGTAGGCGTCATTGAAATCGACGATGATCACCCCGTCGAATCGGCAGCCCCTTGTTTCCAGCACACCCATCACGGTCACCTTCCCCCCGCGTACGTCGTCCAGGCTCCTTCCTCGCACCCGGTTGATAAAGAGGTGTAGCAGCGAGCGCAGAGAACTCTCCCCCAGCCTCGGGATCAGCCGCTCGAAATAGAAACGCTCTTCGCGCACGATGGCGCCGACCGCTTCGGATTCGCCCTCAAGCAGCGCCTCGGTCACCTCCGTGAAGCGGTCGCTGTCGCACCCCTCGGCATACAGCGAGATCATAGCGCGGTACCCCTCCCCGAAAAGCCGCTCAAGCCGCATCGTGTTCTCGACGCCGGGGTGTTCGGCAAAGGCCATCAGCGCCTCGCAGCGTCGTACGAAGAGGCTCTGCTGCACCCCTTCGCCCATGGCGAAGTTGAAGTTCCCTTCCGCATCGAAACCCCGCAGCAACGGGACAAACCCCTCGTCCGGCAGCACGACGGCGATCCGTTCCGGTACGATCCCCTCCGAAATCATCTCGTACACTTTCTGCTTGACAAAAGCCGACTGCAAAATCCGCTCGGAGAGCGGCATCGCCTTGATGCTTGCCTCGTGCCGCAGCGGCACCGTCTCCGCGATCGACAGCGAGGCGAGATCGATCTGGTACTGATTTCCCACCGCCGTCTCCACCCCGAGCTCAGCAAGCTTCTGCTGCATTTTCCCGTTATAGGGCGTCGCATCAAAACGCAGCGTCAGCGGCACCAGTCCGGCGATCTCCCGCAGGAGTTGCAGCTCGAAATTCGTCAAATACCCCTCGGCAAGCACCTCCATGGCGCCCTGCGCCTCTACCCACGCGCGGTTCAGCCGGTAGAGTTCCGGCACGAAGATGCGGTCGAGGATCTTGCGCTCGAAGCAGAGCTGCCGGTAGCGCTCGCGCAGCAGCTTCAAGATGGCGATGTGCTCGGCGAAGTCCCCGTAGGTATCTGCGCTGTCGAGGGCGTCGATGTCGACAAGTTCCCCGGAGAGCTCTTCGAAAAAGCGGAAAAGGTAGGCGGCGTTGCGGGTGAAAGTAAAGAAGTTGCGCTCGATTTTGAGTTCGGAGAAGGCGTCGAAGTCCGCGGCTTCAAGCAGCGTCAGGGTCCGGGTGTCAGGGTCGACGTTCCCGAAGCCCTCGACGACGACCGCCCGCGACATCAGTTCGCCCATCGTCATGAAACGCTGCAACAGCGTGTTTTGGGAGCGCAGTTCCAGCAGCTGTTCCCTGATGGCGCGGGATGTCGGCAATACCGTCGTCACAGGCTCCCCTTTTTAAAGAGGAGTATAGCGCTACCGTTCTGAAAAAGGGGAAAAGATGACCCGGTGTCAGTATTCGAAGACGTTGGGGTAGCGGGTATCGGCTTTGAGGTTCAGGTAGCGCTTGTCGTCACCGATATTGACCTGGGCGAGGATATCCCAACGCCCCTCTTTGGGCAGGGTGACCGTCTCGAAGGTGTAGATGCCGCCCTCGACCGTCCCCAGGGCGACGGTCATGTCATACGCATGGGTACCCGGACGGGTCAGACGCAGCGTGACATTCGCGTCATCCACGGGTGTCCCGTCGCGTGTCAGCAGCTTGAACTTGACGACGGCGCCGTCGGCTTTGAATGTCTCCGTCACATAGGTGAGTTCATACTTCTTGTCAAAGGCGATCTTGTTACGGATGATCGCGTTGGCGTCATGTTCAAAGTGGCGGTAGTCCTGCATATCGAGATCGCTCAACTGTACCGGATTGTCGAGCGCTTTCTGCACCGTCCAGTAGCTCAGTCCCACGACACACAGAATGCCTCCGACCACGATCCAAGGCCATTTTCTCCCGGGGTTACTGCTCATCAGTCTGTTTCCTTTTTCTCATCTTATTTCTTATAAAGATTATAAGTGCGTAAAGAATGATGCCATAAAAGACTAAACGCAAAAGATCAAGAAAAATCTTACCTTCGTTTCCTGCGGAAGTACTAAGCTCTACGTTGCGGGTCTCGGCGATCTGGTCTGCGATATCCGCATAGCCGTTGTACATCGCGACGGAGTACTTTTTGACCGTATCCACGCCTTTTGTTTTCTGGCCGAGAATCGGCAGGATCGTCCCGCCGTAGTTGTCCATGATTTCATTGTAATTTTCCCAGCTGCGGGCGAACATCACGGCACTGATCAGCGCATCTGCAAACGTTGCGTTGGGGCTGAGCACCTGCTTGCGGTTGAAATCCTTATATAATGACGACGGCTGTGCGAAAATCTCGACATCTTTGCGCTCTTCAACGAAAGCCAAAACGACAAACGGCTCTTGCAGCTCGTCAGCAAGTATGTTTTTCAGATCGGCAATCGTCTGGTTTTCCTCCAGATCGTGCAACATGACCAGATAGAGCGATACACCGGTTTTTCCATAGAGCTCGTCACCATAGGCTTCAATCTGCTTGGCAAAAAGATCGTTGTGGACGACATCGTCTTTATATAAAAAATTCGCATGGAGACTCAGGGAAGTGATTAGCGTGAGGATGAGGGCCGCCAGCCCTCTTGGAAAGGTCAATTAAGTTTCCTTAACCGACGAAAAGGTGGTTCGGTGTCAGTACCGCCCAAAGGGTAACGGCAGCGCTGACAACCAGCAGCGCCGTAATGATAAAGTTCATATCAATTTTCATTTACCCCTCCTTTTAGTTAACCAAAACGCGTTTCGCCGCGTTATCTTTGTTGATCATCTGGATCGACTTCTCGTTCTCGATTTTGTAGAACTTGTCCGCGTTAGCCTGCTGTGCCCCCAGTGCCATCATCGTAAGATAGACCAGGATACCCAGGAGCAGGACCGTTGCGATGAGCATACCGGTGACGCCGTCAAGCGCGAAAACACCTCTATTCGTATTTTCCATCTATCGCTCCTTATTTACTCAGGCTGGTCACGTATGCACCCAGCGCTTCTTTCTGAATGTCGGTCAGGTTGGCAAAGGCCGGCATTGCACCGATCGCACCCTTCTTACCGTGGTTCAGAACATTGACAACCAGTTCCGGCGTAAATGCTGCAACGCTCGGCGCAACGTAAGGCTGACCCATACCGTCCGCACCGTGACATGCCGCACAAGTTCCGGCAAAGATATCAGCACCGGCGCCTTTCATGCCGTTAGCAACGTATTTGGAAACCGTGTCGATCTCCGCATCCGTGATCAGCGCACCCGTGTTCGCATTGAACAGACCGTTGCGATCCGGCATCGGCATTTCCGTACCGAGCAGCTGGTTGTTGGAACCGTTCTCGATAACGTATTTGACCGTGGTGACTTCAAGACGCTGGTTCAGGTTCGCCGCTTTGCCGTCGATACCGTCTGCCGCGAGACCGTGACACGGAGCACACTGAACGATAAAGACCGAGTTCCCCATCTCAACTTTCGTATCAGCGTCCATGTCAGCGTATTTCGCGTTGAACTCCGCGTCATGCGTTGCCACTTCTTCATTGTATTCACCGATCTGTGAATAGGCGTTGACCGGGTAGCCGGCAACAAAGTACCAAACCGCCCAGATGACCAGGCCGGCGAAGATGATCGCCCAGCCGAACGGCAGTTCGTTTTTATACTCACCGATGCCGTCCCAGTTCTCTTCTGCAAGTTCACCAGAAGCGGTGTCCATCTGCATTTGGCGAACATACTTGGTAACCACAACAACCGCGATGATCGCCGTCGCTGCCGCACCCAGAAGCGCCAGTGCACCCATATAGTCCTTGCCGCCGAGAATGCCCCCGGCCATCTGCCATGTGATTCCCAGCAGGATCACAATGAACAGGGCACCTAAAATATACAGCTTATTCATTTATGCCTCCTCTTTTTTCGTCTCTTCGTTTTCCGAGACGCTTTCTACCGGATTATCGGTAATATCGTCATTGAGCGCCATATCACCATACTTCTCGTAATTGCGACGCCCTTTCTTCTCGCTGCTATAGAGGTGGTAGATGTAGCTATATAGCACCACCACCAAGAACACCGTAAAGAAGAAGTAGGCATACGCCGAAAAGGTGTTGACATCCACGCGCTAGTCCTTACTTCAGGCTGTTCAGATATGCAATCAGAGCAACAATTTCAGGAACCTGGCCGTTGGCGACCATATCTTTGACATCCTGATCTTTCATGTCTGCTGCAATCAGCTTAGCTTCGGCAAGCGCATCGGCTTTCGCACCGTCAAGTGAACCGGCCAGTTTGACCGTTGCCGTACCGCCGTCTGTCATCGGGATCGGCTTGTTATAAGGTACGTTGAACACCTTGTTGACCGTGACCTGCTCCGCATAAGCGGTGTCGATATCCGCCAGGTTTTTGAACATCCAGCGGTACGCCGGCATGATGGAACCCGGAACGATCGCTGCAGGATCTTTCATATGGTTTTCGTGCCAGTCTGTCGTACGGTAGTTACCGACACGCATCAGGTCCGGACCGGTACGTTTGGAACCCCAGAGGAACGGACGGTCATACGCATACTCACCGCTGAGGGAGTAGTGACCGTAGCGGTCAGTCTCGGATTTGAACGGACGAATCAGCTGAGAGTGACATGCATTACAGCTGTTCTTGATATAAACATGGCGGCCTGCCAGTTCCAACGTCGAGTACGGTTTCGTACCGATCGTCGGCTGGGAAGCCTCCGCAAAGTTCGGCAGGTTCTCAATGAGACCCGCAAACGCAATTGTGACAAAAACGGCTACCGCGAAAAAGAACGGATGCTTTTCTAACCAGTGAAACATATTTCCCCTCCTTCTTTCTTACGCTGCCATCGGCGAAGCGCTTTGCAGTTCGCTCTCTTCAACACGGCGGCCGGCAGTCGCAGTTTTGTACATATTCCATGCCCACATGAACATACCGAGGAAGTAGAGTGTACCACCAACAGCACGGATCGTGTAGTACGGGTGCAGGACTGTAACGGTATCGATGAAAGAGTAAGCGAGGTTACCGAACTCATCGTGTGCACGCCACATCATACCCTGCGTAATACCCGCAATCCACATGGAAGTGAAGTACAGGACAACACCCAGTGTCTGGATCCAGAACTGCGTGTTCATCAGAGACTTGGAGTAGATCTCGCGTTTGTAAACACGCGGTGCCATGTGCAGGAGTGCTGCAATGATCATGAAGGAGACCCAACCGAGAACACCGTCGTGTACGTGACCGACGATCCAGTCAGTAAAGTGCGCCAGTGCGTTAACAGATTTGATCGCCTGGATCGGACCTTCGAGCGTAGAGAACATGTAGAACGTAGACGCAAGAACCATGAACTTAATCAGCGGGTTGGTCGCAACCTGGTTCCACTCACCTTTCATCGTAAGCAGCATGTTGATCGCAGAACCCCAAGACGGCAGAATCAGGACGACAGAGAAGACAGAACCCATTGTCTGCATCCAGTCAGGTACCGTAGAGAAGAGCAGGTGGTGACCGCCGGCCCAGAGGTAAACGAACATCAGACCCCAGAATGCGAGCAGGGAGAGCTTATAGGAATAAACCGCCTGACCGGACTCTTTCGGGAGGAAGTAGTAGATCATTGCAACGATAGGAACCGTGAACCCGAAGGCAACGGCGTTGTGACCGTACCACCACTGAACAAGCGCGTCATTCGTACCCGCATACATGGAAACAGAGTGGTACCATGCACCCGCACCGGAGAGCAGCGCCGTCGGAACTTCCATATTGTTGAAGAGGTAAAGCATAGCGATACCGAGGAAAGTTGCGATGTAGTACCAGACAGAGATATACAGTGATTTCTCACGGCGGATACCGATGAGACCGAAGATCTGAATACCGAACAGGACCCAGATAACAACGATCAGAATATCGATCGGCCATTCAAACTCTGCATACTCCTTTGACGTCGTGATCCCCAAAAGCAGTGAACCAACGATCGCAACGACCGCGAGAAGATAGAGGGCGAACTGAAGTTTTGCTGTTACCATCAAGAACTTCGATTCCGCCATAGACACCTTCAGTACACGCTGGCCAACGTAGAACCACGTCGCCATGATACCGCTAACCGTAAACCCGAAAATGACTGCATCTGTATGCAGCGGGCGCAGACGGCTGAAGTTCGTAAACTCAGCGAGCCCTTCCCCGGCAATCAGGTTCACACTCGGAAATGCCAGTTCCCATGCCAAGATGACACCGATCAGCATTCCGACAATACCCAATACAATTGTCATAAACATCCACAATTTGGCAATTGTATAGTCGTACTCCAATGGACGATTTTCCATTACAAGCCTCCTTAGATTTCAAAGCGTAAAAGGTCCCGGACGGGCACCTGCAAAACCAAAAGCACGCTTACGGTTTTGCAGACGCTCCATTTCCGAGACTATTTGACCCCATCATATTAACAGCGGAAATATTTAATGAATCTTAAATTTTTTAAAATGTGAGAGATATTGATAGTTTAACTAAATTTTTAAGTTTAATTTCATCTTCGTGGGTAAAATCGTATCAGCTTATAGTTTTGATTACCATTTCAGGGCACTCTGAGGGGGTATCGCTCCGCGAAATACCGTGAGGCTGCCCCTTCTGTGGCGCGTTGTACCACGTCTCGAACTGCAGGTACGCTTTCATCAGTGTCCAGCCGCCAAATGCGATCACCGTCACGGCGGCGAGCTGAATCATGACGCTGCGGAATTTTGTCTGGGAGAAGAACCCGACGACGTAGGCAAAGGAGAAGAGCGTCGGGATTGTAAAGAGCCCGAAGATCGCCATCACCGCCGCGCCGTAGAGTGCCGACTGCGTCGTTGTCGCCGTCACGAGCATCGTATAGACGAGGCCGCAGGGAAAAAGGCCGTTCAAAACGCCCAGAATATAAAAACTCATCGGCGTCGCCGACGTCAGCTGCGCCGTGAAGACCCGCTTGAACCAACTGTAGTTCGTAATCGGCACCTCGATGGAGGTGAGAAACTTGAGCTTTCCGGCAAAGGAGAGTCCCATAAGGATCATCATCACCCCCGCCACGGCATACATAATGGAGCGCGTCAGGGGGCTGACGTCCCAGAACGATCCGAAATAACCGAACAGCGCACCGAAGAGCGTATAGGTCGTAATACGCCCGATATTATAGAGGAAGTGGTAAAAAGCACTCTGGGTTTTGGAGAAGCGGGGTTTGATCTTTGCGGTCGTGTACGTAACGATAAAGCCTCCGCACATGCCGATGCAGTGACCAATGGAGCCCAGCAGGGCGAAGGTGATAATGGCCGTCCACTCTATTGATGTCACTGTCGCTCCCACTGTTTTTACAGAGTATAGCCTCTGAGTGTTAGGCCAGAATTAACTCAGCGCTTCATCAGCGCGAGGAATTCGCCGAAGACGTATTCGCTGTCTTTCGGTCCCGGGCTCGCTTCGGGGTGGTGCTGCACCGAAAAGATCGGAGCGTCGTTGTAACGCAGCCCCTCGATCGTGCTGTCAAAGAGGTTCGTATGCGTGACCGAGGCGATCTCGGTGATGTTTTCGGGCACGTTGTAGTTGTGGTTCTGCGCCGTGATCTCGACCATACCCGTTTTGACGTTCTTCACCGGGTGGTTGCCACCGTGGTGGCCGAACCGGAGCTTGAAGGTGTCGTAGCCGTGGGAGATGGAGAGCAGCTGATGCCCGAGGCAGATGCCGAACATCGGCACTTTTGCCGCAATCAGCTGCTTGATCGTCTCCTGCTCCTTTTTCAGAACCAGCGGATCCCCCGGCCCGTTGGAGAGGAAGACGCCGTCGATCTCTTTGGCCTCGTAGCGCGCGATCAGCGTCTCGGCAGAGGTCGCATTGGGCACGACCTCGACGGCCATCCCCGCCTGGGTCAGCTCGTTGAGGATGTTGCGTTTGACGCCGAAGTCCATCGCGACAATGCGCGCCTGCGTTTCAGGGGCATCGTTATAACGGAAATTGACAGCATCGTAGGTACCGTTCGTATGCTTGTACGCCTCTTTGGTGCTGACCTGCTCGATGTAGTTCACCTCTTCGATGCGCGGGGAGCTCTCCAGCACCTTCTTGAGTTCGGCCTTGTCGCTGATCTCGGTGGAAGCGACCATCATCATCGCCCCCTCCGTGCGCAGCATCTTCGTGAGGTAGCGGGTATCGATGTCGCAGATGCCCATGACGCCGTGACGCTTCAACAGCGCGTCAAGGGACTCCTCGGCGCGGAAGTTGGAGTAGCGCGGCTGGTACTGGCGGACGATAATCCCTTTCGCATGGGCCGCCGTGCTCTCCATATCTTCGGCGTTCGCACCGACGTTGCCGATCTCGGGCATCGTGAAGGTGACGAACTGTCCCGCGTAGGAGGGGTCCGTCGCGATCTCCTGGTACCCGCTCATCGAGGTATTGAAAACGATCTCGCCGACCGCCGTCGTCTCGGCACCGAAACTCATCGCTTCGAAGTAGGTGCCGTTCTCAAGATAGATCCATGCTGTTTTCATGCAAGCCCCCTCCGGGTCAGCTCTTCGCGGTAGAGTTTTTCAAACCGCAGTTCGTACTCATCCGTGCCCGGGATGAGCTGTTTCTGGAACGACTTCATCTTCTCGTTCACCGCACGCTCGATCTCGTCGTTGTCCGCGATAAAGGAGGTGATCGCATCATAGATGATGTTTTTGAGCCTGTTTTCGCTGACGTCGTAGTTCATCAGGTCCTCTTCGTAGATCGCATCGAGGATCTTGTGCGCCAGGTCCGAAAAGCGGTCTTCGTAGGAGAGAATGACACCGTATTCGGGCGCGAGCTTCTTCTTGATCATAAAGAAGAGCTGGCGGTCATCTGCCTGGTAAAAGTCGATCTCGTCCTCGTTGTCGTTGACGATCTCCTTGACGCGCGCTTCGAGGGCTGCTTCCTGCTTTACGCTCTCTTCAAGTATCTTTTTCGCTTCGGCGACAATAGGGTCCATCCCCTGCGTCATTGTCACCAGTCCGCTGCGTGCCAGTTCGATGGCGACGCGGTTGGCGAGATGCGGTATCTGCGCGAGTGTCACTTTCATAGCCCATACCCTTGCGGGCGCCCCGTTTCACAGGAACGTGCACCCAGATTTTTTCGCTATTTTAGCGGGTATTCGATTACAATGAGGTTAGAACGCGCAACGCTCCCGTTACGCCGCATTAACGCGACTATACTATGATGCCCTTTGGATGCGCAGCACCCTGCATGCATAAAGGAGAGTCCATGATTTACAGCCACAAAACCGATGCCACCGAACGCAACCTCACCTCCGCCGAACAGGCTAAACTCAAACGCCTCTGCCGAACAGCGTCGACCGCCTGGATGGTTGACGGCGCCTGCAGACGCCGCTAGTGTTACGCCCCCTTCTGCCTTTTGGGCAACCGGATGACGAACTCTGCGCCGCCGTCCCTGTTTTCGACCGAAATGTGCCCTTTAAGGTTTTTCTCCGTAATGATTTTTGACATATAGAGCCCTATACCCGTTCCCTGCGACTCGAACTTGGTCGTAAAATAGGGATCGAAGATCTTCTCCATAATCTCCTCCGGCACGCCGCCGCCGTTGTCCGCCACAAAAAGCAGGAGATCCCCGCCCTCCTCTTTTCCCGTGATCCTGATCTTTTTCGCCTCGGCCCCGTGCTGCAGGAGCACGTCTTTGGCGTTGCTGACAAGGTTGAGGATCACCTGCTTGAGCTCGTTGGGGTAGAGTTCCGCTTCGATCTGCTCCGGCACATCGACTACCACGTCGATCTTCTTCTGTTCCAACGCGGGGATCACCAGCCCGAGCACCTCATCGACCAGGGTGCGAAGCCGGACCGTTTCGAGCTGTTTGTCTTTTTTGAAGAAGTTGCGGAAGTCGTCGATGGTTTGGGACATGTAGTCCACCTGGCGGTGCACGATATCGATCAGCCTGTCGACCTCCTCGTCGTCGACCTTTCCCAGCTGACGTTTGAGGTCGAGGTTGGCAATGCCTATTCCCATGACGTTGAGCGGCTGGCGCCACTGGTGGGCGATGGATTCGATCATCTCCCCTATGGTCGCCATTTTCGCCTGCTGGATCATCATCCGCTCCTTGTCCCGGTTTTCGCCCACCGCCTCTTCGACCCGCTCATTCAGTGTGGCATTGAGCTCCGTCAGTTCACGGGTACGGCGTCTTACAAGCTCATCGAGACGGATGTACTTATAGCCGAACAGCAGCGCGATCACGGCCAGGACGCCCAGTATCTTCCACAGCAGGGCGTAGTCGAACTGGTGTTTGTAGACCGTCGGTACCCACTGGCGGTAGATCGCCTCGCGCTCCTCGTCCCCGATACTGTCAATGGCGCGCTGCATCAGCGCCTGCAGTTCGGGCCAATCGCTGCGGATACCCATCGCGATCTCGTAGTCGTAGGGCGTCTGTCCGACGATACGCAGGTTGTTCAGCCCCTCCTTCGCGATCACGTAGCTGGCGACGGCCAGCGCATCCACCGCGACATCGGCCCGTCCGAAGGCGACCATCCTTAGCGCATCGGGTAGACTCTTCGTCTGGATCCGCTGGATCTGCGGGAAATCGCGCTTTAAAAAGATATCGGCTGCATCATCCTTCACCACGGCGACACGTTTGCCCTTCAGTACCGTCAGATCCCCAACATACTGAAACGATTCGCCGCCGACGATGACCATCGGCAGGGTCAGGTAGGGGCGGGTAAAGTTCATATAGGCGTGCCGCTCGGGCACGGCCATGATGGCGGCGGCGACATCCAGCTCCCGTGCATTCAACGCCTCGTCAACCTCCTGCCAGCTCCGCTTCGGCTCCGCTTCGATGCGCACCCCCAGTTTTTCCGCGACACGCCGCATAAACCCGTAAGAGACGCCGCCGTACACGCCCTTTCGCGACATGAACTCGATCGGCGGCCACACCGGGTCCACGCCGACACGGAGGATGGGGTGCTGCCCGAGCCACGCCTGTTCCTCTGCCGTAAGCCGCAGCCGCTCCGGGTGATAGACGAAGGCACCGATATCCCGGCTACCCTTAATGTATCCCAGCAGCACATACGCCTGGTAGATCGCTTTGAGGCGCTCGATGCTCAGATCCCCCAGCGGCGTATCGTCTTTCAGGGCGTACGTTTTGAGGGCTTCCCCTTCGAAACGCAGCGCATCAAGGCTCTTATGCTGCATGTTGTATTTCTCGAAAAGCATCTCCGCCGTCTCGTCGATATGGGCGAAGGCGTAGCGCCACCCTTTCAGACTCGCCTCATAAAAGCGTTTGACACGTTCGGGATACTGCTTCAGTTCCGCCTGGGAGGTGAAAAGAATGTCGTTGTAAAAATCAAATCCCGAAACTTTCGGGTCGATCGCAAAGGTCTTGATGCCGCGCTGCGCAAGGACATAGGGCTCATTGGAGGAGTACGCCGCCATCGCATCCGTTTCATTCCGCTCGAGCGACAATGGGTCAAAAGTGTGGTGGATCAGCACGAGGTCCTCTTCCTTCATGCCTGCATTGCGAAGCATCGCCTGGACCGATGCCGCCGTCTGGACATCGCTGGTCATCATGACCCGCTTGCCGCGCAGGTCCTTGATCGTACGGATGCCCGAATCCTCCCGCACCAGAAGCATCATCGGCGAACTTTGGAAAATGGCCGCCATCGCCACAAGCGGTGCACCGCTCTCGTAATTGACCAGGAGCGATGTCCTTCCCGTCCCATACTGCGCCCGGCCGCTCAGAACCTCCTGCTCCACGTCCGTTTCCGGTTTCATGACGCGGATCTCGACGTCGAGGCCGGCGTCGGTATAAAACCCTTTTTCCTTGGCAACATAGTAGCCGGCAAACTGGAACTGGGGCAGCCACTGCAGCTGCAGCACGATGTGCTCATGACGCGCTTCATGCGCCCTCAGCGCCAGCGACAAGAACAGTAATACCAGCAAAACCGCATGAAGGCGCATGCATTACCCTTTTTTCAACAATTTTAACAGGTCAATGTTTAGAATAGTGTATGACCGTTTGTGATTTTGTTTCAAAACGCGTCTTTTAGGTGAAAAAGCTGGCCGTCATATCTCATCCGCTTTTATGCTCCCCTGCGATAAAATAAGCAGAAAAAAAGCAGATCATGTCCGTAAAAAACGCCATTTTAGAAACCATCAAACGGCGGCCGCTTATCATTGACGGCGCCATGGGTACGCAGCTGCAACAGCGCCATGAGCAGATCCCCGAAGCGGCATGGGAAGGCAATGAGGGGTGCAACGAACTGCTCAACGTCACCGCTCCCGAGATCATGCGCGACATCTTCCACGCCTACCTGAACGCCGGTGCCGACATGATCACCACCAACACCTTCGGCGCCTTCTCATGGGTCCTGGACGAGTACGGCATCGGGCACCGCGCCTATGAGCTCTCCAAGGCCGGGGCGCAGCGCGTCAAAGAGGTGTGCGACACCTTCAGCACCCCGGAGCACCCGCGCTATGTGCTGGGTTCCATCGGTCCGGGCACGAAACTCCCCTCGCTGGGACACATCCACTACGACGAGATGCTTGAAGGCTACACTGAGTGTGCCCAGGGGCTCATTGACGGCGGCTGCGACGTGTTCCTGCTCGAGACCTGCCAGGATCCGCTGCAGATCAAGGCGGCCCTGCACGCCTGCGAGGCGGCCAACGCGTCGCGCGGCACCGACCTCCCCGTCATGGTCTCTGGCACGATCGAACTGGCCGGTACCATGCTTATCGGTACCGATGCCCAGACCCTCGCTGTCATCATGGAACCCTTTGACATCCTCTCGCTGGGCTTCAACTGCGGGACCGGCCCGGAACAGTACACCAAACATGTCAAGGCCTTAAGCGACGTCTGGGGCAAACCCATTTCCATCCATGCCAATGCCGGCCTTCCGCAGAACCGCGGCGGCTACACCTACTACCCGATGGGGCCCGACGAGTTCGCCGACCGTCAGGAGAGCTTCCTCTCTTATGACGGCGTCAGTTTCCTCGGTGGCTGCTGCGGGACGACGCCGCAGCATATCAAAGCGCTCTGTGAGCGGGTGCACGCCACTGCACCCAAGGCGCCCTCCGGTTCCCAGCCGACCTCGCTCGCCTCGCTCTTCAACGCCGTTCCGCTGATGCAGGAGCCCGCCCCGCTGCTGGTTGGCGAACGCTCCAACGCCACCGGCTCCAAAGCGTTCCGGGAACTCCTCCTCGATGAGGACTATGAAGGGACGCTCAGCGTCGGTCAGCAGCAGGTACGGGCCGGGGCCCACGTCCTCGACGTTTCCGTCGGTTTCGCCGGCCGCGACGAAACAAAGGACATGAACAAGGTGATGGGCCTCTACGCCCAGAAGATCCCGCTGCCGCTGATGCCCGACTCCACCCAGACCCCGGCACTCGAAGAAGCGCTCAAGCTGATCGGTGGCAAGCCGATCATCAACTCCGTCAACCTCGAAGACGGGATCGAGAAGTTTGATACCGTCTGTTCGCTGGCGAAAAAATACGGGGCTGCCCTCGTCTGTCTGACGATCGACGAAGAGGGGATGGCCAAAACGGTCGAGCGCAAACTCGAGGTCGCCGAACGTATCTACACCCTGGCTACCGAGAAGCACGGGCTCAACCCCGAGGACCTCGTCTTCGACGTTCTTACCTTTACCGTGGGCAGTGGGGACGAAGAGTACCGCGATGCGGCCGTCCAGACGATCGAGGCGATCCGCGAACTCCGCACCCGCCATCCGGAGGTCGGGGCGATCCTGGGGCTTTCGAATATCTCGTTCGGCCTGGACAAGGACGCCCGACCCTACCTTAACTCCGTTTTCCTGCACCACTGTATCGAAGCGGGGCTCACCTCCGTCATCATCAACGTCAAGCACATCATCCCGATGGCGAAGATCAGTGACGAGGACCTCGAAGCGTGCGAGAACCTCCTCTTCGACAAGAAACCGGAGGGACAGTCACTGTTCGATTTCATCGACCATTTCGGCAACAGAGAGGCCGTCGACAGTGCCGCGGAGGATGAAGCCTACAACGCACTCTCGACCGAAGAGAAGATCGCGAAGCTCCTGCTCGACGGTGACAAGGAGCGGATGATCCCTCTTGTCGAGGAGGCAAGGAGCGAAATCGCCCCGGAAAAGATCGTCAACGAAATTCTCATTGACGCCATGAAAGTCGTCGGCGAGCTCTTCGGTTCGGGACAGATGCAGCTCCCCTTCGTGCTGCAGAGCGCCGAAACGATGAAAACTGCCGTCGACCACCTCAACCCCTACCTGCCAAAAGTCGACAAGGCCGTCGACACAACCCTCGTGCTGGGTACCGTCAAAGGGGACGTACACGACGTCGGCAAGAACCTCGTCGACATCATCCTCACCAACAACGGCTACAAGGTGATCAACCTCGGGATCAAGGTCGAACTGGACAACTTCGTCAAAACCCTACAAGAGAGCAGTGCCAGTGCCATCGGCATGAGCGGCCTGCTCGTCAAATCGACCCAGGTGATGAAAGAGAACCTCGAGGCGCTGAAAGCGGCGGGGATCACCGTTCCCATTCTGCTGGGCGGTGCGGCGCTCACACGCAGTTTTATCGAGGATTTCTGCCGCCCCAGCTACGACGGCCCGATCTTCTACTGCAAAGACGCTTTTGACGGCGTCACGGCGATGAGCCGCATCGAAGCGGGCAACCTGGACACCGACCTCCACCCGAATGCCCCGGAAGTCGCCGAGCAGGCCGAGAAGAAAGAGGTCGTCATCCCGCCGTTTAAGGAGCTGAAAATGCCCTCGCGGGACGTCCGCGTACCGACACCGCCCTTCTGGGGGCGGCGTGAGCTGAAGCTGACCGAAGCGCAGAAGGCGATGGCATTCGAGTGGATCAACCACAAGATCCTCTTCAAACAGCGCTGGGGATACAGTTCAAAGGGCATGAAGAAAGATGCCTACGAGAAACAGCTCGACGAGCTTGTCTGGCCGGCTTACGAAAAGCTCAAGGCGCTCTTCCTGGACGAAGGCCTCTTTGAACCGACCATCCTCTATGGCTACTGGCCGGCCCGTTCCGATGACAACACCCTGCTTGTTTTCCCGGAAACGGAGGGGTGGCACCGCGATGCTGACGCCAGTCGCGAACCGCTGGAACAGATCATCGGTGATGCCGAATGCGCCTTTACCTTCCCACGCCAGCGCAAACAGCCCCACCGCGCACTCAGCGACTTCTTCCGCCATGACCGCCATGACGTCGTGGCACTCTCCTGCGTCAGCGCCGGCAGCCGTCTGAGTACCTATGAAAAAGAGCTCTATGATGCGGGGAAATACAATGAATACTACCAGGTACATGGTCTGGGGGTGGAGCTGGCCGAGGCCCTTGCCGAGATTGCCCACAAGCAGATCCGGCTCGATCTCAATATCGCCGACAATGAAGGGCCGACCCTCGCCGATGTCCGCATGAACCGCTACCAGGGAGCGCGCTACAGCTTCGGCTACCCCGCCTGCCCGGACCTGGAGCTCAACCGCCCGCTCTTCGACCTGCTGAAACCGGAGGAGTTCGGGATTGAACTGAGCGAAACCTACCAGATCCATCCGGAGCAGTCGACGTCAGCCATCGTCATCCACCACAAGGAAGCGACATACTATAACGTGTAGTGTGGCTATGAGGTTTCTGTAACCCTCTGCCGCCTGTTACTTCAGGGTCAGAGTGTATCCGTACTTCGACGGTTCGATGCCATAGTCGGCACGCTTCTCCAACTCGATCACGATACGGTAATAACCCGGATGCATGCCCATTCGGATCTCTTTGAACGGCGCGACATTGACCTCGCGCTTGCGTGTCGGGAAGTCGACATTCGCCTCAAAATCGAGAATAATGCGCGTCGGCTTACGGATGACAAAATGCTTTGCGAGCTTGTCACGGCTTTCAATGCGTACTTTCCCCTCCGAGAAGAGAAATCGGGCCTGCTGAAAATTCACGGTCTGTGTCGCCAAGGAGTGCGTTTCTTTCACAGGCAGCTCTTTAACAACTGTCTCTTTGACCGGTATTTCTTTTATTTCCGCCGGGAGCGGTTCCGGCGATGAAGATGACGGCAGAAAGGGGTTGTCCCTTGCACTCAGCAGGGTCGCAGCGGTGATTGTCAACAGGATCAGGAAAAATTTCACGCATTTACTCCGATGGTTCAAGCTCTTTGAGTTCGAAATACTCTTTTTGCAGTGTGGCATTTTCTTGCTTCAATCTTGCAATTTCACTGGTCAGATGCCCTTCATAGTTCTCCAGCTGGAGCAGGACTTCAAGCGAGGCGTTGCCGAAAAGAAGGTTGCTGAGGTAAAACGCGCCGATGACGACCCCCGCCAGCGCCATCAGAAAATGTTTGGTCTTGAATCCGAGATACTGTTCAATGATGTCGGGTGCGGATGACGCAACATCGTTTTCTTCGGGGGGGGTGTCAGCGGACTTCATAGGCAGGCAGTGCCGCAGGAGCGCGGCGCAGGATTAGCTGAAGAGTACGGCGCCGAGGTATTCGCCGTAGACGATCTCATTCTCGATCTCAAGCAGGCGGTTGTACTTGGCCGTACGCTCGCCGCGGGCCGTGGAACCGGTTTTGATCTCACCGCAGTTGAGCGCGACCGCGAAATCGGCGATGAAGGCATCTTCGCTCTCGCCGGAACGGTGGCTCATAACGCATTTGTAGCCGTTGCGCTGTGCCAGTCTGACGGTCAGCATCGTCTCGGAGACGGAACCGATCTGGTTCGGCTTGATCAGGATCGCGTTTCCGACGCCCTGTTCGATTCCCTGGGCGAGAATGTTCGCGTTGGTAACGAAGAGATCGTCGCCGACGAGCTGAACCTTGTCGCCGAGTTTGTCTGTCAGGACTTTCCAGCCCGCCCAGTCATCTTCGCTCAGGCCGTCCTCGATGGAAACGATCGGGTATTTGCTGCAGAGGTCCTCGTAGTAGGCGACCAGCTCTTCGGAGGTGACGGTGCGGTTCTCGGATTCGAGACGGTAACCGCCCTCGACGACCAGCTCGGAGCTTGCAACGTCCAGGGCAATCGCGATCTCTTCACCCGCTTTGTAGCCCGCTTTCTCGATCGCCTGCATGATGACCTGGATCGGTTCCTCGTTGGAAGAGAGGTCTGGGGCAAACCCGCCCTCGTCACCGAGCGCCGTGTTGTGGTTGGCGTCTTTGAGGATCTTTTTGAGGTTGTGATAAACCTCGGCCGACGCGCGCAGCGCCTCGGCGAAATCTTCAAAGCCGACCGGCATGATCATGTACTCCTGGAAGTCCACGGAGTTGTCGGCGTGGGAACCGCCGTTGATAATGTTGAGCATCGGGACCGGCATCACCATCGCGTTGGCGCCGCCGAGGTAGCGGTACAGCGGCATGCCGAGGCTGTCCGCCGCGGCGCGTGCAACGGCCATGGAGACACCCAGGACCGCATTCGCACCGAGATTGGAGTAGTTCTCCGTCCCGTCAAGCGCTTTCATTTCGGCATCGATCATCGCCTGGTTGAAAGGGCTCAGTCCGATAATGGCATCGGCAATCTGGGTGTTGACGTTCTCAACCGCAGTCAGTACCCCTTTGCCCATGTAGCGGTCGCCGCCGTCGCGCAGTTCCAGCGCTTCGCGTTTCCCCGTACTGGCACCGCTCGGGACGATCGCGCTTGCTACCGTTCCGTCGCTCAGCTCTACTGTTGCTTTGACTGTCGGATTCCCGCGTGAATCCATCACCTCCATTGCCGTCACATTATCGATATAAATCATTCATCAACCTCATTCATTTCTGATTCATCCATCTGCATGATATTGCTCATGCCCATGGCATTACGTATCTTGTTCTCGATTTCAACAGCGAGCGCCGGTTCCTCTTTAAACTTTTGCTTGACGTTTTCACGCCCCTGACCCAGTTTGACATCTTCGTAGCTGAACCACGCTCCGCTCTTATCAATTATATCAAGTTTTACCCCATAATCCACCAATTCGCCCTCTTTGGAGATCCCCTCTCCGAACATGATGTCGAACTCCGCCTGGCGGAACGGCGGGGCCACTTTGTTCTTGATGACCTTCGCCTTGACCCGGTTCCCGATCTGGCTTTCGCCCTGCTTCAGCGTCGCGATTTTCCGGACGTCGATGCGCACGGAGGCGTAGAATTTAAGCGCGTTCCCCCCCGTCGTCGTTTCCGGCGAACCGTACCCCATCGTGCCGATCTTCATCCGGATCTGGTTGATGAAGATGATCGTCGTGTTCATCTTGTGCAGTACCCCGGTAATCTTCCGCAGCGCCTTGGACATCAGACGCGCCTGGACACCGACCTGCTGGTCGTTCATCTCCCCCTCGATCTCCACCTTCGGGGTCAGTGCCGCGACGGAGTCGACCACGATCAGGTCGACTGCCCCCGAACGTGCCAGGGTTTCGACGATGTCGAGAGCCTGTTCACCATAGTCGGGCTGGGAAACAAGCAGGTTCTCCACGTCGACGCCAAGGTTTTTCGCATACCCGATATCCAGCGCGTGTTCGGCGTCGATGAAGGCGCACACACCCCCTTTTTTCTGGGCCTCGGACGTGATCTGCAGGGCCAGGGTCGTTTTCCCCGAACTCTCCGGTCCGTAGATCTCGATGACGCGCCCTTCCGGCACCCCGTTGATCCCCAGGGCCAGGTCCAGACCGATGGAGCCGGTGCTGATGGAACTGATCGGCTCGATCTCCTTGTCTCCCAGACGCATCAGCGTCCCCTTGCCGAATGCCTTGTCAATCTGCTTCAGCGCCAGTTCGAGTGATTTTTGCTTATTCGCGTCCATGTGCATAGAGCCTTTTGGTGGTTTTGGAACATTTTATTGCAAAATGAAATTTATCAAAAACAATATGTCATACAGCCATATTTTCATAGCCGATTCGTTCCGGCATTTTAGCGCGCATTGGCTAAAATGGGCGTAATGAAACGCGAGGGTCTTTAATGAAAAAAATGCTGATTGCCCACTCCCCGGATGCCGACGACATCTTTATGTACTATGCCGTCAAATTCGGATGGGTCACCCAGCCCGACGTTGCCTTCGACAATATCCCTCTCGATATCGAAACCCTCAATGTCGAAGCGCTTGCAGGGACCTACGATATCACCGCCATCAGCTTCGCTCTTTACCCGCATATCCGCGACGAATATGCCCTGCTGCGCACCGCCGTCAGCTTCGGCGAGGGGTACGGTCCCAAGCTGATCAAACGCAAAGGCGAAAAACTGAAACGCCGTTTCAAAGTCGCGCTTAGCGGCCGCTACACGACCAACGCGATGCTCTTCCGCATCGCCTACCCCGATGCGCGCATCGTCTACATGAACTTCCTCGAGATCGAGGAGGCTGTCAAGAACGGCACCGTCGACGCCGGCGTCCTGATCCATGAAAGCATCCTCACCTTCGACGACACCCTCGAGGTCGAACGCGAACTGTGGGACGTCTGGCAGGAACTGGCCGGGCCCGACCTTCCGCTGCCGCTGGGCGGCATGGCGATCAGACGCTCCCTGCCGCTCACCGCAGCCATCGCCTATGAACAGACGCTCACCGACGCCGTCCGCGTCGCCCGCGAACGCAAAGCGGAGCTGTGCGAACTGCTGCTGGAAAACAAGCTCGTGCGCATCGACGCCCCGACGCTGGACCGCTACCTGGAGCTCTATGCCAACGACGAGTCCGTCGAACTGAGCGACCTGCAGTACAAAGCGATCGACAAACTCTATGAACTCGGTTTCGAACACGGTTTTTACGACGCGCCCATCCGTGCCGAGGAGTATACGATCCCCCGCGAGTACTTGGACTACCGCCACAGCTGACATGCCCTACAAATCGATCGACCTGGCCCGCCTCAGCTCCATCGGCATCGGACCCGTCGCCGAGGTCTACATGATCGACGGCGACGACTATCCCACTGATGCCTACCTCATCGGAGCTGCCAACAACGTCCTCTTCGGCACGGAGCTCCCTCCGCTAATGAAGCTCTCCAAAACCTACGATTTCATCCGCATCGAAACGGGTATTCTGCACATCGGGGCCGCGACCCCCGGCGGCAAGGTCGTCTCCTTCTGCAAGAAACACAATATCGGAGGCTTCGAGTTTCTCGCCCACCTCCCCGGTACCCTCGGCGGCATGCTGAAGATGAACGCGGGGCTGAAGGAATACGAGATTTTCAACCACCTCATCGCCCTGCGTACGAAAAGCGGTTGGCATGCGAAAGCGGAGGTGCCCCACGGCTACCGCACCACCGGAATTGACGAAGTCGTTTTTGAAGCAATGTTCGAGATCGCACCGGGATTCGACCCGTCCAAAATCGAACTGTTCAGACAGATGCGGGCCAACCAGCCCTCCGACCCCAGCGCCGGCAGCGCCTTTAAAAACCCGCCGGGGGATTATGCCGGACGGCTGATCGAATCCGTCGGTCTCAAGGGGTACCACATCGGGGATATGGCCTTCAGCACCATGCATGCGAATTTTCTGGTCAATCTGGGGAGTGGAACGTTTGAGGAAGCGGCTACTCTGCTGGAACTGGCGCAGCGGCGCGTGCAGGAGCGTGAGGGCATCCTGCTGGAGCGGGAAGTGATTGTAATCGACCGGCGCTGGCTTTAGAAGCGCAGCATCAGACCGCCGTAGACACCGGTATATTCACCCTTGTTAATGTAATCACCGATCGCGTACTGCACCTTGTGAATACGGTAACCGATCTCCAGGCCCGGCTGGATGACGGGGAGGGACGTCATTGTGTAATCCGCCTTGATACGGAAATCATACCCCTTGTTATCCTGGTAGTTCGTCACCTTGACCAGCGTCTCCAGGCCGAGGGAGTCGAGCGGCTCTACCCGTGCGCGGGCATAAGCGAGCGCCAGTGTCTCCGAGTCATCAAAGCCCTTGCTGCCTGACGTCACGTATTTGACGTCGAGACCGATGTCAACGGTGACGAAGAAAGTATCATCGAGAATGTTGTAGTAGAGGATCCCGTCAAGCTCGCTGACGTTGAACGAACTGCTCCCGTTCGGGTTATGCGTCAGGTTCAGGTACTCCAGACGGACGTTGGGGATGACCGGTACCGGGTGCTTGACATAGGCCCAGACATAGAGATCGTTCTCCGTATCAATACCCGCATCTTTAAGGTCTGTAGCAGCACCACCATTTTTCGGTTCAAACGTACCGCCGGGTGCGGCATTGAAAGCACCGATACCGGCCTCAGCACGTACAAAATCCGCCGACGCGTTCAGGGAGAAAAGTGCCGCGACCAGTGCCGCCGCCGTTTTCATTTTCATAGACATCATCTACTCCATTATTACAAAGTTATCAAAACAGAGTATATCAGAAAAAAATTTCGCTCGGGAGTCAAAGGGGAGGAACCTCTTTACAGGGCACTAGAAACGCAAAAATGCACCGACGAAGAGGCCGCTGAAATCGACATCGCCTTTCAGCTCTTTATCGTCATCTATCTTGACCTTCTGCATCCGGTAACCGACCTCGATTCCGGGCTGGACACCCGGGACAAAGATCAGCGTCCAGTCAGCCTTGATCCGCGCATCGTACACATACGACTTTTCATAGGTGATGTAGCTGCCTAATCCTTCGATACCGAGCCCCGTGCCGGGGATGTCGACGCGTAACCGTGTATAGACGAGCGGCAGAATCAGGGTACCGCTTCTGCTGTAGCCGCCGTAGGCAAGAAGGCCATCGGTCGGAACAACGTCGTATGTGTAACCGGCCACCTTGACATCCAGCCCCAGATCCAGGGTCGTCCAGAAGGTACTGTTCAGCAGGTTGTAGTAAAGGATTGCATCATACGCCTTCACGTCAAAATGGCTTGTGGTAGTGGCCATCACTCCGAGCGGGGCAATAAGGTCAACCGTCGCATCGCCGTCACTGCCGGCGGCACTGTACTCCAGACGAATGTTCGGAAAAACAGGAATCGGATGCCGGATATAGAGCCATGCATACCCGATCGCTGCCTCTGTCTCCCGGCACGTACTATCTCCCGATCCGTTTGACGTCGAATAGGCCACCGTCCCCTTCGGCGTCTGCATCCAGGCACCGCCACCCGCTTCAACCTCCAGCGCTTGGGAGAATCCCTGCAGGGAAAAGAGCAACAGTGAAATGACAATTTTTAGCAGATTATCCATAGGGTACAACCTTTCATCAGGTAGGCATACTATATCACAGAAAGGAGATACGGGGGAAAGGGGAATCCCTCCGCGAGGAGGGTGCGGCTTATTTTACGGCTGCGAGTGCAGCGTCGTAGTTCGGCTCTTCTGTAATTTCCGGAACGATCTCTTTGTAAGTGACCGTACCTTCAGCGTCTACTGCAAAGATAGCACGGCAAGTAACGCCGGCCAGCGGGCCGTCAGCGATCAGAACACCGTAAGCGTTCGCGAAATCTTTGTTACGGAAATCGGAAGCGACTGTCAGGTTTTCGATACCTTCTGTAGAACAAAAACGGCCGCCCGCGAACGGAAGGTCCATAGAAACGATCGTGAGGTCAATGTCACCGAGCTCTGCTGCCTGCTTGTTGAAGTTACGAGTTTCCGTTGCACACACCGGTGTGTCGAGGGACGGGACAACAACGATCAGCTGTTTTTTGCCGGACGCGCCGCCGACAACTTTGTCTGCCAGACCATTAGAGTTTACAACTGTAACTTCCGGTGCTTTATCACCAACGTTTACTTCGTTACCTGCGAGGTTAACTGTGTTACCTTTGAGCATTGTAGTTGCCATATTGAGGCTCCTGTTTTTTTTGAGATGCAGGAGTTTTACATAATTCGGATAACTTTTGTCTTAATAGCCCCCAACCTGGGAACTCTTAAGTTGAGTTTAAAAGTCAGATTTGGGTGCGCTATGGAGCTCGTCGATGGAGGTGAAGGATTTGTCCTCGTAGAGGTCAACGGCAATCCGCCCGATCATCGCCGCATTATCCGAGCAGTACTGCAGTTCCGCCAGCAGCAGTTCGGCGCCGAAAGGGGCCAGAAGCTCCTCAATGCGCCCGCGCAGGTAGCGGTTGGCGCTGGCGCCTCCGACGATCGCAAAACGCTTGGGCGGGCGGGTTTTGAAATATTTTCGTAACTTTCGGAAGAGGTGCTCGGTGGCAATGTGCTCAAAGGAAGCGGCGATGTCGGGGTAGTCCGCTTCATTGCCCTCCTCGACGGCCAGACGAACGGCGTTCTTGAGACCCGAGTAGCTGAACGCCATCTCGCCGCGCTTTTGCAGGGGGATGGGGAAGGGGTAGCGCTCCCGGTCGCCCTTCAGCGCCAGCTTCTCGATGACCGGGCCGCCGGGGTACCCTAGCCCCATCATCTTCGCAACCTTGTCGAAGCTCTCTCCGAAGCTGTCGTCCATCGTCCGCATGACCGTTTCCATCCGATCCAGGCTCTCCACCTCGATCACCTGGGTATGCCCGCCGGAGACAAGCAGCACCGTCAGCGGGAACCGCGTCTCCTTCTCGATAAAGAGCGAATAGATATGCCCCTTGAGGTGGTTGACGCCGATGAGCGGGATCTTCAGCGTCAGGCTGAGCGCCTTCGCCATCGTCACCCCCTCGACCAGAGTTACCGAGAGGCCCGGGGCGTTCGTGACGGCGACGGCCTTGAGCTGGCCGAACCACCCTTTGCACTCCTCCAGGATCTTCGGCAGTGCCTCGGCGTGCAGCCGCGATGCCAGCTCCGGTACGACCCCGCCGTATACGGCATGCTCCAGCTCCTGGGATATCTTCTTATGGTAGACGAGTTTCTTCGTCGCTATCTCGGTGATGGCAATTGAGCTGTCGTCGCAGCTGCTTTCGATGGAAAGAATCACCCTAGGCCCTTTACCTGTTCCAGGATCCACGGCCATTCGCCGTAAGCGCTGTCTGCGTTGATATGGCCGGCCGCTTCCAGCACCATCATCGGCACATTCAATGCGCCTTGCAACGCCTGCGCCTCCTCCGGGGTCATATAGGGGTCCGTCGTCGACGTCACCAGCTGTATGTTCTCGGCAAAAAGGTTTGCGGGCGGTGTGATGGGGAAGAAGCTTTTGATCGTCTCGATCTCACAGTCAAGGCGCGGTGGAGCGACGAGAAAAAGATGCTCTACCGGTACGATCTCCCCTTCCTGGCAGAGATGAAACCAGAGGGTGTTCGCCAGGGAGTGGCAGATGACGACGTCCGGTGTGAACTCCTCCAGCAACGCTTTCACCTGGCGCATCCAGCGGTTTTTTGAAGGGAAGTGAGGATGGTCGAGCAGCGGAAAGCAGACCGTGCCGTAATCCCTGGCCAGCTCCCCCGCCAGCCAGCTCTGCCAGTGCGGGTAGTCGCTGCCGCCCCAGCCGTGCAGCAGAAGGACCTTTTTGCTCATGACACTGCTCCCACGTAAGCGCGCACCTCTTCGTCGATGGAGAAGACCTCTTCGACACTCCGGGGCATCCGGTCGAAATGCTCGAAGGCGTCGACGACCCTGCGGGAGATATCGAGGAAGCCGATCTTGCCGGCGATAAATTGGGCAATGGCCGCCTCGTTGGCGGCATTGACGACGACCCCGCGCTGGGGTTCACGCAGTAGCGCCGCTTTGATCTGCCAGACCGGGTAGCGCTCCTGCGTGATCTCGCGGAACTCCAGGCCGCCGACTTTGAGCAGGTCCACGGGTTCCAGGATCTGCTCCTCGACCTTGCCCATCAGGGCGTAGGCGATCGGCAGCTGCATATTCGCCCCGGCAATGTGCGCCGTCGTTGAACCGTCGGCGAAGTCGACAAAGGCGTGAATGAGCGAACGGGTCTCGATGATGGCATCGTAGTCGAGCTCCCCGAAAAGCCAGCGCGCTTCGAGCAGTTCGAAGAGTTTATTCATCATCGAGGCGCTGTCGATCGTGATCTTCTGCCCCATGGACCAGTTGGGGTGCTTGAGGGCGTCCTCCAGCGTCGCCGTGGCGAGTTTCTCGAGCGGCCAGTCGCGAAATGCCCCTCCGCTGGCGGTGATGGTCATCTTTTTGACCGGGCGGCTGTCATTGAGGAGGTACCAGAGCCCGAAGTGTTCGCTGTCGATGGGGTGGATGCGGGAGGTATCGATAAAGGCGCCCGCCGCCACCAGGGACTCCTTGTTCGCCAGGGCGACCTTTTTGCCCCGCTCCAGCGCCTTGAGGGTCGGGCGCAGCCCCAGGAAGCCCACCAGGGCGTTAACGACGAATTCCGAATCCGCCTCTTCGATCACCCGCAGGATCGCCTCTTCCCCGCTCAGGACATTGGGGTGGTTGACCCTGGGGATATCTGCCTCGTTCGCGATGACGACCCAGTTGGGGCGGTGCTTCTCGATCTGCTGGTTGAGCCGGTCGATGCTGTTACCGGCAACGAGGGCCTCAACGTTGAGCGAAAAGCGCTCGGCAATCGCCAGGGCGTTGACACCGATAGAACCGGTCGAACCGAGAATAATCACGCTAGACGAGTCCCCGCAGTAAAATCACCATAACAACGGCACCGAACAGGTAGCCGTCGATACGGTCGAGTACCCCGCCGTGGCCCGGCAGGACGTTGCCGCTGTCTTTGACGCCGGCCCGGCGCTTGAGGTAACTCTCGTAGAGGTCGCCGAACACGGCACTGATCGCCGTCGCCAGCGACACGGCAATAGCGACCTCGACGTTCACGACGCGCAGCCCAACGAAGACCCCGGCAATGGTGGCGATGACGATCCCGCCAACAACCCCTTCGAGCGTCTTGTTCGGGCTCGTCTCGGAAAACTTCGTCTTCCCGATGCTTTTCCCGACGACGTAGGCCCCGATATCCGCCGCAGCGACGACGACGATCAGCCAGGCCATCGCCACGAGACCGTAATCCTGATAAAGGGTCAGGAAAAAGAGCATCCCCGCCGTCGGGTACGCGAAGGGGAGGAAGAGGCGCCAGTCGGTGCGGGGTTTGTAAGCGGCATAGGCGGCGAAGACGACGCCCATCAACACGAAAAGGTCATCCGGGTAGGGGTAGACGGCGGCAAGAAGCCAGAGCATCGCCGCGAAAGCGAAAGAGGCGTTGTGGTGCAGGCCGTAGAGGTTGGCCGCCTCGTAGAAGGCGAGCAGGTAGACGCCGCCGAGGACCGCCCACATCAAAATGAAGTTGTCAATCCAGCCCAGCAGGATCACCGCCCCGATCAGCGCGGCCCCCGTTACTACCCTTTTTGTCGTCTCCGTTGCTGCCATTTTCGTCCCGTTTTTAAAGCGATTATACTACAAGTAGGCTGTACGCCCCTATGACCCGGGAGCAGCGGCCTGTTTGGAGACGGTCATCGTCTCGTACTTGTTGTAAAGCACGTTCGCCCCCTCCTGGATCTTCACCTCGCGTCTCGGGGTGTAATCGACCTCGAATACCCCTGGGCTCATTACCGAGAAATCGACGCAGAGCTTTGCCGCCGCCTCCAGGACGCTCTCGGGCACCTTTTGCTTGTCCGTCGTGATGATGACGTGGGTCGAGGGACGGTCGCGCAGGTGAAGCCAGATGTCCCTGGCCCGGGCGCGCTGCAGCAGCGCGATATTGCCCCGTTCGTTCTTGCCCAGCTGCACCTTGTACCCCTCAATCCAGAAGGTCTCGACCGCATCGTCGCTCTTCTCTTTGGTGCGTCCCGTCTGCTTCGGCGGGAAGAGGCGGGCGATCTCTTCGACCGTCGCCGCCCCCTCGACCGTCGCGATAAAGTGCTCGAAGTGGCTGACTTTCCCTTCCAGCCCTTCGCGCTCGATATGCATGTTCGCCGCCTTCTGCTTCGTCTTCTTCGCCAGCTTGAAAAAGTGGTCGCTCACCTGGTGGGCGGAGGCGAAAGCGCGCGGAAGCTCGACTTCAACGGGGCTGCCGTCGTAGTCGTCCAGCGTGAGACGCGTCTGGTAGGGCTTGATCTTGTAGAGGTTGGCCAGGGCAAGGTTGCCCAGGTGCTGCAATCGTGCCGCCTCCGCCTCCAGCGCCGCTTCGTCTTCAAGGACTTCGAGGTGCTTTTCGAGCCGTCGGAGTTTTTTGTGCAGCAGGCCGACTTTTTGCTGCTTGAGCGCCGCCAGCCGCGCCGCCTGCTCCCGGTCGCACACTTCGTAGAGGTAAGCCTCCACGTCATCGAGGGGGTACTCCTTCGGCGTGAACTCCAGGGGCGGGGGCGGCAGCAGGGGCTGGCCGACGCGCACGACCCGGTAGGAGGTGGATGCATCGATGTGGCGCAGCGCCTCGAGGACGACCTCATCCTCATCGAGGATGATCGCGTTGGTCGTTTTGCCGGTGAATTCGAGTTGCAGGACGGTCTTGGAGTGCTTGTACGCTCCGCTGAGCGCCGCTTCGATACGAAGGATCTTGTCGTCGTTGTAGAGCGAAATGTCCGTGATGACGGCGCGGTTGAACCGCTTGGCCAGCACGACGTCAAAGGGGGCCTGGTAGACCTTGCTGCGCCGGATGTCGTGGCGGCACATCGCCAGGTAGCTGTGGCCCTTTTGCATGTTGGCATAGAGGCTCTTCTCCCCCAGGACGACCTTGATCGTCGTGTCATTCACACGGTGGATGGCATTGATATGTTTGAAGGCCTGAAGGTACTCGGCGATCTGGCGCAGGTGGGAGAGTTTCATAGGGCGCATTATAGCGCAGGGGGCGTTAGAAGAAGAGGCGCCGCCACCACGGTTTTTTCCGTGCCGGGTCAAGGACTTTGCGCATGCGTTCGCGGCGTTCGGCCTGCAGCGTCAGCTCTTTGCGCAGGGCTTCGAGCTTCTCGGGCCGGACCAGCAGCTCTTCGTCACGCACCGCCGTCCCCCTGCGCGTTGAGGTAGTTCATCAGCTCCCTTACTGCTTCTTCGTTCTTGATGCGGAACTTGATCTCGATGCGGCGCGATGCCTGCTTGTCCTCTTTGCCGTTCGTCCCCAGCACCGGCTCGGTGAAACTGCGGCCGCTCGCGCTCAGGTACTGCCGGAAAAGCTTCCGGTTCTGCGGGTACTGAGTGTAGAGGAAGGTCATCACCGCCAGGGCACGCTGCTGGGAGAGCTCCAGGTTGAAAAGGTAGCTGCCGTCGGAGTTCGTATGCCCCTCAATGATGATCCGGTCAATATAGCGCCGCATCTGCTTGTCGCTGAGCAGGGCGTCGATGTACTGCCCCAGCACCCGGCTCAGTTCCTGCTTCGCTTCGGGTTTGAGCGTCGCCTCCCCCTGGTTGAAAAGCACGTTCGACGCAAAGCGAAGCGAACCGCTCTTGGGGTCGATGCTGATCGAATCGCCCAGCTCCTCTTTGAGATGCTGTACGACCTTGACCTTGATCCCCGTGAGGTTCTTGATCTTGATGCGGGTGAGGTTCAGATCCTCCACCACCTTCTGGTAGGCGCGTTTTTTCAACAGCAGCGCCTTCTCCAGCTCTGCCATCTCGTCGTCGCGCAGTTTGATCAGGTTCGTGTCTTCGGCATGCTGTTTCTCGGCCGTCTCCAGCTCAGAAGCGAGCCGCTCCGCCTCGCTTTGCAAAGTAGCTCTTTGCGTCTCCGTCTCCAGCAGCAGGGCTTTGAGCTGCTCCATCTCCCCGCGGGTCAGCGCCAGTGCGGTTGTCCGCTCATGCAGGGTCGTATTCAAATCATCTACAGAGAGCCTCAGCCCCTCCGCTTCGCTCTGCAGCAGGGCCAGTTCCATGCTGAGGTGGGCGTTCGCCTCCCGAGAGGCGGCCAGCAGTGCCTGGATCTCTCGCAGCCGCTTTTTCTTCTCGGAGAGCGCCTTCTCGCTTAGCCCGAGCGCCGTTTTCTGCGCCTGCAGGTCTGCGCGGATCGCGAAAAGATCCGAACGCATCAATACTGTTTTGACGACGATCGCTCCCACCAGCAGGATAAAGACGAAGAGCAGCCCCGCCATCAGGTCGGCATAGGAGATCCAGAAGTTCTGTTCCCGCTCGCCGTTGTCCCGTCGCCGCAGCATGCTCAGCGCGTCTCCCCGTCGCTTTTGTTCAGCCGGGCAATCTGCTCGACGATCTGGGCCGTCTCCGAATCGATCAGCTTCAGGGTACGCTGCAGTTTCTCCAGGAACTGCGCATCGAAGCCGCGGATATGCTCATCAAACTGCACACCGACCCGGTCGATCTCCTGTTTCATCGATTCGATGTTGGAGAGCACTCCGCTGTAAAGCTCCCGGACGTTGCCGGCGTTAAGGTTGGCCAGCGCCTCGCTGAGCCGCGCAATCTCGCCGCCCAGGGTCTCCGCGACGGTCACACCGTGCTGATACTCCCGGGCCAGGGTGTGCTGGCGCTGCTCCATCCGCTCATGCTCTTCGCGCATCTGCGCCGCAAAGCGCTCGACCCCCAGGCCGACGCGCTGCAGCGCCTCCGCCGAAGCGGTCTGCTCTTTGGCAAGGCGGTCGAACAGCGTACCGCTCTGCGCCATCAGCTGCCCGAAGGTTTCCGCCGCCTGCTGCTCCCGGTCGATGATCTGGCCGAAAATGTGCAGGCGCTGCTCCAGGGTACGGTTCACCTCCGCAACGAAATCGCGCGAAGCCATCGCGTCGAAGAGCGTGTCGAGCTTCTCGAAATGGGCCAGGCTCTGGCGGTAGTAGGTCTGCTCCATTTCCGTTTTCTCCCAGAAGAAGGGGCGCGTCACCTCGCGGATCTCCGCCACGTCCCGTTCGAAGCGGCTGATGCCGCTCTTTTCGAAAAAGATCCACCAGATGGAGAGGAAGATACCGTAAATGGAGACGTAAAAGGCCGTCCCCACCCCGCCGAGCAGCCGGGAGATCTCCTGCTCAAGCACTTCGGAGGTCTGGGCGGAAAAGTCGGGCATCGAGATGGCGATGCTGATAAAGGTCCCCAGGATCCCCAGCGTCGGGAAGATCCCGGCGGCCACGGAGGAGAAGTTCTCGTTGCGTATCGTCCCCGCAGACTCGGCCAGGAAATCATCCAGCGTCGCATTCGCCTTCTCTGTCCCGGCGACGGCGAGGATGTTCTTGTTGATGAAGGCCGCCAGCGCCCGCTGGATACCGCTGAAACCCCGCCGGAGCTTGCACGAGGCGTAGAAGGCGTTGTGCGGGGCGAAAAAGAGCCAGATCAGGAAGATGGCCCCCATCATAATGACACTGTGCGCTTCAACCTTGAAGTTGACAAGCCCCGCAAACCCCGCCATGGCGAAGAGCCAGAGCAGCAGCGGCAGCGACATCAGCCAGAACAGGCGGATACCGCAGACAGTGTGGCGATTAAAGCGCTGGGACAGCGCCGCGAGATCCTCTTCAATAACCATTTCCCACTCCCGGATGCGTTTGGGCCATACTATCCTAAATCATCTAAGAAACCTGCACATCGGGCACGCCGAGCGCGCCCTGTGCTATACTTCCGATATTCATTCAAGGAGGCCGGATGCGCGCACCGAGAGGGTTCGGAAAACGCTACTTTACGCTCAGCGCCATCCAGGCCTACAGTGCCGTCACCACCCTGCAGCGCCATGAGAACCGTACCCTGGCGCACCACGGTATGGTCAGCGACGAAAGCGACGACGAAAAGGGTCTCGAAGACGAGGAAGCTGCACCGGAACTCGCCGCGGCGGAGCTTCCCGGCGGCCGACGCCGCCCCTGCCACTGCAACCTCCATTTTCACCGCCTCGCCTGCAGACGCCTGCGCACGCATGACCGTCCGCGACGCCCCCGCAACCCCTTCCGCCACACCCGTTCGACCCTCTCGCCGCCCGCAGCGCCCTGCTACTTAACCCCATTACCCATTTCCAAAGGAACCCAATGAAACCCATCGCACTCTCCCTTGCCGCAACCGCCCTGTTGAGCGGCACCCTTTGCGCCGAAGGTATCACCCTCGAAGCCCTGACCGTCATCTCCAGCCCCCTGCACAGCACCGAGCTCAACGCCGCCGACAGCGTCGAGGTCTACACCGCCGAGGAGATCGAAAAGGCCCACGTGCAGTCGCTCTACGAGTTCATCACCCTGCAGACCTCCCTCTTCGCCCTGCCCTCCTACGGCAATCCGATGGCCCAGCGGCTCGACCTCCACGGCTACGGCATCGAGAACGGCTACCAGAACATCGTCGTCACCCTCAACGGCCGCCGCCTCAACAACGTCGACATGGTCCCGCAACTGCTCAGCGCCATCGCCCCCTCCGACATCGAACGCCTCGAGATCGTCAAAGGGGGCGGGATCGTCCTCGGCGGCGACGGCGCCAACGCCGGGGCGATCCACATCGTCACCAAGAACGACAGCAGCAAAGAGGTACGTTTCTACGGCGGCATTTACGGCACCTACGATGCGGCGTTCCGTGTCGGCCACAGCGACGACCTTCTGACGGTTTCAGCCTCCGGAGAAGCCTACCACACCGCCGGAACGCGCCATATCGATGCGGCGCAGAACCGGGACGAACAGAAACTGGCAAACGGCACTTTCGATCTTGCGCTGACGCCAAGCGATCTCTTCGAATTCCGCCTCGGCGCCCAGTCAAGCCGCATCGACGCCGCCTACGGAAGCACCCTGACCCAAAGCGAGTTCAACGACGATCCCGCCCAACCAGGCGCCTTCCCGGCCCCGGCGTACCAGCAATACGACATCGATGCCTTCAGCACCGGCCTGACCCTCTTTCCGACAGCCGACCTCTCCGTCTCGCTCGATACCTCCGTTGAGAAGAAAAAGTCCGTCTACGATCTCCCCGCCTGGTTCTACCGCAGCACGGCCACCTACGACTACCGCACGGCGGCGCTGGCCCTTGACTACACACACGGCGGGCTGCAGCTCTCCCTCGGCGGCACGCTCTTCGACGGCAGCCGGAACGGCGGCGCGACGGCGTTCGCGATCGCCAACGAAACGACCAAGCAGAATGCCGCGGCCTACGCGCTGGCCCAGTACCGTGCGGGAGCCCATACCCTCAAGGCGGGCTACCGCTATGAGACCGCCAAGTACGACTACAGCGACGCGAACAACTCCCTCGCGCGCTCCGAAACCCTTCACGGCGTCGAAGCGGGCTACAACTTCCGTCTCAGCCCGGAACGTTCGCTCTTTGTCAGCTACGCCCACGCCTACCAGGCACCCGACGTCGACCGCTTCTTCAACAGGGATTTCAGCGGCAACGTCACCTTTAACGGTTTTATCGACCCGATGACCTCCGACACCGTCACGGCGGGCTATACGGCGGTGACGGCAGCGAACAAGTTCAAGCTCTCCGCCTATTACGCCGCGCTTAAAAACGAGATCTATTACTACAGCGACCCCGCGTACATCGCCTCGGTCAACACGAATATCGACCGTTCCCACAAGGTCGGCGTCGACCTCTTCGAGCAGTGGAAAGTCACCGAGCGCTTCGCCCTCTCGCTCAACTACAACTACGTGCAGGCAATTATCGACAAAGAGGTCCAGAACGGCGAGGATTTCGGCGGTAACGACCTTCCGGGCGTCAGCCCCCACACCGTGAAAGCGGCCCTCACGATCCTGCCGACGGACGCGCTGAGCTTTACCCTCTCGCACACCTACCGATCCCAGGCCTACGCCATGAACGACTTCGGCAACAGCTATACGCAGAAGCAACGCGCCTTCAACAGCACCGATGTCGTCCTCAACTACGACGCGGCCTCTTATGCACTTTTTGCTAAAATCAACAACATGTTCAATAATCCCAACGGCCTCTGGGTCGCAGACGACGCCATCTACCCCGTCAATTTCACCACCACCGCCCTCGTCGGCGCCACCTTGAAGTTCTAAATATGATCCGTACCCTGCAGGACCGCGAGAAGAGTGCGCTGCCTGCGGGACGCGCCGACTTCCTGCTGGCCGCGGCAGGCCCGGTTACGCCTGCCCCCGGTCCGCTGACCCTGTCAGTCGAGGCCCTCACCCCTTTTGCCGTCATGCGCATCCTCGACCTGGGCCTTACGTCCGAATCGGAAACGTACGGAACCGTGACCTTCGGCATTGACCCACAAGGCGCCTTCAATGCAAAGGCATCTTTTGAAAAGGGGCGCGAATTCGGGCGCTACTACAAACCTGCTGGCGATTACGTCATCCTTGGCGAAAGCGTCTCCCCGGAGGCCGCGGACGCCGCGGCCCTTCTCAAACCGCTCCCCGGCATGGGGCTCTTCGAACAGCTCGGCCGCACGGCGGACGGTTTCCTGATGTTCGCCGCGGGCTTCATGCTCGAGGCGTGCCGCCGCTTCCCCGTCGTCCTCGGCGGCGGAAGCAGAATGGCGGCGGCACTGCTGATCGCCAACCGGGTCGTGCGCCGCGACGGCCTGCCGATGGACCCGCGCAAGCTCACCCTCTGCACGGCCGAGGGGATCGCGGAAACGGAACGGTCGGTGACGCTGTCGCTGCTGGGGCAACTCGACTTCCGCCCGCGGACCCTCTACGTGGAGCTCCCTTCTTACGACAAAGGGGAATCCTACGCCGGCGCGGCCCTTGCCTACGGCACCATGCAGGGGCTGACCATTGCGCAGATCACTGCGCGGGCCGAGCGCGGGGCGTAACCGATGCAGGCCCGCAACCTCGCCCTGAGACCTTTCATTTGGTACAAGTTTTATAACGCCCTCTTCACGGGCATCTCGGTGGGGAGCATCTTTATCATCTACGCGCCCCTGCAGCCCTACGTCTACTCCCTCGGCGGGATCCTTCTGGCGCTGGCCATGCTCGTTATTGCGCGTTTTTACACCCGCATTCTCAACCGGACCTGGTTCTGGCGCATCTCCCTCACCGTCGAAATCGTCATGCTGCTGCTCGTGCTTTACTTCCTGCTCTTTTCGTACAGCTACGCCAGTGCGCTCTTCGTCTATGCCGGCTACCAGCTCACCTTCGCCTTCGGCTCCTACCTGGTGCGCGCCGAGACGATCCTGATCGAAAAAGCCAAAGCGCTGACCTACCTCGACGTCTACAAGCAGGCGGGCTACCTCGCCGGGATGCTCGTCTCGTTTCTCTTCTACAAGACGTTGGAGTACACCGCGGGCATCGATGAAAGCCGAATACAGGTCTACCTCGTCCACTACGTGCTGCTGGTCGCGGAAATCGTCGTCATCTACTATCTCTACCGGGCGTTCCATCCCGCCGAAAGGAGAGGCTTATGACCTATACGGCGTGGTTCGAAGCGCATGCCACGGCGCACAAAAAGATCGTGGAGAAACTGCTTGCCCGCGGCTTCGGCAAAGCGGAGATCATCGACTATTTCGATTTTGACAACATGGTGGAAGCGGAGCCGGCGTTTTGCCCGCTCTACGCGGAAAAGAAGAAGTGTCACGATATGGAAAAGCTCAACTGCTACCTCTGCGCCTGCCCCAATTTCCGCTTCAGCGATGCCGGGATGGAAAGGCGTGAAGGCAAAACGGTCTATAGCAGCTGCGCGATCGCTTCAAAGGACGGGAAAACCGCGGTGTACGGCGATGCCGTACACCAGGACTGCTCCGGCTGTACGGTGCCCCACCACAGCGACTATATCGACAAGGTGTTCGATACGGAGTGGGAGCGGATCATGGCAGCGTGCCGCCGCGATCAATAGGGATAGTTCGGCAGGCGGTCGACCCGCTCGACGGTGTTGCCCTGCTTGATGATCTTGACGCGGTCGCCGGGCAGGAAGCGCAGCTCGCCCTTGGCGACGATGACGATGTGCTCCCCGCTGTCGAGCCGCACGGTCAGCTCCTGGGCGTTGGACTGCCCCGCCGCGCCGCCGACATAGGCGCCGGCCAATCCACCGCCCAGCGTCGCAATCCCCCGGCCGGGTCCGCGGCCGACGGTCGAACCGAAAATGGCTCCGATCAGTGCACCGATAAAGGCCCCCGAACCGTCGTCGGAGATCCGTACCGGCCGCTCCTCGACCACCACGCCCACAAGATAGTGCTTCACCTGCCGGTAGGTCCGGCCGTCGTAATCGGCCCCCTGTCGGGTGGCACAGCCGCCGAGCACGAGCATCAGTGCCGTCGCTAGGATGAGAAAACTTCGCATGGCATCTCCTTTCTCTGTAGTATAGTGTAAAAACGTGAGCATAACGTGAACGGAAACGCCCCCTTGCGAAACGTCCTTCGGTTAAAAACATTTGTAGTCTTTACGTTTTTGGCGAATCTAAGCCGAAGCCATTTAAAATAATAATTATGAGCAAGGAAAATAAAACACCCCCAAACGACCCCTACAAGGATTACGAGCCCGAAGTGGTGGAGTATGACCCGGAAGTGGACGGCGGTGAGGAGCACCTGATCCGCGACGATCTGCTGGCGGAAAAAGAGCGCCTCAAGGATGTGATTACCCGCCTCAAAGAAAAAAACCGCGGTAACCGTAAAGTCCGGCGTTAACGCCCCGGACTAACCCCTCCTTAAACCGCCTTAATCTACAATCGCGGAAAAATTCCCGGGATTTGTTCATGATTCAAGAAGCCCATAACGCCTACAACGCACAGGATTTTGCCACCGCCTTCGCCCTCTACAGCGACCTCGCCGAAGCCGGGAACGCGGATGCGCAGGTCTCGCTGGGGTATATGTACCAGCAGGGACAGGGCACGGCCGTCGATGATGCCGCAGCGCTGAAATGGTACGAAAAAGCCGCCGAGCAGAAACAGCCCTATGCGCTCTTCAACCTCGCCATCCTCTACGCCAACGGCCTCGGCGGCGTCGCACACGACCAGTTCAAAGCCCACGAGTACTACCTCGATGCCGCCGTGCACGAAGTCCCGCAGGCGATGTACGAGACCGCGATGATGCTCGAACGGGGACTGGGCTGCGTGCAGAACTACTCCGAAGCGGCATTCTGGTATGAAGAGGCTGCCAAGCGCGGCCACCGCGAAGCCTTCAACAACCTCGGCGTCTTCTACAAAGAGGGCCACGGCGTCCACCAGGATTTCGGGCGCGCCTACGTCTGCTTCTCCCGCGCCGCGGAGGCGGGGCTGGCCCAGGCGCAGTTCAACCTCGGCCTCCTCTACGACCAGGGGCTCGGCGTTGAAGAGGACCACGACAAGGCGCTCGAGTGGTGCCGCAAAGCCGCCTACAACGGTCACGAAAAAGCCAAAGAGATCATCAAGGGTCTGCAGGACGAAGGTAAGATTGTTTTCTAACCCCCGCCGCTCTGCGGCGGACTTCACAACAGGTAAAGCGCGCCTGTTTTCCTATATAATGAGCGTTTAGCAAACCAAAAAGGTATAGAGATGTTCACAGGGTTGATTCGGGAGATGGCAACGGTAAAACGGTTCAGCGGGGACCGCCTGAGCCTCAAGGCCGCCTACCGTCCGAAACTCGGCGACTCCATCGCCATCAACGGCGCCTGCCTCAGCGTCGTCTCCCTGGAGAGCGACGGGTTTACCGTCGAGCTCTCCCCCGAAACACAGGGGATCATCGCCACCGAGAACCTCAAAGGGCGCGTGCATATCGAACCGGCCATGCAGTTTGGCGACCGGCTGGAGGGGCACATCGTCCAGGGGCACGTGGACACCGTCGGCACCGTCAAGAGCATCAGCGACAACGGCAACAGCTACGACGTCGTCATCGACGTCGACAAGAAGTTCATCCCCTACATCGTTCCCAAGGGTTCCATCGCCATCGACGGCGTCAGCCTCACCGTCAATGACGTTTATGAGAGCAGCTTCCGTCTCACCATCATCCCCATCACGATGCGCGAAACCCTCTTCGGCAGCTACCGAAACGGTACGAAGGTGAATATCGAAACGGATATGTTCGCCCGCTACATCGCCCACTTCCTTTCGCACAAGGATGCGAAACTCGACTGGGAAACCGCCGAGCGCTTCACGGCGCTTTACTAACTACGTATAATGAATTGATTTGCAAAACAGTCGAGCGCGGTTTAACTGCGCGTGGGTCTCGCGCCGAGCGAAACCCAGTGTTAACGTAGATATCCGGGCTTTGCTCGGATATCGTACAATCAATTGAGCTTCAATATTCCCATCATATTCAGCATGACGATGACCAGCGCCACCGGCGCGACGTAGCGCAGGCTGAAGTGCCAGATGCCATAGGCAAAGCCCAGCTGATGCTTCACCGCCGCTTCGACGCGGTTGGGTTCGATGACGTAACCGATAAAGATCGCCATAACGAGCCCCCCCGTGGGGAGCAGGATCGCCGCGGTGACGTAGTCGATCCAGTCGAAAAGGTTCTTGCCGCCCCAGGTGAGCAGCGCGCCGTAATCACTGCTCCCCGAATAGATGACAACGATACCCACGAGGTAGAAAAAGAGCCCCATCGTCGCTGATGCCTTGAAACGGCTCCAGCCGAAACGGTCTATTGCCAGCTGGACCATCGGCTCGACGAGGGAGACGGCGGAGGTAAGCCCCGCAAAGGCGAGGGAGATAAAAAAGAGCACGGCAAAAACGTTGCCCAGCGTCCCCATCTCGTAAAAGACCGCCGGCAGCGAGATGAAGACGAGGCCCGGACCGGCAGAGGGTTCCGCACCGTACTGGTAGAGGAAGGTAAAAAGCATCAGCCCCGCCAGCAGGGCAATGCCCGTATCAAGCGCCACGACGACGAGGGCGCTTTTGACGAGGCTGCTCTCCTTGGGCAGGGAGGCCGAGTAGGTGAGCAGGGAACCCATCCCGAGCGAGAGGGTAAAAAAGGCGTGCCCGACGGCGGTGACGAAGGCCTCGGAATTGAGCTTGCTCCAGTCGGCGCTGAACATGAACTTCCACGCCTGAGTAAACCCAGCCTGGGTCGTCGCGTAGAGGAACATCCCGCCGACAATGAGGAAAAGCATCGGCATCAGCACAAGGTTCAGCTTCTCGATACCGCCCTTGATCCCGCGGATAACGATGACGGTGATGATGAGAAACGCAAGGGTGTGGTAGAAAATCTGGGTTTTGAGGTCCGATCCCAGCATCGTTTTAAAGAGCCCCGCGGCCTCCTCCGGCGAGGAGGGAAGATTACCGAGCGAGACAAAGATGTAGTTGAATATCCAGCCGATGACCACGGAGTAGAAGGTCATGATGAGCAGGCCGGTAAAGGCCATGAAACCGCCCCATTTCCACGCAGCTTTGTGCCGCGGGGCCAGCTCTTCGAACGCCGTCAGCGTGTCGCGGCGGCTGAGGTAGCCGATAAGCAGTTCGGCGATCATGACCGAAAACCCTATGAGCATCACGGTAAAAAGATAGACCATGACGAAGGCACCGCCGCCGTACTCCCCGGTGATGTAGGGGAATTTCCAGATATTGCCCAGCCCGACCGCACTCCCTGCGGCAGCAAGGATAAATCCTATTCGGCTAAAACGTGCTATTTTCATCAAGGTTTCCTAGGTTCGTTGTATACCCGGTCTATTTAAACAAAAAAGTATTGACAAAGGGCTTAACATCAGTTATAATTTCGCCTCACTTATCCGGATTATCCGTGTGAGGTGACAAGGTCGGGGTGTAGCTCAGTATGGTTAGAGTACTTGGTTTGGGACCAAGGGGCCGAAGGTTCGAGTCCTTTCACCCCGACCACCTCTACAACATTCTTCATGGTGGGTATAGCTCAGTCGGTTAGAGCACCAGTTTGTGGCACTGGGGGTCGTGGGTTCGAACCCCATTACCCACCCCATGTTTTGACAACATTCCCGATAATATTTTTTTTTTGATACACCATACGTTTTTACACTATGGAAGCGCCCGTGGCTCAACTGGATAGAGTATCGGACTTCGGATCCGACGGTTATAGGTTCGAATCCTATCGGGCGTACCACCGGGGCTTCCCCATTTACAGATGCGCTCTTAGCTCAGCTGGATAGAGCAATGCCCTTCTAAGGCATCGGTCGCAGGTTCGAATCCTGCAGGGCGTACCACTTGATTTATACGCCAAACGAGCAAAAGCCCGTTTGACTACGCTAACGCTGTGTTTACTTCAGCAGCAGGCTCGCGCACCCTTGGTGCTTTTGGAAATATGCTTCGCTGTTTCCGATGAAAAAATCATATCCGTTCAAACCTCTGAACGATTATGCGGACGTGGTGGAATTGGTAGACACGCCAGACTTAGGATCTGGTGCCCAAAAGGTGTGGAGGTTCAAGTCCTCTCGTCCGCACCATCTTCATACGCTTTAATCCTTAAGCTTATTTTCTTAAAATGATCGCACCCTAATACTGTAGGCTGTCTAATCATGTATCAAAAACTCCGACAATGCTATTTACTCGCTATATTAACCCTTTCCACATTTGCCGCCGCGCAAGATTATCAGTATCAAAACGGTACCTATTTTGATATGGGGGTCGCCTCAAAAACCTTCAAAAAAGTCCTCTTCGCCGTCCCCACCGATCTGTACAACTTTGCGGTAGACCCCTTTTTGTACCCGGAAAAATCGCTGACGGCCCTGGGCATCGTCGGTGGACTCGTTCTGGTCGACAAGCCTACAACGACGTTTTACCAAGAGAATATCGAGTCCAATATAGACTATTCCCTGGATACGATCTTTCCCCACAGCGGTATGACAAAATTGATGCGCACCGGCGCCGACAGCTGGCTGACCTACGGCATGGCTTTCTCCTATCTTGGAGGGGTTGCCCTCGGTGACGAACGAACACAGGCTGCCGCATTATTAGCGATAAAAGCTACGGCTTACTCTTATGCCATCAGCCACGTCATCCTGAAAACCCTTACGGGTAGACAGCGCCCGATGGATGATTTGAAAAACTGCACAGACTCAAGAAGCATTTACCATACCTGTGACCCCTATGATTTCGGGAACTGGCACTGGCCACCGACATTTAACACGGAGCAGGACGGAACTTCCATGCCCTCGTTTCATACGACAATGTATTTTAGCGTCGCACGCGTCGTCGCCGAAGTCTACGACTCGTATTGGCTCCCCTATCTGGGTGCCGGTGTTTTGTTTGCATCCGCTATCAAAGGGCATCAGCACTGGGTCAGCGATCTCGTAGCCGGCGGCATCATCGGAACCTGGATCGGGCATGAAACCGTCTACAGCTACACCAAAACCGCGCACGGAGAAAAGGCGCAAACTTACACCATCTCTCCTACTCCTTACGGCTTCATAGTCTCTATTGCCTTCTAGCGGCGGAACGATTTCAGTCGGTGATCCCGATCATCTTTTTCTTTCCGTCAAAGCGGTCGATAACAAACAGCATGGCCGGAAACACGAAGAGATCCGTCAGCAGCGAGATCAGAACCAAAATGACACCATAAAGACCAATGAGCTGCGAGGTTCAAGTCCTCTCGTCCGCACCACTTTTTTTACTTCCCTTCTTATTTTTTCCGATCCTTAAGCATTTCCTTAACGCCGTAACGAAAACCGCAAACAAGAAAATTTATCCTACATTACTGCATCAGAACACTCAAGGAGACGCAATGAAGCGGAACCGCTCTATCGCCTCACTGCTGTTGGCCGGACTGCTTTTCGTTCCGGCATTCGCTCTGGCCCATGAAACGCCCCAGGAGCCCCGTATCAAAGTAGCGGCTACGGCTTCCCCGACTAGCGACGGCAAGGCCGCAATTAGCGAGACGGCCGAACCGCGCACGGCTCCCTCCGTGCGCAGCGACCTCGCCGACTGCAGTTACACCCCCGATGAAACCTTCGCGGTGACCGACGCCATTTGCCACTGACGGGCAGGCATTATCTTCCCCGGTCGAACCGGTCGATAAAGAGCAGCATGACCGGCAGGACGAAGAGGTCCGTCAGCAGCGAGATAAACACGAGCACGGCGCTATAGAGACCGATGAGCTGCAGCGACTGCAGTGAAGAGAGGTAGAGCGCCACGAAGACAGCAATGAGCACCGCCGACCCGATAATGACCGGGATCCCCGAATAAAAATACATCTTCTCCAGCGCGTGTTTCCGGCTCCTCCCGATATAACGTGCCCGGAAATACTTGTACGCGAAGTGGATCGTCGCGTCCGAGGCCAGTCCGACGGCGATGGTCATGGCAATGAGCATCTCCAGGCTCAGCGGCACGTCGAGCAGCCGCACCAGCAGGCCGAACCAGGCGATCGGTACGGCATTGACGATGAAGCCGACAAAGACCATCGCCACGGAACGGAAGATCCACCCCGTAATGAGCCCGATAACTAGCAGGGCCGAAAAGAGCGACGTGGAGAGCAGTAGCGTCTTGTTGAACTTCGCGCTGTCGAGGAGCGTCTCCTTGTCCACGAAGTAGATGTCCAACGCACTGTAGCGCGCCAGCCAGTCGATCAGTTCCAGTTTGTCGACATCGAAGAGGTTGATCCGGATATTGACCGCATCCGCATCGTAGTAGCTCTCCCGCATCCCGTAGAGATCGAGGTAGAAGAGCGCCTGCATCAGCGCCTCGTCGTCGAGCGTGTCCGTCTGGGAATTGGCATCGTTGAGACTCTGCACGATCGTCGAAAGGGAGACGACCTCCCCCAACCCCTCCCCGAACTTTTCCCCCATCGCCTCCGTAAAACGGTCGATGGAGCGGATCAGCTCGAGGTCGATGCGGGCATAGGGGATCTTGAGCTGGATCTGGTCGTTGACAACGTTGAGATTGAAGAAACGGCTGCTTTCGCTGTAGATCATCGACCCGCCGAGCACCATAAGTCCGAAAGTCACTCCCAGGAAGAGGTGGAGGAACTTCCGGTTGTAATGCAGCTCGCTCGACGCGAAAAAATAGCCCATCTTCGCGTAGGGGATATGGGTATGCTCCAGCTCAAAGTAGCTCAGCAGCGCCGGCAGGAAGGTGAGGTTGATGACGTACCCGACGATGGAGGAGAAAATCACCCCCAGACAGAGCAGCCGGATGATGTCCGAATCGATAAAGAGCAGGCTTCCCAGCCCCAGGGCCGTAATCACGGAGGTCCAGAGCGCCGGTGCGGAGCTGCGGTTGAGCATCTTGATGAGGGCATTGCGCTTGTCGATCTTGTACTGCGAAACGTGCCAGCGGTAATAGAAGAAGAGGAAATCCACGAGAACGATACTGATGGTGATGAAGGGCATCGTCATGTGGACGGCAGCTATTCCCGTCAGCCCGTAGATCAGCGCAAAGGTAAAGAGCGTACTGAAGGTGATGACGACAACCGCGCTGATCGCGGAGATGTAGTTTCTGAAAAGAAACCGAAAAACCATGAAGATGGTCAGCAGCAGGACGACCCCGTAGCGGATCAGCTCCGGCCAGTCAACGCTCTCATTCGTCGCGGTATAGGTGTAACTTCCCGGTATTGCCAGGCCGCCGAGGTCGACGGCGCTTTGCGCGCTGATAAAGAAGCGGAACGTTTTAAAATCGGCATCGACGACGTTCCCGTAGGCATTGAAACGCTCCTTGACGAGCTTTTCCAGACGGAAGGTATCCAGGTCACCGGTACTGACAACGCCGACCATCTCCGATGTGCCGCCGATCGCGCTCTGCTCTTTGCTAAAGAGCGAGTAGACCTCGTCCACCCCCTCGAGTGCCCCGAGCCGGTCATTGAGCTCGTGCAGCGCCTCCCTCGTCGTTTCGTCGAAGGCATCGACATGGACCGTCAGTTTGGAAAGCAGGTGGGGGGTGTAGCGGTTCGCTTCGCTCCGCTGCATCTCGGCGGAGTCTTTGAGCCAGAACATCGCGTCCGATGAGAGGACCCTGGGGTGGTAAACGGCCAGGACCGCAAAGAAGAGCAGGAGGTAGGCGGCGATGATATAGCCCCTGAAGCGGGCAACGGCATCGACATACTTGGTAACGTCGGGGGTTTGGTAATACATACTGACTCGCTAGGGGCGCAGTGCGACCATGAGATAGGGACGCTTGTAGACGTCCATTGCCCGGGCGACGGCCGCGATCTCGTCGACCCGCTTCTGTGTCGGAGCAGTCACATCCGCCGTATGGCGCTCCGCCCCGACCATCACTTTCAGCAGTGTCTCCGCAGGCGACTTGGAGGCGAAAATCGCCGAAACCGTGCGTTCCGATTTCAGGCGCGGGATGCTGTAGAGGTAGACATAGTAGCGGTACTTCGAAAGCATCTGCGCATTTTGCGAAACCATCCTGATAAATTTGCGCGAATGGGGACAGAGCGGGTCAACGAAGACATACACCTCCGTCTTCCCCTCTCCCAGGATGATGGCATCCTGTCTTATCCCATCGAGCAGGGCTATTGCCTTCGCATATGGGAGCTGCAGATGCGTCTTCTTTTGCTCGGCATGGACAATGGAGACGATCAGCAGTAACGCAAAAACGAGACTTTTCATAGTCAGATTGTAAACCAATTGCATGACATCACCAAAACCGTTTTGAATATTTTTTGTGCAGGCCACCCGGGAGCGCTCCGCAAAACGCAACACCACCCGAAGAGGGCGACCGTATTTTTGTTTATTTTAAGGATTGTAGCGTATAATTACGCTCTCTTTTAATTACCAATGTGCGTTCGTGGTGGAATTGGTAGACACGCTAGATTCAGGTTCTAGTGGCTTAACGGCCGTGGAGGTTCAAGTCCTCTCGAGCGCACCATCATCAAACTTTTCCCAATCAAAAAATCTTTCATTGTACAAAACCATCAAACCAGATCGGCATCCCGCAGACTTTTCACATCCGGATTGCAGGCGATCTTGTGCGCCATATCGACCTTCTCGAAGCGCGGCAGTTCGCCCTTGCACGCCACCGTCGCATTGCGGTACCCTTCCCCCTTGTTCAGGTAGATGTTGAAACCGTTCTCATAGAGGGCCAAACGGGTCCGAAGGGCCGTCGAGTAGGTCGTAATGACGCTTTTGTCATGGGTCAGCCGCGCCAGCTGCGCAAAATACTCGGAGGTCCAGAGGATCGGGTTGTGCTCCGGGCTGAAGGCGTCCTGGTAGACGATGTCGAAAGGTTCCGTCAGCCCCGGGAGTGTTTGACGTGCGTCACCGAACAGTACCGTGACTTTCACCTTTTCGTCTTCGTAGCTGCCCGTTTCGCTGATCGCTTCGATGATCGACAGGAAAGGACGGAAGATCTCGGGGTATTCGAAAACAGCCAGCGACCGTATAAGCGCCTCGTCCAGTTCGGGGGAGACGATCTCGATGCGTTTGTCGATCCCCTGTTCACGCAGATAGTAGAGTGTCGCGAGCGTATTGAACCCCAGCCCGAAACAGATGTCGAGGATGCGCAGCGACGGCGCCGCTTCGAAACAGGAGAAGGCGGGGATGACGTGCTTTTGCAGCGACTCCGTCAGCGCCCCGTCCTTGGTGGAGTGGTAGTGTTCCCCGTACTCGACCGAATAGGCGGTATTCGTACCGTCTTCGCTGCGCACGCTTTGGTGCAGGGCATCGTCGAAATGCGGCATCAGAGCCCGTTCCCCCACATGTGCATCTTCTTCCCCATAATGACCGTCACCCCTTCGGCGACCTCCTCGATAACGTTGCCGGCACGGAAATCGGTCCGCTCCAGCAGTGCAAGCTGCGCCTCGGTGTCGGCAGCTCCCGCTTCCGTGACGATGATCACCTCGGCGGCATTGGCCAGGGTCGTATAGATGGCGCGCAGGATGCGTTCGGGCTGGCTGTGGCGGTGTAGAACGTCGCGGATAAAGACGATGTCGTTATCCCGCGGCAGGGCCCGGAAGGGTTTATCGAAATCGGGCACCGTCTGCTGCTGCAGCGTCGCCCCCGTCCCCTCCGGGAGCGGGAGATGCTCCCCCGGGTATTGCGCCAGCGCCAACCGGCCGTGCACTGGGCCGAGGCGCCGCAACAGCGCCGCCGTCAGCGCATCGCTGTGGGCGGTAACGTCGAGGATCTTGTAGCCGGGCTGCGGCGTAAAAAGCGATAAGAACTGCTCCAAGCCTACTCCGGTTCCACAAGCGGCGGCGGCTGCTTGAGGCCCACTTCATCCTTGATGTTCTCGAGCGTGTTGCCGATCTTCTTCTGGTACTCGCTGCTCTGCGCGAACATCAGCTGCAGGTCCGTCGGGCTGCCGCTTTGGCTGTAAGCCACCTCTTCGGAGATCACGTCTTTGAGGCAGAGTTCGAAGAGGGCCTGGTTGAAGGTCGTCGAACCGAAATGCGAGTGCTCGTTGGCCATAATATCATTGATCTCGAAGTCCCGCTTGGTGCGGATCAGGTGCTCGACCATCGGCGAGCGGAAGAGCATCTCGCAAGCGGGCACCAACGCACCGTTCTTGTCGTGGATGAGGCGCTGGGAAACGACCGCTTCGAGGTTGCTGGCGAGGTTCAGGCGCACCCGCTCCTGCTCAAAGGGCGGGAAGATGGCGATGAGACGGTCGATCGTCTCCTTGGCATCGAGGGTGTGGAGGGTCGAAAAGACGAGGTGTCCTGTATTGACGGCCTGCAGGACGTTTTCGGCGGTTTCAAGGTCGCGCATTTCGCCGACCATGATGATGTCTGGGTTCTCGCGCATCGCCGCCCGAAGCGCCTGGTTGAAGCCCTTCGTATGCAGTCCGACGTTGCGCTGCTCGATGACGCACTTTTTGTCGATATGGACGAATTCGACCGGGTCCTCGATCGTGATGACATGCTTGCGGCGCTCCCGGTTGATCTCCTCGATGAGCGACGCCAGCGTCGTCGATTTACCGCTCCCCGTCGTTCCCGTCACCAGGACCAGCCCCCGCTGCAGCTTCGTCAGACGGTGCAGTTGATCGGGCAGGTTCAGCGCTTCGATCGTTTTGATCTCCAGAGGGACGAGTCGGAAGACCATCGCGATCCCGTCGAGGTGCCAAAAAAGGTTCACCCTGAAACGACTTTCGGCGTTGAGGACGTACATCGTGTCGTATTCGAACTGCTGCTCGAAGGTCTCATACTGCGCCCCGAGTATGTGGCGGGCGATCGATTCGACGGCAAAGGCGCTGAGCGTCTCGGTCGTAAGCGGGGTCAGATCCCCCTCGATCCGCGCCGTCACGACGGCACTGCTTTTGACAAAGAGGTCACTTCCCTCTTTCTCGACGAGTTTGTCCAAAAAATGTTCCAGGATCAGAACCGGGTCACTGCTTCCATTTATCATATTTCCACTCTACCATAATCTATTTTGCCGCGTCAAGGCCGAGGTGCGACGGCACCTCGCCCTTCTCGCCGCTTAGGGCTTCCGGATCGCGCTCCGTGATCCGGCCCGCTTCCATGCCGTGCGTGGCGATCATGTAGTTGCGGATCGCCGCCGCCCGGGCATGGGCCAATGCTTCCAGCGCCCCGTCGGGCAGCGGCTGGCTCTCGATCATCATTGCCACCAGCTTCTCCCGATAGATCCGCCGCCGCGTTTTCCTGTCCGCATCCATCGCATCAATCTCCTCTTCGAGCGCATCGAGTGCCTCCTTGCCCAGCCGCTTTTCAAACAGCGGTTCCAGCAGTTTCGGTATCAGCGCATTCTCCGTCGAAGCGGCATCCTCGCCGCTCTGTGCCAGCACCTCGCTGATGAGCGCCTGCTGCTTCAGCGCATGGGTATCCGCTTTCGGGTCGTACGTCCCCTGCACCGTCATGGCGAGTTTCGGCCGTTTGATCATCACCTTGGCCAGCATATCGAGCCGTTCCCGCGCCACGGCGTCAACCGTCGGCGATCCCGTAGCGAACGCAACCTCCTTGAGGCTGTCGCCTTCGATGCCCAGCATGGAACCAATCAGATCAAAAGGCGCCGTGACCGCCTTGGTCAGCAGGTTGACGAAGGCCTTCCAGACGACCTTGCCCCAGCGGAACTTGGGATTGTTCACATCCCCCTCGACCGGCATGTCGATGTCGATGACGCCGTCGCGGTCTTCGAGCAGGGCGATGGCGAAATCGAGCGGCAGGCTTACCGAATCGTTGCTTTCAATACTGTCGCCGAGCACGATCTTGTTGATGATCATCCCGTTGTCCCCCTGCATCGCGCCCTTGACGATCCGGTAGCGCAGCGTCACCGAGAGCTTCCCGCTGTCGATCGCCCGGCCGACGAACTTGCCCGAGTAGGGGGTATAGGATTTGAGCTCGATATTGCGGAAATTCACTCCGATGTCCGTAAAGGCCTTCGGGTCACCCGTGTTGAGGCTCCCCTCGGCCTTGGCGGTACCGTACTCGTCGATCTCCCCCGCCACCTGCAGGTATGTCGTATCTTCGGGCAGCGTCGAAATCCCCAGCACCTCGCCGTTGACATCATGGATCTGCGTGTCGAAGGGGAGCGGAAGCGACTCGTCGGCGAAGTGCACGGCCCCGTTATAGAGCGTAAACTTCATGATGCGTACGGGAAAGGGCTGCTTGGCCGCCTCGGCCGTTTTTTCAGCCCCTTGCGGTGCCGCGGTCCTCTCCGAAGGGCGCATGAGCGTCGAAAGGTTCAATGTTTTGTTCGCATCGATCAGGATCGAGCTGAAAAACCCGCCCATCGTCACGTTGTCCACAAAGAACTGATCGGGGGAGAGTGTGAAAAGAAGCTTTTTCGCCTCCAGCGTCTTCAGAGAGACCAGTGGCGTCGCGTCGCGGCTGTCGTTGACCAGCAAATCGTTCAGGTTGAAATCGCCGCGCAGCCGCAGGTCCGCGGAGCGCTTCGAGGGGCGGTAGCGCGTCTGCCCCTTCAGGCCGACGCGCCCGTCGTCGATCTTGACGAACATCCCCTCCTCCACGTAGGGGCTGAAAGGCTTCAGGCGCAGCCCGGAGACGCTGAAATCCGTTGTCGCCTTCAGCGGCTCCGGCACAAGCGACCCTTTCGCACGCACCCGCCCGTCGCCGTTGATGCGGAAGCTGCCCTGCAGTCCGATCGCACGGGAAGGGTCCGTCGTGACGCCGTTCACGTCCAGATCAAAGCGCTGCACCCGCGTCGTGGTCGTATGCGCGATGGCGGCATCGCGGAACGAGGCGGCGCCGCTTCGGACCTGGATCTTCTTGATGGCGGTGCTCCAGGGCGTCTCCGCCTGCTGCGCCTTTTCAGCGGCGCCGCGTTTTGCCGGTGCCGCCGGTTTCGCTTTAACCAGCTGCGTGGCGTCGATGCTGCCGTCGCGCTCGCGGCGCAGGTTGACCTGGGGCTTCTCAAGCACAATCCGCTCGACCCCGGCCTTCTTCGCCGCCGTCGATGCGGTTACCCCCGTGACGGAGAGGGTATCGAAAGCGGCCAGTTTGCGTTTCGAGCCTCTGGGCGTCAACAGCAGCGACTGCAGCGTCGCATTGGCATCGTTGACGGTGACGGCGACCGAAGCGTTTGCTTCCCGGGCGCTGACGTCCGCGGCCGCGCCCAGTACGGCGCTGCGCAGTACCACGTCATGCCGTGCCAGGGCGGCATCGGCGGCGGCATCGATGTAGGGGTTGAACCAGGTCACGTCCAATCCGCCGCACGACGCCAGGGCGGTCGCGTCCAGCGGCGAGTGCGAAAGCCTCCCTGCCGCTTTACATTGCATCTTTTTGTTAAGCTGCAGCGCCGCGTCAAAGGCGAGCGGTGTCGCCGGGAGCGCACTGACATGGCGCGCCGTCAGGTTGAAATCATCCAGGGCAAGGTGCACGGCCGGGCGGACGCTGCCGTCGTCGAAACGCCCCCGTATATGCCGCAGCGTCACCCGGTTGATGAGCATATCCCACGGCGCGGAGGCTGCCGCTGTATCGCCGGCCGGTGCGGCCGAAACATTGGCCTCATTCCCCTTGGGAAAGTAGTGCGCCCAGTTGAGGCTGCCGTCTTTGCGCCGCTGCAGATCGACATAGAGGCCGTCGATGCCCGCCGTGTCGATACGGCCGAACTGCGCAAGCGGCCGTATCGGTCCCCCTTCGACCGTCAGCGACGCCACCCGCAGTACGTCCGCGTTCTCGGCCTTGGGCTTGACCCGCAGCCGCTTCAGCGCGAAGCGCAAATCGTCGACGGTGGTCGCATTCAGCTCCGCGAGGTTGACGTCATAGGTAAAGTGCAGCTCCATCCGGCCGTCGGCCACCTCGAGGGCGCTGATCTCGCGCAGAAAATGCCAGGCGTCATAGAGCCGCCCGGCATCGTAATCGACCGTCCCCGACAGTGCAAAGGGTTCAAAAGAGTGCACGCGGCTCTTGACGTCCAGCAGTCCGCCCTCCTCGGTGTGGGCAAAGAGGTGGAGTTCGTTCTCGCCGCCGCCTCCCGTATCGATATCGTGCAGATCGAGGCCGATCGGCGAGAAGTCCAGCTGCAGCGGGACGGGTCGGGAGAGGTCGGTAAAGGTGATCCCGCCGTCTTCAAGCTCGAACGTCTCCAGCCGCAGCGAGGGCATGGCACTCCCGTTCGTCTCCGCCGGAGCCGTCTCCGCGGCGTCGCCGCTCCCCAGGTGCGTCAGCCAGTCGAAGTTGAACCGCCCGTCACGCTCCTGCACGACGGAGAGCCGCAGTCCCCGCAGCCCGAAATACTCGACGGAGATCTCCCCCCATATCAGGTGGAGGACGTCGACATTGACGTCAAGGCGCCGCAGACTGGCCAGCGGCGCCCCCTCGGGATCGGCAAAGCGGATCCCTTCGACCGTCAGGTCAAGAATGAAAGGGTTGAACAGGGCCCGGTCGATCTCCAGGGATCCCCCCGTCATCTCCCCGACCAGTTCCGGCACTTTCGTGCGGATCAGGTAGGGGACGGCAATGACCGCCGTCAAAAGATAAAGGGCGATGACGCCGAGTAACGTTCGCCAGATCCACCGTTTCATGACCGTCTCCTTATCGTCTCTGCTCACATTATACCCCAGCGGTAATGAACTCCTAACCGTTTTATGGTAAATTACCGCTATGAATGCCGAAACCGTACGCTCGCTCTATATCGTTTCCAAAACCCGCAATGCAGGGAGTATCCTTGTCACACTCGGCATGACGGAACTGCTGCTGCGGCTGCACGGCAGGGTCGCCTTTTTCCGGCCGCTGATCGCCGACGCCGCCGGGAAAGATCCGGATACCCTGACCATTCTCAGCCATTTCGCGCTGGAGCAGCCCTACGAGAGTGCCGTCGGCCTGACGGTCTCCGAGGCCGAAACCCTGCTCTCCGAAGGAAAGATCGACCGGCTGATCGAGACGATCATCGAACGGCACGACGCCCTGCTGGAAACCTACGACTTCGTTCTCTGCCAGGGGGTGGTCGACGATGCGCTCTCCCAGCTGATCGACTTCGACCTCAACGTCGAGATCGCCAAGAACCTCGCCGCGCCCGTCGTCGGCGTCGTCCCGGCCCGCGGCATGGATGAAACCGGGCTCAAAGAGGCGCTACGGCTCTGGAGCTACGCCATCAAGAAACAGGGCGTCTCCCTGCTGATGCTCTTTGCAAACCGCTGCGACGCCGCGCTTTATGAAGCCCACCGCCGGGACCAGAACGTCTGCCCGGAGATCCCCGAACCGGTCGTCCTGCTGCCCGAAGTCACGACGCTCGACCGCCCCAACGTCTACCAGCTTGCCGAAGGACTGGGCGCGGACATACTGATCGGCACCAACGAGCAGCTTCACCGCCTTATCGCCCAGCCCCGTATCGCCGCCATGCACCTGGAACATTTCCTGACGCATATCAGGACCGACGACCTCATCATTACCCCCTCGGACCGCGCCGATATCATCCTCGGCGCGACGGCCGCGAACTACGCCGGGAATTTTCCGGCGGTCAGCGCCGTGCTCCTGACAGGCGAAACACCCCCTGCACAAAGCGTCATTGAGCTCCTCAAGGGCCTTGACGCCATGCAGATACCGCTGCTGCACCTCCCGAAAGAGACGGTCGAGGTTGCCCAGATGGTGCGCGCCTTTCCCGCCCGCATCGATGCCGCATCGCCGAAAAAGATCGCCACGGCGCTGGGGGTCTTCAACCAGAACGTCGACGCGAAACTGATTGAGACCAAGCTCGCCGCGGCGTCGGCCGGGATCGTCACCCCGGCCATGTTCGAGCACCGTCTCTTCGCCCGGGCCGCGGGGGATCGCAAGACGATCATCCTGCCCGAAACCTCCGACGACCGCATCCTCCGGGCCGCCGACATCCTGCTGCGCCGGCGGGCCGTCGGCATCGCCCTTTTGGGCTCGGCGGAAAACATTGCGGCCCGGGCCGCCGCCCTGGGGCTCGATCTGCGCAATGCGACCATCGTCGACCCCGAAGACGAACAGCAAAAACGCCGCCTGGCCAAGGCCTATGCCAAACTGCGCGCCCACAAAGGCGTCTCCCTCGAAGCCGCCTACGACGCCCTGGGCAACACGACCCTCTTCGCGACGATGATGGTGGCGCAGGGGGAGTGCGACGGCATGGTCAGCGGGGCGACGCATACGACCCGCGAAACAATCCTCCCGGCCCTGCAGACGATCAAAACGGCGCCGGGGCAGAACATCGTATCGAGCTGCTTTTTCATGTGCTTCGACACCCGGGTCCTCGTCTATGCCGACTGCGCCGTCAACCCGGACCCCGATGCGGCCCAACTGGCGGAAATCGCGATCGCGTCGGCGGAGACGGCCCGACGCTTCGGCATTGAACCGCGTGTGGCGATGCTCTCTTACTCCACCGGGGACTCCGGGGTCGGGAGCGACGTTGAAAAAGTGCGCGAAGCGACAAAGCTCGTCCGGGAACAGCGCCCCGAACTTGCCGTGGACGGTCCCATCCAGTACGACGCGGCCATCGACCCGGAGGTCGGGGCGCAGAAGATGCCCGGCAGCACGGTGGCGGGGCAGGCGACCGTTTTCATCTTTCCCGACCTCAACACCGGCAACAACACCTACAAGGCCGTCCAGCGCTCCGCGGGCGCCGTCGCCATCGGTCCCGTGCTGCAGGGGTTGAACCGTCCCGTCAACGACCTCAGCCGCGGCTGCAGCGTCGCCGACATCGTCAACACCGTCGCCATTACTGCCATCCAGGCCCAGGAGACGCCATCGTGAAGATCCTCGTCATCAACGCCGGCAGTTCGTCGGTGAAGTTCAAACTCTTTGAAATGCGCTCGGAGCAGGTGATCGTCTCAGGCCTCGTGGAAAATATCGGCCGCGGCGACGCCCACGCCATCCTTCACGGATGCCAAGAGCACGTCCGCCTCGACCTTCCCGTCGCCGACCACGACGCCGCGCTTGCCGCGGTCCGCGACCTGCTGATCGACAACGGCTTCATCGACAGTTTCGACGCCCTCGAGGGAATAGGCCACCGTGTCGTACACGGCGGCGAGCGTTTCAGCGGCCCCGTCCGCCTCGACGACACCGTCCTGGAAGCCATCGAAGCCCTCAGTCCGTTGGCCCCCCTCCACAACCCGGCCAACGCCAAAGGGATCCGGGCCATGCGGAACCTCGCCCCCCATGTCCCGCAGATCGCCGTCTTCGACACGGCGTTTCACCACACCATGCCGCCCTCCGCCTTCCGCTATGCCCTGCCGGCGCGTTTCTACAGCGAGCTCTCCGTCCGGCGCTACGGCTTTCACGGTACCTCCCACGCCTACGTCGCCGCCGAATGCGCGGCGCGGATGGGAAAATCCCTTGACGCCGTCAACCTCATTACCCTGCACCTGGGCAACGGGGCCAGCGCCTGCGCCATCCGCAACGGCCGCAGCATCGATACGTCGATGGGCTTCACCCCCCTCGAAGGACTCGTCATGGGAACGCGCAGCGGCGACATCGACCCGGGCCTGCTCGCCTATCTGTCGCGCGAAACGGGTATGGATGCGGAGGAACTCGATACCCTCCTCAACCGTGAATGCGGTCTGAAGGGAATCGCCGGGACCAACGATATGCGCGATATCGAAAACCGGATGCGCGACGAAGAGCCCGAGGCCCTGCTCGCCTTCGAACTCTTTGTGCGCCGCATCCGAAAATACATCGGCGCCTACGCCGTGCTGCTTGACCGCGTGGACGCCGTCGTCTTTACCGGCGGCATCGGCGAACACAGCAGCGCCGTCCGCCATGCCGTCTGCAAAGGGCTGCATATCCTAGGGATCGAGACCGATAAGATGAAAAACGAGAATCTGACGGAGGAGGGAGGCGCATTCCACGCCGAAGGGAGCCGCAGCCAGCTGCATGTCATCCCCACGGACGAAGAGCACTCCATCGCACGGCAATGCCTACCGTATCTCACACAGGGAAGATAGGGACAGACAGAATATATTACGGTTGACTGCACCCATGGAACGTCCAACACAGCTGTGACATTTGAAAGGCATTTAGGAAGTTATACGGCGCGGCAGCCTTTTCGTACTTTTTTCTTCCCGGTTCGGCTTCTTTTTTGTACGAGCATAAGCGCTAAAGCGCAATGCCTGCGAGGCACTAAATGCCTCGTCGTAAAAAAGAAGGGGAACAAAGCTACGGAAAAGGTGCCTTTACATGAAAAAGAGCAACAGTCCCTTAGAACTGAATCATCCCGTCGATCGGAGATGACGCCGTCGCATAGGGGCGTTTCGGGATACGCCCGGCGAGGTAGCTCATGCGGCCCGCCATGACGGCATGCTTCATCGCCACCGCCATCGTCATCGGGTCGGATGCCTGGGCGATCGCCGTGTTGGTGAGGACCCCTTCGGCCCCCAGTTCCATCGCCGCCGCCGCATCGGAAGCACAACCGATGCCCGCATCGACAATGACCGGAACGCTGACCGCTTCGCGGACAAAGACGACGTTGTAGCGGTTCTGGATCCCCAGACCCGAACCGATGGGCGCCGCCAACGGCATGATGGCGTGCGCGCCGGCATCTTCAAGGCGCTTGGCCATAATCGGGTCGTCGGAGGTGTAAGCCATGATCGTAAAACCGTCCTTGGCCAGGACCTCGCACGCCTTGATTGTCTCAAGCACGTCCGGGTAGAGTGTCTTTTGCGTATCGCCGATGACCTCGAGCTTGATCAGGTCGATGCCCGTCGCCTCGCGGGTCAGGCGGAAGGTCGTGATCGCCTCCTCGGCCGTCGTACACCCTGCAGAGTTGGGAAGGAACTGCACGCCTGTTCCTTTGAAGGTGTCGCGCAGGTTCTCCTTGTTCGGGTCCGTAATGTTCAAACGGCGCACCGCGACGGTGATCAGCTCCGATCCCGAAGCCAGTGTCGCCTCCTTCGTCGTTTCGAAATCCTTGTATTTCCCGCTGCCCACGATGAGGCGGCTGTTGAACTCGTATTTTCCGATTTTAAGTGTATCGCTCATTGTCTCTCTCCAAAAAGTTTCCGGGTTATAACACAGCTAATCTATAACGTATCTTACGCTAAAGCCCTAACGGCACCCTCTAATCCGTCCCCGCCCTCCAGCAGGGCAGCGACGGTCCGGGGGAGCAGCTCGTACTCGAGGTCGTGGACGGCCGCTTCAAAGGCGGCGGCATCCATCGTTTCCGTGCGTTCGAAGGAGGACTGGGCGATTACGGTACCGCTGTCGAGCTCTCCCGTCACCCAGTGGACGCTGACGCCGCAGACGGTGTCCCCGCTCTCGTAGGCCTGTTCGATCGCCCGCGCCCCTTTGTACTTGGGCAGCAGCGAGGGGTGGATGTTGACGGCGCGAATGCGGTCGGTAAAGACGGGGGTCAGGATGCGCATAAAACCCGCTGTCACCGTCAGGTGGGGGCCGTACTTCTCGATCCGTTCAACGAGCACGGCATCAAACGCCTCGCGGCTTTCATAAAGCGTATGATCGATCACCTCCACAGGGACCCCGAACGCTTCCGCCCGCTTTATGCCGGGGGCCTGGGGCCGGTTCGTAATCGCCGCGGCGATCTCAATGCCGTGGGAGGGGAGGGCCTCCAGCAGTTTCTGGAGGTTTGTCCCCTCCCCGCTGAACAAAATGACGACGCGCGGCTTCATAGGCAGCAAACCCCTTCGATCAGGTCGTCCGGCGTCAGGGCATACTGCTGCCCCTTAAAGCGCCGTGCCGCCTCCGTGTGCGCCAAAGAGGCGTGGATCGCAGCATCAAGCGGCGTGTACCCCTGGGCCAGCAGGGCCCCGACAAGGCCCGAAAGGACGTCACCGCTGCCACCCTTGGCCAGGGCGTTGGTGCCGTGGGGATTAACATAGAACTGATCCCCCTGCCCAATAATGACGTTGGCACCCTTGAGCAGCAGCACCGCATCGGGGTAGGCACGGCAGAAAGCTTCGACAAATTTGAAGCGGTCTTGCTGCAGGCCCCGCACATCGGTCGTGGCGATGCCCGTTCGGCTCAGCAGGGTCGTAAACTCTTTGGGGTGCGGGGTAAGGACGATGCGCTTGCGCTTCAGGAGTTCCCCCAGCATCGGGTGCGCGAAGATATCCGCGTCGCAGACCAGGGGGATGTCATTGTCTATCCGCTCCCGCAGCTCCTGTTCGGCGAACTCCTGCCCCAGCCCCATCCCGATGGCGACGGCGTTGACCGTTTTCGGACGCAGGTGCGACTGCATCAGTTCATAGGGGATGGCGACCTCCTCGTTCGAGAGCAGGGTCACCAGCCCCACGCCGAAGCGCAGGGCCGCCTTGCCGGCAATAATGGCCGCCCCGCTCTTTTCGCCGCAGACGATGCCGAGATGACCGAAGCTCCCTTTGTGCACATCGGCGTTTTCGCGCAGCGGCAGGTGCAGGTCGTCACGCTCCAGCAGCTTCCAGGGTGTCTCTTTTTCGTAGAGGCTGCGCGACACGCCGAGCTCGGCTACCGTGATCTCGCCGACGGCGTTTTTAGCCGCGTCACTGAACATGCCGCGCTTGAGCGCGCCCATCGTCACCGTCAGGTCGGCACGGAAGACCACCGTATCGCAACTCCCTCCGCTGCGCAGCCCCGTCGGTATATCGCAGGCGAGTTTGAAAGCCCCTAGGGCGTTCATCAGCTTGATCAGCCCGATGATCCCGCTGCCCAGCGGCCGTCCCAGGCCGCTGCCGAAGATGGCGTCAACGAGCACATCGCACGGTGTAATCGCGTCGACGACCGGCACGCCCAGCTTCTGCAGTCGCTCATACTGCAGACGGGCCATCGGCGATTTCACCTCCAGCGGCAGCACGACTTCGACATGGTAGACCCCATGCAGCAGACGGGCCAGCGCCAATCCGTCGGCACCGTTGTTGCCCGGGCCGCAGACGATCACGACGCGGCTGCCCGCGCCGAAGCGCTCCCTGACTGCACCCGCCATCGCTTCGGCGGCATGCTCCATCAACAGCTCTTCGCTGAGTCCATAGGCGTCGTAACAGCGTCTGTCCAGGGAGTCTACTTCGTCGAATAGGTTCTGCATGGGGATTCCGTTTTTAGCATATTATAGCCGATTCGGCTAAAAACGGATCGGGGGGTGCGCGGGGTTACCGCCGCTCGACGACGTCGTCGAGATCGAGCCGATAATGCTCGGGCTGGGGGTTCAGGCGGTAGCCGAAGGCGACGATCAGGGCGACGGAACGGGCAGGCTCCATCGCAAGCAGCGCTTCGACCTTCGCTTTTTCAAACCCTTCGATGGGACAGCTGTCGATCTGCAGCGATGCCGCCCCCGTCATCATGTTCGCCGCGGCCAAGTAGCACTGCTTGTGCGTCCACGCCTCGATCGCCTCGCGGCTGTGGAACTGCGGCCCCATATGGTCGGCGTAGACGCCAAGGTAGCGCTCGTAAGCCTCCTCGGGGAGTCCCCGCCGCGCAAACATCGCACGGACGTACTCCGTGCCCGGTTTGATGCACTCGTTGTCCGCCGTGATAATGAGCAGGTGGCTGGATTCGGTGATCTGGGGCTGGTTCCAGCAGAGCGGGCGCAGGGCCTCGCGCAAGGCCGTGTCCGCCACCACGAGAAAGCGCCACGGCTCCATCCCGAACGACGAGGGGGACATCCGACCGAATTCGAGGACCTGTTCAAAGGTCGCTTCAGGGATCTGCTGATCCGAAAAACGTTTACAGGCGTGGCGGAAGGCCATCGCGTCGGCAAAATCAGTCACCGAGTCTCCTTTGGACGGCATGGACGGCATCGTCCAGCTCGAAATAGAGCGGGTTCTGCCCGCCGATCTGCGGCAGATGCGCACGGTATTTCAGATAGACGCCCCACGGGCCGGGCGATTTATGCGGCCGGCCGCGCTTGTGCAGCTCGAAACTGACGCTGGCGTTGATCAGCCCTTTGAGCAGCAGGATCTCCGGCGTCTTCTGCGAGCGCACGGGAAACCAGATATCTTCCAGCGCCTCGTGGGCGTCGTAATAGCGCTCCTCGTCCAGGCAGGCGAGAAACGCGTCGACGTGTTCACGCGTCAGCATTGTCTTTGACCTGAAGGTATTTGCGCCAGTAGCCGCGCCCGCCCCGCAGGGAGATGCAGTGCTTGCCGGGGAACCGCTTGCGGAACTCCGGCAGACGCTCTTTGGAGGCCTTGCCCGTGTCGCAGTAAAAGACGAAAACGGAGCCCTCCGGCTCCTGCTCCAGCATCGGCGGATTGTATGTGACCGTCTCGGCATGGTCGATGGGGTTAAGGATCGTGTCGATCAACAGGACCCTGACACCTTCGGCCTCGAGACGCTTCTTTTCGCGCAGGTACTCTTCCTGCGTCCATTCCAGGGGAAATTCACTCATGGCGACACTCTAGCAGGGGCGGGTTGAAAGAAACGTTAGTGTCGCATGTTATTCTGACACCATCCGGTTTCTTTCATAAAAGGGATGCGCTAGAGGTCCACGCCGTCCCAGAACTCGTCATAGTCGAGGTCCGTCATCGGGTCCGTCTCCTGTGAGGCTTTGTGCAGGAGCTGCTGTTCGGCCGCTTCGAAATACCCCTGCAGGGCCTCCTTGATGATGACGGCGGGCTCTTTTTTCAGCAGAGCGCTGTAGGTCTGAAGCGCTTCGACCGTTTCGTGGTCGAGAACGAATTTGATCTCTTCGTGCATCCGGGTCTCCTCATGCGTAGAATCATGGCAGAAACTATAACGGATTTTACCCGCAAGCCGCTACAATGGCTTATGGCAAAAAAGAAAAAGAAGCTGACCCGCCTTAACGCCTCCATCCGCCGCTATTTCGACGGGGACGGTTTTGACGAAGGGATCGAACGCGTCGACACGGCGACCCTTGGCGAGCTCGTCCAGACGCTGGGATACATCCCCGAGAGCTGGGAGCGCGAGGCGCTTGTCCGGACGCTCCGGCGCCTCTGGAGCGACGCCGATATCGACATGAGGCAGGCGATCACGGCCTTCTTTACCGCCGAGGGGCGTGTCTACCCCTCCCCCAACACCAAAGAGCCCTCCGTCGAACGCAGCGAAAAGATCGACGCGATTTTGGAGACGATGGACGTCACCCCCTCCGAAGCCCGCGCCCTGCACAACAGCTTTATCGAAGTACGCACGAAGAAGATCACGCCCGAAAAGATGGAGGCGAAGCTCGCGCACCTGCGCTTCGAGCAGAAACGCGCTCGCATCGAAAAAGCGTGCGAGGGGCGTTTCGACCTTGACGACCGTTTCGAGTTCAACGCCCTGCTCGATTACGACCTTTTCGGGGAGCAGTTCCGCAAGATCCACCCCCTGAAAACCCCCGCCTTCTCCTTCACCTACCTTAACGACAGCGACGAGGCGGAGCTGGTCGCGGAGATCACGGCGGCCAAGGCGGAGGTGACGCAGCAGAAGCAGGCCGAACTGACCGCGTTCCTCGCCACCCTCGACGCTTCCCACCCCTACCTGAGCCCAGAGCAGATCGTCCAGACCCTCAAAAGCGCCCCGCCCGACGGCCGCCTGACCCTCCCGCCGCTGCCCGACAGCCTCCTGCGCACCGTTTTGGAACGGCAAACCCCGCTCAGTACGATGCTGCAGACCGACGAAGAGATCGTTTTGGGCATCCGCGACGGCTTCACCCCGGAGGGGTTCAAACACCCCGTCGAGCACGAAGCCCATCTCTCCTTGCTTCGCGACCCCATCCTCGCCGCCGTCTGGCGTGGCGAGCCGGTCGACGTGACCGGCGGGCTCGATACGGCGCTGCAAAACGAGCGGGAAGCCTTTGGCGCGCAGCTGCAGACCCTGGCAGACGAGTGCGCCGAACTGGCCAAACTATTGAGCCCCTCCCGCGACGAGATCCTGCAGTGGCTGGAGGGCGAACTTGCCGAACACCTCGGCGAGCACCTTGGCATCAACTCCAAACTCTGGCGCAAGACCATTTTTCACTGGGAGCGCCACATCCACGACGCCCTCTTGAAGCGCCAGCGCCAGGAGTTGCTCGCACGCACCATCCGCGACTTCAAAAACCTCTTCCCCCTCGCCCGAGAACTGCGCCGCAAGCTCATCTTTTACACCGGCCCGACTAACAGCGGAAAGACCTGGCGGGCGATGCAGGCGCTGGAAAAGGCCGACACCGGCTACTACCTCGCCCCCCTGCGGCTGCTGGCGCTTGAGGGGTACGAGTCCCTGCGCGAACACGGCATCGGCGCCTCGCTCATTACCGGGGAGGAGCAGATCATCGACGAGGAGGCGACGCATATCAGCTCCACCATCGAGATGCTCGATTTCAACACGGACGTCGACGTCTGCGTCATCGACGAGGTCCAGATGCTCGGCGACCGGGACCGGGGATGGGCCTGGGCGAATGCCATTATCGGCGCCCCCGCCAAAACCGTCATCATGACCGGTTCGGAGAATGCCATTGACGCGGTCGAAAAACTCGCCGCGTATCTCGGCGAACCGCTGGAGGTCGTGCACTGCGAACGCAAGAACCCGCTGGAGCTGATGACCCACGCCACCGCCGTCACCCATATCCAGCCCGCCACCGCCGTCATCGCCTTTTCGCGCAAGGAAGTGCTGCGGCTCAAACAGCAGCTCGCCCAGCACTTCCGCGTCAGCGTCGTCTACGGCAACCTCTCCCCCGAAGTGCGGCGGGAGGAGGCGCGCCGTTTCCGCGAAGGGGAGACGGAGGTCCTTGTCGCCACCGACGCCATCGCTATGGGGCTCAACCTCCCCATCCAGACGATCCTCTTCTCCCGGGGCGACAAGTTCGATGGCGAGAACCAGCGCCCGCTGACCGCTTCGGAGATCCACCAGATCAGCGGGCGGGCCGGCCGCTACGGCATCAAGGAGAAGGGACACGTCGGCGCGATCCGCCCAGACGTCCTCTCCATGATCCACAAACAGTTCCACAAACCCGCCCGCCCCGTGACGGTCCCCTTCAACGTCATGGCCAACCTGGAACACATCAAGCTCGTCGCAGGGATTTTGGAGGAGGAGTCGCTTGCGGAGATCCTCACCTTCTTCGTCAAGAACATGCAGTTTACCGGCCCCTTCCGCGCCGCCAACCTCGAGTCCATGCTCGAAGCCGCCGCCATCGTGGACCGCTATGAGCTCGACCTGACGGCGAAGTTCCACCTCGCCGCCGCGCCGCTGACGCTCAAATCGCCCTATATCGTCGCAGCCTACGAGCGCTACGTGCGTTCGCTGGCCCAGGCCAAACCGATCGCCTATCTTCCCCCCGCGCACCTGGGTGAATACGCCCTCACGACCGACGAACTCCTCGAAGCCGAGGACCGGGTCAAGGAGATATCCCTCTACCTCTGGCTCGCCTACCGCTTCGCCGACGCCTTCGTCGATACGGACAAGGCCCGCGAATGGCGCGGCACCCTCAACCGTTTCATCGAGAGCTCCCTGAAAAAGAGCGAGTTCGTCCCCCGCTGCCGCCAGTGTACGAAACCACTGCCGCTTAACTCCGAATACGCCATCTGCCAAAGCTGTTTCCGCCGCCTCAACCGCGAAAAACGCAGCGGCAAAAGCACCAAACAGGGAAAATTCCGGACCTAACCCGTCACCGCCAGGAGGAACCTCATGTCAAAAACTTCCGCTGCCGTCCTTGGCCTCTTTATCTTTCTCGGGCTCGGGCTTTTCGGCTACCTGCTCTCCACCGCCGCATTGACCGTCAAGGGAATGGAGCGGGTCGTCACCGTCAAAGGGCTGGCCGAGCGCGAGGTCACCGCTGACAAGGCGATCTGGCCCATCAAATTCGACGAAGCCGGCAATGACCTCGGCTCCCTCTATGCGACCGTCGAACGCAAAAGTGCCGCCGTCACAGCCTTTTTAAAGGCGCATGGCTTCAGTGAGGAAGAGGTCACTGTCTCATCCCCCTCCATCGTCGACCGGCAGGCACAAAACTACGGCAATACGGCCAATATCGCTTTCCGCTACACGGCCTCAACAGTCGTCACGGTCTACAGCGAACGCATCGACGCCGTCCGCCAAAGCATGCGGGAGATCGCCGACCTGGGCAAAGACGGCATCGCGCTCTCCGGACAGAATTACCAGAACCGTACCCAGTTCCTCTTTACCGGGCTCAACAGCCTCAAACCCTCCATGATCGAGGAGGCAACACGGAACGCCCGCGTCGTGGCCGAGAAGTTCGCCAAGGACTCCGCCAGCCGCCTGGGAAAGATCAAGACCGCCCGCCAGGGGCAGTTCTCCATCACCGACCGCGACAGCTCCACGCCCTATATCAAAAAGGTCCGGGTCGTCTCGACCGTCGAATACTACCTCTCCGATTGAAAAAGAGCGATGCGTAGCATCAGTTCTGCTCTCCCTTAAGCAATTAATATATATACTGAGTTTATATAACAGATTTATCTGACTTATATTAGAGGGGATTCTTCCCCGCTAGTCACTTCAAAGTCTGTTTGAGGAGGCATGAAATGCAAATAGTTATGACGATAGCGGCCTCACTGCTAAGCGTGGCTGCGGCAATGACCATCTTCGGTTGCGGGGGTGGCGGAGGCGGAAACAGTAGCCCGGATATTGTGCTGTTCCAGTTCTCCGGTGATGCCAACGGTTACGAACTCTGGAAAAGCGACGGGACGGCAAGAGGCACTGTACTCGTCAAAGACATCAATCCCGGTACAAACGGCAGTTATCCGGATGCCATTACTTACAGTGAGGGCACCTTCTACTTCAATGCCATAGACGAAACAAACGGCCGGGAGCTCTGGAAGAGTGACGGTACCAGCGCCGGAACCGTCCTAGTCAAAGACATCTACCCCGGTGCAAACGACAGTAATCCGATCAAATTCAACGATGTCAACGGCACCATCATGTTCCGGGCCTTCACTAGTCTCGGACACGAACTCTGGAGGAGTGACGGTACCGAAGCCGGTACCGTCCTGGTCAAGGACATTTACCCCGGTAGCATCGGCAGTTTTCCGAACTTCCCCGCCGTCCTCAATGCTACCCTCTTCTTCAGGGCCGGCGATAACAGTGGACACGGCACTGAACTCTGGAAAAGCGACGGCACCGCCGACGGTACTGTACTGGTCAAGGATATCTATTCCGGCACCGGAAGCAGTAATCCGGCAGAGCTCACCGCCCTCGGAAACACCCTCTATTTTCAAGCTGATGACGGGACCAGCGGCTACGAACTCTGGAAGAGCGACGGCACCGAAAACGGCACACTCCTCGTCAAAGACATTGCCCCTGGCAATGCCGGCAGCAGCCCAGCAGAGCTCACGATCGTTGGTAGCACCCTCTATTTTATAGCCGATGACGGAAGCAACGGCTACGAACTCTGGAAAAGTGACGGGACCGAAACCGGTACTGTGATGGTCAAGGATATCTATGCCGGTGTGAGCACCAGCCAGCCCTATGCCCTCACGGATGTCAACGGTACACTCTTCTTCACCGCTGACGACGGCGTTCATGGCAACGAACTCTGGAAAAGCGACGGGACTGAAACCGGTACCGTCATGGTAAAAGACATTTACAGCGGCAGCTCCGACAGCACACCCGATGAGCTTTTCAACATGAACAGCACCGTCGTTTTCCGCGCCAGTGACGGGACGCACGGTTATGAACTTTGGAAAAGTGACGGTACCGAAACCGGTACCGTCATGGTGAAGGACATTTACAGCGGCAGTACGGGCTCATACCCGCTCTCTTTCATCATGGTAAGTGACACACTGCTCTTCTTCGCCACCGATGCCGAGAGCGGCGGCGTGTGGAAAAGCGACGGTACCGAAGCGGGAACGGTGAAACTCAAAGCGGGGAACTACCCGGATTGACCCCGCAGACGGGATCTTGCCTGCGCCGCGCGACCAGGCAAGACGCATCTATTTCAGCAGGTCGCTGTAGTCGTAGTGATAGGGGCGCAGGTGCAGCTTGCCGCCGCGCGTGAGGATACGGGTATCCTCGTCGGCCCGGGATTCGAAACGCTCTTTGACACGTTTGCGGTGCTTTTTGCCGTACCCCTTTAACTTCATGAAGTCCTTGAGGGAGACGAGATCGTCAAAGTCGTCGTCCGCGAACGGGTCGGTGCTGTCTGCCGCCACCTCTTCGTTGGCGTCATCTTCGTCGGTGCCCTCGTCGATTATGCCGTCTTCGAACTCCTCCTCGGACAGCGGTTCGGGGGCGGCTTCGACGATCTCCGCCGAGACCGCCTCTTCGACGACGGCCGCGGCCGCCTGTTCGGGCAGCAGTTTTGACGCAAAGACCTGCAGCACATTTTTGAGCTGCTCGTCGCGCTCCTTGTAAATCTGCTCGACCTTTTCGCGCTCGGCGATCAGCATCGCTTCGCGCTGGTCGCGGAGGCGGTTCACTTCCGCCTCGAGCTGCTCGTTCTTCGTCTTGAGACGCTCGTTCTCTTTCTCGATGTAATCGTGGAAACGGCTGTCCGCCGCCGGTGCCGGCTTGGCGTCGGAGAGCAGAACGTACTTCACGCCGTTCTCGATAATGCTGTTGAGGGTACCGCGGCGGATCCGGTTGTGGATCGCCTCTTTGGAGACCTTAAAATGTTCCGCCGCCTCCGCGACCGTCATCTTGGACATCACTCGCTCCTTTCAGCGCATGTTTTCAAAGACGAGCGGAGCATCCCACTCCATCCCGCGGATCGCACGGATCGCTTTTTGCAGGTCATCAAGCTGCTTGCCTTTGACCCGGATATGATCCCCTTCGATCTGCGCCGTCACCTTGAGCTTGAGGTTCTTGATCTCTGCGGCGATCTTTTTCGCCTCTTTGGCCTCGATGTAGTCGACCACCTTGAAGACCGTTTTGCGGTTGCCGCCGCTGCTGTCCTCGACTCCCTGTTTGTCCAGGACATTCGACGTCAGCCCCCGTTTGAGCAGTTTTCCGATGACGATGTCCTCCAGCGCCTCGAGTTTGTTGTCGCTGGCGCTTACTAACGTCAATGTTTTGGCTTTTTCGCTGTAATCGATATCGGCGGTGAGCCCCTTGAAGTCGTAGCGGGTCGCCACCTCGCGCTCGGCCTGGACGATGGCGTCTTTGAACGCCTGCATGTCGATCTTGGCCGAAATATCGAAACTGTGCTCTTTTGCTGCCATATAACACCTCTGTTTGTCATTCAAACCGATTATAACAAAATGAGCTTAAGGGGTTTGGCCGCGGGGGCTGCCGCCGGGGAAGAAAGATTAAAAACTTGGCGCTCCGAAGTCCAGACCGCCGAAACCGCCCATCATGTTCGGGTCCATGAACCCCTCCATGCCGCTTTTGGAGCGCAGCATGTTGATGTCCTGCTTGGGTGCGATCCCCTGGGGACAGACGGGAACACACTCGTTGCAGAGCGTACAGTCCCAGATGCCGTTTTGCTGGACCGCCTCGAGCTTGCCGCGCACATCCGCCGTCCGGGCGTCGCTGACATAGCGCCAGCTGCGTGTCAGGGCAAAAGGCCCCTCGAAATCCGGCTTAACGGCGTAAACCGGGCAGGCGCTGTAGCAGGAGCCGCAGAGGATACAATCGCTTTGCAGCTCATTCGCCTTCTCATCGGCGTGCCCCATGCGGATCGCACCGCTGACCGGATCGATCCAGGCCTGCGCCCCGGCATTGAACGCCAGAGGACGGTCCATATTGACAACGAGGTCCCGGAGCACCTCGGCGTTGCGCAGCGGTTCGATGAGATCGCCGTCGGCAGGCTTGTGGCTGCAGGCAAGGGCTTCGGTGCCGTTGACTCGCACGGCGCAGCTGCCGCAGACGCTTGAGCGGCAGCCCGAAGCAAAGGTCAGGGTCGGGTCGACGTGCGTCTTGATGTGGGTGAGAAGCTCCAGCAGCGTTCCTTCGACATCGACGTCATAGGTGACGGTTTCGTCACCTCTTTTGACAGCAATTTTCATCAGTCGCACCACTCCACTTCGTTGTCATCCTCGTCATCCCAGTAGGGGTCTTCGCATACGGCGTCCTCCCACTCCTCCGGTTCCTCCTCGAGGAAATCCTCATCAATATCATCCGAACAGATCATTGGAAATCGAAACATAGTCCCTCCTCTTTGATGCAGCTGAGCGAGTGCACGGCCAGGGCCGCATCCGCTTCCGGGAAATCACCGCGGTAGTGCGCCCCCCGGCTCTCTTCCCGGCGCAGCGCTCCCTCCGCCACCGCTTCGGCCACGGTGAGAAGGTTGACGAACTCCAGGAAATCCGTCCGGTTGGTGTTGTAAGCCCCGCTGCGATCCGCAACGCCCATCTTCGGCAGCTCCGCCTGCATCGTCTTGACCGCTTCCAGGGCCCCCTGCAAACCTTCGGCGTCGCGCACCAGGCCGACCTGCTCGTAAAAGAGCGTCGCCAGGGTGTCGCGGCGGGCATAAAAATCGACCTCGGGGGCTTCATTGAAGCACGCCTCCAGTTCCGGAGCTTCCGCCGCGGCCGCCGGCGCAACCCCGTTGCCGCTCTGCGCCGCTACTGCCGCATTCGTCCCCGCCTGGCGGCCGAAAACGATCAGCTCCAGCAGAGAGTTTCCTCCGAGGCGGTTCGCGCCGTGGACACGGTGGTTGGCGCATTCGCCCGCGGCGAAGAGTCCCGCAACAGCGGTCTGCGAATCCGCACCAACCTCGATGCCCCCCATCGTGTAGTGGGCCACCGGCTTGATCGGAATGGGTTCAGTGACCGGGTCGACCCCTTCGTAGCGCTGCGCGAGCTTGCGCTCCTGGGGAAGTTCACCATCAATGAAGGCTTCGCCGAGGTGGCGGATGTCGAGGGTGACCTTTTCGCCTGCCATGATCTGGTCGTGGATGGCCCGCGCCACTTTGTCGCGTGGAAGGCACTCGTCGATAAAGCGTTCCCCTTTGCCGTTGAGCAGGTAGCCGCCCGCGCCGCGTGCACTCTCAGAGATAAGGATGGAGGAGCCCGCCAGCCCCGTCGGGTGGAACTGCACGAACTCCATGTCGCTGAGCCGCGCACCGGCCCGCAGCGCCGCCGCGTGGCCGTCGCCGCTGCTGCCGGCGGCATTGGTCGAGTGGCGGCCGTAGAGCTTGCTGTAGCCGCCGGTCGCGAGGATCACCGTCCCGGCCATGTACACTTCAACCTCGCCGCTGCGGACATCGAGGACCTTCACCCCGCAGGCCCGATCCCCTTCGACGATGATGTCGAGCAGGAAACGTTCGTTGTAAAAGGGGATGCCCGCGCGGTTGCACTGGTCGTAAAGGGTGTGCAGGATCTTCAGCCCGCTGTAGTCCTGGGCGTAACAGGCCCGCGGGGCGGAGGCGCCGCCCAGGCGCCGCTGGGCGATCTGCGCATCGTCATTGCGGCTGAAAGGCACCCCGATCGCATCCAGCCACCGCAGCGCCTCGATCCCCTCGCTGCAGAGCGCCGCCACGGCCGCCTCGTCGGCCAGCCCCTGGGCGGATTTGAGGGTATCGGCGATGTGTGCCTCGACGCTGTCTTCGCCCGCATGGCCCAGCGCCGCGTTGATGCCCCCCTGCGCCATACAGGTCTGCGACCGGGTGGGGTAACTCTTGCCGAGCACCGCCACCGATGCCCCCGCCTCTTTGGCGGAGAGTGCTGCCGCCATGCCCGCACCGCCGCCGCCGACTACTAATACATCAACCATTCCGCTCCTTTGAAGGCCGCAATTTACCGCGCATCATAACCTAGGAAGCGTTGCGTCCGATTTAAAGAAAACCGCTTTCCTATTCGTCAAAGATTTCCGCAACGCCGCGGCGGGAGGAGCCGATCTTTTCGATCCGGCCGAACCCGATAAGGAAGTAGGTCTCCTTGGTGACCACCTCATCAATACCGCCCTGCGCGTTATAACCGATCAAAACGCCGTATTCGTCCTCGTCTTCAAGCTCGAAGGAATCGAGCTGCACGATCCGCCGGATCGTCGGCGTATGGAAGGTCTCCTGCAGTTCAGGCAGGGTAGACGCTTCCGGTCTGCTGATATACATTTTGCGTTCCTTCTTGGCCAGGCCGACAGGTTTGATCTCCACCCGCGTCCGATCTTTGAGCAGGGAGGGAATGTTCAGCACGACGGAGAGGGCATCATAGGGACTGTAGAAATCAAGCACCTCCGTCTTGCGCTTGATTTTCTGGGTCTGCTTCTCCACCAGGCGCATGCTCATCGCGTCAAAGGTCGTCTCCGTCACCGTCTCGTTCTTGTCCTGAAAGCGGGTGACCGTCTCGGCTTCATGGTCGAAAACGTACACGTTGGATTCGGTCGTTTTGTCGTTCGTCTGGTAGAGCTCGAAGGTATCGGAAACGTACATACCGTCCACAATACGCCCCCGGCTGACAAAACGGTCCCGCTCATGCCCGGAGATTTCCGCGGCCAGCCCCGTGGCGTAATCCTCGACGATCATACGGTACTCATCCCCGCGCTCGGCGATGGTGATCTTCGCCTCCCCGACCTTCCCGAAGAGCGAGAGCATCACCTTGTAGCGGGTCGTCTCCGCCTCCGAACCCATCAACGCCGATAAAAAAACAAACAGCAACAGCAGACTTTTCATACGCACATTATAGTACAATCACGGCATGAATTCCGCCATCGTTTCGGTGCTGGGGATCTATCTCTTTATCGGCGTGGGCTACCTGGCCAAGCGCAGTTTCAAAGAGCAGATCGACGAGCGCACCATTACCCTGCTCTCGGTCTACTTTCTGCAGATTTTCCTGACCCTGTGGGGGCTGCTCAAACGCCCCATCGACACGACGCTGCTGCAGACGCCGCTGCTTTACATCGGCATCACCCTCTCCCTCGTCGCCGTGACAATGTTCGCCTCGCGGCTGCTCTTTGCCGACGTGAAGGAGCGTTCCATCGCCACGGTCGCGGCGCTGATCGGCAATACGGGCAACCTCGGCATCCCGCTGGGCATTGCGCTCTTCGGCGAGGAGAGTGTCCCCTATACGACCATCATCAACCTCGCCAACGTCTTTTTCGTCTACACCTTCGGCGTCTATTACTACTCGCGCGGCAACTTCAGCGTCCGCGATTCGCTGCTGAACATCGTCAAGCTCCCCGTGCTCTGGGCCGCCCTCGTCGCCATCGCCCTTAACCTCGGCGGCTACCGCCCCTCCGGGACGGTCGAGGAGACGCTGACGATGGGCGCCTACGCGTCAATGGTGATGCAGCTCGTGCTCTTCGGCATCTACCTCTATGACACAAAGATCACCGAACTCAACCGCGTGCTGATCGGCTGGGTCAACGGCCTGAAGTTCCTCGCCGTCCCCGCCGTCACCTACGCCATTTTGTCCCTGACCGACCTGCCGGAAATGGTCAAAGGCATCCTCTTCATGGAGATGCTGATGCCCCTCGCCGTCGCCAACGTCAACCTGGCGTCGCTCTACGACTGCCGCCCCAAGGCACTGACGGCCCTCGTCTTCATCACCTCCGTCCTCTTCCTGGGGATCATCTTCGCCGCCATGCGCTACGTGCCGTGGCTGACCATCTGAGTATCAAAGGAGAAGCTATGCTTGAACTGACCGATGCCACCTACTCGCAATTCGTCGCCGAAATGGACCAACCGCTGTTTATCGACTTCTACTCCCCGACCTGCGGCCCCTGCCAGCAGGTGCTCTCACAGCTTCCCGCCCTGGAGAAGCACTTTGAGGGCAAAGCGGTGATCGCCAAGGTCGACGTCACCCGCAACCCGAAGCTCGCCGCCAAATACGAGATCCGCAGCGTCCCGTTCTGCGTCAGCATCGGGGCAAAAGACAAGATGGTAAAGGATTATGAACTGGGTGCCGCCGCGCCGGCGCGCTATATCCGCATGATCGAAAAGGCGCAGGGGAAAGGGCTCCTGGCCCGGCTGTTCGGAAAGTAGCCTACTTCAGACGGTAGATATTTTCGTCGGGTACGATGCAGTAGACCTCGTGGATGCGGGTGTCGTACCGCTCTTTGACGACGACTTCCATGCCCAGGGACTCCGCATGGGCTTTGAGCTCGGAGAGAATGTCATCGTTGCCCGTCGTGATCTCGACGAGCAGATCCCCCTTATAGCCCGAGTAGGTGCGGATGTCGCGGATGGGAAACTCAAGGGCAAAGCGGATCATCTGCTTGCGTACGTCGGAGAGCTCCTCATGGGACGCCTCCAGCGTCGACGCCGACTTGCCGTACTGCCGCTGCATGAAATGCGGCATTTCCTCTTCATTTTTGTTTTGGTCGTCCGCCATCGTCGCCTCCTTGCTTTTTCACATAGTATCATATTTGCCGGCCGTTTCACTATAATGGTAACCATGAAGACACCGCTATGGACCATCCCCAACACCCTCAGTCTCTTCCGCCTGGCCTGTGCCCCGTTTCTCGTTCTCTCGGGGCTCGCGGAGAGTGCCGTCCCCTTCTTTACGATCCTCTCGCTTATGCTCGTTTCCGACGCCCTCGACGGCTTCCTGGCCCGCCTGCTCCACCAGACAAGCGTGCTGGGGGCGAAGCTAGACAGCTACGGCGATTACGCCACCTACATGGCCGTCACCCTGGGGGCCTGGCTGCAGTGGCCTGAACGCATCGAACGCGAGGCCCCCGTCATTCTCCTGGCCGTCGCCGTCTTTATCCTGCCCGCCGTGGCAAGCATCCTGAAATTCAAACGGTTTGCCAGCTACCACACGTGGATCACGAAGCTCTCCGCGATCCTGATGAGCCTCGGAATCTTCGCCCTGCTCGTCTTTGACCTCTCCTGGCCCTTCTACATCGCCGTGGCCGTGCTTGTGCTCGAAGCGGTGGAAAATATCGCCATCACGCTGACCCTCGACGTGCCGGAGACGGACATCCGCTCCTGGTGGCACCTGCGCACGCGGCGCTAGAACGCCTGCGCGATCAGCCAGTAGCGCGCGACCCGCAGGCTTCCGGCGATGAGAATGAACCAGACAATATTCAGCCGCACCAGCCCCGCGACGAGGGTCAGCGGGTCCCCGATGATCGGCAGCCAGCTCAGCAGCAGGGCCGCATAGCCGTAGCGGTGCCCCACCGCGAGCGCTTTGCGCCCCGTTTTGCTCGCTTCCAGTTTCGTATGGCTCTTTTCGTAGAGCCAGAAGCCGAGCAGATAGTTGACGAGGATTGCAAGGATGTTCCCCGCGGAGGCCGCCGTCAGCGCCGTCGCATGCTCCATCCCGGCCGACAGGGCGGCAACGAGGGCGGCTTCGGAACTAAAAGGGAATAACGTAGCGGCGAGAAAAGCGGAAATAAACAGTGTCAATATCATTTGGTACGCCCAAAGAGCAGAGCCCTTCCGGCTACGCTAACGCTGTGTTTGCGTTGTCCTCGGACTGCGCCCTGCGGAATTCCGCTTACACTACATCGGCGGCAGGCGCCCCGAAGGAAGTGCCCCCGGGGTACCCGCATGCCTTCGGCACTTTTCTCGGGCCTATCCACCGACACTTCACTGTTCGACGAAGGTGCGGATGTTGTCAATGACCTTGGCGATCAGCGCATCGCGCGCCTCGACGGAGGTCCAGGCGATGTGCGGGGTGATGTAGAGGCGCTCTTTGTGCTCGATTTCCATCAGCGGGTGGCCCGCGTTCATCGGCTCTGTTTCAAGGACGTCGAGGCCGACATAAATCGGTTTGGCGTCGATGATGGCCGCGAGAGCGCGCTCGTCGACGATCCCGCCGCGCCCGAGATTGAGCAGTGTCGCCCCGTCTTTCATGATGAGCAACTCGGAGTGGCCGATCAACCCCTGCGTGGCAGCGTTGAGCGGTGCGTGGACCGAGACGACGTCGCTCTCCTCGAGCAGGCGGCTCAGGGTCACTTTTTCATAGTCGGCGTTGGCGTTTTTGCCCGAGGTGGAGTAGTAGCGCACCTCTGCCCCGAAGGCCTTGGCAACGGCGGCGACACCCCGGCCGATCTCGCCCAGCCCGATGATCCCCCAGGTCTTGCCCTTGATCTCGTGGAAGGGACGGCCGACATGGGTGAAAACCTCGCTGCGCGCCCAGTCGCCGTTTTTCACGTAACTGTCGTAGTAGCGGCTGTGGCCCAGAAGGTAAAAGAGCATGGAGAAGGTGTGCTGGATAACGGAATCGGTCGAGTAGCCGGCAACGTTTTTGACGGCGATGCCGCGCGCCTCGGCGGCGGGGATATCGATATTGTTCGTTCCCGTCGCCGCCACGCAGATCAGCTTCAGCGTCGGGGTCGCGGCCATCATCTCGTCGGAGATAACGACCTTGTTTGTGACGATAACGTCGGCGTTAGCAATGCGCTCCGCTGTCTCTTCCGGCGCCGTCGTCTCGAAGGCTTCGACTTCGCCGAATGCGTCAAAACCGCCGAGGTCCGTCTCGCCGAAGGTGAGGGTATCGAGCAGGACGATTTTCATCAGTGGTCGCTTACTTTCTCGATGATGGTCCGCGCCTTGGCCAGCGCGGCCTCCGGCTCGTCATAGACCAGCGCGACGGCAAGGCGGCGGCCCGGGTGGGACTCGGGCTTGCCGAAGACGCGTACGTAGCTGTTATCATCGAAGAGCGTATCGTCGACATCGACGACCGGGGCGAAGGATTCCGCCGTCGCTTTATACGCCGCCGACGCGCCGCCGCCGTAGAAGGTGAAGCCCAGGGGCAGGCCGAGGACGGCGCGCAGGTGCAGGGCGAATTCGCTCTGGCTCTGGGTGATGAGCGTGACCATGCCCGTGTCGTGCGGGCGCGGGCTCACTTCGCTGAAGTAGACCTCGTCACCCTGGATAAAGAGCTCCACGCCGAAGATGCCGCGGCCGCCGAGGCCGTCGGTGATCGCCTTGGCGATCGCCTGTGCCCGCTCCTTGGCCACCTCGCTCATCTGCATCGGCTGCCAGCTGAAGACGTAGTCGCCGTCGCGCTGGATGTGGCCGATGGGCTCACAGAAGACCGTCTCGAACCCGTTGCGCGCCGTGAGCATCGTGATCTCGTAATCAAAGGCGATAAAGGCTTCAACGATCAGCTCGCTCGCATCGCCGCGCGCCTCTTTGGCCATCTCCCAGGAGCGGTCCAGGTCCGCTTCGCTCTTCATGACGCTCTGGCCGTGGCCCGAGGAGCTCATGACCGGCTTGACGACGCAGGGGTAGCCGAGGCGGCCCGCTGCCGCCTCCAGCTCCTCGCGGGTTTTGACGAACTCGTAGGGACCGGTTTTGAGTCCCAGCTCCTCCGCGGCGAATTTGCGGATGTTCTTGCGGTTCATCGTTTTGCTGACCGCTTCGGCGTTCGGGATGACGTGGAACCCTTCCGCTTCGGCCTTGAACAGTGCGTCGATGCTGATCGCTTCGATCTCGGGGAGGATGAAGTCGGGCATCTCGGAGCGGATCAGCTCCAGCACCGCCTCGGTGTCCTGCATGTTCACGACGTGGGAACGGTGCGCGACCAGGTGGGCGGGAGCGCCCTCGTAACGGTCGACGGCGATCACCTCAATCCCCAGGCGCTGTGCCTCGATGGCGACCTCTTTGCCGAGTTCCCCCGAACCCAGCAGCATGATACGAACGGAATTGCTTTTTAACGGCGCGGTAAACAGCATCATAAGATCCTTAAAATCAGATGCCTAATTGTAACGAAGGGAGCTAAAAAAGAGCGGTGCCCTACTCGTGGTAATGGGCGCAGGTGGTATAGTCGAAATTCTTGATGAGATTGGCGAGATCTGCGATACTGACGGGCTCTTTCAGACGGCGGCGGTTGTGATGGTCCACGCAGTAGGCACACCCTTTGTGTTCGCTGTAGTCGTCGCTGGCGCTGAGGATAATGACCCGCTGCTTCGGGTCGAGACTGTCCATCAGTTTCAGTGCTTCCGTACCGGCTTCGAGGGCGAAATCGACAATGACGACCTTGTATCGGCCGACGGCGTACTTGGCTTTGAAATCCTCGAAGGTAGAGACGTAATCGACATGATGGTGGTACTGGTCGCGCAGGATCTCTTCTCTGGCGTACGTAGCAAGGCCCTGTTTGTCAATAAGGAGGAGGTTCATAATGAGAGTGTATCCAAAAAGCCCGGAGGCTTTCGGGATTAGAGGCGTGACTCGTAACGGCGCATCATATACAGACGTTTGAGCATTTTCTTGCGTGCAGCAATTTTCTCTTTTTTCAGCTTTTCGGTCGCTGTTTCGTGGAAACGGCGGGCGCGCGCTTCCGTAACGACGAGGTTACGGTCAGTCTGCTTTTTGAAGCGACGGTACGCAGCATCGAAGTTGTCATCTTGACGAAGAACGATACCTGGCATTCACATCACCTACTTTCTTTAAAATTTGGACGCGAAGTATAACACAATCCGCATCCGAATGCAAAGGTGCCCTTATTCCCAGACGAAAACGCGCATCGGCGTGTCGTCGCGGTTGGCCCACTCTTTCATCGACGCATCGTAGAGTTTCGCCTGCGCGAACCCGAGCACGCGGTACACGACGAAGTAGTTCATCGACGCCTCCAGCCCGCCGGTGCAGTAGACGATGAGCGGCGCGCTCTTCTTCAGCCCCAGCCCCTTTTCCAGCATGGCCGAGAGCTCCGCCTTCGGCTTGAGGCGGTTTTTCGGCGTCACGTTATAGCGCCAGAAATAGCTGTGCGCCCCGCTGATGTGCCCGGCGCGTTTGAGCATCCCCTGCTTCTCGGCCCCGAAATAGAAAACCGCCGGGCGCGAGTCGATCATCGCCGTTTTGTCCAGGGAGGCTTGTACCTCATCCAGCGTTGCGATCATCCCCCCATCGGTCGCGACGGAAAAGTCACCGGAACCGTCCGCCGTCGCCGTCGCGGAAAGCTTCCCGCCCGCAGCGGTGTAGGCGGGAAGGCCGCCGTCAAGCAGGGCGCTGTTTTTGAACCCGGCATACTCCATCGCCCAGAGCACGTAGGTCGCGCGCAGTAGGTCCTTGTTATCGAGGTGGTGGGAGTAGACGACGACTTTGGAATCGCTGCCGATCCCCAGACGGCGCATTTGCGCCTGCAGCGCCGCGGCGCTGCGCACTTCGGCGTGCTTGCCGACCCCCTGGCGCCACAGCTCGATGCTGGCACTACGCGCGCCGGGGACGTGCCCCTCCTCGTAAGCTTCCGGGGCGGAAACATCTACGATCACAAGGTTCTTATCCTCCGCATGCTTGACGAGCCATTCGCCCGTTACGACCGGTTCCATCGCCAGCAGCGAAGCCGCCAGCGCCATCAGAATCATCAGGTTACGCATCAATTTTTGCCTTTTCAGTACAGATGTTCACGCTTGAAATACTCCTGCGGCACCCCGCAAAGCGGACAGGCCTTGGGCGGCTTCTTGCCGCGGTGGATGTGGCCGCACACCTCGCAGACCCAGATCTCCTCGTCCGCGCTCGCAAAAAAGCCGTCGTCGATCATCGCTTGTTTCAGCGCGGCGTATTCGCGTTCGTGCTCGACCTCGACCTTGGCGATGGCGTTGAAGAGCCGGGCAAGGGCCTTGTGCCCCTCCTCCTCGGCGATCGCGGCGAAGTTGGGGTACATCTCCGTGTGTTCGTAGTGTTCCCCTTCCATCCCCGTCTCGAGGTTCTTCATCGTCGCTTCGACCTCCTGCCCCTCCATCATCTTGTGATAGGCCTTGTACTCGGCCCGGGCATGCCACATCTCGTTGAGTGCCGCTTCGCGGAAGTGGCGCTCGATCGCATGCCACCCCTCTTCGCGGGCGATGTCGGCAAAGAGGTCGTACTTGTTGCGCGCCATCGATTCGCCGGCATAGGCCTTCATCAGGTTGACGGCTGTCAGGTTCTCGGTGACACACTCCATCTCCTGGCCGCAGCAGGTCAGGGTGCCCCCGCCGACATGCTGTACTTCCACTTCGTTCCCGCAAACGCTGCATTTGTAGGTCTCATACTGTTTCATCTTCTGCTCCTTCTCTCCCGGCGGTCTTCCCGCCGCGCTATGGCACTCCGGGCGAAACGGCCCGGCACCGGCCTCAAGACAATCAAATCAGTCACCATTATAGAACGTTGGCTCTTTTCCGATGCTTACAGTTAAGGAGAAAAATTATCCTTTAGTTTCACCTCATCTCGAAGCCCCCAACGGGCTACATTGCGCTAAAATGCCCTTATGATTTCCCAGGACTCCATCGACGGGCTCAAATCCCGGATCGACATCGTCGACGTCATCGGTAACTATGTCGAACTGAAGAAAGCCGGCGTCAACTACAAGGGGCTCTGTCCCTTCCACGACGAAAAGAGTCCGAGCTTCTCCGTGAGCCCCTCCAAACAGTTCTACCACTGTTTCGGCTGCCAGGCGAGTGGGGACGCCATCAAGTTCGTTATGGAGTACGAAAAGCTCACCTACCCCGAGGCGATCGAGAAGCTCGCCGGCCAGTACAACTACAGTCTCGCCTACACCCAGGGAGAGCCGCGCCAGCAGCGCTCCCAGCTGATGGAGAAGCTCAACGACTGGTACCGCAGCCTGCTGGACAAGACGCCCACGGCGATACAGTACCTGCGTGATCGCGGCATCTATGAGTCGAGCATCGAGCACTTCGGCATCGGCTATGCCCCCACGTCGCACTTGACCCTGGGCTTCATCAAGCAGAACCAGTTCTCCATGGCCGAAGCAGTCGAGCTGGGGGTCGCGGGCGAAAGTGAGGGGCGCGAATACGCTCGCTTCATCGAGCGCATCACCTTTCCCATCCATGCCCCCAACGGCGCCATCGTCGGCTTCGGCGGCCGTACCATCACCGGCCACCAGGCCAAGTACGTCAACTCCCCGCAGACGAAACTCTTCAACAAGTCCCGTCTACTCTACGCCTACAACCACGCCAGGGAGAGCATCCACAAACGCAAGGAGATGATCGTCACCGAGGGGTACCTCGACGTCATCATGCTGCACCAGGCCGGCTTCACCCAGGCCGTGGCAACCCTGGGGACGGCGCTGACCAGCGAGCACCTCCCGCTCCTGCGCAAAGGCGAACCGCGCGTCATCATGGCCTACGACGGAGACGCGGCGGGGCGCAATGCGGCCCTCAAGGCCTCGAAACTGCTCAGCGCCGCGGGCTTTGACGGCGGCGTCGTTCTTTTCGAAGGGGGACGCGACCCGGCGGACATGGTCAAAGAGGGGCGCGTCGAGGAGCTCGGCACGATGTTCCGGCAGCCCCGCCCCTTTATCGATTTCGTGCTGGAGACGACGCTGGGGCAGTACGACCTGGCCAACCCCCGCGCGAAGGAGCAGGCCCTCGCGGAGACGACCGCCTACCTCAAAACCCTCTCCCCGCTGATGCAGGAGGAGTACAAGCGCCACCTCGCCGCGCGCATGGGCATCTCGCCCGGGCTGGTGCGGGTCGGAAGCCAGCCGGTACGAACAGCAGCGCCCACGGCCCCCGTCACGGCACCCTCAGCCCACCGCGACCTCTGGGAGCTCTCCCTTATCAAAACGGTGCTGGAACGCCCCGGCGTCGTCGACGCGCTGCTGGATTTCATCTCGCCGCAGATGCTGCGTTTTCACGCCCGGGAATTCGCCACGGCCCTGCAGGGCGACAGCAGCACCCCGGAACTTATTCACATCGTCATGGACGAAGCCGTCCCCGTTTTCCCCGACGACGAAACCCTCAAGAGCGAACTGCTGATCTTTCTGCGCAAATATTATGAACATCGCCGCCAGGCGGTGATGCGCGATCCTTCCATCCCCAGCGATAAGAAATACTTCTTAAATCGTCAGATTCTCGGTAAAATTGCGAAACTCAAAAAAGGTGAACTGGTGGGAATAGACGCCTAGGCGCGCTCCTGCTCCTGTGCCTTACCAAGGAATTACCAATGTCAAAACGTAAAGCCATCGCGCTTTTCTCCGGCGGGCTCGACTCCACGCTTGCCATGAAGCTCATCATCGACCAGGGGATTGACGTCATCGCCTGCAACATCAACACCGGTTTCGGCGCCACCAAGGACCGCCGCGCGCATATGCAGAACATGTGCGACCAGGTCGGCGCGGAACTGCGCATCATCGATATCCAGAGCGAGTACCTCCAGACGGTCCTTTTCGACCCCAAACACGGCTACGGCAAGCACTTCAACCCCTGCATCGACTGCCATGCGAAAATGTTCGAAGTCGCCAAGCGTATCATGGAAGCGGAAGGCGCAAGCTTCCTCATCAGCGGCGAGGTCCTCGGCCAGCGCCCGATGAGCCAGAACAAAGACGCCCTCATCAAGGTCCTTAACGAAGCCAACGTCGACGGCCTTCTCTTGCGCCCGATGAGCGCCAAGCGCCTGGCGCCGACCATCGCCGAAGAGGAGGGGTGGGTCGACCGCGACAAGCTTGAAGGGATCCTCGGCCGCAGCCGCGAACGCCAGATGGAGCTCGCCGAACAGTTCGGCCTTGAAGATTACGAGAGCCCGGGCGGCGGCTGTCTGCTGACCGATGCCAACTTCGCCATCAAGATCCGCGACTACATCAAGTTTGATGAGCAGTTCGACGTGCCGGACATCCCCGTCCTCAAATGGGGCCGCCACTTCCGCCTGCCCGAGGGCGCCAAGATGGTCATCGGCCGCGACCAGGAGGAGAACGCGAAACTGCAGGAGATCGACAACGCGAAATTCATGCACATCCAGACCGTCGGCATCCCAGGGCCGCACGTGCTGCTGAGCAAAGATGCCAGCGAGAGCGACCGCGCTTTCGCCGCCCGCAGCATCCTCACCTATTGCAAAACCTCGCCGGAAGAGGAATACACTCTCGACGTGAACGGCGAAACCGTTACGACGACCCCTCTGGCCGCCCGCGCCGAGGCAGCAAAATACTCGATCCTCTGATCAGGGGGTCGTTTCAAACTTCCTTAAGTCAGCGGCAAGTATAATTTTGCCTCTTAAAAATCTCCCGGGCCCTTAGCTCAGCTGGGAGAGCGCTTCGCTGGCAGCGAAGAGGTCACCGGTTCGATCCCGGTAGGGTCCACCATCCATTAATCCGAAACAATCCTTAATAGTCTTACAAAAGCCAGGAAATAGGGCTTTCATCCATCAAATCAATCTCAGATAGTCCATTGCAATTTGCACAAATCCATGCCCCTAATGTACTTATTAATGTACCCTGCCACATATACTACATTTCAGAAGCTCAAAAAGTACATTAGGAGTGCGACATGGCCAACCGTTCCATACGAAATTCCCTTACCTACATAGCCATCAAATCTGCAAAACCTGCCGAGAAAGCCTATACTATACCAGATGGAAACGGTCTACAATGCCTCAATATATAGGTGAAACCCTATACTAAACTGTATTTGAGGTTGCCACTCGTTAGAAATAATGTAGCAAGTAGCATACTATTATTTATCTTCAATACTTGGTTTAATATATTGCATAACCGTATTGGACTTTTCTGTTATTTGATTCATTGGTCCATTTAAATTCCGTGAGATATTAGAGTCCAGTTTTCTTTGTTTAATAGTAAACGCTATTCTCTTTAATCTACTCTGAATTTCTAGCAGGTTTTCTCTTTGCACATGCGATCCGAGCCAAAAATAATATGCCTTGTCTTCCAATGAATCACATGCATCCAGACAATCAGCTTGAAGGGCCGCTAATGTTACACCATCCAAAGTTCTCATTTTCAATGGTCCTTGAAGATTTTGAACAATGTCTTTTAGTAGCAGGTTAAGGCTTACGAGATTAGATATTTTTTCATTATTTTGTTTTTCATCATGCCATTTTTGATTCGCAGCAATTGACTTCATTACAGAGAATGATGCAATAAACGAGGCAAGCAAAATACCTGCAGGTGCCAATGCTGTTGCTTTGTTTGCATTGTCCGTAAAGAAAAGGGAAAGAATATAGCAAAACCCCACTGCCCCTATGGCGATCAGGGCCCAAAGCATTATATTGATTAATTTGATGCTCATTAAATCTCCGTATGTTTGGATACTCGATTATAGCGTTATTTATAAAGGCCACTGGGCCTGTAAATTTACTAATTTAACAGACGGCACGTGCCCGCTCCAACTTCCTATATACTTTTAGTAAATTTTTAGAAAGGTTACAAAATGTCGAACAAACAAAGAGCCAGAGAAGCAATAAGAGAGTTTTGTAAAATAGACACCTCACGTCAGCGCGTAGAACTCTATAACTTTTTGGATGCGAAATTCCAAATTACTATAGAAAGGCCCGCTTATAGTTATGGAGTCGGTCGTATTGATCATGCTCATTTTGAATGTACGAATGGAGCAGAGGTCGAGCAGGTTGTTGAGAGAGTGCTAAGAGAATTTGAAAGGCCACAACCATTTAGCCTAACTCCTGGAAAAACTCCCTTCTGGAAATAAAACTGCTAATAGTTGTCTAAAAATATCTAATCACTTTAGCAGTAAGTGTATGGCAGAATTTTTACTTGACTAGAAAATGGAAATTCTCTAGACACCCCTGAAAAGAACTAATAATTTTACTTGACTGGAAAACGGATGAAGCATTGGGAGAATAAAGCAATTGCATTGTTGGACGCAAGTCTCTACCCTATACCACAAGAACTAAATGAATTAGATTGGAAAGAATCTCTTTCACCTAATAATAAAAAACTTTCGCAACATTTATGTGCTTTCGCAAATTATGCAGGGGGTGGATTTTTAGTTTTTGGGGTAAATGATATAAGTGGTGAACTGGTCGGAATATCTAAAAAGAAAGCAGAAGAAATCTTACAGAGGCTTAGTAGTCTGGCGAGAGATACTTTAGAGCCTGTTGTTTCGATCGATCATCTAACAGTTGAATATAAAACTTACCCCGTCTTAATAGTTCACATCCCCGAGTCAAAAACGAAACCAGTATATGTCAAATCATCAGATATGATGGATGGTACTTTTATTAGAACTGGCGGCTCTACTCGTCATGCGTCAAGACAAGAGATTGGTTCATTAATGCTTCATAGTAAAACACCAACTTTTGAAGAGTTGTATGCGACTCCAGTTGTTTCAAAATCTGAATTATTGGCATTACTCGAATACAGCTCGGTTTTTGAACTACTTGATAAACCTATTCCACAATCTTTTGATGATATTTTGCGTTGGCTTGTAGAAGAAAAAATGATTGAAATCGCAGGCGAAGATCAGTATTACATTACCAATCTTGGGGCGTTAGTTGCTGCGCATGATTTGAGAAAATTTGATGGGTTGAGAAGGAAAACTATTCGTGTTATCAAATATAACGGAACGAATAAAGTTTACACAGAAAAAGAAAAAGAGCTAACAAAGGGCTATGCTATTTCCTTCGAAGATCTCCTGTCTTATTTGCATGCGATGCTTCCCCAAAATGAAATTATTGAAAAGGCTTTGAGGAGAACGGTTGTAGTTTATCCTGAAATCGCATTACGAGAACTTGTTGCGAATGCCTTAATTCATCAGGATTTTACTGTTCGTGGAGCCGGACCAATGGTCGAGATCTATGATGATCGTATCGAGATTAGTAATCCAGGCAAGCTGTTGCCTTCAAAACATGTTGAGCGTCTTATTGGCACTACCCCACAATCCAGAAATGAACTTCTTGCATCTCATTTCCGACGTTATAACATTTGTGAAGAGCGAGGTACAGGTTTTCAGAAGACTATTACTGCAATTGAATTGTATGGTTTGCCGCCTCTAAAACTTGAAGAAGGCGAAAACTATTTTAGAGCTACTATGTACATGCCTAAAAAATTTGCAGACATGACTCCTGAAGAAAGGTTGATGGCGTGTTATCAACATGCAGTGATCCAATATTTATCGAATAACTCTCTTACAAATAGTAGTTTGAGAGAGCGCTTTAAAATGCATGAAAAACAACGATCTATGGTTTCACGCCTAATAAAAGAAGGCGTAGAGAAAAAGCTCATTAAGCCAAAAAACCCAGAGAGTGAATCTTCTAAGTTTGCTGAGTATATTCCTTTCTGGGGATAAGCTTTATATGACTAGAAAACGGAAAACAAGCTTTAAGTCCACAGTTTAGGGCCTTAATTACTTGACAATTACGAACTGCTTATACGAGAATAAAAAATATCTATCTCAATTTTTCAATGATTTTGCATTATTGAAAAAAATGCTTTGAAATTCATATTTTTAGAGAATGGTGTGGGGGGAGAAGACTTGTCCCCAATATCTTACGACACCTGGTTCCAAGTCTGAAGGACTTTTAATTACATGATCTTCTAACTAACTCTTTCATCCTACCGTGCTATCGAAATATCTATGAGTAACAAAAAAAAATTATGTACTTCATAATGTACTTTCAATAATTCAGTATATTTATTAAGAGGCTTAAATACGCTGTTGGAAGTAACTATTCCGTTTGTGGTAGAGCCACCATCTCCCACAAAACGTTTCTCTGACAACTCAATTATTTTCTTAAAACACATTTACCCATTGACGGCCGCAAAGGCTACTGCACATTCGTCACAGTGATGACGGACTCCCCTTTTTCCGTGTAGGCGGTCGTATAGGTCAGCGCGCTCTCGTCGACGCTCGCATCGCCCTTTTTCTGCAGCCCCAGCAGCGACAGTCCCATCAGATAGCTTCCGACCATCAGCTGGCCCGATATCCCTTTGCTTTTGCTCGCTTTCTGCGCCTCTTCCATAATGGTCCCGAGGTCCTCTTTGAGGGTGACCGTCGTCGTTAGAACGGCGCTGCACTCGCGCCGGTTCCCTTCCAGCCCGCCGTCGACGACCTTGGTGAGTTCATAACGCCGTTCGATGAAGCCCTTGAGCACGCCGTCGTCATGTTTCAAGTACGCGACTACTTCCTCCGCGTCGCAATCAGGGGCCTTTTTGCTGCACGCCCCCAGGCCCAGTACCGCCGCCACTGCCAATCCTGCCGCCGTCACTTCTTTAATCATGCGCTCTCTCCTTCTGTTTCATACCTTCGCCTCACCGAATGGGGCGGACCATCACATAGTCATCCATGACAAAGCCGCCGCCGATCCCCTGGACCAGGGGGCCGGCATTCGTAAACCCCTCATGCTCGTAGAACGCGACGGAAGGGTTGTGGCGGTTGACGGTGAGCAGCAGCCGTTTGAATCCGCCCGCCTTCGCTTCCGCCGCGCAGTGCTCCAGCATCAGGCGCCCCCCGCCTTTTCCCCGCTTCGATTGAAGCACGTAGAGTTTGCTCACCTTGAGCGCATCGTCTTCGGGGACGGTGGCGCAGTACCCGACCGCCGTCTCGCCGTCATAAAGCAGCGTGTAGCGGTACCCGTCTTGCATCTGCATACTGATGGCATCGGCGGACTGCAAGGAGCGCAGCATATAAGCCACCTGCTCCGCCCCGATGATCGGCGTATAGAACTCCCGCCAGATCGTCTCGGCCAGGGAAGCGCAGAGCGCCGCCTGCTCCGGCGTGGTCACAGGAACGATGCGCATCAACTCAGGGCTTCTCGATGGTGACGGAAACAACGCCGCCCAGCGGCACATTGCCGCGCTTGACGAGATCGACGCGGTAGTAGGAGACGTAGGTTTCATCCGTGCTCGTCGCCGCTTTTTCGATCTTCCAGCCGCTGCTCCCCTCGACCGTAACCTTCGCCCCGTCCAGGATCGCACGGTCCGCCGCGTCGATGTAGAGTACCAGCCTCCCCCCGCCGTGGTCCTCGACCTTCATCAGCTTCGTGCCCGGGGCAACGTATTCGCCCTGGCGCACATAGAGAGTCTTCAGGTACTGCCCGCGGAGCGCAATGCGCTTTTTGGCGATCGTATCCTCCAGCTGGGCAATGACGCTCTGCAGGTCTTCCGCCTGCATCTTCAGCGCAAGCAGCTCCGTCTTGTACTGGTCCTTCGTAAAGCGGTTCTGGCTCGCAAGATCCTTGATACTGTCGTACTGCGCCTGCTTGACGGCGATCTGTTCCTGCAGCAGCTGCAGTTTCCGGCGGTCGTTTGCCAGCTGGATATCGTCAAGCGCATGGTCGATCTCGATCACGACCTTGTTGAGGGTCTTGAGCTCGTCGCGCTGGTCGAGCTTGACGATGCGCCCCGAAACCTCCGTGCTCACCGTGTGCGCGTCATAGGGCTCCACTTTCGCCTTGTAACTTCCCGCTACCAGCGGCAGCGCCGCCAGCAGTATCATTAAACTTTTTCTCATCATTTTCTCCTCTCAAATAGTAGCATGTCTCTGCTCCGATGCCTGTGATGTCGTGGTGGGTCCGATGCCGTTGATGACGGCGTAGAGCGTCGGCACGTACAGCAGGTTCAGCACCGTGCCCCACAGCAGGCCGAAACCAATGGAAACGGCAATAGGCTGCAGGATCACCGCCTGCCCGGTCGCATAAAAGATCAGCGTAAAGAGGCCGAGGAAGGTCGTGATGGAAGTAATCAGAATCGGCCGCAGGCGCATCTTCGCCCTTTCGTAGAACGCGCGCGTATCGTGGGTGCCGTGCAGGAAATCGAGCATGATGATCCCGTCGTTGATAACGACCCCTGCCAGTCCGAGCAGCCCGATGACCCCCGGCATGGTGAGGTTCATCCCCATCAGCTTGTGGCCCACCAGCGCCCCGAGAATGGAGAGGGGGATCACCGACATGACAATAAGCGCGTACTTGATCTTAGGGAAGACGAACAGCAGGGTGATCAACATCAAGAAGAGGGCGACGACGACGGCACGCTTCATATCCGATGCCAACTGATCGTTGCGCTCCTGCTCCCCGAACAGCTCCGCCTTCACCCCCGTTTTGCGCACCGCGTCCAGTACCGGGGCGATCTGCTGCAGCACCTGCGACGGGGTCGTAACCCGCTTGTTGACCTTCGCAAATACCGTCTTCACCACCGTGCCGTCGCGTTTTTCGATCTGGTTAAAGTCCCGGCGGCTCTCAAAGGCGACAATATCGCCGAGGTTGACGTAGGTGCCGTCGGAGAGCGGGTACTGGAACCGCTCCAGCGTGCTCAGGCGGTCTTTTTCCAGGGCGCGGGTCTTGATCTCCATGACCCCGCTCTCGTTGAAAGTCATCGCCCTGCGGTTGTCGAGAAAATAGGCCGAAAGTGTCCGGGCCACTTCCGCTTCGCTCAGCCCCAGCCGCTCGCCGTAGTCGTTGACGCGCAGCCGGATCTCCCGCATCCCCGGTTCGAGGTTGTTGCTGACGGAAACGACCCCATTGACCTTCTCCAGCGCCGACTGCACCTGCTCCATCGCCGCGACCGTCTTCGCTTCGTCCGCCCCGGAGAAGTTGACCTGGACATCGATACGCACGACGCCGGCCCGCTGTTCCCGGACGCCCAGCTCCTCGAAGACATACTGCTGCCGCAGCGGCGTGACCAACGCCTCGAGATCGTCAACGAGTTCATAGGTGTGTTTTGTCCGCCGTTTTTCGGGATCGTCATAATTGAAAGAGAAGTTCAGCAGCGGTGCAAGGTAGCGGTCGAAAACGTTGTCCGGCACCATGTCGTAGAGCTCCATCGTCACCAAAAACACATGCTCCCCGGTTTCCGCGTCCCCGGCCATGGAGACCCGCGAACCCGTGACCGTCGAGACCGATTTGAGCGCGAACCGCTCCCCTTCCGCCAGAATGCGCCGCTCGATGACCCGGGCGATCTCCGCCGTCTCCTCGATCGGGGTATTGATGTCGAGTTTCCCCGTCACATACAGGAACGAGCCGTCATGCTCCGGGAAGAACTGAAAGTTCATGCTCTTGACCGTAAAAAAGGTCAGCAGCGGCACCGTGATCAGGAAGAGAGCGAGTACGCTCTTTTTGTACCGGATCAGCCCGTGCAGGATCGTTTCATAGCCGTTCTGGATGCGCGTCCAGTCGACCATATTTTTCTGCTTCCTGAGCACCTCCTCGGCATGCAGCGGCAGAAAGAGGAAGCTCTCGATCAGCGAGCCCATCAAGATCATAATGACCATGATGGGGATGAGGATGATGAACTTGGAGATCTCCCCACTGAGCATAAAGAGCGGCAAAAAGGCGACGACGGTCGTCACCGTCGCCAGGGAGACCGGCAGGATCATCTCCCGCAGTCCCGTCATCACGGCGGCGTGCCGTTCCATCCCCTCGTTGAGGTGACGCTGGATGTTCTCGGAGACGACGATGGCGTCGTCGACGACGATCCCGATGACGATGAGCGCACCGAGCAGCGAGACGATGTTGATGGAGTAGCCCAGCACATAGATAAAGACGATGCCGATCGCGAAGGAGAAGGGGATCCCCATGGCCACGATGGAAGCGATGCGGACATTGATCAGCAGCGCCATGGAGAGGAAAACGAGAATCAGCCCGAACATCAGGTTCGACAATACGGTCTCCAGACGGCTCTGCACCGGCTTGGAGGTGTCGTGGTAGAAGTCGAAATGGATCTGCGGATAGTCGCCTTGAAGGCTCTTTGCAAAATGTACCAGCTCCCGGGAGAGGGCGATGGCGTTGCCGTTGTCCCCCTTGGAGAGATTGAGCGTAATGTTGGGGCGGCCGTTGAAGGTCGAGATCGTCGTGTCCTGGGGGTGTTCGATCACGATGCGGGCGATCTCCCCCAGACGGACGTATTTGCCCCCGACGCCGAGCATCGTCGTCTCCCACGCCGCGACATCGGGCTTGCCGTGGACGGTGGAGAGGAAGACGAAGTCCCCTTTCTGTTCGATGTTCCCGATGGGATAGATATACGAAAGATTAGCGATCGCCGACGTCACGGCGCTGCGGCTGAGCCCGAGGGCTTCGATCGCTTTCGAGTCGAGTCGGACGGAGACCTCTTCGTCCGAATCCCCGTACATCACCACTTCGCTGATGTTCGGATAGCGGGCGAAACGGGTCTTGATCTCCTTGGCCGCCTCGACCAGCTCTCCGTGCGTCAGCGTATCGCTGGAGAGCGAAAGGGAGACGAGGGGGCGGTTGTGCACCGCCAGCGTCGCCACCGGTTCGACCATGTCCGACGGAAGGTACTGCCGGCTTTTGGCAATGGCGTCTTTGGCCTTGTTGAGCGCGTCGTTTTCATTCGCCCCCTCCTGCAGCGTCAGGACGATCGCGAAGCTACCGGGTTTGATGACGGTTTCGATCTTGTCGATGCCGTCGATACTGCCGAGCGCATCCTCGATATCGCGCACGGCCATTTTGTCGAGGTTATCCGCGCTACTCCCCGCGTACCCGCCGCTGATTGTCACCCGGTCCAGGGTCACCAGCGGGAAGAGCTCTTTGGGGATAGAGACGTAGGCGTTGACGCCCATAAAAAGCACGAAGAGCAACAGCACGTAGTTGAGCCGTTTGTTGCGGATAAAATACTCGATGATTTTCAGCATACGCGATTATATCGCCGCCGTTTGCCGCTGGTCAAGCATTTTCGGTTATAATTTTCGAAAATTAACTTTATTGCGTAAGGAGCCCCTTATGAAAGTAGCCGTTCCCGTCAAAGACGATACCCTGCAGTTTTTCGGCAATGCCGGACATACACCCTTTTTTGCCGTCTACACCGTCAAGGGTGCGGGCATGTTCCGCGCCTTCGAACTCGAAGGGCTGCGGGCCAACCCCCGCACCGACCTCGACCATGAGCATGCCGACGAGGAGCACCAGTGCGACCACGACCACGACGACGAAGATCACATCAAAGAGCACTTCAAAATGGGCGCGGCGCTCGAAGACTGCGACTTTGTCGTCGTCAGCCGCGCCTGCAAGAACACGGCGGCGGCCATGGCCGAGTACGGCGTGCATATCCGCAAATACGCCGGTGATCCCGCCAAGGCCGAAGCCGTCCTGCGCAGCGTCTCTGCCCAGCTCGCCTAAGGGGCACTACACTCTCACCGCCCGAAGCCGGATATCTCCGGCTTTCAAATGCCCGCCGTACTCTGCGTTGACGTAGAAACCTGAAAAAAGATTAATTTTTTTTATCCAATGGAAAATGCAGGGGCAACATTGCGTCCAAAGCGCTATGATGCCTATAGCTGTATCCGGTTTTTTTCACGAACCCTCCTGTTTTTGAAACTCCTTTTTACTCCCGGATACAGTGTTTTTCCTTCTTTGTCGCACCCTCCGGGTGCACATTTCAACTACGCTTTTATTTCACAATGCGATTTCGGCGTCTCCCAGAATTCGACGGAGTTCACCCTGATGCCCAGCGGCGCCATCTTTTTCTGTACGATCTTAAGCATCCACGCCGTCAGCTGTTCGCTGGTGGGAACGAAATCGACAATGACCATCCCCTCGTATTTTTCGCGTATCGCCCCGATCTCGCCGTCGACGACTTCCAGCCGCGGCGTCCAGTACCCTTCATCGTGCAGGAAAAAGCGGGCGTCGTCCATTTTGCCGTCCGCGCAGTAATGCGACATCATATCGGGAAAGAGCGGGTCGTTGCGGTCGATGATGAACTTGTGGTCCAGGGTCGCGTCGAGCCACTGCTTGAACCAGTTGAGGTGTTTGAAATCGGTCACCATCCCGTTTTGCAGCGTCTCCGCGGCGAGAAAGATCTTGATCCGCCCCTGGTGCCCGTGCAGGTGGCGGCACATCAGGCAGTCGTCGAGGCTATACTCCGTCTCGAGGCTCTGCGACCAGACCCGGTGGCCGTAACAAAAGTCGAACTGTTTATCGATAATCCACGTCATGCCGCCCGCCTCACTGGAACTTCAGCGGGATGAGGCTGCGGTCTTTTTCGAACGCGCCCGTCACGTAGGTCGTCGAGGTCGAGGCGTTGATGTCGCACGCGCCCCGGAACGCCGTGCAGCCGTGTTTGAGATTGAAGAGGCCCACGTAAACGGAATCCGTCTCGAAGACCTGCATGATCTTGTTGCCGATGTAGCGCGTCAGATCCTCCTGCAGCCAGCCGCGGCGCGCGCACCAGTTGACGAAACGGTTGATCTTGCTGATACCGCCGAGCTTTTCGCGCGGAATGTAGCCGACGACGACCACGGAGCCCGTGTCCGCCTGGTCCTGCCCGAAACGGATAAAGTGGTGGCTGCAGACGGCATCGAGCTGCGTCGTGACAAAGACGGGCTCGTGCGTCTGCGCATTGTTGGGGAAGGTCGCCATACGCGGCTCGGGGTTCCAGCGGCCGCTCATCAGCTCGCGCTCGTCCTCGGGCACGGCCCCGGTATACATCTTCGCGATGCGCCCCGCCGTTCCGATGTTACCGCAGGCGCTGTCTTCCATGACGTTGGGATCTTCGCGGTCGATTTTAAGCGCGTCGAGCACCTGCCCCATGTAAAACATCGCATAGAGGCGCATGACATAGTGCCCCTCCTCAGAAAGGCGCTGGCCGGTTTCATGGATATTTTCGTTGACGCGGAACGCCTTGACGGCTCGGTACTCCTCCACGGCGCTCGCGAGTGCTGTTTCATCCTCGTGGCCGAAGTGGCAGAAAAACCGTTCGCGGATAAATGCGTCAAGCTCCTCTTGTGTCGGGACCATCGCTTCTCCTCTGGAATAATGGGGGCATTGTAGTAGCCAAACGCCAACATGTCTAGCGCTTTTGAAACGCTGGCATCAATTTAAGCTTTGCTTTATATGATTGTAACATGCCATTCAAGATTACCCGCTTTGAGACGATCCCCCTGGAAGCGCCGGCGTTCGTACGCCCCGTCCGCATCCTCTATACGCAAAACGGCCGCGAGCTGAGCTGGGAGGCCGTCAAGAGCCACGACAGCGTCGCCGTCCTGCTCTACCATACCGAACGTGAGGCCTTCCTCCTCGTCAAACAGTTCCGCCCCCCGGTGCACATGAACCACCCTGAACACTTGTTCACATACGAGCTTTGCGCGGGGATCGTCGACAAAAAGGCCCCTCTGCTCCAGATCGCCAAGGAGGAGATCGACGAGGAGTGCGGCTACGACGTCCCTCTGGAAAAGATCGAGAAGATCACCTCCTTCTTCACCAACGTCGGCATCTCCGGCGGGCAGCAGCACCTCTACTTTGCCGAAATCGACGAGGCAATGCGCGCCCACGACGGCGGCGGCATCCACACCGAGGAGATCGTGCTCGAGTGGGTCCCGCTCACGGAGGCTAACGCCTTTGTTTTTGATGAAAACAGGGCGAAAACCCCGGGGCTGATGTTCGCGTTTTACTGGTTTTTCGCGAAGTAGAAGTTACTGTAGGACGCCGAAGCGCGTGAGCGTCTCGGTCAACTCTTTCGTTTCCGAAGGCCCGATATGCCTGTAGACGATCTTCCCGCTGCCGCCGAGGATCACCTGGGTCGGCATCATGCGGACATCATATTGCACCGCCACCTGCCGTTCCCGCCGGATGTCGATAAAGTAGATGGCGCTGCGCGGATGCTGTTTTTTGATTCTGTACAGCGTGCGCGCCATATCTTCACAGCTTCGGCACGACGTCGAACCCAGTTCAAGCAGCACCGGCTGGCCCCGGCCGATCTTCGGAGCGGCCAGGTTATACGGCGTTACATGCAGCATGGATACCTGCGACGTTTTTTCCTGGCCGCAGCCGCCCAGCAGCAGTGCAGAACCAATCAAGAACATTCGAAACATATCACCCCTTTTAAAAGACAAGATAAGCCTGGTAGGCCAGGTGGACCGCGATGGCGGCAAGCAGCAGGATGAAAAGAGCATTGATCCCGTTTGCAATTCTCGCCAGCAACGGGCTCGACACCATCTTCTGGGCGAATCCCAGGGAAATCCCCGCGGCCAGCAGCAATAGACCGTGCCCCAGCGCAAAGAGCAGCACCAGGGCATAAGAGTAGGCCCAGCCGCTCTGTTCCGCCACGGCGATGATGGCCACCAGCGGCGCCGAAGCGCACGGCGTGCTGACGAGGCCGAATATCATGCCGATGAGCAGCGCGCCCGCCAGTTTGAACTTCAGCAGCCGGCCGGCAATAAGCGCCTTGTCGATCTGCCCCAGCCACCCCATAGCATAGGCGGTAACCAGGAAAGTTGCCATCGCGGCAAGTGCGTAGGCCCAGAAGGGCGCGACGCTGAGCAGCGTCCCGGCCTTGGCCACCGTCAGCATGAGCAGGGAAAAACTGATAACGAGTCCGGTGACAAAAAGCAGGGAGTAGTAGAGCGCAAAGCGCTGTTTCTGTCTTGGGGTCATCTCCGCGGACAGACCGAGCACGCTGCCGATGAGCAGCGGCAGCGTGATGATGGAACAGGGCGCCAGTGAGGTCAATACCCCGATGCCGAAGGAGGCAACAAGGGCGATAAAACCGTAGTGGCCGACCAGTTCGGCCAGGCTCTGTTCAAGCATCATTCGGCAGGATCAGAAATCGTCGTCGTCGCTGAAGAAGGCGTCCTCTTCCGCCTGATCTTTGGCCGCCTCCAACGCATCGAGCTCCGCCTGGCTCATCATCAGCATTTTCATCTTTTTGACAAAGATGGTCCGGTCGGGCAGCTTGGTGAAATAGGCGTAGGTGCCGTACCCCATGACCAGCACGGTAGCGACGAGGATGAGCTTCTGCGCCGGCGAGAAGGTCTGGATGGGCTCTTTATAATTCATCTCACAGACGCCGCCCGGGCAGTATTTCGGATCTTTGCGTTTGATCCAGGCGTAGATCTTACACCCCAGGCAGATGGAGAAGGCCGCTTCAAAAAAGAGCAGCGCCATACAGATCAGACACACCAGTACTTTGAGCGGGTTGGGCTGGAAATCGATGACCAGGTAGTAGAACATCGGCCAGGCCAGCAGAAAGCCCAGGATCCAGGCAAAACGCTTCTGGGCGGCCCCGACGTACTCGGGTTTCTGGTTCCGGACGAAAAAACGCCCCAGCATCAAGCTCGGCGCATAGCGAGGCTGGATGATACGCAGCGTAAAATCGACGGCGAAGAAAGTCACGAAGTATTTGGAAAAGACCGCCGTGCCCAGCATCACCCCGTTCGTCAACCCCAGGAAGGCGCCGACAAACAGAATCGCCGCCGCCGCGCGCGCCTCTCTCTCATTGAGCATGCCCACCTCGTACCCGGGCACCTTTTCACCGTAGGCGAAGAAGCTTTTAAAATCCACGCTGTTTCTCCATATAAATATAGAGGCATCATGACCGGACGCCTCTTTAATGATGGGAACTATAGCACACTAAGGGTAATAAATCAATATATCTTGATATTTATAAATTGATTGGCTACAATGCTGCTATCCAAATGGCGAAAGGAAACAGCATGAAACGTCTCCACATCCATATCTCCGTCGACGATCTCGACAAAAGCCGGGCGTTCTATACCGCCCTGTTCGGCACGGAACCGACGAAGGAAAAAGCGGATTACCTGCAGTGGCTCATCGACGATCCGGCTATCAACTTCGCGATCTCCACGGGCAAGAGCAAGCGCGGCCTCAACCACCTGGGGCTGCAGTTCGACAGCGACGAAGCCGTCGCCGAGACCGAGGCCCGCCTCGTCGCCGCGGGCATTGCGGGCGAGAAACAGAGCGGCGCGCAGTGCTGCTACGCCGCGTCGAACAAGTACTGGGTCCAGGACCCCCAGGAGGTCATCTGGGAAAACTACCACACGATGGAGCAGATCGAGGTGTTCGGCGGCGACGCCTTTACCGGCGGGGTGGGCTGCTGCCAGCCGACCTTCTCCGAAAACGGAAAATGGTCGACGGCCGGGGGCTGCTGAGCATGGATGTCTTCCTCAAAAGCGTCGCGGCCCTCAACGACGAGACGCGGGTGCTGATCCTGCGTTTCCTCGACGAGCACGGGCCGCTCTGCGTCTGCGACCTGCAAAGCTCACTGGAGATGATCCAGTCGCGCCTCTCGCGCCATCTCAAGATCCTCAAAGAGGCGGGTTTCCTGAAGGTCGAGCGCAAAGGGACCTGGGCCTACTATGCCATCCGTTTTCCCCTGGACCGCTTCCGCAGCGAAGCGCTCGAGGAGATCCGGCACCTCGGCATCGACCTGCCGAAACTCCACAAACTCTCCGAAACCGATCAAGGGTGTAAACTATGAGCAAAAAGAAAGTACTGATCCTCTGCACCGGCAACAGCTGCCGCTCCATTATGGCCGAAGCGCTGATCAACGCCAAGCTCGGCGACTGCGTCGAGGCGTTCAGCTCCGGCGTCAAGGCCAGCGGGAAAGTCAACCCCAACGCCCAGGCCCTGCTTGAATCCAAAGGGTATTGGAAAGAGGCGTACCACTCCAAGGTGATCGAAACGGTTCTGAACAACGCCTTCGACCTCGTCGTCACCGTTTGCGATAACGCCAAGGAGACCTGCCCGATGTTCCCCAAGGCGGTCAAGACGATCCACGTCGGCTTCGAAGACCCCTCGGGCAAAGCCGAAGCGGAGTACGCCAAAACCCTCGACCTGATCGAGCGGGAGCTCCTGCCCGTCATCAAAGCGGAGCTCTGCTAGATGTGGCATGACCTCAGCCGCACCTTCGTCTACGAGACGCTCCACCTCCAGGGGCGGCTCGCCGACGCGCTTCACTTTTTCCTCTACGATACGGTCAAGATCTGGTTCCTGCTGATCACCATCATCTTTGCCGTCTCGTTCCTGCGCACCTGGATGAACACCGAGATGGTGCGGGCCTACCTCGCCGGGAAAAAAGAGTTCACGGGCAATATCCTGGCCGCCCTCTTCGGGATCATCACCCCCTTTTGCACCTGTTCGGCCATTCCCCTTTTCCTGGGATTTCTGCAGGCGCGCATCCCCGTCGGCGTCACCTTCAGCTTTCTCATTTCGGCCCCGCTGAACAACGAGATCGCCATCGCCATGCTCTTCGGGCTCTTCGGCTGGAAGATCACCGCACTGTACATCGGCTTCGGGCTGGCCGTGGCGATCATCGGCGGCTGGCTGATCGGCCGGACGAAAGCGGAGCAGTACGTGCTGCTGGACGTGCCGGTGATGCAGGGCGACCTCCATGTGGCGGCGACGTCCTTGAACCTCGCCCAGCGCGCCGGCGACGCCTGGAAAGCGACCCTGGAGATCTTTAAAAAGATCTACCTCTGGGTCATGGCCGGCGTCGGTGTCGGCGCATGGTTCCACGGCTTTGTCCCGGCGGAGTTTATCGCCGACTACGCCGGCGGCGACGCCTGGTACGCCGTGCCCGTCGCGGCAGTGATGGGCATCCCGATGTATGCCTCGGCCGCCGGCGTCATGCCGCTGGTGGAGGTCCTGACGGAGAAGGGAATGCTGCTGGGTACCGCGCTGTCGTTCATGATGGCGGTGACGGCGCTGAGCCTGCCCGAAGCGATCATCCTCAAACAGATCCTGCACACCAGGCTCATCGCCACCTTCTTCGCCATTATCGGTGTCGGGATCATCGGCGTCGGCTATCTGTTCAACATCATCTTGTAAGGAGTCACTATGGAAAGACGAAACTTTTTAGGCATGGGTGCGGTCATGGCAGGGGCGGCCATCTTCCCGGCCGCATCGCACGCCGCAACCGCGGAGAAAAAACCCGAGGGGGCCGTAACGCTCTATTATGAGCTGCGCGTCCCGATGCCCGAGAAGAAAAGGGTGCTCAACAATATCGACGGACTCGCCTCCTTCCTGAAAGGGGAAAAGGGCTTTTTGAGCTTCTCGTTCAAACAGATGACGGGGGAGTCGACCATGGTGCGCAACTACCCCGCCCACCTCAAAGGGGTGCTCGACCGCGGCTATGCCGACGGCAACGGCCATCCCACCTCCCCGAAACTCCCGCTTTTCTATACGCTCTTCATCCGTTTCGACTCCTACGATGCGCTGATCGCCTCCCAGGTACAGGCGTGGTTTGCCGAGCAGATCGTCCCGTCGCTCTTTGCCTACAAACCGACGACGCCTCCGACAAAGACGCCGATCAAGCTTGCGTATTACGAAGGGATCTACACGACCGTTGCCGCAGGGGACCGCCAAAAGCTCTATACGACCCCCGATGAGATCAGGACCTTCCTGCAACACCAGTCCGACGAAGTGAAAAACCGCTACGTCACCGTTGAAAACCATGTCATGATCAAGGATGCCAACCGGGAAGCCTTCAATCAAAAAGTCGCGCGTTTGCTGGGCACGGCGCAGCAAACCTTCCGGCCCGACGTTCACGATGCGGCATATGATGACCGGTATCCGAACGGCCAGGCCGGTACGGCGCAGAACAGCTATTACCGCAAAGCGGTGACGACCGAAATCCTTCAAAACGCGTTTGCCGACGGCGATACCCGCAGCTATATCATGCATGGCGTCTGGGAGAACATGTACGACCATGAAAATTCGCACCTCGACCCGCGCTTCCTCGCCGCAGCCGGCCCCGTAGGCGCCTACGTCGTTTCCGGCCCGGTCGAGCCGTTCTACGATACGATCAAACAGAGTCACTAAAGGAGAAACATCATGAAAATCGAAATTCTGGGCACAGGCTGTGCCAAGTGCAACGAGCTCGAAGCAAAAGTCAAGCAGGCGGTCGCCAAAAGCGGCAAATTCCTGCAGGTAGAGAAGGTCAGCGACCTGCAGAAGATCATGGCCTACGGGGTCATGAGCACCCCGGGGCTGGTCATCGACGGCGAGGTGAAGTCGACGGGCCGTGTGCCGAGCGTCGACGAGATCCTGGCCATGATCGCCTAGCGCGACCGGTCAGACCACGGAACAATCTTCACGTCCCTGCCTCGCGCCGCCGAACAGGGACGACCCTCAACACCAAAGCAGCTGCTTCCTCCATCCCTTCACGCCATCTGCCCAGCCCAGCCGACGTTTGGAAAAATTTTTCGAATAATTGTAATAAATTGTTGTAATTGTGATACAATGGCTTAGGAAACTTTTAATGCTATAAAATAGTTATCACAAATAGAAATGCTTAAAGGTTTCTGCTTTCCCGGGGCCGACACTCCGGGCCATACCGAACCAAGGAGGAGGAAGAGTATGAACCATCGCTTGAAGCAGTTAGGATGCCTTTTGGCTGTCAGTATGCTTGTCGGAGGGTGTGCCGCATCCAAGAATGCGGAGCCTGCGCCGGCACCGGCCGCTAAGCAGCAGCCTGTAGCGGAGGCCGCGGCACCGGCGGCAGCCAAAGCGGAAGCTGCAGCCCCCGCACCGAAACCTGCCGCACCGAAGCCGGTTGCAAAGGCAAAACCAGCTGCGGCTAAGAATGCAGCGGCAGAGGATAAACCCTGCGACCTCTACAATGTCGAGGTTTCCATGGATGACACCAGTCTCGACGTCGGCAAGAACGTCAGTCTCTACGTCCACGTCAAAGCCAACGGCTTCCCGCTGACCGGGCATGAGGCACACGGGGTAACCGTCACCTTCAGCGGTCTCGATTTTGCGGCGAATCCGCCGGCGGTCGAGTGTCTGCGGGTGCACCCCAACGGTTCGGACATCATCTACAACGTGACGGCGGCCAACGCCGGCACCTACGATGTCGTTGCGAACGTCGCCTTCTACCCTACCCGCCACTGCGAAGCTTCACGCGTTACGAAACAGTCGAACGCACTGACCGTTAACGTCAAATAAAAGCGTACCGGCGATGGCAGAGCTCTGCTGTGCCGGTCCACAGTCATAAGCCTTCATTATTCCAGCAGTCGCACGGATTATTCATATTACTTCTTTATCACCTTTTCTGCAAAGCGCAAAAATTTTCTAAAATATTGCAATAAAATGTTATCACTGTGATATAATAATGACCTTTGGAAACCTTTAAAATATGCATATAAATATGTATAAAGAAAGAATTCGAAGGTTTCTGGTGGGCCAGGGAGGTGAGAGGACCGGGCCCAATTTCATCAAAGAAAAGGAAGAATATGATTCAAAAGTATGTGCGGTATGTCGGATCCCTTCTGGCCGTCAGTCTGCTCTTTAGCGGATGTCTGAAAAATGCGGAGCCAGCGGCGCAGAATGTGGGGGAACCGGAAGTTCTCGGCATTGTCAATGAACCCAATTCACCGGAAGTCGAACCGGTCCCGCTTCCGATGGCGCCGAAACCCGCCCCGGAAAAACCGAAGGCTGTCGCCAAGGCCAAGCCGGCACCTGTCGCCGAACCCGAGCCGGTCTCCATGCCGACGCTTGCCGCTGCGGCCCCCGTTGCCGACAGTCCTTTTGAAAAATATACGGTGGAGCTTGTTCCGGACAGAGAGAAAGTCGCCGTCGGCGAACCGATCAGCCTGCGCGTTATTGTCAAAGCAAAAGATTTTCCGCTCTCAGGGAGCGATGCCCACGGCGTCCAGGTCACGTTCAGCGGTCTCGGATTCGCTACGGATGCGCCCTCTGTCGAGTGTTTGCGTGCCCACCCGAACGGCTCGGAAGTGATCTATAACATCACAGCAAGAAACACCGGGACCTATCGCGTCGCCGCGAACGTTTCGGTCTACCCGACACGCGAGTGCCACATCTCAAGCGCCCACAAAACCTCCGCACCGATCGTCGTCAGCGTCAAATGACGCCGCGGCGCCTCCGGCGTCGGTCCCCCATTTTCCCTACGAACACCCAATTGAATCGACCACACTGTTTTGCCGCGTTTCAGACACCGCAGTAACGGTTCGCCGCCTCCGAAGAGGAAGGCAAGCGTGATCAGACCTCGAGCACAACCTCGGGGTAGTCAGCGGAACGGGTACCCGGAATAGGCTTGGTAGAAGCGCCCTTGACCGTATAGACGAAAGCGATCTTGGGTTCGTCGGTCTGGTTGTCGTAGGCGTGGTGCAGTGTCCGGCAGTGAAACAGGATAACGTCGCCCGCATGCAGGTCATAATGCACCTTCTTGGCAATAAGGGCGTCGTTTTCCGGCAGCCCCGTCAGAAAGCTGGTATCGGTATCGAACTGTTCCGGTCGGTATTCAAGTTTGTGGCTGCCGTCAATAAACTCCAGCACCCCGTTCTCCATCCGCTCATCACCCAGTGCCAGCCAGACGCTGACGAGGTTGTCGTTTTCAAAGTGCCAGTAGCGGCGGTCCTGGTGCCAGCGGCTCTCCGTACTCTTCGAGGGCATCTTCGTCATGATGGAGTTATGGTGCGCCAGGGTCAGGACCGGGGTGTCGTGGAGCACCTGCGCCAGCATCGGGCGGATCTCTTTGTCTGTCATCCAGTCGCGGAAAATCTCGCGGCGGTCATAGACCTGGCGCAGGCGGCGCAGGGTCGAGTTGTTCGAACCCGTATACTCCCCTTCCGTCTCAATCGGCGGTGTCCGCGCCTCGATCTCCTCTTTGGCTGCCGCCAGGATCGCCTCGCAGCGCGCCTTGTCGGCAAAGCCGCGCAGCAGGATGTACCCGTCGCGCTCAAACTGCGCCAGCTGCGCATCACTCAGTTTCATTTACTCTCTCCCACCAACTGGTATCGGTCCACCGTCTCGTCGTCGAGGTCGATCAGACCCCGTGCGCGCAGGTCGGCAAAAACGTCCGCGTCGCAAACGACGTCACCGGGCCACTCGCGTGTAAAACCGTCCATCGGGTCCTTGTTGGTCCCGTCGACACCGATCATCTCCTCCAGCCAGACATCGCGCTGCGCGTCGATGTTGTTCGTCACCCGCCACACAAGCATGTAGGGGTTGTTCACGTCGTTCTGGCGCGTGTCGACGAACACGGCGATCGCAATGTGTCCGCTAAGCGGCTTCAGCGCCTCGAAGAGTTCGCGCGCCGGGCGCTTCTTCTCGTACTGGATCACCGTCACCGGGTTCGCGCTCTGCGTCATGTACTGCTTCAGCGCGACGACATCGCTGTCGATCGTTTTCACTTTCTTCAGCAGCGCGGCGTCATCGAGCAGGTCGATGGTGCGTTCCACGACACTGCCCGTTGCGTCGATGCCGAGCTTGCCGCCGATAAGGGGCCTGCTCGCGGAGTGGTCGAGGGCGTCGACGATCCCCGTCGTGATCGTCACGGCCTCCGGGCTGAGGCGGTCGAGGATATGCTTCGTGAGCGCTTCGTAATCCCCCAGCTCCGGGGCCGATTCGTCGACGAAGAGGGCGTGCTTGACGAAGCTCATCTGCCCCACGCCCCAGAGCGCATGCATGATCTGCAGGCTGTGGCCCGGGTACTGCGGGGCGATCTTGCAGAGAATAAGGTTGTGAAACACCCCGTTCTCCGGCATCTTGTAGTCTTTGAGATCCGGCGCCTGCGTCTGCAACAGCGGCAGGAAGATCCGCTCCGTCGGAAGCCCCATATATTTGTCCTCGAGCGGTGGCTTGCCGACGACGGTCGCGTAGAACACCGGGTCGTTTTTCGCGGTGATGCGGCTCACTTCGAGCACCGGGTAGGGCTCTTTGAGCGTGTAGTAGCCGGTATGGTCGCCAAACATCCCTTCGATCTCCGTCACCTCCGGGTCGACCCACCCCTCGATGACGATATCCGCATCTTCGGGAACGTGGATCGGGTTCGTTTTGCATTTGACGAGACGAGCAGGCTTGTTGCGCACGAAGCCGTAGAGCATCAGCTCGAAGATACCGTGGGGCAGCGGGGCCGTCCCGCACCAGGTGTAGAGCGGGTCGCCGCCGATGGCGACGGAGACGGGCATCTTGCGGCCGGCTTTTTTATACTGGTGGAAAAGGTGGTTTGAGTCCTTGTGGATCTGCCAGTGCATCCCCAGGCGTTTGTCGTCGTAGACCTGCAGGCGGTACATGCCGACGTTGTGGATCTCGCCGTCGAGGCTCTGCGTGTAGACCTGTCCCATCGTGATGAACTTGCCGCCGTCCTCGGACCAGGTTTTGAGGATCGGCAGCTCGCTGAGCGATGCGATCTCCCGCGCCTGGCACTCCCCGGCGGATTTCAGGCGCTTGGGGAAGACGTTGCGGAGGTCAAAGAGGAACTTGAAGGTCTCCAGCTTGTCCGAGAGCGATTTGGGCGGCTTCAGCTTCAGCGCTTTCTGCACCTTCGCCGCGATGGCGTCCGGCGTCGTGCCGAAAATCGTCTCGACGACGGCGTCATTGGCAAAAATGTTCATCACGACAGGCATATCGTAGGTTTTGCCGAGCGCCTTGTCAACGGGGTGGGTGAACACGAGAATCTTCGGCGCGGCCTTCTTGATCTCCGCATAGGCGATATGGGGGATCTCGAGGTTGACGTCGAGGGGTTCGTCGATGGTCCTGATCCAGGGGGAGAGGGTCTCAATAATCTTCATAATTCCGTATTGTATCCCAGAGCAACTCTAAAAAACCTACATGAGAACAGGGGATGCACCTTGAAAGCAGTATGACTAATTGAAATAATTAATATTACGATCCCACCCTCTGCGCTATAATTCCGCAAAAAACGGAGCAATCTATGAACGTTATCAAGATCCGCAAATTCTGCCGCCCCTTCCGTATCGCCCTGGGCGCCGCCCTTATCGGCTACGGTGCCTACAGCGGCAACCCCTGGTTCTACCTCGGCGTCATCCCCTTTATCGCCGGTATCATGAACTTCTGTCCGCTGTGCAAAGTCACCGGGCAGTGCAACATCATCTAAATCCCGATGTTGCCGGGGGACGGTGATCCGTTCCCCTCTCCTTCACCCCTCCGCAGAACCCGCACCCCTTTTCAGAAACGTTTTGACATAAAGCACCGCCGCCGTGATGAAAGAGACCCCGGAAATGACCAGGAAGAGCCCCTGGATCCCGGCATAGGTGATCAGCGGCTGGAAGAAGATGGGGGAGAAGAACTGTCCCAGGAAGAAGCTCATCGTCAGCATCCCCACCGCGCGGCCGCGGCGGTGCGGCGGCACCAGCGAGAGCAGCCAGGCGTTGATGTTGACCATCACGAGTCCGAACCCCACCCCCATGAAAGCCGAAGCGAAAAAGAGCTGATGCGGGGAGCTCACCTGTGACATGATCAGCAGGCCGGTCCCGAAAAAGAGGTAGATGAAGACGAAGATCTGTGCGTAGTTGAACCGCGCGCGGATCCGCGCATACTGCCGCGCCGTGAGCGCGTTGATGAGCAGGGCGAAGGCAACAAAGTGGCCGATGCTGCTGGGGGTGCCGTGCAGCTCGTCGATGACAAGGTAGGGCATCTGCGTGGGCAGCATGTAAAACAGCAGCATCGAGAAAAAAGCGCTGAGATAGACCGGGAGCAGCTTCGGCGAAACCGCCGCCGCTTCGTCGCCGTGCGTATGGATCCGCTGCGGCTCGTACAGTGATGAGACCAGCAGCGGCACGAAAAGCAGCGGCAGCAGGTAGATGGCAAAAGGGTAGTTCCAGCCCAGCTGGGCCAGGTAGCCCCCGGAGATGATGAAGACGATCCCGCCCAGCCCGACGGCCATTCCCTGCATCGACATGAAACGGTGCCGCCCCTTCTCGTCAAAATAGTCGCCGATCAGGGCCGTGGAGGCGGTCATGAGCAGCGCAACGGAAAAGCCCAGCAGGGCGCGCCCGGCGAGGATCGCTTTGAAATCCTGCAGGTAGAAGCCGGAGCTGCCGCCGATAATAAAAAGCACGATGCCGAGGTAGAGGGGGCGCAGGCGCCCGAAGCGGTCGACGATCATCCCGGCGAAGGGGGCAACGGCGGCAATGACAAGGGAGGGGATCGTCAGCAGCAGCTTCGAGAGAAACTCGATGTGGGGGACGGCCCCGAAGTGGTGGCTGATCAGCGGCAGGGCCGCGACGATGGCGATCCCGGACATGACGCCCATCGTTGCCAGCAGCAGCAAAGAGAGTCTGACATTGCGGGCGACGGAATCATACATAAGCGGCCTTTTCGTGGAGCGCATTATACGCCAGGAAGGGCAACCCGCCCATAAGCGCGGCGAATTTTTCACCGGAGGGGACGGGGCGACAGTGCCGCCGCGGACGCCCGCCTCCCCGCGTTCATCTGAATCCGCTATTATTCTATAATTCATTTCACAACACCCAAAGGGAAAAGAATGCACCCACCGCTCACCCAGAAGCAGGCTATTGTCGCATCGCTGCGCCAGCTCTTCGCTTTTTACCTGCTTTTCATTGCCATCTTCTTTAGCGGACGGGCCCTTTTGTTCGCGCTCTATTACGACCGCATCGCCGATGCCGGGGTCAGCCAGTGGTTCAGCTTCCTGCTCGGCCTGCAGATGGATACGATCGTCGCCTGTATCATCCTCGCGCTGCCCGTCCTTCTGCTCTTTACGGCGCCCCGGGTCCTCGGCGGCCCCGTCCGCACCTTCATCCGGGTCTATCTGCTCGTTTTTCTGCTGGCGGCCCTCTTTATCGAAAATGCGACCTTCCCCTTCTTCGCCGAATTCGACGTCCGCCCCAACGACATCTTTCTGAACTACCTCGATTACCCCAAAGAGGTGTTCGGCAACATCTGGGCGACCTACAAGCTCAAGCTGCTCGTCGCCGCCATCATGATGTCCGTGGCGGGGTACCTCTTCTGGACCCTGACGCGCAAGACATTTGAGGTCGTCTTCGAGATCAAGTGGCCCATCCGACTCCTGCTGCTGCTGCCGCTGGTCGCCGTGCTCTTCATCGGCATCCGCTCCTCCTTCAGCCACCGCGCGGCCAATATCTCCCTCGCGGTCTATACCGATTCGCACGTCGTGAACGAGATCACGAAGAACAGCCTCTACAGCATCGGCTACGCCTACTATTCGCAGAAGAAGCACGGCGTCGTCATGAGCAAATACGGCAAGATGCCGCTGAAAGAGGCCTATGAACGGGTCTCCCGCCAGCTGCGCATCCCCGTCGGCGACATGGAGGACCCCTTCCGGCGGACCCAACCGACCCACTTCCCCTCCGCCAAGCCGAAAAACCTTGTCATCTTCCTGCAGGAGAGCCTGGGCGCGCAGTTCGTCGGCGCCCTCGGCGGCGAGAAAGGGGTCACGCCCAACATCGACCGCCTCGCCGGCGAGTCCATCTTCTTCGACCATCTCTACAGCAACGGCACCCGCAGCGTGCGGGGGATCGCCGGCAGCGTCTCCGGTTTCCTCCCCGTGCCGGGCAAAGGGGTCGTCAAACGCAACAAGTCCCAGGAGGATTTCTTTACCGTCGCCTCCCTGCTCAAACCCTACGGCTACCGCAGCAGCTTCATCTACGGCGGGGCCAGCAACTTCGACAATATGCGCGGCTGGTTCTACGGCAACAGTTTTGATGTCCTGATCGATCAGCCCGAGTTCAAGAACCCCGCCTTCACAGGCATCTGGGGCGTCTGCGACGAGGACCTCGTCGTCCGGGCCAACGAAGAGTTCGCCAAGTGGCACGCCGAGGGCAAACCCTTCGTCTCCGTGCTCTTCAGTACGACCAACCACACCCCCTTCGAATTCCCGGGCGGGCGCATCGACCTGATCCCCGGCAAACCGAAGAACAGCGTCGAGAACGCCATCAAGTTCGCCGACTACGCCATCGGGAAGCTCATCGACGACGCCAAGCGCGAAGGGTACTACGACGATACCGTCTTCATGATCCTCGCCGACCACAACGTCCGTACCTACGGCGATGACCTCATCCCCGTCCCCAAATACCGCATCATGGGGATGATCCTCGGCGGCGGCATCAAACCCCAGCGCGTCGCCAAGCGCTCTACCCAGCCTGACGTCCTGGCCACGGCCCTCGACGCCGTCGGACTCGACCTAACCTACCCCATCCTCGGCAAATCGCTCTTCGAAGACCCCGAAAAAGAGATGGTGCTGATGCAGTTCCACGACATGTACGCCCTGCGCAACGGCGACAAACTCGCCGTCGTCCAGCCCGACACCCCGGCGTTGACGTTCGACCTCTCCGCAGAGGACCACCTGACCCCCGCGGCGCACAACCCGGAACTCGAACGCGACACGACGGCCTTTATCCATGTCATCAATGACCTCTACCAGCACAAGCGCTTCAAAGCCGAACCCGGCGAGGCGCAGTAACATCCCATGAGCGACCACCACCACTCCCACGATATCAGCGGCACGAAGCTGCTGATCGCCGTCGCGCTCAATATCCTCATTACCCTCGCCCAGCTGGCGGGAGGGCTTATTGCCGGGTCTCTGGCCCTGCTCAGCGACGCCCTGCACAACTTCAGCGACGTCATGGCCCTGCTGATCAGCTGGTTCGCCCACCGCATCTCCCACAAAGAGGCCGACAGCAGCAAAACCTTCGGCTACAAGCGGGCCGAGATCGTGGCCGCGCTCTTCAACGCCTCGGTGCTTGCGGGCATCGGCGTCTATCTCGTCTACGCCTCCGTGATGCGGCTGATCTACCCCGAGCCCGTCCTCTCCTCCTGGCTGATCTGGATGGGGCTGCTGGGCATCGTCGTCAACGGCGGCAGCATCTTCCTGCTCGAATCCGACGCCCGGGGCAATATGAATATCCGCGCCGCCTACCTGCATCTGCTCGGCGACGTGCTCACCTCCGTCGCCGTCGTGCTGGGCGGCGTCGCCATCGCCCTGTGGGAGATTGTCTGGGTCGACCCGCTCATCTCCATCATCATCGCCCTCTACCTCATTGCCGCCTCCGCAGGGCTCATCAAAGAGAGCACGGGGGTGCTGATGCAGTTCGCCCCTGCCGACGTCGAGCTCGACGCCGTCGCCGACACCGTCTGCGGCGATCCCGCCATCGCCGGTATCCACCATGTCCACCTCTGGCGCCTCAGCGACCACGCCGTCCACCTTGAGGCGCACCTGGATTTCGCCGAGGATCTTCCCCTCTCCCGGGTAACGCAAACGGTCGAAGCCCTGGAAAGACAGCTGCAGGAACGCTTCGGCATCACCCACACGACCTTCCAGTGCGAATACGGCCGCGACGACGACAAGCGGCGGATCCGCTAAGCCGACTCACGCGCCGCTCACACTTCTGTGCGATACTACCGTCAAAAGGAGCACTCATGCGGTACTTTCTAGCGATTCTGACCCTCTGTGCGGCGCTCTGGGCAGCGGAGACGGAGGAGATCGACACCCTGATCGATGCGGTCATCAACGCCCCCAAAGAGGAGCGGTTTGAGAAGATGAACGCCTTCAAACTGAAGATGCGCGAGCTTAACCAGCAGCAGCGCAGCGAAGCCCTCGAGGCCCTGCAGAGCCGGATGCAGACGGGCGAGGATGCGGCGGCACCGCAGCGCAAACCTGCGGGCAGCGAAGCCGTCATGCAGCAGCAGATGCGTCAGCAGCTCAAGACGCAGCAGCAAATGCAGCAGATGCAACAACAGCAGATGCATCCCCGCCAGGGTCAGTCGGTAAGATGAAACGGTTACTCCTGATCACGGGGCTGCTCGGCGCCTCCCTCTTCGCGGCTGCCGCAGAACGCGACAGCGATCTTGACGGCGTCGCCGACACCCTGGACCACTGCCCCGGCACCTCTTTTGATATGACGGTGGGCGCGGACGGCTGCCCCGTCGGCAGTGCGGGCACGGAGGTCACTTTTCTTGCGGGGCTTGGAATGAGCTACGCCACCGGGAAATACGGCGGAACGGAGAGCGTCGACTCCCTCTCGACGGACGCGATGGCGGCCGTCTACGCGGGGGACTTTTACGTGACGGGGCTTATCAGCTACTACCACTACGGTACGGCGGACCCGACCGTCGCCGACAGCAAGGACGGCGGCCTCTCCGACACCTTCCTCGGCGCCGGGTACGCCTTCAGCATCACCGACAGTCTCTTTATCACGCCGGGGGTGCACCTCAAGCTCGCCACCGCCGAGGAGGGGACGGGCACCGGCGAGAACGACTGGGGCGGCTCCGTGGTGGGGCTCTACCGTTTTGCGGCGCTCGACGCGTTCGTGCAGTACGGCTATACCGTCACGGGCGACAGCAGTACCGTCAAGTACCCTGACATCGCCTTCGGTTCCGCCGGCGTCACCTTCTACCCCACGCCGGCGAGCAGCGTGAGTTTCTCGTACGACTACTCCGAGTCGTATATCCCGGACACTACGGCGTTGCGCTCCCTCTCCGTGCTGGGGATCTTCCCGCTTTATGATACACTCTCGATAAAGGTGAACTACAGCCTGGGCCTGAGCGATTCGGCCAGCGATCACGCGGCCGGCATCATGCTCTTCGCCCGCTTCTAGGAGGGAGAATGGCGCGGATTCTGCTGCTCGAAGACGATCCGGTACTGGGCGAATCCCTGCAGGATCTGCTCACGCGCAACGGCTTTGAGACCGCCTGGGTGACCGACGGGGAAGCGGCCGCCGACGCGGCCTTCGATGCCCCCTTCGACCTCTACCTCTTCGACATCAACGTCCCGCTGCTGGGCGGCTTCGACCTGCTGAGCGCCCTGCGCGACGCCGAGGACCGCACCCCCGCCATTTTCATCTCCGCCCTGCGCGACATCGACTCGATGACCAAGGGGTTCGCCGCAGGCGCGGAGGATTACCTCAAAAAGCCCTTCGACATCGACGAGCTCCTGCTGCGCATCAAGGCGCGCACCCACCAGCTCGAACGGCAGCTCCGCTACGGGGAGATCACCTTCAACCCGGCTGACGGGCGGGTGAGCAAAAACAACCGCAGCATCGACCTCGGGGAGATCCGTACGGCGATCTTCCGCCTGCTCGTCACCAATGTCGGCCAGACCATCGACAAGAGCGAACTGCTGGAACTGCTGGAGCAGCCCACCGACCAGGCGCTGCGTTTCCATATCAGCCGCCTCAAGCAGCAGCTGGGCATCGACATCACCAACGTCCGCGGCGTGGGGTACCGTCTTGAAAGCCTCTGAAAGAGAATCCTTCTTCAAGAGCCTCGCGCTCTACTTCGTCACCATCGAGATCCTGATCGGTTTCCTGCTCTATCACAACTACCGCGAGGACGTCGGCAGCCTCAAACAGCAGCTATTCCTGGAGATGAAAAACTACAACTTCAATTTCGAGGGCGAAAAGTTCTCCCTCGATTTCGTCCCCAAACAGACGGAAGCCCCCCTGCTGGAACTGCGCGAGGATGCCCGGACGCTCTACGCCCTCTTTCCCCTCCCGGCCAATCAGCGCTACCTGCTCAAGATCTACTACCCGAAAACGGACTTCAAAGCCCAGACCGGCGCACTTCTGGGCCGCTACCTTCTCTTTATGCTTCTGCTCTCGGCCGTCGTCGGGGCGATGGCCTTCGGGTTTGCCCGCTACACCCTCCGCCCGCTGCGCAGCGCCCTGGCCCTGACCGACCGTTTCATCAAGGACATCATCCACGACCTCAATACCCCCGTCAGTGCCATTCTCATCAACACCTCGATGCTGAACCGGGAGGACAAGGCCGTCCGGCGGATCGAAAAGAGCGCCAAACTGATCGGCATGCTCTACCGCAACCTCCAGGAGTACCAGGGCGGCCTGCCGCAGCAGCGCGACACCTTCCGGCTCGACACCCTCATTGCGGAGCGGCTGGCCTTTTTCCGGGATCTCTATCCCGCGCTCACCTTTCATACCGCCCTCTCAGCGACGACGCTGAGCGCCAACCCCGACGCCCTGACGCGGATCGTCGACAACCTCCTCTCCAACGCCTGCAAGTACAACGTCAAAGAGGGGGAGGTAGCGCTGACGCTCTCGGGGGGCACCTTCAGTATCACCAATACCGCCGCGGCGCCCATCCGTTCGCCCCGCAACCTTTTCGACCGTTTCTACAAGGAGAGCGAACGCGGCATCGGTATCGGCCTGCACATCGTCAAAAAACTCTGCGACGAAGAGCGGATCGCCATTGCCGTCACCCAGGCCGAAAAACGTGTCACCTTCACCTGTACCCTCCCCTCCGGACAAACCGAACGTTAGCGTCTGTTATAATAAGCCCGTCAAATCATTCGCCAAGGAGCCCCATGCCGCCGATTTCTCTCCCCGCCATGCCGTTGAAAGGTACATTATGCAGATAGACGGACGCTTCTGGCTGAGAAAGGACGGCAGGAACTTCCTGGGCAACGGGCGCATCGAGCTGCTCGAGAAGATCGCCCAGACCGGCTCCATCCACGCTGCGGCAAAGGCGATGAAGATGAGCTACAAGGCCGCCTGGGAACGGGTCAACGCCATGAACGACATCGCCGACCGCCCCATCATCGAAAAAACGACCGGCGGCCGCGGCGGGGGCGGAACGGTCCTGACCGCCCACGCCTACGAACTCATCGCCACCTATAAGCGGTTCGCGGAGCTGCACCGCGAATTCATCAACCGCTTCGCCGAAGCGGGGGACGACCCCGAGCGGCTCGCCCGCATCCTCTCGCGCACCTTCCTTACGACGAGTGCGCGCAACCAGATCGCCTGCAGCGTCGGGAGCATCACGCCCCACGGGCTGCGTTCCGAACTCCGGCTGCAGCTTCCCGGCGGCGACACCCTCTATTCCGTTATTACCTCGACGTCGGTACGCAATATGGGGCTCGAAGAGGGGGGCGACGCCTACGCCATTATCAAATCCAGCGACGTCGCCATCAGCGTGAGCGCACCGGAAGCTTCAGACGACATCAATGTCCTAAAGGGCAGAATCACCTCCCTGCAGCGCAGCAGCGAAAACGCGGAGATCACCCTCCAGCTCGAAGGGGGCTCCAAACTGATCGGCGTGACGGACCTCGACGCCAGTGACGCCCTGGAAACGTCGATGGAGGCCTACGCCACCGTTGCAAAGAACCACATCATTATCGGCGCCTGAACCGGCGTCACATACCCCCGGAGACTCTCTTTTCTCTAAACCGTTCATTTCCGAACGGCCTTTAACACAAAATTAATATCAGTTGATTATTATTTTCCGTTTCCCATACTTCAGGATTGTTTTAAATGAGGAAGCAGTTTTAACTGGATGAAGAAGCATACCCGTCGACAATTTGGCGATGACAGACGGGTATGTTTGTGTTGTGTTACAACATTTTATTGTGCCATATCCCTATGACGAATCAAATGTTGTTTTTTCCCAATAGGCGCATTTTGGGTACCGAACCCACCCGAGTGCTACCTATGGAATCATCCCGTAGGGGCGCATTGCCTCTGCCGGGATTATCTGTTTGAGGAGAAACGGATGGATTTTATTGGCATGTTTCCGCTCTTTTATTTTCCCGATATCGGCTCCGCCTGGTTGATGGGCATCACCGGAACCATTCACATTCTGGCTTCGCACACCTCCGTCGGTGCCGCGCTGCTCTTCGCATTCCTGGCGCACAAGGCATACAAGGAGAACCGCACCGACCTCTATGACTATATGAAGAAATACGGCATGTTCCTGCTGATCTTCTCCTATGTCATCGGTTCCATCACAGGGCCGGGGATCTGGTATACGGCCACGGCGGCCAGCCCGCGGGGAATCAGCGCGCTGATCCACAACTTCGTCTGGGTCTGGGCCACGGAGTGGGTCTTTTTCATCTATGAGGTCATCGGCGTCTTCGCGCTGGTCTACTTCATCGACAAAATCGACCGCAGAACGCACCTGAAACTGACCTACACCTTCGCACTGGCCTCCGTCGGTACCCTGATGCTCATCATCGGCATCATCAGCTTCATGATGTGGCCGGGCAACGACGCCTTTTATCAGACGGGATCGGCCAGCGACGCGTTCTTCGGCGTCAACACCTTCCCGCATATGTTCCTGCGCATCGGTTTCATGATTATGATAGCCGGTGTCATCGGGCTGATCATCTCCAGCGCGATGAAGAACAAGGAGATCTCCAACGAGCTGACCCGTAAAATGGGCTACGTCAGTCTCCTCGGCGGCTTCCTCGTGCTCTTCTTCTTTATGTGGTACATCAAGACGCTGCCCGAGAGTGCGGATATCCTGCTGGGGATCTATCTCCCCTCGATTCTGACGACGCGCATCATCCTGATCGTCGCGTTTGCGCTCTATTTCCTGCTGGCGATTGTCAAGCCACAGTACATCCACCGCTCCCTGGCGATCGTCATGCTCTTTGTCATCGCTGTCGTCGGCCTTTGGCCGGGTGAAAAACTGCGCGAAAGCCTGCGCAAACCCTATGTCGCCGGACGCTACATCTACAGCAACCAGATTATCAGCCGGGACGTCCCGGGCAAAAACATCAAAGGCGAAGTGGAAATTATCGCCGCAAATGGGCTGCTGCGGGTCAATCCGTGGATCCCGGACCGGCTGCGCACGATCACGCCCGAAAACCGTCTCGAAGCGGGCCAACTGCTGACCAAACTCGCCTGTTCCAACTGCCATGCACTGGAACCGGGCGCCAAGTTCCGCCCGCTGATGGCACGCTTCGCCGGCCAGGACAAAGAGACGATCAAAGCCTTCATGCAGGGATCGCTGGCGACGGGGGCCATCCCCTATATGCCCAAGATCGACCTGCCCGACGCCGAGTTCGACGCGATGGCCGCCTGGATAGCGACCCAAACCAACTAAGGAGATGCCTATGGATGCTACACTGTTAAATACCCTTCGCGACCCCGCAGGGGTCCCGTTCTACCCGGTCGTCTTTCAGGCGCTCTATGTCCTGACATGGGCGCTGCACGCCGCCTTCGTCCTGCTCGCCATCGGCAGTATCACCCTCTCGCTCGCCGGCAGCGGCAAACAGAAGAAAAGCCCCGACTGGAAGCTCCTGACGGGGCATATGATCCAGACGGGCAAGATCAGCATCTCGCTGGCGATTCTACTGGGCATCGCCCCGCTGCTCTTTACCCAGGTTATCTACGACCCTAACTGGTACGTCACCAATGCCCTTTCGGGTATCTGGGTCTTCACGTTCATCTACGCATTGATCGTCGGCTATATGCTCTTCTACTGGTTCTATTACGCCAATAAAAAGGGCGGGGGCAGGACGATCGGCCTGATCAGCTTTGCTTTCATCGTCTTCGCCGGGGTACTGATGCACGTCTTCTCCGTCGAATCCATCCAGCCCAACGAGTGGATGAACTGGTACGCCCCGGGCGGCACGGTCGACACCTCCGGCCTCAACTTCCATATGGATCCGGTACGGCTGCTCTTTATGGTCTCGCTCAGCGCCCCGGTCGTCGGCATCTTTTTGCAGAACTACAGCGACTTCCTGAGTACGCGCAGCGATTTCACGAAAGAGTACATCGCCTTTTCGCGCCGCCTTGGCACGAAAATCGCGACCATCGGTCTTCTGGTGAGCGCCGCGCTCTTCGTCGCATGGATGTTTATGGAGGGGCTACTGTTCAACCCGCTCTCCCTCGCCATCGTCATCTCCGTGTTGCTCCTGCTCGTCATGATCAACGTCGTCAAGCGGAGCTACCTGACGACCCTCTGGCTGGTAGTGGTCGCCCTGCTGATCTCCGGCATGCGCGAGCTGATCCGCTTCCAGATCATGGGCGACCTGGGCTACTCCGTCTATGACTACCCCATGAACATCGACTGGCCCTCCGTCGTCATGTTTCTGCTCACCTTCGTCTTCCTGGGCTTCACGGGCGTCGCGTTCATCGCCACGCTCGCCTGGAAGGCCGGCAAGACCGAAGGGGTCTTCGACGCCAGTAAAGACGCGCTGGTGACCAGACTGGCCAACTCCACGTTCGCCATTTTGATCCTGTGGTGTCTCGTCTACTTCGGCTGGGGTATGTTCACCGTATTCAAAAACAGCTTCGCCTAGCGGGGCATACCGGGCCGCAGGCCCGGACGAACACTCCCGCAGGACAGTCCATTACCCCACGGGGCCGCTCTACACGCCCTGCCTCCTTGTACTTTCAAAGCGTACCGACACGATGCGGCTGTCCGGCCGGAGGGTTTGCAGCCCCCGCGCGACAAAAACAGCACCGTTTAAGACAAAACAAGACAATTTCGTTATATCATTCCAAAAACAACGCAAAATGTTCCGATTTTCGTGGAATGCCAACTGCATCAATCGTTGAAACAGCGTTATATCATTTAAAACATAATGGAGGGAAGCATGAACGTCTTTACAGAGAATGGCACGGCGATCCATGGCTTTAACCAGTGCGGCACCGGGCCGTTTGAAGGAGCCGGCGCCGCCCCGCGTACGGCCGATGCGAAGATCGACTTTGTCTATCCCGAGGTCACCTTCCCCTCCGACGCGCTCTACCGCGCATGGGGCCAAGCAAACATCCGCGACCTCGTCCGGTACCACCACGGCCTGCTGCGCAAGACGGTGCTGGGCGAGATGTTCCCCGATGACGACGACGCCTTTGCCGCCGCCACCGAAAAAGCCGCCGACTTCTTCATTGAGGCCCTCGGCGGACCGAAAACCTTCAGCGATGCCCACGGCCACCCCGCGCTCCGGATGCGCCACCTGCACCTCATCGTGGATGAAAAAGCCCGGGAGATCTGGCTGATGATGTACCGCAAGGCGATGGCGGAGCGTGCCATGCCCGCCGAACACGCCCGGGAGTTCTGGGAGTGGATCGAAGCCCTCTCCATCCGCATGATCAACCGCCGTACGACGGTCACCCCCATCACGCGCTACCCCTATGAACCCCTCGCGGGACGCAAGGCGGCGGAGTAGACAATGCACTCTTTTGCACCAAGCGTTATATCAAATATGATACATGAAAACGACCGCCATCACCGCCTGCAAGCGATGGGTGCGTCCCTGCTGATGCACGCCGCCTTGGTGGGCGCGTTCTTCTACGCACCGCACCCCTCGACGCCCCTCCTCACGGCCGAGCGGCAGACGATGGCGATCTCCCTGGCCGACTATGCGCCGCGTGCCGCAGCTGCGGCCGCCGCGCCGAAAGCGAAACCCCTCCCGGCCACACCGGCTGCACGCCCGAAACCGCCGGTAAAAACGGCAGCGGTGCCGGTACATGAAACGGTCAAGGCCGCGCCCCAGAGCGCTCCCGTTCCCCTCCCCAAAACCCCTGAGATAAAGACACCCGATGACGCGGCTTTATCTGAGGCGTTTGCCTCTCTTCCGTCCCCGCCCGTGGCCCCGGCCTCACACGCGGAAACTTCTCCTCACACACCAAACAATGCGTCAAGCGCTACACCGCTTGCCAACAACAAAAAAGCTGACCCAACCGGGCCGGACGCAACGGTGCTGGGACAGATACGTGCCATGATCGAATCCGCCATCGCCTACCCCGCCGCCGCAAGAAGGCTGCGGCTCGAGGGGGTGGTGACGCTCTCGTTCAAACTTGCTTCCAACGGTACGGTCGCTGCTGCGGAAATCTTACGCAGCAGCGGCAGTACGATTCTGGACCGTAAAGCGTTGCAAACGCTATGGGATCTCAGCGGCGATTTTCCCTCTCTTGAATCGCTGACCCATCTGACGATCCCGATTACCTTCTCACTTTCACACTCTTAGGAACCCACCATGAACAGACTTCTGCTTACCCTCTTTATATCGGTGCTCGTCTTGGTACCCCAGGCGCTTAGCGATATGAAAGAAGATCAGGCGACCGTCAAGAGGGTCTTCGGCTCTTCGCCGCCGATGAACTACCTGCTCTACGCCCTCGCCCCTGACAAAATGATCGGCCTCAACTTCGCGGCCAAGAACCCCTTTAACGGTGCCGATCCCGCCTACCTCGACGCGCGCTTTCTCGCGCTGCCCGTCATCGGCTCGTTCCACGGCAGCGGCAGCCGCATCAACCTCGAGAGTCTCATCGCCGCCCGCCCGGACCTTGTGCTGATCTGGGAAGACGACATGCTCGTGCAGACCGTGACCGACCAGATCACGAAACTGGGCGTTCCGACGATGACCGTACCGTTCCGGCAGATCGACTCAATGCCCGACGCCATGGAACGCGTCGGCGACGCCATCGGCGCGGGCAAACGCGGCCGGGAACTGGCCGACTACACCCGCACGGTCATTGCCGAGATCAACACCTCCCTGGCCGGCACCAAGCCGACACGCTACTACTACGCCGAGGGGCTGGACGGCCTCTCGACGGAGTGCGACACCTCCTTCCACGTCGTCGCCATGAACTTCGCCGGCGGCGAGAACGTCCACAAATGCCGCCAGAGCAACCTGCGCGGGCTGGAGAAGATCAACTTCGAGACCCTGCTGGCCTACGATCCGGAGGTGATCATCGTCCAGCACGCCATGGTCTACGGCGACCTCGTGGAGGACCCGATGTGGCAGCAGCTCCGCGCCGTCAAAGCGGGACGGATATACCTCGTCCCGACGCTGCCGTTCAACTGGGTCGACCGTCCGCCGTCGTTCATGCGCGTCATCGGCATCCAGTGGCTCGCCTCGCTTTTCCACCCCGAGGCGTACGACGTCGATCTGAAAGTGCGCGTTGCCGCCTTTTACAAACTGTTTCTCGGCGTCGACCTGAGCGCGCAAGAGATAGACGACCTGCTGGTGCCCTGACCGGGTCGCGAGCAACCAACAAGCCGCTGCGTTCGACGAAACACGGTCTCTCGGTGCGCAACGAAGAACACAGCATCAATACAGGTATCCGGGCTCTGCCTGGTGCCATGAAGAAACCAAGGAGAATCCACTTGAAACCCGTTTACACCTACCCCCTCGTTGCCGTCATGGCCGCCTCCGCCCTCTGGGCCGACCCCGTTAATATCGAACACATCGTCGTCTCCGACAGCGCGCTGGACGACACCCTCTACCAGGGCGACACCAACGGTTCCGATCAGCGCTTCGAAAAGAAGAGCATCACGACCCTCGGGACCCAGGCAAACATGAACCCCTTTACGGTCATCCAGTACTCCCCTTCGGTCAACTACACCCCCGCCGACACGTCCGGTTCCAACGAACCCTCCTACCACGACCCCATCCGCATCCGCGGCAAATCCCAGTCGGGCCCGGGGGGCGTCTATATGATCAACGGCATGCCGATCTCCAGCAACCCCGGCGGCGGCAAACAGATGCTCGACATGGAGAACGTCGCCTCCATCGACCTGCTCAAAGGGTACCTGCCACCGGAGAAGAACATCGGTTTCTCCAGCCTGATCGGCAAGGTAGACATGAACGTCAACGCGCCGCGGCAGCAGAGCAGCGGTACGCTTTCCCAGGCGTTCGGTTCGGACAGTTTCACCCGCTCCTTTGCACGCTTCGACAGCGGGCAGATGGGGGACGTCCGCCTCTTCGGATCGTTCTCCCACCTCGGATACGACAAGTACAAAGGCGACGGGGAACTTGAGCGCTTCAACGCCATGGCGGGGATCGCCTATACCCCCTCGGAGATGTTCAGCGCGGAAGCCTACGTCATCTACAACAAAGACGATCACCACAACTACTACGCCCTCTCCTATACCGAGGCCCAGGATCTGGAGAGCTACTGGGACAAAGATTTCGCCTCCGCCCGGCCGACGGCGGACAACGACGTCGATTACTACGACTGGAACAAACAGAATTTCGATACGACGGCCGTCCTGGCAACCCTGCAGTTCCGCCCAAGCGCTGACGACACGGTGACAATCAAACCCTACTACAAAACGGACAAGGGGGAGTACTGGAACGCCAGCGTCAACGCGAACCCTGCGAAAAACCGCGTCATCCAGTGGCGGATCGACCATGACCTCTTCGGGGGCGTCGCCGATTACACCCACCGCTTCTCCAAGGCCCTCAAGACGACGCTGGGCTACTGGTACCACAAACAGCAGCCTCCGGGACCGCCGACGGACCGCCTGAAGTACAAATCCGTCGGCGGCGACCTCGTTTTTGACGGGTACGCCTCCCTGGCCGAAACCGGGTACCACACCCTCCAGGCCCCCTTCGCGGAGCTCTCCGGCAGCCTCGGCGGCTTTGACTACAACGCCGGGCTCCAGTACCAGAGCTTCGAGATCGGCTCGCTCAAGAGCTACACCTTCGGTACCGACCTCAACACCAGCCAGAACTACGACACGGCGATCGCCCAGGGCACCCTCGACCCCTGGGCCAGCGTCAAGGCGAAGACCTTCCATACGTGGATCCCGTCGCTCTATGCCGGCTACCGTTTCGATGAACTCAACACGCTCTACGTCTCCTACGCCCGCACCTACGGCTTCGACGTCAACCTCTTCCCGACCTACATCAAGAACCGGGCCAACTTCGTCGCCAAGAACGTGACGCTGCAGCAGCTGTGGAACAAGCTCGAACTCGAAACCTCCGACAACATCGACCTGGGCTACAAGACGATGGTCGGCGGCGTCGCGCTGAACCCGGTGCTCTTCGTCTCCTTCGTCAAGAACAAGCAGGCCAACGTCTACGACCCCGAATACGGCGTCAACTATCCCGCCAACGTCGGCGACGCGATGGGCTACGGCGCAGAGTTCTCCGCTTCGGGTCCGGTCAGCGAATCGCTGGAGTTCATCGCGGGGCTCTCCTACAACAAGTACGCCTTTACGCAGGACTTCAAAAGCTCGCCGACGACGACGATCGACACGGAGGGCAAACAGGTCCCCGACGCGCCGGAGGTCCTGGCCAAGGCGGCGCTCTCCTACAGCGTCGGCGGCTGGATGATCACGCCGAGCGTGCGCTACACCTCCAAACGCTACGGCGACCTCCAAAACAGCCAGACCGTCGACGCCTACACCCTCTTCGACCTTGACGTCGCCTACCGCATCAACGGTTTTCTCGGCAGCAAAAGCGCCGTCTTCCGCCTCAGCGGGACGAACCTGACCGACGAGAAGTACGTGGCGACCATCATCTCCGCGGACAACGTCCTCGCGACGACGGGCACCTCTTCCACCTACCAGACGGGGGCGCCGCTCTCCGTCTTCGGATCGCTGAGTCTGTCGTTTTGACCAGGCGCACCTCATCCTACTGGCTCTTTCTGGGCGGGGGCACCCTGCTGCTCCTGCTGTCGGCGCTGCTGGCCCTCTCCTGGGGCCAGTACCCGATCGCGCCCGAAACGCTGCTCGCCTTTGTCAAGTACAAACTCTTCGGCGGCGCTGTGCAGGAGGAGTTCGCCCTGCTTGAGAACATCCTGTTCCAGATCCGTCTGCCGCGCATCCTTCTGGCTATCCTGATCGGTGCCGCGCTCGCGACGTCGGGCGCCGCTTTCCAGGCGATGTTCGTCAACCCCCTCGTCTCGCCGGGGATCCTAGGCGTCCTCGCCGGTGCCTCCTTCGGCGCCGCACTGGGGATGCTGCTGAGCGAACAGTGGTGGATCGTGCAAGCCCTGGCCTTCGCCTTCGGCTTCGTCGCCGTCGCCTTCGCCGTGATGGTGGGCTCCATGGTGACCAGTTCGCGCTCGACCGTCATGCTCGTGCTCGGCGGGGTCATCAGCGGTTCGCTCTTCACGGCGCTGCTCTCCGTCGTCAAATACGTCGCCGACCCCTACAGCACGCTGCCGGCCATCGTCTACTGGCTGATGGGCTCGCTCAGCATGGCCGAACTCGACGAGGTGCTGCTCGCCGCCGTGCCGATGGGGCTCTCCATCGCGGCACTGCTCGTGATGGGCAAGTATTTCGATCTGCTGAGCCTCGGCGACGAGGAGGCGCGCGCCCTCGGCATCGACGTCAAACGCATCCGCCTGACCGCCATTATCCTGGCGACGCTCGCCTCGTCGCTCTCCGTGGTGATGGCGGGCATCATCGGCTGGGTGGGACTCATCATCCCGCACATCGTCCGTATGGCCGCGGGACCTTCGCATACGCTGCTGCTGCCGCTGAGCGCCCTGGTCGGCGGAGCCTTCATGCTCCTGGCCGATTCCGTCTCCCGCCTGGCGATGAACGTCGAGATCCCCATCGGGATCCTCACCTCGCTCATCGGCATCCCCGTCTTTATCATCGTACTTAAAAACGCGAGGGCCGCATGGAACTGAAACCCGTCTATACCGTTAAAAATCTCTCTTTCGCCTATCCGAAACATTCCGTTCTCGATGGCGTCGATCTTGCCCTCTACCCGGGAGAGGTCGTGAGCCTGCTGGGGCCAAACGGCTGCGGCAAGAGCACCCTGATCCGCCTCATGCTGCGGCTGCTCGAAGGCAAAGGCGACATCCGCCTGCACGGACAACCGCTCTACAACTACAACCACCGCGACATCGCGACGCATGTCGCCTACATTCCGCAGTACCACAACGTCCCCTTCGGCTACAGCGTGGAGGAGATGGTCCTGATGGGGCGGGTATCGAAGCTGGGCTTTTTCGCCCACCCCTCCAGACGCGACCGAGATATCGCCCGCGCCGCGCTGGAGCGCGTCGGCATCGCCGACCTCGCTTCGCGCCCCTTCGGGCAGCTCAGCGGCGGCCAGAAGCAGATGGTGCTGCTGGCGCGCGCCATCGCCCAGGAGGTACGCACCTTCATCATGGACGAACCGGTCAACGGGCTTGATTACGGCAACCAGATGCGCCTGCTGCGGATGATCACGGAGCTGGCGGCAGAGGGCTACACCTTTTTAAAGACGACGCACTATCCCGACCATGCACTGCTGGTCTCCACCAGGGTCATTGTCATGCACGGGGGCAAAATCATCGCGAACGGCGATCCCGATGCAGTTATCACCCCCCGGATGCTGCGCCACGTCTACGACGTCGATGCGGAGGTGATCCGTCACCGTGAACGGGGCTGGTGCGTCCCCCATTTCACTTCCCCATCCCACACCCCATGTTCATAAGGAAAACCATGAAAAAAAACCTTGCCATCACAGGCTTACTCCTCCTGCAGCACGCCGCCACGGCCGACGATACCTATCTGGCCCCCGTCACCGCGACCGATTCGGCCTATTCCCAATTCGCCGAACGCGACGATACGCAGATCGACAGTCCGACCAACCCCTACCGCGTCGCCAAATCCGCCGCCTTCGGCACGGAGGTGATGGATGAGAAGGAGATCAAAGCCTACAAGGCCAAGAACGTCCTCGAACTCCTGAACATGGCGACGGGCCTGGACCTCACCTACCAGGGACGCCGCCACCCCTTCTTTGTCAACATGCGCGGCGGCGGCAGTATCACCTACATCGTCGACGGGGCCATTCTCCCCTCCAGCAGCGACCGGATGCTGCAGCAGCTCCCCGTCAACGCGATCGAATCGATCGAGATCGTCCGCTCGTCGACGGCCCTCTCCCTGGCCCCGTCCATCGGCATCGGCGCCTCGAACAGCGGCTCGGGCCTCAACATCGGTTTCATCGTCATCCGCACCAAACGGCCGAAAACCACCGAAGGGCTTCTCCACGCCTATTACGAACAGGCGATTTCGCAGCCCGCGGCGAACGGGCAGGATATCTACGTCGGGACCCGGCTGGACGAGGGCGCTCCCTACAACAGCTATGTCGGGATGATGGCCTCACGCTACGACCGCCCGAGCAAAGATTCGTGGTTCGACGGCAGCCGGGCCGTGTCGGGGATGGTCAACGGCGGCCTCACCCTCGGGAAACTCTCGCTGAACATGATGGGCTACATCGACAGCGGCCGCTTCGAAATGCAGCGCGGCGTCGCCGTCGACGGCACAACCGACAGCGCGAAATGGTACTACGATCCTGTCCAGACCCGCATCTTCTCCCTGGACGGCAATGTCCTCTGGAACGAGAACCAGATCACGCTCTTCTCCGCGGCGACGATCGCGTACGACCAGGAGGAGCACAACGAATATTTCAACAGCGCCGTGGCGTCGCAGCGTCACTACGAGGAGAAGACCCAGACCCTGAGCCTCCGGCACAACGCCCGCTTCGGCGACACCACCGTGCATCTCGGCGGACAGTCGACCCAGAGCAAAGGGTTCGGTCCCAACCTCTCCAAGGCCTACAACAGCTACAACACGACGGTGAACGGCTACTCCGTCGCCGCCGAACACTCCCTGTTCGACGGGATGCTCTGCCTCGACGCCGGCTACCGCTACGACGTCAAGCACATCAACCACGCCACGGCGGCCAAAAGCGAAGCACTGGCGACGCCGGATGCCAACAGCAATACGGACCTTCCCGCCGCCAACGTCTATACGGCGGGTGTGCTCTATAACATCGCAAAAGGGTACCGCCTGAGCGCGCGCTACTTCTACGGCAATGAAGGGACCTCCGGGGATTTCGACCTGATGACCGAAGACAACGCGACGCTCCACGGCGAACGGCAGCAGCGCTGGGAGATCGGTTTCGAGGCGGGCATCGCCCGCGCCTTCGTCCCGGCGCTCACCTATTTCGATGTCGCCATCGACAATGAAAAAACCGCGACGGGCAGCACCTACACCGACAGCGACGGCAACGAGTACTACTACTACACCGAGCAGGATTCCCACCGCAAGGGGGTCGAATTTCTCCTCAAAGGGCGTATCGGCAACACGACGAGCTACCGCTTCGCATGGACCCACATCATCGAGAATTCGACGACGTCCGGGGGCGTGACCACGGAGAGCCTCGGCGCCACGATGCCGCGCAACACCTTCAGCGCCCTGCTGAGCCACGCCTACGAGGCCTACCGTTTCAACGTCTCGGCCAAACGCGTCGACGGCTACTCCAGCTCACGCAGCCCGAAAGGGACCATGACAGGCCTGGACCTGGGGGACTATACCCGTGTTGACGCCAACATCGCCCGCGACTTCGTTTTCGGCGGCGCAACCGCCACCGCCAAGCTCTACGGGCGCAACCTGACCGACGACCACTACGCGACCCGCTACGTCACCGGCTACTACTACGACCGCGGACGGACCCTCGGGGCCGAAATCGCCTTCGCTTTTTAGGAGAAACCATGCGCTTTACCACACCCCTACTCCTGATGTCACTGCTGATGGGGACCCTCCTCGGCGGGAGGGAGATCACCGACATGCTCGGGCGCGACGTCGTCGTTCCCGCCGATCCCCAAAAGGTCTATGCCCCCTCGCCGTACGGTTCGTATGCGCTCTACGCCATGGACCCCGCGCTGCTGGCGGGCTGGATCTTCACGATCGACGCGCGCGCCTACCCCTACCTTGACCCGCGGATGCGGACGCTCCCCGTCCTCGGCCGGGTCTTCGGCCCGGGCCAGTCCGCGAACCTGGAGATCCTGCTCGCGCAGCAGCCGGACCTGCTGCTTATGTGGTCGCACCGCGACGCGTTCACGCAGAAAGAGGCCGAGCGCCTGCGTCTGCTCAACACGCCCGCCGTCTATGCCAAAGACGAGGCGCTGACCGATTATGCGGCCATTTTCCGTTTCCTGGGCAGTGCCCTCGGCCTGCCCGAACGGGGCGAAGCCCTGGCGCGCTACAGTGAGAACGTGTTCGCACAGGCCGAGCAGACCCTGGCCGAGATCCCGAAGGCGGCGCGCCCCAGTGTCTACTACGCGGAGGGCCTGGACGGCCTCTCCACCGAATGCGACGATGCCATCCACGTGCAGCTGCTCAAGCTCGCCGGCGACGTCAATGTCCACCGCTGCCACACCTCCAACCACAAGGGGCTGGAGAAACTCTCCATGGAGACCCTGCTGCAGTACGACCCCGACGTCATCCTCGTACAGGAGCAGACCTTCTTCGAGCGCATCGGCACCCATCCGTCGTGGCAGCACCTCCACGCGGTGCAGAAAGGGCAGGTCTACCTTATCCCCCGGCTCCCCTTCAACTGGTTCGACCGTCCCCCCTCTTTCATGCGCCTGCTCGGACTGCAGTGGGTGATGGCGACCCTCTACCCGGGGCAGTACGGCGAGGATATCCGCGAGACGACCCGCGCCTTTTACCGCCTCTTCCTCAACGTCTCCCTGACGCCCGAACAGCTGACGACCATTCTGAACGGAGCCCTCCATGAAAACCGTCTCTAACCTCGCGCCCCTTCGGCCCTCCGGCATCACACGGGTGATGCTCCTGCTGCTGGCAGCCTGCGTCACCCTCTGGGGCCGGGTGGTCACGGACGATTTCAACCGTACGGTCGAAGTGCCGGAGACGGTACGTTCCGTCTATGCGACGCACCCGCCCCTCACCATGAGCCTGCTGGCCTTCGATCCCCGGCTCGTCGCCGCTCTCAACTTCCCCTTCACCGACGCGCAGAAGCCCTATGCCGGGGCGGCGGCGCAGCGGCCGGTCGTCGGCGGCTTCTTCGGCCAGGGGCAGACGCCCAACATGGAGCTGCTGCTGCAGGTCAGACCCGACGTCATTCTGATGTGGGGGGATATGACCGGTGCCGACCGCATCCTCGCAAAGCTTGAAAAGCTCGGCATCCCCGTCCTGATGGTCCGCAACAGCACCCTCGGCGACCTCATCGGGCAGTTCCGGCTCTTCGGGACGCTCTCGGGCGACACGGCACGCGCACAGACGCTGATGCGCTACACCAAAGAGAGCCTGGGGCTGCTGGAACAGTACCGCACGCAGCTCGCCGCCGCGAAAAAAGTACGCTACTACTTCGCCGAAGGCCTCGACGGCCTCTCAACGGAGTGCCCGGGATCGTTCCACATACGCCCCTTCGATTTCGCCAGGGCGCAGAACGCCCTCGTTTGCACGATGAGCTCCAACTACGGCATGGAAAAGGTGAGCATGGAGAGTGTCATGCGCGCCGATCCTGACGTCATCGTGGCGATGGAACCCCAGTTCGTTGCCCATGCCCAAAAAGATCCCCTCTGGCGCAGCCTCCGGGCGGTCAAAACGGGGCGGCTGTTCCTGGTGCCGGCGCACCCCTACAACTACATTACCCGTCCCCCTTCCTTCATGCGGCTCATGGGCATCCGCTGGCTGATGCAGCAGTTCTACCCGGGGCTGCTCAAGGAGGATGAACAGGCCCGCTTCGAAGCGATCTTCTTCCCCCACTACAAGGAGACAGACCATGCTTACTGACAAACTGCTCGGCATCGCCGTGATCGGGATCGACCCCGTGCTGTGGGTGCTGCTCGCGATGAGCAGCGTCTCGCTCTTCGTCATCGCCGAGCGGCTCCTCGCCTTCCGCACCCTTGAAGCCGACGCCTCCGCCTACCCCGAGGCGCAGCTGCGCCTCAAACTTGAAAAGCGGCTGGGCATTCTGGCCACCTTCGGCAACAACGCCCCCTTTATCGGCCTTTTCGGCACGGTGCTCGGGGTCATCAACGCCTTTCACACCCTGGGCGCGGACGCCTCCTTCGGGGTCAACGCCGTGATGGGCGGGATCTCCGAGGCGCTTGTCGCGACGGCAACGGGGCTCTTTGTGGCGATTCCCAGCGTCATGGCCTACAACTACTTCGTGCGCCGCATCAAAACGGTCCTGCTCAAACGGGAGACGGGGGCATGAGCGCGTCGGCGATGGAGGAAGATCAGGAGATCAGCGAGATCAACATGACCCCCTTCGTGGACATTGTGCTCGTCATCCTGATCATCTTCATGGCGACGGCGACCTTCGTCGCCCAGGGGAAGATCCCGGTCACCCTTCCCAAAAGTTCGGCGCAGGCGGGGCAGAAAGAGCCCAAAAAGCCGACGGTGATCACAATCGAAGAGAACGGCCGCTACCACCTCAACGATGCGGAGGTGAGCGAAACGCAGCTGCGCACGCGGCTGCAGGAGCTCAACGCGACCCAGCGTGCCGTGGGGGTCATCGTGCGCAGCGATGCACAGACCCCCTTCGCATTCGTGGTGAAGGCGATCGACTGGTGCAAAAGCGCCGAGGTGAGCACATTCGCCATCCAGACCCAGCAGGAGCAGCCCCGATGAGAGCGCAGTACCGTTTCGTCACGGCATTGACCGTGACCACCACGATTCACGCGGCGATCGCGGGGGCGCTGATACAGACCGAACTCCCCGAACCCGCCGGCCGCGAGGCCGTGAAGATCGCCGTGGTCGATATCAGCACCCCCGAGCCGGAGGCCCCCAAACCCGTTGCACCGACGCCGAAGCCCCCGGCCCCGCCAATAAAAAAGCCGCTGCCGCCGAAAGTAGTGCCCAAACCGAAACCGGTGGCTAAACCGGTAGTGAAACCGTTGCCAAAACCGAAGCCTACACCGGCACCGGTAACGCCGTCCAAATCCGCATTAACCGCGGTGCCGCTGCCCAAACCGCCCGAAACACCGCAGGCTGCCCCGGCGGAAACGTCCGAAGCACCGGTCAGCGAGCCCGCGCCCCCTTCGGCATCCGCACAGCGCCGGCAGGCGGCCGAGAGCTATCTGGGAAGGGTACGCCAGAAGGTGCAGGCCTGCCTGTGCTACCCGATGACGGCCAGGCGGCTGCGGCTCGAAGGCGAATCGCGGCTGCGGTTCATTATCCTCAGCGACGGCAGCATCAACGCCCTGGCCCTGCAACGTTCCAGCGGCCACCGCACCCTGGACGAACAGGCACTGGCGACGATCCGCAACGCCGCACCCTTCGAGGCACCGCCGGAAGGGAAGGCGCTGAGCATCGTCCTTCCGGTCACCTTCAACCTCCGGCACGGCGGCTGATCGCGATCGCAGATCGTTATATCTATATTGACATAAAGGAAAAAACCATGAATGCGACCCATTCCAAAAAACACAAAGGCGCCGGCGACCCTTCCGGCTTTGATGCCATCGTCAGGGAGGTCTTCGCCCCCATCTACCCGGTCATCGCGTCGCAGATTATTCAACAGACGCAGACAACCCGGGGCGTCTGTCTCGATGCCGGCTGCGGCACAGGTGCACTGGGACGGGCCATGGCGCGACTGAGCGGATGCGAGGTCACCTTCTTCGACCAGAGCGAAAAGATGCTCGAATTTGCCCGCGGCTACGCCGACGCGGAGGCCATTACGGCGCGCAGCCGTTTCCTCCAGGGCGATATCCACGACATCCCGCTCCCCTCGGAAAGCGTCGATCTCGTCATCAGCCGGGGTTCCTCGCCCTTCTGGGATGACCAGAAACGGGCCTACAGCGAAATTCTCCGCGTGTTGCGCCGCGGCGGCCGTGCCTATGTGGGCGGCGGATTCGGCAGCGCGGAACTGCGCGAGCAGATCGTCAGCACGATGCTCGAGCGCGAACCGAATTGGGAAGAGCGTTTCAAACACCGCTCGAAAGCCATGCGCGATGCGCTGCCGCAGATCCTCGAACGGCTGCAGCCCGCCTCCTTCGAGATCATTAACGACGAGAGCGGCTTTTGGGCCCATATCTGCAAGTAGAGGGGCTCTGATGCACATCGGTTTATTTTGCCTCGCCGAAGACTACAGCGGCGACACGGCGCAGAGCCTGCATGAACAGCTTCGTCTCGTCGAGGCGGCGGAGCGGCTCGGGTTTGACGAGGCGTGGTTCGGCGAACACCATTTCAACAACTTCAGCGTCATTCCCGACCCGGCACTGATGCTCGCCTACGCCGCGGCGCGTACGCAGCACATCCGGCTCGGCACCGCGGGCTTCCTGGCCCCCTTCTACCATCCCGTCCGACTGGCCGAAAGCATCGCCGTCCTCGACAACCTGAGCGGCGGCCGCATCAACGCCGGCTTTGCCAAGGGAGGGTTCGCCCCGGACACCCGCCACTTCCTGCAGCAAAAAGAGGAGCTGCGCAGCATTATGTTCGAGACCGTTGAAGCCGTCGAACTTCTCCTGCAGCGCAGGGGCGTTGATTTCGAAGGCGACTTCCTCCAGATTCGCAACAGCACGGTGACGCCGAGACCCCTCCAGAAGCAGCTCCCTTTTTACGTGGCGACCTTCGCGTCCGAGGCGACGATCCACTTTGCCGCGACGCACGGCTACGGCCTGATGATGTCGCAGGGGGCGACGCTGCGCGACTGCGTCGAGGCGCAGAACTTCTACCGCATGGTCGCCGGGCACGACCCGGAGATGATCGTCATGCGCGTCTTTGCCGTCGCGGACAGCGACGCCGAGGCGCAGCGCGCCGCCCTGCCGGCCATCGACCACTTCGTCAAATGCATGCGTGCCGCCCAGCGGGAGCAGCCTCAGCCCGGTTTCGACGCCGAAAACTATGAAGCGCTGCTGCGGGAGCGGAGCGCCTTTTTCGACGGGCAGGCCTTCTTTGAGAATGCCATTCTCGGCAACCCCGACACCTGCATCGCCCGGATCGATGCCCTGACCCGCGCACTGCCCAACCTCCATCTCTCCCTCAAACCCGCGGGCCGGGATGCCGACACCGATATCGCCATGCTCGAACGCTTCAATGCCGAGATCAGACCCCATTTCAATCCAGGAGTATCTTTATGAAACAAAACCCGCGTCTTTCCACCTTGCTTGCGGCGCTGCTTGCGCCTGCCCTTCTCTGTGCGGAGAGCTTCGAGCTCGGCCAGGTCTCCGTCACCGCCGACCCGCTGCTCTCGGAGATCTTTAACGACCGGGTGGACGCCGAACAGATCGACATCTACGGCGACACCACGGTTTCCGAAGCCCTTACCCGTATGACGGGGGTGGCATTCTACTCCCGGGGCGGCCGGGCCGAGACGGATATCAGTATCCGCGGTTTCGATTCGCGCCGCATCGGCGTCTTTTACGACGGCGTGCCCATCTACGTCCCCTATGACGGCAATATGGACTACACCCGCTACCTGACAACCAACATCGCTGACATTGACGTCTATAAAGGCTTCTCCTCGACGGCCTTCGGCGCCAATACGATGGGTGGGGTCGTCAATATCGTCTCCAAAAAGCCAAGCCGCCCCTTCGAAGGCACCGTCTTCGCTCAGGGGTCGATCGACAGCAGCGGCGACCAGACGGGTACCATGGTCGGCGGGAACATCGGCATCCGCGAACCGCACTACTACCTGCAGCTCTCCGCGACGGGCAAGCACCGTGATCACTCCCGTCTGCCCGAAAGCTACGACGCGACCCCGGTCCAGCCCGAGGGCGACCGGCTCAATTCCGCCTCCGACGACCGCCAGGTCAGCGCCAAATACGGCTACCTGCTTGACGGCGGCGAAGTCGCCCTTGGCTATATGTACCAGCACGCGACCAAGCAGCAGCCTACTGTCACCGACCCCGTCTACGGCCGTGAAAAGTACTGGGACTGGCCGAAATGGGATATGCAGAGCCTCTACGCCGTCGGGAAGCACACCCTCTTCGGCGGGCTCTTCAAAGCGACGGCCTACTACACGGAGTACGAAAGCAAGCTCTACTCCTACGACGACATCAACCTGACGACGATGAACAAAAAGTTCGCCTGGAAATCCAACTACAAGGAGTCGACCTACGGCCTCCGGGCGGAGTTCACCGTCGACGCGGCGGGCAACCGGCTCACCCTCTCATCAAACTACAAACATGACCACCATAAAGGGTACGACATCGACAAGGTGACCAACGCCAGTACCCTGGGGGAGGAGTTCGAGGATACGACCCTCTCCTTCGGCGTGGAGGACAGCTACCGCTTCGCGGAGCGCTTCACCCTTGTCGCGGGCATCGGCTATGACGTCAAATCCTCCGACTACATCAGCGACCCGACGATCGACGACAAGAAAGACGAATCGGCCTGGAACCCGGAGGCGGCCTTCATCGCGGAGCTTGCCCCCAAACAGACCCTCCGCCTCAGCGTGGCCCAAAAGACCTATTTCCCCTCGATGAAAGAGCGCTACTCCTACAAGCTCGGCTACGGGGTACCCAACGGCGACCTGAAACCGGAGATGACGACCCACAGCGAACTCGCCTACAAGGGCGTCTTCAACGATGCGTGGATCGCGGAGGCGGCCGGCTTCTACCTGGTGACGGAGGATTACATCCAGGCCGTCTACTATGACACCTTGGACGGTGTCAACCGCACGCAGAACCAAAACATCGGCACCTTCTACCGTTCGGGGGCGGAGCTCGCCCTCTCCTACATTGCCGACGTTTACGAAGCGGGGGCGAATGCCACTTTCCTGAAAATCGGCAGCGCCTCTTCCGACAAGCCCATCGGCGTACCGACGCGCGAATACAACCTCTTCACCCGCGTCTTTTTCGCCCCGAATCTGAGCGGCCTCGTCACCCTCCACGGCCAGAGCGGTGCCTACGGGCAGCTGGCCGACAGCAGCTACGAGAAACTGGGCGACGTGCAGACGATCGACGCGAAGGTGACCTACCTGCCGATCACCTCCGTCGCGGTCGAAGTCGGCGTCAAAAACATGGCGGACAAACTGAACTATTACGACGACGGCTATCCGGAACCGGGGCGGGAGTTCTACGGCAGACTCACGTACAGCTTCTGATGCGCCGCCTTTTCCTGACCGTGCTATTTTCGGCGGCACTGCTTCACGCGGAACCGGTGCCGCCGCTGCGCGTCGCCGTCATTGGCGGGATGACCATGAGCGGCATGTGGCAACAGATCGCCGCCGCCTTTGAGGCCGCCCGCGGCATCCCTGTCGACGTCGTCGTCAGCGGCCCCAAATCGGAGCTCGACGCCTACTGCAGAGAGCACCCCGTCGACCTGGTGACGATGCATGCCAGCGACACCATCACCGACCTGGCCGCCGACGGCCTCTTCGAGCAGCTCACCCCCTGGACGCGCAACGCACAGATGCTCCTGGGCCACCGCAGCGATCCCGCCGGGCTGACCGGGGCCGGGAACCTGCAGGAGGCGCTGGCGAAGCTCGCTGCCTCGGAGGCCCCCTTCCTCGTCCATGCGAGCGGCGGCACCTTCGAAGTGTTCAACGCGCTGCGCACGAAACAGGGGTGGCGCATGCCGCCGGAGCAGCTCCGTTTCACCCCCGCCAAACGCGGTTTCCTCAAGGAAACGGCGGCGTTGAAGGGGTATACGCTTTACGGCGTCATCCCCTTTTTGATGCACAAACAGCACCATCCCCAGATCCTGGGCTTCTATTTCGACGATCCCGCCCTGCGGCGCCCCTACCTGGCGGCCATCGGCAGCCAAGGGCGGCTCAGCGCCGCCCGTCACGCCCGTGCCGAGGCACTGCTGGCCTTTCTGACGTCGCCGCAGGCACAGGGCATACTGAAGGATTTCCGCATCGACGGCCACCCGGGCTACCCGGTCTTTTACCCCCTCACCCCCAACCAAGGAGATAATGATGTTTCTCGAACCCATTGATTTTGCCACCATGTACAAGGCCCACAAGCTCGCCACCGACTTCAAAGGCAAAAGCGCGGACGAATGGAACGCCAAGGCCGCGGACATGGCGCCGCGCATGGTCAACAGCCCCTACGTCGACACCTTCCTCTCGAAGATGGAGCTGGATGCGGACGACGTCGTACTCGATATCGGCTGCGGGCCCGGCACCCTGGCCCTCGCCCTGGCCAAAAAGGTCAAGAAGGTCATCGCGATCGATTACGCCGAACAGATGCTCGAACAACTACGCCTCTACGCCGAACGCGAAGGGATCACCAATATCGAAACGCACCGGCTGAGCTGGGAAGATGACTGGAGCGCGCTGCCGCAGGCCGACATTGCCGTCGCGTCGCGCAGCCTGGAAGTCGGCGATATCGAAACGGCCCTCGCGAAGATGACGCGCCACGCCGCGAAGGCCTGCTACCTCACCTACAAGGCCGGCGGCAGCTACGTCGATCTGGAGATCCTCGAGTTCATCGGCAGGCAGATCACCCCGAAGCCCGACTTCTGGTACATCCCGCTGATCCTCTACCAAAAAGGGCTGCTGCCGCGCATCGACTACATCGAGACCGAACAGGGCAGCATCAACAGCGGCAGCGCCGACGCCTTCGTCACCTCCCTGCGCTGGAGCCTCGGCAGCCTCACCGGCGACGAGGAGGAGAAGGCGTACCACTACTACGACAAGGTCGTCGCCAAAACCAACCGCCACCCCCGCCCTTTCAACTGGGCCTTCGTCGCCTGGGAGACGGCGCACTGAGGCGCCGTCTAACACACCCCTAACACTCTTTGCGTACACTGGCACGACGATTTCAGCTTCCAAGGATTGTACATGAAACCCCTCGTTTATGCTTTTTGCGCCGGAGCCGCGGCCCTCTGGCTCGGCGGCTGCGGCAGCGCCGGCGGCGGCAGCGCGACCGAGGTCACCGCCGAACGCGGCCCGATGCTCTACGCGCTTGTCACCGATGCCTCGGGACAACAGGCGGCGATGCTCTCGGGTGGCCGCTATCGCTTCGCCAATGATCCGGTCTACCCCGTCACCACTCTGGGAGGTGTCATCGACATCAACCGTAACGGCATTATCGATGCCGGCGACCTCCCCGCACCGGAACTGAAACTGCAGACGCCGCAGGGACTCGCCCTCACCCTCGTCTCCTCCCTGGCGCACAAGGCCCAGATCGCGACGATGCTGCAAAACGATTTCAACCTGAGCGAAACGCGCCTCTACAATGCGACGCCCTCCGGCGACAGCACTATTGCCGCCATCAGCGACGAGCTCTACAAATACTGCGTCGAGCACAACGTCAGCGACCCCTCCACTCTGACGCTGAAAGTCATGCAGAGCCTGCAGACGCAGATTGCCGCGCGGATCGGAGAGTACAGCTCCGGAGAGTTCAACGCCACGAAGCGCGAACGCTACCTCATCAGAAACGAGCTCGGGCTGCAGACGATGACCCAGGCCGAAGCCGACGCGATGAACCGCCAGCTCGGCGAAGGTGATGGCACACCGCTGCTCTCCGAGCTCAACAGTACCCTCAGAGGGACGCTGGCGTTTATGTGGAATGAGGAGAAGATGGCCAAAGAGCTCTACCTCGCCTTGCACACGCAATGGCCTCACAAGGAGTTCTACAATATTGCGATGATGTCCGAAAGCCAACACCAGGCCGCCATCGCAAGCCTGCTGCAGGTCTACGACATCAATATCACCGATATCGACGGCGAGGAGGCGCACTACAGCGCGGAAGAGCTGCAGGCCTACGATGCAGGCACCTTCCCCGACGCCGCCGTCCAATCCCTCTATGACGAACGCTATGCGAAGGGGGTGCAAAGCGACCGGGACGCCCTGGAGGCAGGCTGTATGGTCGAAGTCACCGACGTCAATGACCTTAATGTCAATATCGCCCTGGCAGAAGCGGCGAAGGCCGATGACCTTGCCGCGACCTTTACCACCCTGCGCAAGGGCAGCTACAACCACTACTGGGCCTTTGACGGCGCCCTCAAAGTGCTCGGCGTACCGGAGGGGTGCTGCGTGCTCGGTGAGACCTTCTGCAAAACGCCCGAAACGTATCCTGATACCCGCGGTGGAGGCGGGGCCTAAAGATTTTGCCTAAGTGCGAATCTTCAGTTACGGACAGGCTTGTTTGGCTAGAATCCTGCGAAATGAAAACACTGCGCCAGCTCCTGCTCTCGGTTCTGCTGTCGGCCTTCTCCTTCTTCGTGGTCCACGACTACGTTATGACGGATGTGGATACCGACACCCAATACGAACTCTGCCTCGCGCAAAGCAGCACCGGCGCGCTTGATCTGCCCACCAAGATCCACGAACACATCCACTCCCTGATGAGCATCCCCGAAGCATTACCCCTTCCCGACGCCGACCGGCCCGTTGCCCTCCGGAGCCACACCGCAGCGCAGCAGCTCCACTCCTATATTTCACCCGTCCCCTCCAAGCCACCTTTAGCCTAACCTTTTTTTCAACCCTATTCAAAAATTCCCATGGGCGCGCACTCCCTTGTGCCGACCCGCATAAAAGGTAACGTAAATGACACCCCTACGACTTCTGGCCCTCTGTGCCGCCGTGTCGCTCTCGGCGGCCCCGGTCTCACTGCAGGAGTTCCTCGATGCCGCCGCGCATTCCGACGCGGCGCAGGCGAGGCAGTTCGCCGCGCAGGCGAACAGCCTGCAGCGGCGCAGCGAACTGCTGACCGACGGTCCCGCCCTCAACGCTCAGGCGGGCTACGCCGACGCCAAGTCCATGTCCAAGAATGCCATGGAGTACCACGTCAGCGTTGAAAAACCCTTCCGCACCGCCGATACCGGCAGACTGGAACGGCTCTTTGGCACCGGCAGCGAAATGACCGCCGCGCTCGAAACGGCACGCCTGCAGAACCGCGTCTATGCCTACTATATCGACGCCTGTACCCTCCAGGAGGAGCTCTGGCTCCTCGAAGACGCCAAAACCCGCGGCGTCCAGATGGAGACGCTGATCCGCACCGGGATGGAGGGGGGCGAGTTCGACCGCAGCGCCTGGCTGCGCAGCCGGCTGAACGTCGAGACCCTGACCCTGCAGATCGACGACCTCAACAGCCGCTACAATGAAACGTTCCGCCTCCTGCGCGCCACGGCGCAGACGGAAGCCGACAGCCTGCTCTGCCACGACCTCCCCGGCACCATCGCCCTACCGCAGCAGACCCTGCTCGCCGACGCCCCGCTGCTGCGGCAGCTTGAAAACCGCCACGGCAGCGCAAAAGCCCTTGCCTCCTACCGCAACAGCTGGCTGCAGGAGGTGACGCTTGCCGCGGGCTATGACAACGAGATGGACGTTCAGCGCGCCAACCTCTATCTCTCCATCCCGCTGAGCGGCGGAAGCCGCCGCGCCAACGACCGCGAGGCCGCCCACCGCGACGCCCTCGCCGCCGGCGCCGAACTGCGCGCCATGCATGCCGAACTCGCCGCACGGGTGGCCGCATTCACCTCGGCCCAACAGACCCGGCAGCAGAACCTGAAACGGCTGAACGACGAGATGATCCCCGAAGCGTACGAGACGACCGTTTTGCTCGAGGAGCGCTTCATGGGCTCCGAGGCGAGCTACCTCGAGTACATCGACAGCCAGAAGATGCTCTTCGCCCTGCTCATGGAGGGGGTCCAGCTCCGCGCGAATGCGCTGAAGGCCGAAGCAGGCCTCTTTGCCGATCTCGGCATCACCCCCGATACCAAGGATAAAAAATGAAATACATTATGCCCATACTCTTCACCCTCTTGCTGCCGCTCGCCGCGGCTGACCGTATCGACCCCGGCACCCTGCAGGTGGCCCTGAGCGCTCCCAAAGCCCAGGAGCAGCTCCCCCTCGGCAACTACCTCGGCACCTACACCTATCCGCCCGCATCCCGCTTTACCGTCAGCGCCAACACCGATGGGTTCGTGACCCGCGTCGCCGTCAAGCCCTTTGCCCATGTGAAAAAAGGGCAGACGCTCTTTACCCTCAAAAGCCCGAAACTCCTTGATATGCAGTCCGAGTACATCGCGACCCTGCTGGAGCTGGAGTACTATGACAAAGAGGTCAAACGCCTCGAGCCGCTGGCGAGCAAAGGGGTCGTCGCCTCCAAACAGCTGACCGAGAGCCGCAACCGCCGCCAGAAGCTCGACGCCTCCGCCGCCTTCCAGCGTGACGTCCTGCTCGCCTACGGCCTGACACCCCCGCAGCTCAAGCGGATCGCCGCGCAGCACAAGCCCGACCCGGTCCTGACCATTTCCGCCCCGGCAACGGGAAGCATCGCTTCGATGAACGCGCAAAAGGGCGGCTACGTCGCCGAAGGCGCCGTCCTCGCGCAGCTCGTTGACACGACCGAGTGCCATTTTGAGATCGACATGCCGTGGGAGACCGCCGATACCCTTGCCCTTGGGGAGAAGCTGAGCGCCGACGGCAAGCACTTCACGGTCTTCGCCAAGGCACCGCAGATCGACCCCGTCTCGCAGACCCGCGCCATCGACCTTCACGAGGGCGACGAATGCGGCGAACGGGGCGGTGCCAGCATGAACATCGCGCTCTCTCGCACCGCGAAGGCGTGGAAAGTACCCGCCGCTTCCGTCACCGAGCTCGACGGACGCAGCGTCGTCTTCGCCAAGCGCAGCGACGGCTTCGAACCGCTTGCCGTCACCGTGCTTTCGCGCCGCGAGGGGTTCTGCTACGTGACCGGCGCTTTGAGCGCGGAGGACCGCGTTGCCGCCTCCTCCGTGCTGGCCCTGCGCAGCGCCGCCGCCGGGGGTGAATGATGGACGCGTTGCTGCGTTTCGCGCTCTCGCAGCGCATCATCATCCTCCTGCTGGCCGCCGCCGTCGCCGTCTACGGGGTGCTCTCCTACGGGAAGCTCGTCATCGACGCCTTCCCCGACGTCTCCTCGACCCAGGTGAAAATCATCATCAAAGCCCCCGGCATGACCCCGAGCGAAGTGGAGCAGCAGATTACCATTCCCGTCGAGCTGGAGATGCAGGGCATCCCCCACCAGACGATGGTCCGCTCCATCTCCAAGTACGCCCTGGCCGACATCACGATCAACTTTGAAGAGGGCACCGACCTCTACTGGGCCCGCGACCGCGTTTACCAGCGTTTTACGGCCGTCAAGAAGGAGCTTCCCGAGAACATCGGCGGGGGCATCGCCCCCATCACAACACCGCTGGGCGAGATCCTGATGTTCACGATCGAATCGGAGACCCTCAGCCTGATGGAGAAGCGTACCCTGCTTGACTGGACGATCCGTCCGGCCCTGCGCAGCGTCCCCGGCGTCGCCGACGTCAACGCCCTGGGCGGCCTCGTGAAAAGCTTCATCGTCAAACCCGATTTCGCCCGCCTCTCCGCCTACGGCATCCCTGTCTCCCAACTCATCGAAGTGATTGAACGCAACAATGCCAACTACGGCGCCGGGCGGATCGAGCAGGGTGACGAAGCGATGATTGTCCGCGTACTGGGGAAACAGACCGGCATCGAGAGCATCCGCGAGCTCGTCCTCGCCCAGCGCGAGGGCAGCACCGTCTACGTCGGCGATGTCGCCGATGTCAGCGTCGGGGCCGTCACCCGCTACGGCTACGTCACCAAGGACGGCAAAGGCGAAGCGGTCGAAGGGCTCGTGCTCGGCCTCAAAGGCGCCGACGCCTCCCGCACCGTTGCCGCCGTCAAAACGCGCCTGGCCGAACTGGAGAAGAACCTGCCCGAGGGCACGAAGCTGGACGTCTTCTATGACCGCAGCGATCTCGTCGGCAAAGCCGTTAACACCGTCCAGAAGGCGCTGATGGAGGCCGTCGTGCTCATCATCGTCATCCTGCTGCTGATGCTCGGAGACATCATCTCCGCGCTCACCGTCGCGCTCATCCTGCCGATGGCGATTCTGAGCGCCTTTATTTTGATGCACCTCTTCGGCATCAGCGCCAACCTGATGAGCCTCGGCGGGATCGCCATCGCCATCGGGATGATCGTCGACTCCGCCGTCGTTATGGTCGAGAACATCGTCGCCTGGCTGGGGCACCCCAAATACGCCCACGAACCGCGCAGCCGCCTCATCTACCTGGCGGCCAAAGAGGTGAGCCTCCCCATCGTCTCGGGCGTCGTCATCATTATCACGATCTTCTCGCCGCTGCTGATGCTGCAGGGGCTGGAGGGTAAGCTCTTCGCCCCGGTGGCGCTGAGCATCGTCTTTACCCTCGCCTCCTCCATCCTCTTCGCCCTCTACCTCATCCCCGTCATTGCCGGGATGAGCATCAAAAAGGCCCACGACGAACCGACCTGGCTCGTGCGCAAGCTCGAGGAGATCTACATCCCGACGCTCATCCGCGCCTTCCGGTTCGAAAAACCGATCTACCTCCTGCTCGTGCTGCTCGTACCGCTCTCCGTCTACATGTTCGGCAGCGTCGGCAAGACCTTTATGCCGACGATGGACGAAGGGAACATCGTCATCGGCGTCGAGTCCGACCCCGCCATCAACATCCCGGCGGGGATCATGCTCAACACCCAGATCCAGCAGCAGCTCATGGCCGCGGTGCCCGAGATCAAATCCATCATCTCCCGCAGCGGCTCGGACGAGATCGGACTCGACCCCATGGGGCTCAACGACACCGACACCTTCCTGGTGCTGCATCCCAAGTCCGCGTGGCGCACGCCCGACCCCGACTGGCTCCGCGCGCAGATGCGCACGGTGCTTGAAGGGATCACAGGCATCGAGTACGGCTTCACCCAGCCCATCGAGATGCGCACCTCCGAGATGCTCACGGGCGCGCGCGGCGACGTCGTCGTCAAGCTCTTCGGCGACGATATCGACACCCTCAACACCCTGGGGACAAACATCGCCGACCTCCTCAAAGCAACCGAGGGGAGCGAAGACGTCTACATGCGCCAGAACGAGGGGGTCAGCTACCAACAGGTCGTTTTCGACAAGAAACAGCTCACCAAGTACGGTCTCAACCTCGACGAAGCGGCGCAGATCCTCGCCATCGCCGTGATGGGCGCCGAGGCGGGCAAGATCTACGAGGGGATGAAGCAGTTCTCCATCCTGATCCGCGGCGATTACGCGCAAAACGACCTGCCGCTCTCGTCGATCTACCTCACGACCCCGGCGGGCGAACGCATCGCCTTCTCCAACATCGCGCACATCGAGCGCACGGAGGGGAGCGTCGAGATCAAGCATGAGGGGGCTCAGCGCTTCGTCTCCATCCAGACCAACGTCAGCGGCACCGACCTTACAACCTTCGTGGCGTCGATCGCCGCGAAAATCGAGCAGGAAGTGGCCCTCCCGGCAGGGTACCGCCTCGAATACGGCGGGGAGTTCAAGAACCAGCAGCGCACCATGGCGCGCCTCTCCGTCGTCGTGCCCATTGCCCTGGCGGTGATCTTTATGATCCTCTTCTTCACCTTCCGATCCCTGCGGCAGGCCGCGGCCGTCTTCGCGATGATCCCCCTGGCGCTGACGGGCGGGATTGCGGGGCTGATGGCGAGCGGCCACTACCTCTCCGTCCCCGCCTCGGTCGGCTTCATCGCCCTGCTAGGGATCGCCGTGCTCAACGGGGTCGTTATGGTCAGCTACTTCAACGAGCTGGTCAAAACGATGCCGCTTGAAAACGCGGTGCTCGAGGGGGCCAGACGGCGCCTGCGCCCGGTCCTGATGACGGCACTTATCGCCGCCTTCGGCCTGGTGCCGATGCTCTTTGCGACCGGCCCCGGTTCGGAGATCCAGAAGCCCCTCGCCGTCGTCGTGATCACCGGGCTGATCAGCTCGACCCTGCTCACTTTGATCATCCTGCCGATCCTCTACCGGCGGATCGAAGCGAAGAAAGAGTTACAATATACTGTGTGAAAAGGAATGTCGATGAAAACGGAACTGCTTATCGGTGCCCTGGCTTTCGTCACGGCCATCCAAATCATCCCCTTTGGCCACGACCACACCAATCCTCCGGTCGTGGCTGAACCGGCGTGGGATACCCCGCAGACCCGCACGCTCTTTATGCGCGCCTGTGCCGACTGCCACTCCAATGAGACCGTCTGGCCCTGGTACAGCCATGTCGCCCCCGTCTCCTGGCTCGTTGCCCACGACGTCGAAGAGGGACGCGAGAACTTCAATGTTTCCGTCTGGGGCGTGCAGAAGAAAAACAAGGGGTACGACGCCGCCGAAGAGGTGGAAGAGGACGACATGCCGCCGGCCGTCTACCTGCCGACCCACCCCGAGGCGCGGCTCACTCCGGAGGAAAAAACAGCGCTGATCGCCGGCCTGAAAGCCACCTTCGGTACCAAAAAGCCGAGACACTGACTCCCGCGCCCGGCGCGTGAAAGGGACAACCAATGGAAGATAAATTCTCGCTCAAGAAAACGGTCTCGCTGACCCTCGGGCTTTCGTTTCTCGTGATGAGCTACACGGGCATCATGCTCTTTTTTACGCCGAAAGGGAAGATCGCGTTCTGGACCGACTGGACGCTGCTGGGGCTCACCAAGACCCAGTACACCGACCTGCACATCACCTCGATGTTCCTCTTTCTCGCGGCCGGCGTCTGGCACATCTACTACAACTGGAAACCGCTGGTCAGTTACCTCAAGACCCATGCGCACCGCCTGAACCCGCTGAAAAAAGAGTTCCTCGCCGCCCTCGTGCTCAACCTCTTTTTCGTCGGTGCCACCATGCTCCACCTGCCGCCGATGCAAAGCATCGTCAATCTCAATACGGCGATCAAGGATTACTGGGAGCGACAGGTAGGCGCCCCGCCGTTCGGTCATGCCGAAGAGGCCACCGTCGCCATCCTCGCGCCCCAGAACGGTATCGATACGCCCACGGCGCTCAAGCGGCTGCGCGACGCCGGTTTCCGTGCGAAAAACGGCCAGCAGACCCTGGAGCAGATCGCAGTCGAAAACGGCGTCTCCGCGCAGAAGGTCTATAACGCCATGGTGCCGCACGCGCAGGCGCAGCAGAGCGTTGCGCCGCTCAGCGGCATGGGACGCAGAAGCATCGGTTCGCTCGCCGACGCGGGGCATATCGACCTGGCAAAGGCGCTCGCCTATCTCGAAGCGGAGGGCGTCGACGCCACGCCGCAGACCACCATGCGCGACGCCGCCGGACAGCTCGGCACCACCCCCTACACCCTTTTCGAAACCCTGAGAGACCTGCCGTAAACTCCCTTCCCCACGAGGGGAGCGCTTTGCCGAGCGGCGGTCGCCGTTGACATTATTACTAATTAGTAATATAATGCTCTTATCCCATCTTTCAAGGAGACGCCATGAAACGCACACCACAGTACGGAACGCTCGAAGACGCCGTACTACGGGCGCATATCGAACTGTCGCGCGCCTTCAACAAACTCCGTGCGAAGGAGACGGCGACCATAGCCGACCAGGGGATGACGATGGCGCAGTTCGCCATCCTCGAGGCCCTCTACCACCTCGGGACGCTGCGGATCGGCCAGATCACCGAACTGATCCTCAGTACGCCGGGCAACATCACCGTCGTCATCAAGAACCTTGAAAGCAAGGGGTGGATCCGTGTCTACCCAAGTGAAACGGACCGTCGCATCCGCATGGTGGAGATCACCGAAACGGGACAGAGCCTGATCGCGGCCCACTTCCCGGAGCACGTCCGCAACCTGGCGGCGTGGTACGGTGCCGCGCTGGAAACCGAAGAGCTCCATACCCTGTCGCGCCTGCTGCGCAAACTGGAAAAGGCGCAATAGGATCTTTGCCCGACGCGTCAACACCGGAGGATGCCATGAAACGCCGCACATTGCTTCAGATGCTGTTTCTGCCGCCGCTGGCGCTTTATGCCGAAACAAATTCAAAGGAGACCCTTATGTCAAGAATGTTTGTCCACCGCGCCTCTGATAGGGGCGTCGCCGAACACGGATGGCTGCACAGCCGCTTCAGTTTTTCGTTTGCCGACTACTACAACCCCACGCGGATGGGTTTCGGGGCCCTGCGGGTGATCAACGACGACGTCATTGAAGCCGGGCAGGGGTTCGGGACCCACCCCCACCGCAACATGGAGATTGTCTCCATCGTCACGCAGGGTGCCCTGAAACACCGCGACTCCGCGGGGAACGCGGGCGTCATCCGCGCCGGGGAGATCCAGTACATGAGTGCTGGTGCGGGCATCGCCCACTCCGAATTCGCCTCCGAAACGGAGAAGACCGCCCTCTTCCAGATCTGGATATACCCCGACGAGGAGGGCGGCAAACCCCGGTACGAACAGCGCGATTTCAACGCCTTTTATCACCCCAACCGCTGGACCCTGCTCGTCAGCGGGGACGGCCGGGAGAATTCGATCCGTATCAAACAGGACGCCGCCATCCATGTCAGCGACATTGATGAGGGCCACACCCTGGCGATGCCGACAGTCGCGCCGGGCCATGCACGGCTGCTCTTTGTCATCGAAGGGGAGGTCGCGGTCGAGGATCTGCACCTCGGCGCCCGGGACGAACTGCAGATTATGGATGACAATGTCCATGATCTCGTTGCCGTGCACGACGCGAAGGTGCTCCTTTTCGACGTGCCCCTGTGAAATGACTCACAGTTTACTTACATTGGAGTATCATTATTACTAGAACGCACCCAAAGGAGAATAAGATGAAACGTATGAGTCTCGCGGCGGCACTGCTGCTCGGAGGAACCCTGTTCGCCGCACAGGGAATGATGTCCTCTTTTAACGATTTTGACGCGAACGGCGACGGCATGATCAGCCAGACCGAGTTCGAAAACACCCAGCAGGCGCGGATGACCAAGCAGGCCGAAAGCGGCAAGATGATGCGTAACGCCGCCAATGCACCCACCTTCGGCGACATTGATGCCAACGGGGACGGCATGATCGATCCCACCGAATTCAGAAACCATCAGATGAACCGGATGCAGCAGCGTCCCGCCGGTATGGGCCAGGGCAACGTTCAGAACAACATGCCGGGCGGAATGCAAGGTGGAATGCAGGGCAGAATGATGTCCTCTTTCAACGACTTTGACGCGAACGGCGACGGCGCGATCACCCAGACCGAGTTCGAGAACGCCCAACAGGCGCGGATGGCCAAGCAGGCTGAAAGCGGCAAGATGATGCGTAACGCCGCCAATGCACCCGCCTTCGGCGACGTCGATACCAACGGGGACGGTACGATCGATCCCACCGAATTCAGAAACCACCAGATGAACCAGATGAAGCAGCGCCCCGGCGGCCAGGGAATGGGCAAAGGGATGAAATGCGGCAGCGGTAAATGCAGCGGCGGCGGAATGGGCGGCCCGAACCGCTAAAGCGCGTCAGCGCTTGCGGACGCAGCGTACGTGCGCTTCGTCACAGCGGTCCGTATCGAACATGTGGCCGTTGCCCCAGTAGACGGCCCAGGCATTGACGGGCATTTTGCGGTAAATCTCCGATGTCCAGTAGGCGTTGGAGACCGTGTTTTTGAGCCCCACCTTCTTGGCGACAGTGGCTTTGCGGAGCGTTTCGAGTTCCGTGCGGGTCGGCAACCGCCAATCACGGAACCCTTCAAGCTCCAGGTTCGCGCAGTAGCTGCGCGCATCTTTCCAGACCGTATCTTTCTTGGCCGCCATGGCATTATCCTGCCACTGCAGTTTCGCCGCGGTATCGATGACCGTATCACCGCTGCGCTTCCAGCCCGCCCAGGCCAGCGCCGAAACCGCGAGCAACAGAGAAAACACTCGAATCATTAACCCTCCTTTTCTTGGCCGGCGCGGCAGACCTTCGTCTGCACTGCCGGGACACGCGCCCGTCCTCTCTTACGGGGTCACTTTTACACATCAAATCTTAAACGGATTGTGCGAACGCTTAATAAACACCGCCGCTATTTCAACGGCATCAGGGCGTAGCCTTGGTTCTGGTAGGCGATGGTGTCGATGTAGCTGTTTTCCGAAATGCGCAGGTAGGGCAGTACGTCTTCGCGGTCGATCCCGTTGCCCTCCAGCGCGATAGCACAGACGACCAGCTCCACCTCTTTGGCTTTGGAGAGGCGTTCAAGACTCTCCTGTGCCTTCGTGATATAGAGCACCTCCTCCTCGGGGACGAGGTAATCGGCGCTCTCCGACGCCACCTTGGCGCAGCCGCCGTGCATCGTCACGGCGAAACGGACCGTATCGCCCTGCGCCTCGATCATCTGCTTGGTCTTCTCAATGAGGTTGAATCGCGAAAGGATATAGCGCGGGTTTGAGGAGCTGCAGTCGAAGACGGCCTTGTACTCCTGGGCCAATGCCAGAACGGCCAGGAGCGCCAGAAGGGCCGGAATCCGTTTCACTGCCCCAGACCGAAGACGTTGGAGAGGGTATTGATGTAGTTGAAATACCCGGTGATCGCGACGGCCTCGATGATCTGCACGTCGCTGTAGCCCAGCGCTTTGAGGGCGTCGATATCTTCCTGCTGCATCTTGTAGTTGTCTTTCTTCGACGCGCGGACGCAGAAGCGCAGCAGCGCCTTCTCTTTCTCGTCGGTACTGATGCTGTCGATCCCCTCGAGGATCTGGGTGATACGATCCTCACTCAGTCCCAGCATCTTCGCGATGTTCTTGTGCACGTCGACGCACATCTTGCAGCTGTTCTCCTTGGAAATGAGCAGGGCGATCGCCTCCTTGATGTCATAGGAGAGCTCCGTCGGCTCCAGCAGGAACTTCTGCACCATCATGTCGGTCGCGAAATAGACCTTCTCGTCCAGCGCCAGCAGTTTGAAAATCTCGCCGAGGCTGCCTGTCTTCTCCAGGATGGGGCGCGCCTTCTCCTGGATTGCCGGGGACATCTCCTCGAATTCGGGTAGTGCTATGTATGCCATCTTCTTCTCCTTTGCGACAATTCTAATTGAAAAAGCGTTAAGTCGTACTTAACGCTTTTGGTTTTCATCGGCCGGGTCGTGGTAGTCGACGGTCGGGATCAGCAGGGCGACGACGAAAAGGATCAGGCTCAGCAGCAGCACGATGGTCAATTCATAACCGCCCAGCACGTCACTGAGCCTGATGGTTCCGAGGTCCGGCCCCATGAGCTGTTTGATCCAGGGGAAGGTGAGGGTGAAGACCGCGCCGCCGACCATCCCGCCGATCACCCCCACCAGCGCATCGACGCGCCCTTCGGAGACGGAGACGAAAAAGGCCGAGGGGCATTTGCCGAGGATCACGAGCCCCATGCCGAACAGCACTGCGCCGACCAGCAGCCCGCCCAGCAGGGTCGGTTTCACCTGGTACTCCGCAACGCCGCCCTGTACGAGCGCATAAAAGCCGACCCCGGACAGCGCTACGGTCATCATCGCCATGCGCGGCGCCAGGGTGTCCTCGAAGATCATGAAGCCCGCCATCTTCTCGAACTTGTCGAGCCGCGACCAGAGGATAACCGCCCCGAAACAGAAACCGATGAAGAGCACCGTCCAGACTGAACCGTGCCCCTGCGCCGCAACGACGTCGAACATATGGGTGATACGCTCAATCATGCGCAGCTCTTTTTGCGTTTATAGAAGAAGCGGCCGGTGATCATGCCGGTGCCCAGGGCGACAACGGTAAAGATCATCCCGCTGACGGCAGTCTGGCTCCCCCCGGAGAGGATATGCCCCGCGTTGCAGCCGCCGGCGAGCCGCGCCCCGTAAACGAGCAGGAACCCGGCGATGAAGCTCCAGACCATCCGCGAAGGGACCGAGCTGTTTTTGCGCGTTTTCCAGAGCGTCGGGATGGTACTGATGTGGAAGGTCTTCGTCACGAAGAGCGACATGAAGAGGCCGCCGAAGAAAACACCGATCAGCATCACCCCCTCCCAGGCGCCCGACGTCTCGATCAGTGCCGTATACTCGTGCGCATCGGCATCCAGGCCGAACAGCACCTCGGAGAGGTAGGCCATGCCCGTCGAGGCACCGATCGGCCGCCCCGCTCCCCATTCGGAAAAGGTAAAAAAGAAGAGCAGGCTCATCAGGATGCCGCCGGCCCACCATGGTATTTTACGAGGCATAATGACCCCCTTATTTTGTAAATCGTCAAGTTATACTTTACGTTTTGAATTCTATGCTATAATGCTTAAACTTTCTTGAACAAGGAACACGGTGGAGTATAAGATCTCGGAAGTCGTCGCCAAGACCGGAGTGCCCAAATCGACCATCCTCTACTACATCAAAGAGGGGCTGCTGCCCGAAGCGCGGAAGCTCAAACCCAACGTCCACCGCTACAACGACGAACATGTGGAGCGGCTGCGCTACATCCGGTATATGAAAGAGGAGGTGGGGAGCAGCATCGAGCAGATCAAAGCGGCGCTGGGGAACCCGAACCGGTCGCTTTCAAGCTCGCTGTCGATGATCGAGCCGCTGATGAATACGCTTAGCCGCGTCCCCGCCGACGCGGAGCACTATACGGAGGCGGAGTTTGTCGAGGCATTCGCGCTGGACGCCGCCGTCGTTCGGCGTCTGATGGAGACGGGTATCCTCCTGCCGACGGGGGAGGCGGACTTCACCCATAAAGACGCGGCCATCGTCAACCTGGCCGCCGCCTTCGAGAGCGTCGGGGTCGCCCCCGACATCCTCAAAGCCTACGCCGAACACGCCAGGGGGCTCGCCAAACTGGAGCGCCAGATGCAGCAGAGCCTCTGCAACGCCCGGACGGACGACAACTTCTCGACGCTGTGGAAGATCCTTTTCGAGACCCTTTTTACCGCCAAGCCCTACCTCTTCGACCGGAACACCTACCGGGTCTTCGTCTCCGCCCTCAAAGAGGAGCTCAACGCGGACGAGACGCATTCATAAGGTTTTCAGCCCCGGTCAGTGACTCCTGACTACCATCGAGAGCACCAGCAGCCCGATATAAAACCAGATCATCGCCCCCGAGGCGGCAAAGGCCGCCAGGCGTTTGGCCGTGGAAAACTCGTACATGCCCAGGCGGCTGTAGAGGATGACGGCGCTCCAGAGGGCCCCGGCATAGCCGAAAAGCGAGAAGAGGTGGACCCAGCCGTCGCGCATGGAGGCCAGCGGACGCATCGTCTCCGTACTGCCTGTCAGCCAGTACCAGGCATTGGCAAGCTCGGAGGCGTACTCCAGGAAGAAGAACGATCCCACGTGCGAGAGCGACCCGATGATCATCATCGGGGCCAGAGCGTAGCTGTTGCGGTGCAGGAAGCTCTTAAAGGGCTTGTTCGCCAGCGCCGCGGCGACGGCATAGCCGCCGAGCACGAGCGCGCCGGTGACGCTCAGGGCCATGACGAGTGCCGCAAAACCGACCCAGTCCACCCCGGCAGGCAGGAACGATGCGAGCCACTCTCCTGCCGCGTACCACGGTGTCTGCGTCTTCACCGGCGAATGCCCGAGCCCGTGGTGGAAATGCATGGTGATCGTAATGATCGCCAGCAGCAGGATATAAACAGAGGTATGGATGGTGTGGCGGTCGTTGACCTCGCCGAACATCCCCTTGGAAGGTTTCACCAGCTGCAGCGATACCGCCTCGCAGGCCTGCGCGCAATCCATGCAGAGCGTACAGTCGCGCATGGAGTTTTTCTTCTCAAAAAGGTAGGGCTGCAGCCCCGTCTCGCAGGCTTTCGCGCAGTCAAAGGTCGTGCACGCGTCGCAGGCGTCGCGGTAGGTCTGCAGACGGACCGCCCCCAGTTTCCCGTAGCTTTTGGTCACGCTCCCGATCGGGCAGAGGTAGGTGCAGTAGGCCATATCCTTGTAGCGGGAGAAGACAAAGAGTGCCAGGAGCGTCAGCCCGGCGAAGAGCGCCGCGGCGACCCAGGGAGTCTTGAGCGCGCCCGGGAAGAGGTAGACCGGCACCCAGTAGGCCGCGATCAGGATGCCCAGCCCGATGCCGCGATGCTTCAGCCACGCCGGCGCCTCCTTTTGCGTACCGATTTTCGAAAAGAAGCGGCCGATCACACCGTGGGGGCAGACCCCGCAGAATCCAGGCCCGATCAGCACGATGCTGACGATCATGAAAAAGGGCCAGAACAGCGACCAGAAAACGGCCGTAGTGTAGGGGTTCTCCGCTACGGACGGATAGCGCAGGCCGAACCCTATCGCGGAGACGAAAAGCAGCGCAGCCGCCGTCCGCACGATGAAAAGGACGCGCCTGTTTTTAAACAGGGCCGCTACCAGCGGCCAGCCCAGCAGGTCGTTTCCCCTCCGAGTAATATGGTCGACCATCTGCTCCTCCTTTTAGAACGAATAGGTGTAGGTCAACATCGCGAACTGCGGCATGCCCGGCGTGTAGTAGTACTTCGGTCCGCCGTAGCCGGTCGTTTTGTCCACTTCCGTCGCGTAGCGCTGGTCGAAGAGGTTGTTGACGTTGAACTGGTAGCGGTGGTGTCCGGTGGTATAGGCAAGGCTCAGGTTCGTGACCAGCGTAAAGCCGTCGTACTTCTCCGTGTTGAGGTCGTCCATGTAGAAAGGACCGTAGCTGATCCCCTCGATGCGCGCCGAGAGGCTGCCGTCATGGTAGCCGGCAAAGAGCGAATACTGGTAATCGGGGATGTAGCGCTGCCTGTTGCCTGAATAGTCCACCCCGCCGTCGACGTAACTGCTGTAGCTGTAATCGAACCAGGCGCCGTTGGCACCGACGTCCACCATGTCGCTGAGGAAGTAATCGACGCTGAGCTCCGCCCCGATGCGTTTCGTTTTACCGGCATTGGTGTAATAAGTCGTATTGTCGGCCCCCTTGACCGCCACGATCTCGTCGCGCACGGCGTTATAGTAGAGTGACAGATCCATGCTCCAGTCGCGGCTGCGCTGCTTCATACCGACCTCGTAATTGACCGACAGCGAGGCTTTGAGCGACGGGGAACTGCCGTAGGCGAGGTTGGCACGGACTTCGCTGTCCGTCGGCGCCTGATTCGCCGCGGCGATGAGGCCGTAAACGTTGAGCGTCTCCGTCAGCGCGAACGTCGCGCCGACCTTCGGCGAGAGCAGATCGTAGGACTCGGTGACGCTGTAGTCGCCCTCGCCCGTCGTATAGTTGCCGTCGGCGTAGTCGTAGGCCAGGTACTCCGTCCCGTCGATATCGAAGGAGAGGTGGTCGTACCGCAGCCCCACGTCCACGAGCAGGCGCTCCGCGGGCGCGAAGGTCTCCTGAATGTAGAAGCCGTAGAGCGTGCTCGTACCGTCTTCGACCCCGGCCAGGTCCCCTTTCGCATCGGAGGTGACCTTGATAATACGCGTACTCGGTCCCGGGACGTCAATGTAGTCGCGGTAGGTGTACTTTTTGCTGTTGTCACGGATGTCGCTGCGCGCCGTCAGGCCGAAGACGAGGGAGGCGTCGCGGTTAAAAAGCGTATGTTTCGCATCAAAGGCGAGGTCCGTCCCGATAACGTAGTTGTCCGGCGCGTCGTTGATCATCCCCGTGACCGGGTGGTAGTGGCCCCACTTCGTGAAATACGCCTGCGGCTTGAAGGTCAGGTCGCCGAAGCTCTTCTCGTACTGGACGTTGAAGAAGTAGGTATCGGAATAGCGGCCGCTCTGCTGCCACGCGCCGTTGGTGTTCGTCGTCTCCCCCGTCTCTTTGAAGGCGGCGAATTCGTCAGCGCTGAGGGACTGGGGCAGCTGCAGGTTCGCTTCGGTATAGGCAAACTCCATCTGCAGCGAGGCGTCATCCTCGAAGAGGTGGCCGTATTTCAGGCTCGCCTGGGTCGTATCGAACTCGTTCCAGTCCCTCCAGTCGTTTGACGACTGGCGGCGGGAAACGCTGACGCCGACGTAGTTGCTCTCATCGATCGCAAAGGAGCCTTTGATGTTGGCATTGAGGGTGTCATAGGTGCCGTACCCGATCTTGACACGGTTGTTGTCCGTATCGAAAACGGATTTGGACTTGATAAAGACGACCCCGCCGCTGGCATTGGCCGCATAGATCGAACCCGGCCCCTTGAAGACCTCGACGCTCTCCATGTCGTCAACGTCGATAAAGTCCATCCGCGTGAAACTGTCCGGGTCCGTCATCGGGACCCCGTCGCGCATGACCATGATCTCCCGGATGCCGTAGCGCGCTTTCAGCCCCGCGCCGCGGATGATGAGCCGGCTGTCGTAGCCGTTGTTCTTGCTCATCGTGATCACCCCCGGGATCGTTTCGATGGCATCTTTGACGTTGAGCACGTTGCGCTCTTCGATCTCCTCGTTGTCGACGACAGCGACGCTCTGCGGCACCTCTTTGGTTTCGCGTTCGAATTTCGTCGCGGTGACACTCACGGCGTCCAGGGAGTAGGTATCCGCTCCCATCAGCGTCGTGAGTGCCGCCGGGATACTCAGCAAAATCCCCTTTTTCATACACACTCCTTAAATATAATACATAATATTATTAGAAGAGTGTTACCTAAGTGTTAAGTGGAAAAGCCCCTGTACCTGGGCGTTTAACGACATATATTCTTTTTGATTAAAATAAATCTTTTTAATGCGCATCATCCAATTTTTTCAAACGATTAAGGTTTGCGTGATCGGAAATTGTGTTTGCCCTGAAACGGGAGAGATTTAACGCTATTCTCGCTATGATTATTAAAACCACCCATACAGGAGACGATTATGCCCAGTCATAAAAACCGCGAACATCTCGAAGCGATCCGCGACAATATTGCCGCCTCCCCGGAACTCAGCGATGCCGAAAAGAGCAACGGCGTCAAACTCGTCGAAGAGTGGATCGCCGAAGACAAGGGTTTCGGCCTGCTTTATGACGCCCTCGTCGGCCTCTCCTCAAAGTTCGACCCGCTGCTCAAGGAGCTGGGGCTCGATTAGGCCCTTCCTGCGGTTTAACCCCCGGACGCTATACTGTCGTCATCAAACAGGGGGATACGAATGAAACATTTTTTTGTCCTGATGCTGCTCGGTCTTCAGCTCCTCGCGGCCGAACCGTTCTGGCAGCAGGTCCTCTCCGTCGAAGCGGAGCTTTACGCGCCGCGCGGCGATACGAATGCCTCGGAAGCGGCGGGGGTCGATGCAAAACTTGATGCCTTCGCGGGTCTGGTCTCGGCCCTGAAAGCGGCCCCCTACAGTGTTGAAAATCCCGTCAATCCCTTTTTCCACCCCTCCGAAGCGGATGCGCAGCTCTACCGGCTCTCCGCCAAGATCCGCGTCAACCGCGAACAGGGGAACAGCCTCGCCGAAACCCGTGACCGCCTCGCCGTGCAGACGCTGAAGCTGCAACAGCGCATCTTTGTCTTTTTCGCCTCCCTGGCGGCGGAGTGGACCACCCTCGATACGGAAGCGCTGAGCGCACGGGTCCGCGACGAGATCGGCCAGCTTCAGGCGATCGACGTGGAGGCGGATGTCCATGCCGCGGCGGAGGTGACGGAAGAGGGGGAGATTGCCGATGCCCTGCGCAAGAACGCGGCGGCACTGCAGACCCACTACCTTTTCTATAAGGAGCTGCTGGACTACCTCCAACTTCATCCCCAGAGCCTCCAGTACCGCTCGCTGCTGCAGCGCATCAAGCTCGACAGCCTGCTCGCCTTCCTCAACGACAACGCCGTTGCCGCCGAGATCAACACGGGCCTGCGCTACGTCAACACCGACGTCGGCCGCCTCACGCTCTTTGCGGCCAGCCTGCTGCTCGCCTGGCTCGTCGCCGCGCTGCTCTACTACCGCGTCTACCGGATGATGCAACACCTCATCACCCGCAAGGAGGATCTTACGGACGAGATGATGCTCAACAACATCGAAAGTATCCGGCGCCCGCTCTTTATCATTATCCTGGCCTACGGCCTGCAGGTCGGTCTGGAGATCCTGCAGCATCCGAGCAGCTCCCAGGATGAGAGCACCCTCTTCTACTTCGTCTACCTGGCCGCCTTCAGCTACATCGTCATACGGCTGGTCGACAACTTTTTCTACCACTTCCTGCACCAGCGCACCGCGCTCAAGAACCGGCAGATGCGCAGCGAACTGGTCAACCTCATCCTCTCGATCACCAAGATCGTCATCGTCATCACCGCCGTCCTCTTCTTCCTGGTGCATATCGGCGTCAATATCACGGGCCTCGTCGCTTCGCTGGGCATCGGCGGTCTGGCGGTCGCCCTGGCGGCGAAGGACACGCTCAGCAACTTCTTCGGACTGCTCAAGATCCTCTCGGACAACTCCTTCTCCCAGGGGGACTGGATCGCTGCGGGGGATGTCGAAGGGACCGTCGTCGAGATCGGCTTCATCAGTACCGATATCCGCACCTTCGACAACGCTCTCATCACGGTGCCGAACGAAAAGCTCGCCAACGTCCCGCTGAAAAACTACAACCGCCGCAAGGTCGGCCGCCGCATCAAGATGCACGTCGGCGTCACCTACGGTTCGGACCGCGCAGCGCTGGCCAAGGCCATCGACGAAATCCGCCAGATGCTCCTGGAGCACCCCGATACCGTCGTCCCGGGCGAATATGACACCGAGATGTACGCCCGGCTGAAAAAGCGCGAAAAGCGCCTCATCTCCGTCGAGGACAAGTTCGGCATCAAGACGAGCCTGATGGTCTACCTCGATGAGCTCTCCGCCTCGTCGATGGACATCCTCATCTACACCTTCACCAACACCGTCGACTGGGAGGAGTGGCTCCGGATCAAACAGGACATTATCTTCAAGATCTGGGAGATCCTCGACGCGAACGGCCTCGAATTCGCCTTCCCGTCGCAGTCGCTCTACTTTGACAAAGATAACATTCGCGACAGCGTGGCGCCGATGTTCAAAAATCAACCGGAAAAATAACCCTCGCCAACAAAAAAGGGACTATAATATGGGCAACCATGCCCGAGGAGAACGATTATGGCCCACCCCGAAGCCGGCACCCAGGCTACCGAAGCACAGTTGATCGACCTGACCGATCTGATCGCCCGATACTACGAGCTCAAACCCGACCCGTCCGAACCGACGCAGCGGGTCGCATTCGGGACCTCCGGTCACCGGGGCAACTCCCTCAAGGCCAGTTTCAACGAAGAGCACATCCTCGCCATCACCCAGGCCGTCTGCGAATACCGTAAAAGCGCCGGCATTACCGGGCCGCTCTTTATCGGCCGCGACACCCACGCTCTCTCCGACCCGGCCCAGATGACGGCCATCCGCGTCTGCGCCGCCAACGAAGTGCAGACGCGCATCGCCGGGGAGGACATCTTTACCCCGACGCCGGTGCTCTCCTTCACCATTCTCGAATACAACAAGACCCACGCCGACAAGGCCGACGGCATCGTCATCACCCCGTCGCACAACCCGCCCACCGACGGCGGCTTCAAGTACAACACGTCAAACGGCGGCCCCGCGGACACCGATGTCACCGCCGTGATCGAGAAACGGGCCAACGAGATCCTCACACACCGCCTCGAAGCGGTGCACGCCCTCAACCTCGAGACGGCGATGGCCAGTGAATACGTACAGACCTATGACTTCATCACCCCCTACGTCGAAGCCCTGCCGCAGATCGTCGACATCGAGGCCATCAAAGCGGCAAAACTGCGCATCGGCGTCGACCCGATGGGCGGGACGGCCCTGCCGGTCTACCGCAAGATCAACAAGCTCCTCGGCCTGAACCTTCTCCTGGTCAACGAGAAGGTCGACCCCCGTTTTTCCTTCATGACCCTGGACCACGACGGCAAAATCCGCATGGACTGCTCGTCGCCCTATGCCATGGCTTCCATGATCAAACTGCGCGACAAGTACGACATCGCCTTCGGCAACGACGCCGACGCCGACCGCCACGGCATCGTCACGCCCCACAGCGGGCTCATGAACCCCAACCACTACCTCAGCGTTGCCATCTGGTATCTCTTCACCCACCGCCGGAAAAAAGGCGTGCTCTCTTTTATCCCCTTCGTCGAAGGCAAAGCGTGGAAAGACACTAACATGGGCATCGGCAAAACGGCCGTCTCAAGCTCGATGATCGACCGCATTGCGGGCAGCCTCGGCGCAAAACTCTATGAGGTCCCCGTCGGCTTTAAATGGTTCGTCGGCGGCCTCTACGGCGGCGACCTCGCCTTTGGCGGCGAAGAGAGTGCGGGGGCGAGCTTCCTTCGGATGGATTCGACCCCGTGGAGCACGGACAAGGACGGCATCATCATGAACCTCCTGGCCGCCGAGATCCGCGCCGTCACCGGCAAGGACCCGGGCGCCATCTACGAAGGTTTCGAAGCGGAGTTCGGGCAATCCTTCTACGCCCGCATCGACGCCGTTGCGGACCCGGAACAGAAAGCGAAACTCAAAGCAATCAGACCCGAGGACATCACCGCCGAGACCCTCGCCGGCGAGCCGATCGTGCAGCGCTTCAGCAACGCCCCCGGCAACGACGCACCCCTGGGCGGGCTGAAGCTCGTCACCGAAAACGGCTGGGCCGCCATGCGCCCGTCGGGCACGGAGGACATCTACAAGATCTACGCCGAAAGCTTCATCTCCGAAACCCATCTCAAAAGGATCCAGGAGGAGGCCCAGGCGATCCTCTCGGATTTCTTCGCCCGATAGATGCCGCGCTACGACCTTCTGAAAGCTATCGCCCAGGAGGCGGGCAGCCTCTTTCTGGAGGGCTACCACGCCCCCAAAGAGGTGCGCTACAAAAGCGACATCGACCTCGTCACCCAGTACGACGTCGCCGTCGAAGAGCTGCTCAAAGCCAGGCTCGCCGAGGCCTTCCCCGACCACACCCTCGTCGGCGAGGAGAGCAGCGCAACGATCACCTACCCCGAAAAGGCGATCTACATCGACCCCATCGACGGTACGACGAACTTCGTGCACGGCATCCCCTTCTGCGCCATCTCCATCGGCATCTGGGAAGATCAGCAGCCCGTCGCCGGCTGTGTCTACAATCCCGTCCTTGAGGAGCTCTTCTATGCCGAAAAGGGCAAGGGCGCCACGCTCAACGGTGAACCCATCCGCGTCGATGCCGAAGCCGACAGCCTGCCGCGGGCGCTGATCGCGACGGGCTTCCCCTACACCAAGATCGAGCAGGGCGGCGACTACGAGTGGGTGCTGCGCACTATGCGCAGCATGCTCCCCTTTACCCGCGACATCCGCCGCCTCGGCTCCGCGGCCCTGGACCTCTGCTACACGGCCAAAGGCACTTTCGCTGGCTTTTACGAGATCAACCTCAAACCGTGGGACGTCGCGGCGGGGATCCTGATCGTTCTTGAAGCCGGCGGGGCGGTGAGCCGCGAGGACGGGGAGCCCTATACCCTGGAACGGCGCATCATCGTCGCGACCAACGGGAAGATCCACGATGCCCTGGTAGCCAAACTGGGAGAGGCGTCCGCAACGTAGCCGCGTTTGCGCTACAATGACACTATACCAATCCAGGAGCCGGCTATGGACGGCATCAGCGTCAAGATCAACCCGCTGCACCTCGAAGACCTCCGCAACGAACATCACCCCTCCCTGTTCGACGTCAACCCCGACTACGACATGCTGATCGTACGCCTGCCGGTCATCGGCGAGGATGTTCAGATCGTCTCTACCGGCTTTATCCTGACCCCGACGGGAAGCTACCGGTTCGACAGGGAACGCAACGATCTCATTGCGCTCGAGAGCCGTTTTGAGGGGCCCCATCGCATCATCGACCCGCTGATCGACCGTTTGCTCAAGGGATTCAACGGCTACCTGGAGCGCGTCGCGGACATGGAGGAGCGGCTCTACACCGACAGGGCCGAAACCAATTTCATGACGCAGTGGCTGGGGCTGAAGCGGGACATCCTCCGGGTCGAGCGGGTCCTGGCGCGCACCACCACCGTTCTCGCGGAGGTGACGGAGCATTACGAACCCCTTGAGCGCTTCCCCGTCGACCACTACGCCGACCTGCAGGAGCACACCGACCGTCTCCTGCGCTCGGCGCTGCACCAGCTCTCCAAGCTCGACTACATCTACAACTTCCACAACGCCCGCACCAACGAGAAGATGAACCGGCTGATCTACCTGCTCACCGTCATCTCGGCGATCTTCCTGCCGCTCAACCTCGTCGTCGGCTTTTTCGGGATGAATACGGGCGGGCTCCCCTTCGCCCAGAGCCCGGCGGGAACGGCCAATGCCGTCATGCTGATGGTGCTGCTGCTCCTCCTCACCTCCGTCGGGCTGCTGCTGTGGCATCGGCGCCGGGTCACGCAACACCACTGACAGGAGCCTGCCGATGCGAACCCTTCTCCTCTTTTTCCTGCTGATCGGCGCCCTCCGGGCCGCCGACGTCAATACCACCCTTTATGAAAGCAGCGACAAACCCGCCCTCTACAAGGCGCTGCGCCAGCAGATCGATGCGGCACAGGCGGCGGGAACCCTGATGCCGGCCCAGGCCGACGCGGAACGCACCGAACTGGAGCGCCTGCGCCGCGCGGCGGCCCAGACCCCCGGAGAGGAAGAGGACCCGAGCACCCTGCTGTCGCAGACGTCCCCGACGCTGGAACAGGCGTATAAAGCCCTGGCCGCAGCGGCCACAGCTTCGGTCAGGCAGGAGAGCGCGGAACGCAAACTGCGCGACATTCAGTCCAAGCTCACCTTTTTGAAGCAGACGATCGAACAGCTCACCGCCGAGGAGAAGTTCCGGCTGCGCGCCTACCAGCTTCAGTTCGCCTACTACAAGGTCCAGCAACAGAACCTCGAGGCCAAACGCGACCGGCTCGGAGCGTACGGTACGGCCGTCGCGCAGACCCTCGCGCAACGCCTCAAAGCGATCCGCTGCACGGGTAAAGATCTGCGCTCGGAGATGCAAACGGCCGAAACCGAAATCGAAAAGAGCCAGCAGCGCAGGCTTGCCGCCGAAATCGCCCTGGAAGGGGCCGAACTGGAGGAGAGTGCGCGCAGCGAACGCCTCGCAGCGGACCTGAAAAAGGCCAATGCCGATTACAGCGGGCAGCTCCAGACCAAACTGGCATCGGCCGCGAAACTGGCGCTGTGCATGCTCATTACGAAAGAGAACGACGCCTTTTTCGCCCTGCTTGATACCATGGAGGCGGACGCGGGGCGCCTCACCGGGGACGCGCGCAGCCGCTTCCGCGCCCAGAACGCGCAGCTGCGCAGCCTCGCCAAAGCGCACTTCGGAGTGACGGCCCTCGTCGTCGGCGATACCCTCCACGAAACGAAAGCGCTGCTCAAACGCGCCGGCGATACCCTGACCGCCCCGCTCTTCATCTTTAACGAACGTCCCATCAGCATCCTCAGTCTCCTCAAGGCGCTGGCGATCCTGGTCGCGGGCTTCTTCCTCGGTGCCTTCTACAAACGCTGGATCACGCGCCTGGCACGGCGCTGGCCGGACATGAGCCAGATGTCGATGCGCCTGGCGTCGAATATCGGCTACTACCTCATCGTCTTCGTCGCCGTCATCATCGCCATGGGAAGCCTCGGCATCGACATGACCTCCATCTCCCTCATCGCCGGGGCCCTCTCCATCGGGGTCGGTTTCGGGCTGCAGACGGTCGTCTCCAACTTTATCGCGGGGATCATCCTGATGTTCGAGCGCACCATCCGCATCGGGGACACCATCGAGATCAGCGACGTCCTGCGCGGGCGCGTCACCGACATGCGCATCCGCTCCACGACGGTCAAAACCTTCGACAACATCGACATCGTCGTGCCCAACTCCTCTTTCATCCAGAACAACGTCATCAACTGGACCCTCGAGGACGCAACCCGGCGTATCCACATCCCCTTCGGCGTTGCCTATGGTACCGAGGTCGATACGGTGAAAAAGGCGGTGCTCGAAGAGCTGAAAGAGAGCAGCCTCTCCTATCTCCGGCATGACCCGGAAAAACAGCCCGAAGTGTGGATGGTCAACATGAACAGCAGCAGCGTCGATTTCGAGCTGATCGTCTGGGTGGAGTGGGCCAACCGAAACCGCCCCAGCGCCCTGCGTTCGGACTTCCTTATCCTTATCTACAACGCCCTGAACAAACACGGCATCCAGATCCCCTTCCCGCAGCTCGACCTCTACGTCAAACAGCTGCCCAAGGACGGTCTGTAGCGCGTTAGCGGCGCAGCGTCGCGATCAGGCGCTTCTCGTTCAGCAGCAGCCCCAGGGCCTCGCCGATCTGCTTGCAGACGATGTCGCTTGCCATCAGGGTCGCCGTCGCGCACCCCTCGTCCCCGACCAGGGCGATACCGAGCCCCGCCGCTTTGAGCATCTGCGCGTCGTTGCCGCCGTTGCCGACCGCCGCGCAATGCGGGGCGCCGAGCTCCCAGATGTAAGCCGCTTTCTCCCCCGTATGGTCGCTGCTTTGCAGCACCTTGACGGTGACGTCAAACGCCGCCAGCGCCTTGGCCACGGTCCCGAAGGTATCGGAGGTGATGACATGCACGTCGTAACGCGCGCAAAGCGCACCCAGCAGTGCGGCCGCCTCCGGTGTCAGCGCCCCGTCCAGGGCGAGCGTCCCGTTATAATCGAGCACGACGTGGCGCAACCGCAATGTCGCGTAGTGGGGGATGTCAATGACGGTTTCATTCGGCATAAGCGTTCCTTTTGCAGCATCATACCATGGCGCCTCTAAAGTGCGTTCTTATCGAAAGAGGACTATGATTCGGAAAAAGCGAAAAGGCCACGCATGGATGACATCCGACTGACCCAATACAGCCACGGTGCCGGCTGCGGCTGTAAGATCTCCCCAAAACAGCTTGACAATATCCTCCAGAGCGCCCGCGAAAACATCAGCTACCCCGCCCTGCTGGTGGGCAACGCCAGCAACGACGACGCGGCGGCCTTTGACCTGGGCAACGGCACTTCCGTCCTCTCCACGACGGACTTCTTCATGCCCATTGTCGACGACCCCTTCACCTTCGGGCGCATCGCGGCCACCAACGCCATCAGCGACATCTACGCCATGGGCGGCAAGCCGCTGATGGCCATCTCCATCTTCGGCTGGCCCATCGCCAAACTGTCCGACGAGGTCGCCCGCGAGGTGATCGAAGGGGGACGTTCCGTCTGTGAAGCGGCGGGCATCCCGCTGGCGGGCGGCCACAGTATCGACTCCCCCGAACCCATCTTCGGCCTGGCCGTCACCGGTATTGTCGACAATAAACATCTCAAGCGTAACAACGGCGCCGAAGCGGGCTGCGAGCTCTTTTTGACCAAGCCGATCGGTATCGGGATCCTCACGACGGCGCAGAAGCAGGGCAAAATCGCCGAAGGGGATATCGACCCGGCCGTCGAGGCGATGACGACGCTCAACGCCATCGGGGCGGCGATCGCCCACATGGAGGGGGTCACCGCCGTCACCGACGTCACCGGCTTCGGGCTTCTGGGCCACCTTGCCGAAATGGTTGAAGGCAGCGGCATCGGTGCCGTCGTCCGGTTTGACGACGTCCCCCTGCTGCCGAAAGTCAAGGAGTACCTCGCCATGGAGTGCGTTCCTGGCGGCACCCGCCGCAACTTCCAGAGCTACGGCCACAAGGTCGGCCCGATGACCCCGGAGCAGCAAGATATCCTCTGCGACGCCCAGACCTCAGGCGGGTTGCTCTGCGCCGTGCGCAAAGAGGCCGTCGCCGACTTCCTCGCCCTCGCCGAAGCAGAGGGGCTGCACCTCAAAAGCATCGGCCAAACCGTTGAACGCGGAGCCCACCTGATCGATGTCGTTTGATATCATCTTATTGAAAACGCCAAAGGAGCAAAGCCCCTCTGCCTACGCTAACGCTATGTTTGCTTCGGCAGCAGGCCCACACACCTTTGGTGCTTTTACCATTTCCCACAAAAAGATAATTTAATGTCTCAGGAAATTAATATCGGTACAGTCGACGAGATCGAGGCGATAAAACGCAAGAACCTCCCGCTCACCGATGCCTTCCGCAGCATCGTACTTGAAGGGCGCCCCCTCATCGACGTGCGTGCCCCCGTCGAGTTCGAAAAGGGCGCTTTCCCCGGTGCCGTGAATCTGCCGCTGATGACCGACGAGGAGCGCCGTCTCATCGGGATCCGCTATAAAGAGGCCGGCAACGCCGAAGCCGTGGCCCTCGGCAAACAGCTCGTCGGTCCCCACAAACAGGAGCGGGTCCGGGCCTGGGCCGACTTTATAGGCGCCCATCCCGACGCCTGGCTCTACTGCTTCCGGGGCGGCCAGCGCTCCCAGATTGCCCAGGCGTGGCTGGAGGAAGCCGGGGTCAGCCTGCCCCGCCTCAAGGGAGGGTACAAGGCGTTCCGCCACTTCCTGATGGAGGAGAGCGAACGCATCAGCGGCGAAGCCGACACCCTCATTATCAGCGGGCGCACCGGTACGGGAAAGACCCTGCTGATCCACCAACTGGCAAACGCCGTCGACCTCGAAGCGCTCGCCAACCACCGCGGCTCCTCTTTCGGGCGGCACATCACGCCGCAGCCCTCCCAGATCGATTTCGAGGACCGCCTCGCTTATGCCCTGATCCGCCACGAGGCGGCGCAGCACCGCCACCTCGTCATCGAGCACGAAAGCCACAACGTCGGGCGGGTCTACATCCCAAAGCCAGTCTACGACAACTTCCTCGAAGGGGGGCTCATTATCCTCACCGCCACGATGGAAGAGCGGGTGGACATCACTTTCGACGAGTACGTCGCCCACGCGCTGGAGGAGTACCGGATCATGTTCCCCGAGCAGCCTGAACGGCACTGGTTCGATGACGCCAACGCGGGAATTGACCGCATCAGAAGGCGCCTCGGCGATGAACGCTTCCGGCAGATCAAACAGCTCTTCGCCGGCGCCTTCGCCGAGCAGCTCCGCAGCGGGGAGACCGAGCAGCACAAACCGTGGATCAGGATGCTGCTGCGCGACTACTACGACCCCATGTATGACTACCAGATCGCCAAAAGCCCCATCCCCGTCCTCTTCCGCGGCAATGCCGGCGAGGTGATCGACTATGTCCGCAGCCGTGAAGATCGACGCTGACATCAAGCGCTTTGGCAAACGCCTCCAGGACGCCGTCGTCGTTGCGGACGCCGCCAACTTCTACGCCGCCAAACGCACCAACACCCAGCGCCACAACCTGCAGTGCTACATGCAGCAGATGCGCGCGCTGCAGCCCACCCTGCTGCTCGTCGGCGAAGCCCCCGGCTACAACGGCTGCCGCCTGACCGGCATCCCCTTCAGCTCCGAAGCCCTCGTCGCCGAAGGCATGCTGGAGGGAAGCCTCTTTACGGCACAACACGGTTACCGGGTCGCCAGGCCCCCCTACACCCGCGAACAGAGTGCGGGCATCGTCTGGGAAGTACTGCAGAAGCACCGCACCGCCGCGCTCTGCTGGAACGCTTTCTGTTTCCACCCCCACGGCCGGGGCGATCCCGACTCCAACCGCAAACCGACAAGCAAGGAGATCGACTACGCGGCCCCCTTCCTGCGCCGCCTCCTTGCCCTTTTCCCCTCCGTGACCACCGTCGTCGCCGTCGGCAACAGCGCGGAAGAGGCCCTCAAACGGCTGCAGATCTCCCATACCAAAGTCCGCCATCCCGCCCGGGGCGGCAAACCCGCTTTCACTGCGGGGATGGAAGCACTACTGGCATGCCGCTGACACCGGCACCGTTTTACATCGGTATCGACCTCGCCTGGGCGGAGGGCAATCCCAGCGGCGTCGCTGTCCTCGATGGGGAGGCGCGGCTCGTCGCTTACAATTATGCGGAGACGGTCGAAGCGATCCTCGACGTCGTCCGCGCCTATCCGGGCTGCCGCGTCGGCGTCGACGCCCCGATGATCATCCCAAACGCTACGGGCCACCGCCCCAACGAGCTGCAATTCCTCAAAACCTTTGCCCGCTACGGCCTCGGGGTTCACGCCGTCAACACGCAGCTGTTTGAAAAACGTTTTAAACGTTATGCGGGGTTTGCCCTCTACGAAGGGCTCGAAGCCGAGGGGATCGGTTTTGAAGAGGGCACCCTTTTCGAAGTCTACCCCCACGCCACCATCCTCGCTCTCTTCAACGGAGGCAAGGTCCTGCGCTACAAAGCGTCCGCCCCGAGGGAGACGCGCCTGAGAGCCATGGCGAAGCTGCAAACGGCCCTGTTTGAAGTCCTAACGCTCCCAAACAGCCTTAAAACGCCTCTGGGGACGCTCAGGGGCAAAGCACTCAAGGCCGAAGAGGATTTTCTCGACAGCCTCGTCTGCGCCTACACGCTCTGTTACGCTGCCGAGAAAAGATGTCTGACGTTCGGGGATGCGGCGTGCGGCGTCCTGCTGACGCCGCCGGGGCTCACTCCGTCGTAAAGAGGGTCCCCGACGTCTGTTCTCCGTCGAGCAGATAATTGCGGGCGGCGGTGAGGTCGAAGCCGTTGCACAAAAACATATCGATGCCGCGCCGCATCACGAAATCGGCGGCTTTCAGTTTGGTGACGATCCCGCCCGTGGCGAAGAAACTGCTGGGGGTCGCTTCATCCAGCAGTTCTCCGGGGGTGAGGATCGTTACCTTTTTGCGCAGCTGCGCATCCGCGTGCTCTTTGGGGTTCTTGTCGAAGTACCCCTCGATATCGCTGAGGATGATCAGCTGCTCCGCCCCGATCGCAAAGGCGACGTTGGCGGAGAGCTGGTCGTTGTCGCCGAAAAGCTGATCGGGCGTGGAGGTGATGTCATTCTCGTTGACGATGGGCAGAATATCGTTCTGAAGATGCGCATCAATGATCTCCTGGAACATCTTCGTGCGTTTGCGGGAGTCGAAATCATCCTCAGTCAGAAGGATCTGGGCGGTGTCGATGTCGTAGATGTCGAACTTCTTTTTGTAGCTGGTCATCAAAATCGGCTGCCCCGCCGCCGCCAGCGCCTTCTTGCCGATCTGTTTGCGCTTGTCGAGTTTGAGCGCCGAGTAGCCCGCCGCGACGGCGCCGGAACTGACCAAAACAACATCATATTTTTTCTTCAATTCGGCCACCATGGAGACAAGGTTGAGCATCCGCTCCTTGGCGATATTATTGTTTTCGGTCAGGACGGCGGTCCCGACCTTGATCACTAAACGTTTCATTCATCTCTTTCGCTCTGTTTTGCCATTTAGAATGATGGCAGTAAGTCTCCAAAGTACCAGAAAATCGAAAAAATTGCAAAGTCAGCTCTGCAGCAGCACCAAAAACTGCGCCCCGTAGCGCTCGAATTTCACCTCGCCGACGCCGCCCACCTCAAGCATCTGCGCCTTGCTCTGCGGCCGCGATGCCGCCATCTCCTTGAGGGTTTTGTCCCCGAAAACGACATAGGGCGGCACCCCGTGCTCCTGGGCGATCTCGAACCGCAGTGCCCGCAGTGCCTCGAAAAGCTCCGTGTCATAGTCGAAACTCTCCGGCGCGGCCTTTTTCACGGTTTTGGCCCGGACGTTGAGACGGTCGGCACGGATAAGGACCGGCACCTCGCCTTTGAGCACGGCCAGACCCTCCTGGGTGAGAAAGAGACCATGGTGCTCGTTCAGGTCCACCGCCCCTATCTCGAGCATCCGGTCGATGAGCACGAGCCACTGCTTCTTGTTCAGTGCCTCGCCGACCCCGTAAACGGAGAGTTCGTCATGCCCGTTGGCGAGTACCTTCTGCTCCCGCGAGCCGCGCAGGACGTCAACCAGGTAGCTCTTGCCGAACCGCTGCCCCGTCCGGTAGACAGCCGAGAGAAGCATCTGCGCCTCGGTCGTGATGTCGCGCCGGTCGTACTCTGGCTCCAGGCAGTTGTCGCAGTGCGTCCCGCAGGGCTCGATGCGGTCGCCGAAGTATTCGGCGAGCTGCTGGTGACGGCAGGTCTCCGCCGAAGCGTAGCGGTGCACCGCGCCGAGCTTCTGCATCAGGTGCGCCTTGTACTGCTCGTCCTCGTTCATCTCGACGAACCGCTTCTGCTGGATAAGGTCCTGGGCCCCGAAAAGCATGACGACGTCGGCATGGTCGCCGTCGCGCCCCGCCCGCCCGATCTCCTGGTAGTAGTTCTCGACGGTCTTGGGCAGGCTCATGTGAAAAACGTAGCGGATGTTGCTCTTGTCAATGCCCATCCCGAAGGCGATCGTCGCGACGATGATCCGGACTTGGTCGTGCACGAAGTCGTGAAAAACAGCGTTGCGCTGCTCCGTCGGCATCCCGGCATGATAGGCCGCCGCCGCATATCCTTTCTGCTGGAGAAAGTGCGCGACGGCCTCGACGCTCTTGCGGGAGAAGGCGTAGACGATGCCGCTCTCTTCTTTGTGGTCGTCGAGAAAGTCCCGGAGCTGGTCGTACCCGTCTTTGATGCGGTGGCGCACGGTGATCTGGAGGTTGTCGCGGTAGATCTGTCCCTGCAGGACTTTAGGGTCGTTCAGGCGCAGCAGGCGCAGGATGTCCTCGCGCACATGCGACGTGGCCGTCGCGGTGAACGCGGCGATAGCGATCCCGGGGAAAAAGTCCCGTAGCTGCGACAGGGCGCGGTAGTCGGCCCGGAACTCGTGCCCCCACTCGCTGATACAGTGCGCCTCGTCGATGACAAAGTAGTTGAGCCTAATCGAGGAAAGGATGTTCCGCATCCCCTCCGTATTGAGGCGTTCGGGGGAGAGGTAGAGAAAATCGATCTCCCCGGCGTAGAGGCGGCGCACGATCTCGCTGCTCTCCTCCGCCGTCTGCATCGAGGAGAGCATCTCCGCGCGCATCCCCTGGGCTTTCAGGCTCTGGACCTGGTCGTGCATGAGCGCAAGCAGCGGGGAGATGACGACGGTCGTCCCCTCCATCAGCAGCGCCGGCAGCTGGTAGGAGAGCGACTTCCCGCCGCCGGTAGGCAGGATCATCAGCAGGTCGCGGCCGGCGAGAATGGCATCAACGGCCTCCTCCTGCAGCGGGCGAAAGGCGTTGTGACCGAAACGGTCTTTGAGTACGGAATATTTATCGGTAGCGTGATCGGTCATGGCAAAACTTTTTCACATCATAGCCAAATCGCGACGGCAACGTAAAAAAAGCGGCAGCGGTGTCATCCGCACAAGGCGGACGGGACCTTACATGTCGTGGGTAGAAGCGTATTCGGGGGTACAGAAGATACCGCAGTGGCACTTGCCCTCTTCGGGAACTTCGTGCTCAATGGCGGGTTTGCAGGGGCAGATGCGGTCATCGGCGCTTTTGTGTTTGCCGTTCTCGTCTTCGAGGACCATGAAGCAGGGGCAGAAACGCTTTCCGTACAGTATCTTGTGACGGGCCAGTCCCATCAAGACCCCCTCGTTGACGTCATGATTCGGGTTGTAGACCCATCCGAACTGGGCGTTGACTTTGTCGGTGAATTTTTTCGTTTTTTCGAGTTCGGCGAGGAACTCCGGTGAACTCATATCGACCATCTGCATCATCGATTCCTTGTTATTTCGGGGTTCTACGCCCCTTTTTTCGTTGCCACAAGTATAGGGGGACGCTACTTAAAGGCAAGAAACCCTTTTCCCAAATCGTGAATCCGTAAGGTTGATGTGTCACCGTACGAAATACATCATCGGCGCCGAAAGCCCTGACAGCCCTGCCAGGCAAGCCCTCCGCAAAGCAGAAATTTTGCTTAACATTAGAAGCCACAGACGGGGCGGAGCGGAACGGATTGTGCACACCCCCGAAGCAAAAGATGATGCCAACATAAAGCTTTCAATGCAGAAACTGTTTAAGCGTTTGGGTTGATCCTAAAAGGAATATACTTCGCACATGAAACCGGAACTCATTATCGTAGGGGCGGGCCTGAACGGTCTGCTGTTGGCCTACCTGCTGCAAGAGCGCTACCGCATCACCCTGCTCGAAGGGCGGCCGCGCATCGGCGGCAGGATCCTTACGGTAGAGGAGGCGGGGGAGCGCTTCGACCTCGGCCCTACCTGGATCTGGCCCCACCAGCACCACATACGGCACCTCATCGATGCCCTGGGCCTCACCCTGTTCCGCCACTACGACCAGGGCGCCTTCGCCTATGACGCGCCCGAAGGCGTGCAGTACTTCCGCACCGGGCAAAATGCCCCCTCCTACAGGATCGAAGGGGGGGCGGGCATGCTGACATCCTCCCTGGCCGAACGCTTAGGCGACGTCGACATCAGGCTGGAAACCCCCGTGCGTACGATCCACTCCGACAGCGAGGGTGTCACCGTGCAGACCGACGGCGAAACGCTGCGGGCCTCGCACTGCATCATCACCCTCCCGCCACGCCTCTGTGCCGACACCATCGCTTTTGAACCGCCGCTGGCGGCGCCGATGCGTGAAAAGATGCTCGCCATCCCGACCTGGATGGGCTTTTCGTCCAAGTGCATCGTCACCTATGCCGAACCGTTCTGGCGCGAGCGGGGGCTCAGCGGGTTCGCCACCAGCCACCGCGGCCCCCTCTCCGAAGTGCACGACGCTTCGACCCGGAACAAAGGGGCGCTTTTCGGCTTTTACCACACCCGTTCCGCCGACGACTCCCAGCCTGAACGCGTGATCGAACAGCTTGAGCGCCTTTTCGGAGCGCAGGCCCGCGACTACGAACTCTTCCGCTACCACAACTGGCGCAGCGACCCCTATACCTCCGTCCCCGCCGACCGCGAACCCCTCGACGCCCACCCCCGCTACGGGATGGAAACGGAGGCTTCGGAACGCATCCGCTTCTGCGGGACGGAAACCTCCGCCGAGGAGGGCGGCTACCTCGAAGGCGCCGTCATCGCCGCAATGCGGCTGGCAAAAACGTTGATGGAAGCTTGACCGCACGGCTCGGCCGGATGCCGCAGCACGCTGCCATCCTGTGATCGGTATCACATATGTTACACCACTGAAACCTATCTGTAAAAATCCTTGTTTTTTTAAAAAAATTTATTTTTTAAACCCCATTTCAATTAACACTGTTTTCATACAAAAACGTCCCTCTTTTATAGAAATAGGCAAATTTTTGACAGAATTGCCCATTCATTTTACGCAGGCAATAGATTATTATGCAACCAAAAAATTGTGATAGATAGTCGCACTCTTTTTTTGAATTTTTAAAAAGCTTTCTAGGAGAACAAATGAACAAATCAACACGACTGGCGCTTGCTGCCGTGACAGCACTCGGGGCAACGTCCGCATTCGCGACCAACGGAGACCACCTTATCGGTCTCGGAGCCAAAGCGCGCGGCATGGGCGGTATCGGCATCGGGCTGAGCCACGGGGCGGAATCGGCCCTGGCCAACCCCGCAATGATTACCGAAGTCCCCGCCACGGAGATCTCATTCGGCGGCACGATCTTCATGCCGGATGTCAAATACGACGGCGGTGCGGGCTACCAGCAGAGCGATGCCGACCTGAATGTCATTCCGGAAGTATCGATTGCGGCCAAGATCAATGACAACCTTTACCTCGGCGTCGGGATGTGGGGCACCGGGGGCATGGGAACCGATTACCGCGAAGACACCTCAGGGACCACGATGCAGATGGTGACGAACCTGCAGCTGATGCAGTTCGGCGTCCCGGTAGCGTATACCTCCCACGGCTTCAGCATCGGCGCGACGGCGATCATCCAGTACGGCGCACTCGATATCAACTATAACAACGGGAGCACCGTCGGCTCGGGCATCGCACAGGATATCGCTTTTGGGTACACCCTGGGGGCTTCTTACGACCTGGGCGAAGCCGGCATCACGGGCGCCAAGGTGGGCCTCGTCTATAAATCCGCCATCACGATGGACTACAAAGACCAGCTGACGAATGCAACGGCCCCGTTTGCCACTGCGGGCGTTACCGGCATCTCCTCGGAGCTGGAGCAGCCGGTCGAATACGGTGCGGGGCTCTCCTACACTCTAGGCAGCCATACCGCCGCGTTCGACTATAAGCGTATCGCCTGGAGCGACGCCAAAGGGTACAAAGATTTCGGCTGGAGCGATCAAGACGTCTTTATGATCGGCTATGAGTTTACGTCCGAACTGGGACAGCTCAGAGCGGGATACAACTACGCCAAAAGCCCGATCAAAGAGCTCGACTGGATGAGCAACGGCGGCGCGGCACTGAATATGTTCAACCTGCTCGGGTTCCCGGCCACCGTGGAACAGCACTTCACTGTAGGGGGAACCTATCACCTCAACGAAACGCTCGCGTGCGACCTCGCCATCGCCTATGCGCCGGAAGTCGAAGAACGGTTTACCTCCGCCAACCTCTCCGGCCCATACGAAATCGGATCGAAACACAGCCAGTCCAGCGTCAGCATGCAGGTGACTTACGCCTTCTAAGGGCGCGCTCACCGCAACGTAGCGTTCTCAATAAAGGCGATCACTTTTTCGGCGGGCATCTCGCAGGGTTTGAGCAGCGGGGCGGCGGCTGTCTCGTAGTAGTTCAGGCTTACGAAGTCGTTGCCCCCGAGCTCTTCGGCGTAGAGTTTGATGAGCCTGCCGTCCAGGTGCGTCTCTTTGCGCATCAGGTAACGCTTCCCCTCGTAGAGTACCTCCTGCGCCCCGTCGGGAAAGGCACGCAGTTTTTCACGATAGGACATGGACCGTGTCTCCTTCATTGATCGCCCCGCCCCTCTCAATCACGGCACGGATACCGCCTATTCCCTTGAGACCCGCCATCATATCCTCGCCAAGCAGCCGCGAAAGGTAGCGGCAGGGCGGCGCGCTCCGCACCCACCGCAGCGTCACCTCCCCGATACGGAACCGCTGTCCCTTGAGTGCGGCAAGGTCGATCCCTTCCGTAACGATGTTGCGCCGGAAATCAGCGGCGGAGAGCGCCGTACCGAGCCTCCGGTTGCACTCGGCGATCGCCTCGGCGGCGATCAGCGTCACCTCGCGCACGCCTGGGTCGAACTGGGGCGCGTTGAAGCTGCCGCGGCCGAAATAGTAGCGGTCGCCGGCAAGCCCCCTGCCCGCAACGGCAGTAACGGAAGGTACGCTTTCGAGCGCCGTTTTTGCTTCGGGACCGATAATGAGGGAGACCACCCTGCCGCTTCGTTCATTCATGCCTGAAATCATACCAGGCCCGGGCAGGGTGGGGAAAGAGGGGTTAGGCGGAAAGATCCGGGCGTGCCGGGGTGCTGGCCATGTACTGTTTGAGCTTCGCAATGTGGGGGAAAAACTCGCGCTTGAGTGCATCGCTGTGCATCTTGATCTTGGAAAAATCCATGGCCTCGTCCACGTTGAACCGTATGGCATCTTCAGCGCCCTGCTCGACAATGCAGCTGATCGGCGAACTCGTACGCAGCCATTCACACAGGCGGTCTGCCAGCTCTTTTCCAATGACGGTTTCAACCTCTTTTGACGTGATGAACATCTGATAATTCCTTAATAATAAAATGCGTAAGTCTACTGCGCTACCGACTCTGCAGCGTCTCAGCCTTGTCACATTATTATTACAAAAATTCATGTTCTCTACCTATTAAATCTGCGCTATTTTTCATCACTACGCATAACATTTTCCAATGTGTTACTGCTGGATACATCTGTTCATTTGACAGAGTTTCTTTTGATAGAGTAATATTTCCTAAACTAATAAAGTAATTGAGATAAAGATATGGGTTGGGAAAAAATAAGATATCCATCGGATAAAGAAATCAAAGAATTCGAGAAAACATTTGAACAAGAAAATGGTTTTAAGTTCATCAGGAAACCAAGATATTTTGTAGATGAAAATCTTGGACAAGGTGTCACTGACCTGATACGCTATCTTGGTGGTAACGTTACTGACCCATGGGAACAGGGGATGCTTGGATACAAAGATGATCGTGTTTGGCGATTTGCAAGGGAAGAAAGACGAATCATCCTTTCCCATGACGATGACTTTATGGATGAAAGTAAATACCCTATCAGAGAATGCTATGGTTATATTCTTCTCCCTCACAAAGAAGGGGGCGAGTCTCCACTCACACAAAAAATCGTTCAAATGTATAATATTATTTCAAGTGGTGCAGGCTTTCTTTATAGAAAGAAATTGATTATTAGAGAAAATGGGCATTGGGAACTCCACTCAATATCAGAAACTGGCAAGATAATAAAGACCCTATATGATCTAAATGATAGGAACCATGTATATGAACTCAATTAGGGAACTAGCACCCTATACGAAGTAATCAATAAGCCACGAACCAAGTAGAGATTGCTTATTTTTAACGTAAACACTTTAAAGGGAAATGATGGATATTAGCGCCGGCGTACTCTGGGACATCTTCAAACATACCGGGTCATGGCTCATCAACCTGGGCCGTGCCGGTGAAGCGCGCAAACGGCAATCCGTCACTGCGCTGCGAAACGTCATCACCGCCGCGCGGGAGACTTCCGTCTATATCCGGCAGGTGCGCGACACCGGCAAACGCGACCACGCCGCGGAGAAGGATCTAACCCTTCTGTGGACGGAACTGGGATTCGCCCTGCACGACCTCGGCATCGAAAAGCTTGCCCGAAGGTGCCAGATCAAGGGCAAGGAGTGGTCTGACCCGGAGCAGTACAACCCGGTGTTCCTGGAAAAGGCCCATATCAGCCTGGAACGGATGGAGCGGATAGCCAAGGAGATCCTGCGCCAGATCGAGCAGTGAGCGCTACCGTTGCGCTTTCGCAATCGCCTCTTTGCACAGCGCCGTAATCTTCCCGAACGCCCCCGCACCCACGTCCGCTTTCGGCACGATCCAGCTGCCGCCGACGCACGAGACGTTCGGCAGGGCGAGAAAGTCGTTCATGTTAGTGAGGCTGACGCCGCCGGTGGGGCAGAAACGCATCTCCGGAAAAGGCCCGGCGAACCCCTTGAGCAATTCGACGCCCCCGACGGCGGTGGCGGGGAAGAGTTTGCAGCCCGTGATGCCGGCGTTGATCGCCATCATCACTTCGCTCGCCGTCGCGACGCCGGGGATGAAAGCGATCCCCTCCGTCGCGCTCGTTTCCAACAGCTCCGGGCTGATGCCGGGACTGAACGAGAACTGGCCGCCCGCCTCACGGACCCGTAGCAGGCCGTTAGCGTCAATAACGGTCCCGGCGCCGACATGCATCTGCGGCACCGCTTTGGCAATGGCCTCGATGGAGGCCAGGGCCGCGTCGCTGCGCAGGGTCACCTCCATAATGCCGACACCGCCCTCAAGCAGCGCTTCGGCCAACGGTACGGCGTCTTCCGCTTTTTCAAGCACGACGACCGGCACGACCGGCGAGATATTAAAAAGTTCCGCTGCTGTCATGCCCGCTCCTCTCCGACGGCGTCAAAGATCGTCGCCCCCTCTTCCGCGCTGCCGACGTTTTGGCGCATCAGGGCAAAAAGTTCGCGGCCCATGCCGTGACGATTGTGCAGAAGCGACGGCGACGCGGGTTCCCGCGCAGCCAGTTCCGCCGCATCGACCAGCAGCTCCAGCCGCTTTTCGTGCACGTCGAGCACCATGCGGTCCCCGTCGCGCACTTTGGCCAGCAGACCGCCGTGGGCCGCTTCGGGCGTCATGTGGATGGCAGAAGGCACTTTGCCCGACGCCCCCGACATCCGGCCGTCGGTGACAATGGCGACCTTGTACCCCTTATCCTGCAGCACGCCCAGCGGCGGCATCAAACCGTGCAGCTCAGGCATGCCGTTGGCCCCCGGCCCCTGGAAACGGACGACGGCGATAAAGTCGCGTTCGAGCTCCCCCGCCTTGAACGCGCTCTGCAGCGCCTCCTGGGAGTCGAAGACCCGCGCTTCGCCTTCGATGTGCATCAGCTCTGGTTTAAGTGCTGAGATCTTGATGACGCTGCGGCCGAGGTTCCCCTCCAGCAGGGCCAGCCCCCCTTCGTGGGAGAAGGGCTCCTCCACGGTCGAAACAACCTCGGGATTGAGTGACGCCTTGGGCGCGGGGTGGAAGGCGAGCGCACCCTCTTCCAGCGCCGGGCGCTCCGTATAGCGGCGCAGCCCCGTCCCCATCACGGTCTGGACATCCTCGTGCAGCAGCCCCGCGTCGAGGAGTTCGCGGATAACGAGCCCCATGCCGCCCGCGTCGCGGAAATGGTTGACGTCCGCCTGGCCGTTGGGGTACATCTTGCAAAGCAGAGGCGTCACGGCGGAGAGAGCGTCAAAGTCGTCCCAGGTCAGCACGATTCCCGCCGCCTTTGCCATGGCGATGAGGTGCAGGGTGTGGTTCGTCGACCCCCCTGTTGCCATCAGGCCGATGACGGCGTTGACAAAACTGCGCTCGTCGATCATCCGTCCGACGGGCAGGTAGGCCTCTCCCAGCTGGGTGAGCGCCGCCACCCGCTGCGCCGCCGCCGATGTCAGCGCGTCGCGCAGCGGCGTGTTCGTATTGACGAAGGCGCTGCCGGGGATGTGCAGCCCCATCACTTCCATCAGCATCTGGTTGGAGTTGGCCGTGCCGTAGAAGGTGCAGGTCCCGCTGCTGTGGTACGAAGCGGCCTCGGTCCGCAGCAGGGCGTCCTTGCCGACCTTGCCCTGGGCGTACTCCTGGCGCACAAGCGCCTTTTCGGCATTGCTGATCCCCGAGGGCATCGGTCCCGCGGGGACGAAGACGGCGGGCAGGTGTCCGAAGGTCAGCGCCCCGATGAGCAGCCCCGGTACGATCTTGTCGCAGACGCCGAGGTAAAGCGCGCCGTCGAAGACGTTATGCGACAGGGCGATGCCTGTCGCCATCGCGATGGTATCGCGGCTGAAAAGGGAGAGCTCCATCCCCGGCTGCGACTGGGTCACCCCGTCGCACATCGCCGGAACCCCGCCGGCCACCTGCGCCGTCGCGCCGATATCCATGAGCGCGCGCTTGATCAGCGGAGGGTAAGTGGCGTAGGGCTGGTGGGCGGAGAGCATGTCGTTGTAGGCGGTGACGATCCCGATATGCGGCGTCACCGTTCCCGCCAATTTGCTCTTTTCATCTTCGGACTCCGCGGCCATGGCGTGGGCAAGGTTGCTGCACCCAAGCACTTCGCGGTTGGCGCGGTGCGCATGGTGCGCCGCGTCGATCCGCTGCAGGTAGCGCTCACGGGTCGGGGTGGATCGCGTGCGGATCCGCTCGGTCACTTCAAGGATAACGGGATGCATGATGACCTCCTAGGCGTAAAAGACTTCCAGTGCGATGTCGGGGTGGTTCAGCACGGCACGAACAGGCATTATAGCCACATCATCACCGTCGAGGGCGGCTTCGTATACGGCCAGTTTCGCCCCGCCCTCGATGTGCAGGTAGCAGTGCGCGGCGGCGGCGATGGCATGCAGCGAGAGCGACATCCGCTCTTTCGGTTCCGTCGGGGCCTCGGCAGCCCCGCAGAGGGCGGCATCGTTCAGCAGACCCTCCAGCTCGGGACGGCCCGGAAAGAGCGAGGCGGTGTGGCCGTCGCTTCCCATGCCGAGCACCACGACGTCAAAGGGGAAAAAAGCCTTGTAAGCGGCCTCAACCCCGGCTACCGCCTCCGCCGCCGTTTCGCCCGGGCGGTACATGCCGACGAAGGTGGCCGCCTCCGCCCCGTTGGCGAGCAATTCGCTGCGGACCAGGTTTTCGTTGCTCGCCCCCGATTCCGGGTCGACCCAGCGTTCGTCCACGAGCCCCACCGTCACCAGGCTCCAGTCGACGTTCTCGGCGGCCAGCTGTACGAGGAAGGGACGGGGCGTATTGCCGCCCGAGAGCAGCAGCGAGGCGCTCCCTTTTTCCGCTATGGCCGCATCGAGGTCCCGCGCCACCTTGTAGGCAAGCGTCTTGTGCAGGGTCGGCAGCGAATCGTAGATGTGAAAAACGGTCTCAGTGCTCTTCATACCAGCTCCTGCCGTCACGCTCGATCATGGCGATGGCCGCCGTCGGTCCGTCGGTCCCGGCGGCATAGCTCTTGAGGCCGACCGCGCCCCCTTCCCACTCTTCGAGAATGGGGTCCGCCCATCGCCACGCCGCTTCGACCTCATCGCGCCGCATAAAGAGCGTCGCGTTGTTGCGGATGACGTCGAGCAGCAGCCGTTCGTACGCTTCCGGGGTGCGCGGCGCGTTTTCCGGGATGTTCAGGTCGAGCGCCATCTCCCGCAGGTGCATCTGCTCGGAGAGCCCCGGGATCTTCGTCATGATCTTGAGCTTGATGCTCTCCTCGGGCTGCAGCATGATCACCAGCCGGTTGGGGGAGATGCAGCGCCCCTTGTTCGCGAAGATCTGGTAGGGGACCTCTTTGAACTGCACGACGATCTCCGTGTAGCGCTTGCTCATCCGCTTGCCGGTCCGCAGGTAAAAAGGCACCCCCTGCCAGCGCCAGTTGTCCACCTCGGCCCGCACCGCCGCAAAGGTCTCGGTGGTCGAATCGGGGGAGACCCCCTCTTCGAGGTATCCGGGCACCTTCTCGGCGTTGATGATCCCCGCCGTGTAGCGGCCGCGGACCGTTTTTTCGCTCACGTCGCCGGAGGCGAAGGGGCGCAGCGAACGCAGCACCTTCACCTTCTCGTCGCGTATACTGTCGGCTTCAAGCGAACAGGGCGGCTCCATCGCCACAAGGCAGAGCAGCTGCATCAGGTGGTTCTGGATCATGTCCCGGAAGGCGCCGTAATCCTCGTAGTAGCTGTGACGCCCTTCCAGACCGACGCTCTCGGCCGCCGTGATCTGCACGTGGTCGATATCCTGTCCGTTCCACAAGGGCATGAACAGCATGTTTGAAAAGCGCAGGGCGAGAATGTTCTGAACGGTATCCTTCCCCAGGTAGTGGTCGATCCGGAAGATCGCCTGCTCTTCGAAATAGAGGGCCACCTCGTCATTGATCTCCTTCGAGGAGGCCAGGTCACGGCCGATCGGCTTCTCCAGGACCACGCGGCTGACCGGCGTGATGAGCCCCCAGTGGTTGAGCGCTTTGCAGATCGGACCGAAGAAGGTGGGCGCCGTCGAGAGGTAGTTGACGCGGTCGCGGTCGGGGTATTCGCCGAGCATCTGGGCGAGGGCACCGTAGCTCTCCTCCACGCCCAGGTCAACAGTAACGACCTCCAGCTGCCGGGCGAAGCTCTCCCAGTGCGCCTCTTCAAAACACCCCTCTTTGAGGAAAAGCTGCAGCTTCTCCTTGACCAGGGCGAGATGCTCCTCGCGCGACACCTCGTGGCGGCTCGTGGCGATGATGCGGCTCGTCGGCGCGACGTAGCCGTCGCTGCAGAGGTGGTAAAGGGCGGGAATGAGCTTGCGCAGGGAGAGATCCCCGTGCCCTCCGAAAATAACAATATCGCAAACGTTGGCGGTTTCACTCATAACGGTCGTCCTTTATTAAAAGAGGGTTGCGGTACCCTCTGGCATCTTCTTGGAGCGCTTTTTGAGCGCCGCCGACGCGAAATACTCCATCTCGTTTTCGCGCAGAATGCGGATGGCGTTCGTCGTACCGGGCACGCCGATGGGGTCGCCCGCGGTAACGATGTACATGGCGTGGCGGTCAAGCACCTGCCGCGCCAGACCGCTCTGCACCACTTCGATGAGCATCTTGTCCACGCTCGTCGTCCGCGTCAGAAACGCCGGAACGACCCCCCACACCAGGGTGAGAAGGCGCGCCACGCGGTCACTGTGCATCACGGCCAAAATGGGGTTCTCGGGGCGGTAGCGGGCCAGTTTTTTCGCCGATTGCCCCGAGGCCGTCAGCGCGATAATGGCCTCGGCGTCGATCTTCTGCGACAGCAGGACCGCCGATTCGTCGATCACGTCCATCTCGTCGAAACATTCGAACTGCGCGAACTTGTGGTACGGGTAGATCTTCTCCGTCTCGCGGATCGTTTCCGTCATCGTTTCGACCGCTTTGACCGGGTAGGCACCCACGGCACTCTCCTCGGAGAGCATCACGCAGTCGGTACCGTCGAGCACGGCATTGGCGACGTCGCTGATCTCCGCCCGCGTCGCCCGTTCGGCCTGGGTCATGGAGAGGAGCATCTGCGTGGCGGTAATGACGGGTTTACTTTTTTCGTTGGCTTTGCGGATAAGCATCTTCTGCAGCGTCGGGACCTTGTAGAAAGGGACCTCGATTCCCAGGTCGCCCCGCGCCACCATCAGCCCGTCGCTGGCTTCGAGGATCGCGTCGATGTTTTCGACGGCGTCGAACTTCTCGATCTTCGCGATCAGCTGGGTATTCCCGCCATGGCGCTCCACTTCGGCCCGAACGTCCTCCATGTCCTTTGCCGTCTGCACGAAGGAGATCGCCATGAAATCGACCCCGTTCTTCACCCCCCAGGCTATATCTTCGCGGTCCTTTGCCGTCAGGACCTCCAGTCCCAGGGAAGTGTGGGGGAAGTTGACCCCCTTGCGGGAGCTGAGTTGGCCGCTGTTCTGCACTTCGCAGACAACGCTGTCGCCCGTCGCGACGACCGTGGTGCGCAGGGAGCCGTCCGCAAAATAGATCGCCTCCCCCTTCTCAACCTTGGCCAGCAGTTCCGGGTGGTTGAGGCTGAGGCGCAGGCGTCCCGGCGCGATAAAGACCCCGTCGCTTTCTTCGGCCGTGAACTCAATCCTGTCGCCGGGGGAGAGCTCCACGATGCCGTCGATGAGGCCGATGCGCACCTTCGGTCCGCTGATATCCTGCAGCACGCCGACGATCAGGCCGCAGCGGCTCGCCGCTTCGTAAATGCGTTTGAGATTGGCTTCGTGGTAGTCGTGGGTCCCGTGGCTGAAGTTGAGACGGAAGACGTTCACGCCCGCACGGATCATCCGTTCCAGGGTGTCGACGTCCTCGCACGCGGGGCCTACTGTCGCCAGAATCTTGGTATGTTTTTTCATCGCAATCCTTCAGAGTCCTTCCGGACATTGCGCCAAAACACGTCTCCGGACCGCAGACCGGAAATGGCATTCTTGGAACTATGATAACCAAAATCGTATCGCGGTACAGTAGCAGAATGATTACAAAAAAGGCAGTGGGTGGTCAGCGGGGAGGCAGTAGGGCCCCCGCAGGGGGTTATTCGATGTTCGTGTAGACGGCCTGGACGTCATCGTCCTCTTCAAGTTTGTCGATCAGCTTCTCGACCTCTTCCATCTGCTCCTCGGTGAAGCTCTGCGGATTGTTCGGAAGGCGCTGCAAGGAGGCCTTCTTCACTTCGATTCCCATCCCCTCCAGGGCTTCCTGGAGTGAACCGAAACTGGTATAGTCGCCGTTGACGTAAACGGTGCCCTCGTTCTCGTCCAGCTCTTCAAGACCGGCATCGATCAGCTCAAGCTCCATCTCCTCAAGATCCATCGCGTCCGTTTTTTCAAATTCGAAGACCGCTTTGCGGTCGAACATGAACTCGAGTGAACCGGTTTTGAGCAGTTCGCCCCCGCTTTTGTTGAAGTAGCTGCGCACGTTGGCGACGCTGCGGTTGTTGTTGTCCGTCGCGCACTCGACGAAGATCAGCGCGCCGTGCGGCCCTTTGCCCTCAAAATTGACCTCGGCGATGTCCGCGGCGTCTTTCCCGCTGGCGCGCTTGATCGCCGCCTCGATGTTGTCCTTGGGCATGTTCTGCGCTTTGGCGGTCTGGATCGCCAGACGCAGCTGCGGGTTCATATCGGGGTCCGGTCCCCCCGCTTTGGCCGCCATCGTGATCGTTTTGGCCAGTTTCGGAAAAATCCGGGACATATTGCCCCAGCGCTTCTCTTTCGCCGCGCGGCGGTATTCAAACGCTCTACCCATCGTATCCTCTTTACAGGGGGTCTCCCCTTTTGTTTCCGCAATTATAGCAAAAGCCTTTGCTACAATAACGGTATGAAGCCGATGCCCGCCGTTCCCGATGCCCTCGCCCCACTCATTGACGCCCTCGCCGCGCAGGGGGTACGCCCCGTGTTTGTCGGCGGCTATGTGCGCGATGCGCTGCTGGAGGCTCCCAGCAAGGATATCGATATCGAGTGTTTCGGCGCCCCCTCCCTGGAGGCCCTTATCCCACTGCTGACCCCCTTCGGCAGCGTCAACAGCGTCGGCAAATCCTTCGGCGTTCTCAAACTGAGCCTGGGCGATTACGACCTCGACCTCTCCCTTCCCCGGGTCGAGACGAAAACCGGACCGGGCCATACGGGCTTTGCCGTCACGACGTTTGAGACGTTTGATTTTAAAACAGCGGCCAAACGGCGCGATTTTACCGTGAACGCCATCGGCTACGATCCGGTCGAACAGAAGCTCCTCGATCCCTACGGCGGAGAGAGAGACCTGGAGACCCAAACCCTGCGCTGCGTCAATGAAAGCACCTTCGTCGAAGACCCGCTTCGGCTGCTGCGCGCCGTACAGTTCTCCGCCCGTTTCCGTCTCATCCCGGACCCGCATCTCATACGTCTGGCGCACACGATGATGGCACAGGGGCTGCTTGCCGAACTGCCCAAAGAGCGCATTTTCGAAGAGTTCAAAAAGCTGCTGCTCAAATCCGACACCCCCTCCGTCGGACTGCGGACGATGCATCTTCTTCACATCACCCCGTTCTTTCCCGAACTTGCCGCCCTGGAGACGACCGATCTCTGGGACGTCGTGCTGCGGGCGCTCGATACGATGGCATCTATCCGCCGCCGCGTGGAAAGCGACCCCCTTGCCATGATGTTCGCCCCGCTCTGCATCGGCATGCGAGATCCAAACGCCTTTCTCACCTCACTCACCGATGACAAACGGCTTGTTTTGAACGTGCTTGATTATGTAAAGTACCACGGCCAACCCGAACGGCTCTACGCCGAAGCGGCGTCGGACGCGGAGGTAATGCGCCTGGCACGGGACGTCCGCATCGATACGATCGCCGCCGTTGCCGAAGCCTGCTACCGGGGACGCCACCCCGCCGCCGAGACGAGCGACGCCGTGGCCTGGCTGCTGCACAAGGCGGAGAGACTGGGCGTGCTGAATGCGCCCAGGGCCGCCCTGCTGAACGGGGAGGCGCTTATCGCCGCCGGGCTATCACCCTCCCCCCGTTTCAAAACGATCCTGGATGCGGCCTACGACGCCCAGCTCGAGGGCGCGTTCTCGGATGAGGAAGGTGCAAAGGCATGGCTGAAGGATTATTTGTCGGATTTGGGGTAATCGTAGGCGAGTGTTTTATAGCGTTCGAATTGAAATGCCGACCAGCTGCAGGGGATCTCGAATCGGATATAGGCCGCGGTCGGCATGTGGACGGCTTTTCCGCCCAACGTTTCGGCGATCCACTCTATGGTCGGGTTGTGTCCGATGATCATCAGTTCGTCGACGGCGTCATCGACCTTTCGGATCACCTCGGCGTAGGTTTCGGACGAAGCCTCGTACAATAACGGTTCCGTTTGGACGGCTAACGCCCCGTCATAAACTTTTTGCAATGCCGCCGCCGTCTGCCGGGTACGCCGGGCGGAAGAGACAAGGACGAGATCGGGGGTATAGTGTTCGGCGTGAAGGCGCTCCGCCATGGTTTTGGCCGCTTTCTTGCCGCGGGCATTGAGGGGACGTTCGTGATCACCGAGGGCCGGGTCGTCCCAGGAGGACTTCGCATGCCGCATCAGTGTCAACGTACGCATCAGAGGGTTTTGATATGTTTCTTGACGAGCACGCCGACGCCCGTTTCGGAACTGGCGCCGATGCACGAAAGCGCATAATCCAGACGGCTGCGGTATTCGTTCTCATCAATGGGAAGCCCCGTGCCGTCCGCCGCCTGCATCGTAAAGGTACCGTCGGGGGATTTGAAGTACCGGATACCCCGGCAGAAGAAGCAGAGCGGCTTATCCTGTTTCAGCACGGCATAAAAATCGATGCCGTCGTCCCGCATGTCCATCATGATCGCCTCCGCACCGTCGCCGCTGCGTTTGGCCAGTTGACGCTCCATCTGCGTCTGAAAAAAGTCCGCTAATGACTCTTGCATTTTCTCCCCCATCTCCTCATGGAATCTAGGGCAGAATTTTACCACAGAATCGTTAAATATTATGGCGTTATAATATTAATATTATTTATATGATTTATTTTGTTATTCGGCTGCTGTCGATCTCGATGACCGTATGAACATTCCCGCGGGGGTTGAAGTCCGCCGTGATTTTCATCCATTTGGGCTTGAGTTTGCGCTCGAGGACTTCATAGATCTCGTTCGCGCTGTTTTCATGGGAGATGTGACGATCGCGGAAGGCGTTGATGTAGAGCTTGATCGCCTTGAGTTCGACCACCCACTCATCGGGTGTATACTCCAGGTAGATCGTCGCGTAGTCCGGGTAGCCGCTGCGCGGACAGAGACAGCTGAACTCCGGCAGGGTCATCTTGATAATATAGTCGCGTTTGTGCTCGTTTGGCCAGATCTCAAGATCCTTCTCCACATCAAAGTTTGCGATAATCTCTTCACCATATTTCATTCTTTACTCCTTGATGGTATCGATGGGACTGAGATAGTTCCCCTGGATCATGTCGACCCCGACTGCCTTTGCGGCATCATAGGCGGCTTCGTCTTCGATCATCCTGATCCAGCTGCGGTAGCCCAGCGTTTTCACCGTCTGCTGCAACCCTTCGACGAGCGCACGGACCCTCGGTTCCGTAATGCTTTTCCCCAGCGTGCTCTCGTAGCGGACGAAGTCCACGTCAAGATCCTGCAGATAACGCAGCGAAGCGTGAATCCCGCCCAGGCGGTCCAGCGCAATGTAGATCCCCGCCCGGCGGAAGGCCTGCAGCCTCGTATTGAACTGCGACGTCTGGTGATAGAAGTTGCTTTCGCTGATCACGAATACCAGGCGGTATCGGAGTTTGTCGTTATTGGAGAGCAGCATCATAATGTGCTCCAGGAAAAGCGGGTTGCGCAGCGAAGAGGGAGAGACATCGACGGCGATCATCTGCCCCGGTTCGAGTGTTTCAACTTCGGCCAGCGCCGCTTCGGTCTGTATTTCGTCAAAACGGCGCAGCAGTCCCAGACGGTTGATCACCGGCATAAAGCGTTTCTGGTGAACGAGTTTGCCCTCCCCCGTGACCAGCTTGAAGGCCTGTTCGAAAAGCAGAGGTTTTCCCCCCTCGAACACGGCCTGGTACGCATAGGAAAAAGAGCGTGCATTGACCGCTTCGAGTACCAGATGCTCCACCGTGTCCGGGTCGATCTCCTCCCCATCGGTTTTGAGCATTTTCGCGTTCTCGCCCTGCAGCTCATAAAGCCAGTCGACCAGCTTCTCGATGGAGCGCGAATGGCGGGTATCCGTCATGGAGCCCAGGATGTCGATTTCGATCTCCTCGAGGCTGTAGTGCTGGAACTTGACGCAGAGCAGCTCCATCATCGAACTGAAATCCTCCTGCTTTCCCTCGAGCGCGATGATAAAGTCCCCCCCTTTGAAGTGGGCGATCGGGACGCGGTACATTTTCTGCTCGTTCAGATAGGCGGCGATCCTGTTGGCGACACTGTAAAGCACTTTGTCCCCGTTCGTAAACCCGTACTGCTGGTTGATATCGTCCAGGTTGACGACGCTGAGCAGAAAGAAGGTGTAATCCTTTTTCTTCAGCTCCTTTTGCATCTGCGCGCTGAAGTACTCCCGGGTAAAGGCATGGCTGATCGGGTCCGTGATCCGCTCGTTGAATCCCTGGTAGATCAGGTAAAAGAGGTAGTAGACCATAATGCCCAGCATACTGAAGGCAACAATGATAAACGTGTTGGGGATCGTATTGAAATAGCGCAGCATCACCGATGCCGTGGTGATGACTGCCAACGCAAAAACAGGGAGCCCCATTCGCAGGGCGAGTTTAAAGCGGTTTTCGCGCTCCTTGGCTTCGGGATAGAGTAGACTCATGGGTTATACGTCAAGGTGTTTGACGTCCTTGGCGTGGGTCTCGATGTAGTTCCGGCGCGGCTCGACTTCATCGCCCATAAAGAGGTTGAAGGCATCGCTCGCCGCTTCGGCATCTTCGATATTCACGCGAAGCAGCACGCGGTTTTCCGGTGTCATCGTCGTCTCCCACAGCTGTTCCGGGTTCATTTCACCAAGCCCTTTATAGCGCTGGATGTAAGAGCCTTTGCGTGCATACTCCTTGATCTCTTCGAGGATCTCGAGCGGATCGCCGCCGATATCGATACCCCACTCTTTCATCTTGTCATAAACGAACTGCGCCTCGTTGAAGTGCGGCGCGCTGAAAAGCTCATCGTTAATGCGGAGCTCTTCCATCCCTTCTCCCGTCTGGACGAAGAGGTGGATCTCCTCTTCGGAAACGAGTTTGGAGAGAATATTGTTGCCGCGTTCGGCGAGGAAACGTTCGACCTCGGCGTACATTTTTTCCGAATCCAGCCCGATGATGTCCGGGTTCTCGATGAAGTGGCGGATCAGGCTGACAAGGGAGTAGCGGCGCTCCAGCGCTTCGAGACTGCTGTTGTAGTGGTCGACCATCTTGAAATAGGAGACAAGGTCGTTATGGCCGATTCCCTCGATCTCCAGCGACTCGACGCCGTTCTCGATCAGGAAGTCATTCATGACACGGTCGTTTTTGAAGTAGATCTCTTTTTTACCCTTCTTGTAGCGGTAGAGCGGCGGCTGCGCCAGGTAGAGGTAGCCGTTCTCGACGATCGTCGGGAAATAGCGGAAGAAAAAGGTCAGCAGCAGGGTCTGAATGTGCGAACCGTCGACGTCGGCATCGGTCATGATGATGATCTTGTGATAACGCAGCTTCTCTTCGTCAAACTCTTCGCCGATCCCGCAGCCCAGCGCCGTGATCATGTTCGTGATCTCGTCGGATTTGAGGATCTTGTCCAGGCGCGCTTTTTCAACGTTGAGGATCTTACCTTTGAGCGGCAGGATCGCCTGAAAGACACGGTCACGCCCCTGCTTGGCGGAACCGCCCGCGGAGTCGCCCTCGACGAGGTAGAGTTCGCTGATCGTCGCGTCTTTGCTCTGGCAGTCGGCCAGTTTCCCCGGCAGGGTACCGACGCTCATGGAGTCCTTGCGGCGGGTAAGGTCGCGTGCTTTTTTCGCCGCTTCGCGTCCTCTCGCCGCCATCAGCGCTTTTTGAACGATCGCTTTGGCCTCGATAGGATTCTCTTCAAAATACTTGGAGAGCTGCTCATATGAGGCTTTTTGGACCAACGGACGGACATAGGTGTTACCCAGTTTGCCCTTGGTCTGACCCTCGAACTGCGGTTCGGGCACCCGGACGGAGACGACGGCAATCAACCCTTCGCCGGTATCTTCACCGCTGAGTTTGACGTCTTTCTCTTTTGCATTCCCGTTTTGGCTGTTGTAGGTCGAGATGACACGTGTCAGTGCTGCGCGGAAACCGGCTTCATGCGTCCCGCCGTTGGGGGTGCGGATATTGTTGACGAAGCTGTAGACCTTCTCTTCGAAGCTGTCGTTGTACATCAGCGCGATATCGAGTTCGATATCTTCGATTTTTGCATTGTACTCATACGGCGAAGCGACCTGGATCTTCTTATTGAGATCGGAAACGAACTGGGTAATACCGCCTTCAAAATGGTAGGTTTCGCTTCTGCCGTCGCGCTCATCCTTGAAGATGATCTTGATTCTCGGGTTGAGGTAGGCGAGTTCTTTGAAACGTCTGGCAAGGTAGTCGTACTCGAAAATAACCGTTTCGGTAAAGATTGAGGGATCCGGAGCAAATTCAATCGTTGTTCCGTGTTTGCGGGTATTTCCCGTTACCTCGAGGATCTCCTGGGGAATCCCCTGTTTGAAATCCTGTTCATGGATCTTGCCGTCGCGGTGGATCGTCATGTGGAGGTTGCTACTGAGGGCGTTGACGACGGAGACACCGACCCCGTGCAGACCACCTGAGACCTTGTAGGTATCCTTGTCGAATTTCCCCCCGGCATGCAGGACGGTCAGAACGACGGTGGCGGCGGAAATATTCTCGGTCGGGTGCATATCGGTCGGAATCCCGCGCCCGTTGTCGCCAATGATCGCGGTACCGGCTTTGGTGAGCGTTACGGTGATCGTGTCACAGTATCCGGCCATTGCTTCGTCGATGGAGTTGTCGACGACTTCGTAGACGAGATGGTGCAGACCGCGATGGCCCGTATCACCGATATACATCCCCGGACGTTTACGTACGGCCTCGAGTCCTTTGAGGACTTTAATATTGCCTGCGCCGTAATTTTGTTCCATGATCGCTCCAGTAGGCTAAATGGGTTTAATTTTATCCAAAAAGGGCTAATAAATTAATTTTATGGGCTTAGAGGAGACGGGAGCAGGCTCTGCCTGCGAAAAAAGAGAAGCGCAGGTCAGATGACAATCGGCATGACGATTGTTTTGAACGCTTCTTCTTGCAGCATGAAAGGCATATTGGGTTCGTTGAGTCCGAGGGTAAAATGGGTCTGATCGATCTGCCCGAGGAAGTCGAGTATATAACGGCTGTTGACGGCAAAGACGAAAGAGGAATCGATCCCGGTGTCGACATTGATCTCTGTCGTAGCCTTGTTGTTCTCGTCGCTGAGGCTTTCAAAGAGGATACGGCCGCTCTCCAGGGTTAGTTTCATGTCATTGGAGATTGTCGTGATCTGTTTGATGGCATTGACGATGTCGCTTTTGGGCAGGGTGAGGTTGTAGCGTGTCGATGCGGGGATAATGCGGTTGTAGTCGGGGAACTTTCCGTTGATCAGCTTCGTAAAGAAGGTGTACTGGTCGGATTTGATCAGCAGATGGGTGGCATCGTAGTAGATGTCGATATTGCTCGTAAAGAGTTTCTGGATCTCGATAATCGCTTTTTTGGGAATGATCAGGGAGAGTTCGCTGCCGCTGGTCTGCGGAATGGCGATGATGGCAAGACGGCGGGTATCGGTAGCGACAAAGTTGATCTGGTCGGATTTGATATCGATGAGCGCACCATTGAGTTCGAACTTCGGATTGTTCGTATCGGCGGCAGGCGTGATCTTTTTCAGGGAGTTGATCAGCAGACCGGAATCGATCTCGACTCCGGGTTTGTTCTCAATGGAGGCAAAAGCCGGGAACTCCTGGGCATTGTACATCGGGAGCTGGAAGTCGGAGTGTCCCTGGGTGATATCGAGCATACCGTCTTTCGTATTGAGGTTGACGTTGCCGTCACTGAGGATGCGGACGATGTCGAGGAGTTTCTTGCCGTTGGCTGTTGCCATGCCGGGCTCGATAACGTTGATATTGCCGGCTTCGATCACAAGGCCGATTTCATAGTCGGTGGCTTTGACGGTCAATGTGTTCGATGCAGTCGCTTCGAAGTAGAGGTGGGATGTGATCTGGGAGAGATCTTTTTTCTCCAGAAACGGCTGTGTGTGGATCAGGATATTTTCCAACACGGATTTGGCGATCTCGAACTGCATCGAAGCTCCTGTTATATATTTAAATTTTTAGTAGATGATAGTAGTCTGCCGTTTTTTTGTGAAAAAGCAGAAAACATCCCTACTTTTAGGGCTTTTCCCATGTGAATAAAGTCGATTGCCTTCTTCACATTTGTTCACTTGGCACATTATATCTTTTTTTATTTGCAAAGAAAATATAGATAAAGGGTGCTTTTTTAGACAGTCTCCGGCGGCATGGCGGTGATTTTATTATGCAGCTCGTTGATCTTGACCTTGAAGTTCTCATCCTCTTCGAGAAGCTGGTGGATTTTTTTCATTGTATGGCTGACGGTGCTGTGGTCTTTCATCCCGAAATACTGGGCGATCTGCGGCATCGACATCGGGGTCAGTTCGCGGGCGAGGTAGATGGCGACGCGCCGGGCGGCGACGATGTTGCGGCTGCGGCTTTTCGAGCGGATTTCGCTCGGTTTGACGTTGAGCTCTTTGGCGATGGTCTTCATGATCCCGTCGATGGAGATGTTGTCGCTCTTCTCCTGGAGCTGCTCGCGCAGGGCGTTTTTGGCGAAATCGAGGGTGATCTCCTGGTGCATCAGCTGGGAGTAGGCGTGCAGCTTGGAGAGGATCCCCTCGATCTCCCGGGTGTTGTTGTCGATGACGGTTGCAATATAGTTGACGACGTCGTCGCCGAGAATAACCCGGTTGATCTCGCATTTTTTCTTGATGATCGCAATCTTCGTCTCCAGCTCCGGCGGCTGGATGTCGGCCACAAGCCCCCATTCGAAGCGGCTCTGCAGCCGCGCTTCCAGGCCGGCGATCCGCTTGGGGGGTTTGTCGGAAGTGAGGACGATCTGTTTGCCCTCGCTGCGCAGGGTTTCGAAGGTGTGAAAAAACTCCTCCTGGGTCTGGATCTTGTTGCTGAGGAACTGGACGTCATCGATCAGCAGCAGGTCGCACTGGCGGTACTTCTCTTTAAAGCGGTCCATCGTCTGGTTGCGCAGGTGGCGGGTAAAGTCGTTGACGAACTGCTCGACGGAGGTGTAGACGACGGTTTTGCCCTGCAGCAGCATGACATTGCCGATGGCCTGCATCAGGTGGGTTTTGCCCAGACCTACCCCGCCGTAGATAAAGAGGGGGTTGTAGACCTGTCCCGGCCGCTCGCTGACGCTCTTGGCCGCGGCGTAGGCGAACTGGTTGGAACTGCCGGCGACGAAGTTTTCAAAGGTGTAGGCGGGGTTGAGCATGGAGTGCTTCGGCCCTTCTGCCGGGGTGACCGCGGCAGAAGGGCCGCTTTTCCCGGCGAGGCCCTTGGCCTTTTTGACCCGGATATTGACCTCTCGCGTGCTCCCCGTTTTGATCTCGAAGAGGTGGGCGATCTTGGAGGCATAATGGTTCTTGATCCAGCTCGCGAGGAGGGGGTTGGGCACTTCGAAAACGGCGAGGTCGCTGCGCGACGCTTTGGAAAGAAAGCTCATCTGTTTGACGTAGCGGTTGTATTCGACCTCGCTGATCTCCTCTTTAAGCATCTCCAGAATCGTATCGCCGATCGTCATCGCAGCTCCCGTTCGCTATAATTTCCACAATGTGAATAATGATGTGAATTATAGCAGACAATTTGAGGCATAATGC